>NZ_JXOK01000036.1 GCF_000830505.1 Vibrio mytili | reverse complement strand
ACCTTGATCACTATAAATAAGATGCGGAAGTGGCGGAATTGGTAGACGCACCAGATTTAGGTTCTGGCGCCGCAAGGTGTGAGAGTTCAAGTCTCTCCTTCCGCACCATTCTTTCTTTATTAGAAAGATTAATAGTCTCACGACTATTGACCTGTAGGCTATCGCCAAGCGGTAAGGCAGCGGCTTTTGATGCCGCCATTCCCTGGTTCGAATCCAGGTAGCCCTGCCATTATTTCTTTGAAATAAAGGTTCCTTGAAATACAGGAACGTTATCTAGGTTCACCAATCACCTTGATAACTATAAATCAAGATGCGGAAGTGGCGGAATTGGTAGACGCACCAGATTTAGGTTCTGGCGCCGCAAGGTGTGAGAGTTCAAGTCTCTCCTTCCGCACCATTCTTGATTAAAAGTTTAAAATGGCTACGTAGCTCAGCTGGTTAGAGCACATCACTCATAATGATGGGGTCACAGGTTCGAATCCCGTCGTAGCCACCATAAACAACGTTATTTAGGTTTTACCAATTACCTTGATAACTACGAATAAGTTGCGGAAGTGGCGGAATTGGTAGACGCACCAGATTTAGGTTCTGGCGCCGCAAGGTGTGAGAGTTCAAGTCTCTCCTTCCGCACCATTCTTTCTTTATTAGAAAGATTAATAGTCTCATGACTATTGACCTGTAGGCTATCGCCAAGCGGTAAGGCAGCGGCTTTTGATGCCGCCATTCCCTGGTTCGAATCCAGGTAGCCCTGCCATTATTTCTTTGAAATAAAGGTTCCTTGAAATACAGGAACGTTATCGAGGTTCACCAATCACCTTGATAACTATAAATCAAGATGCGGAAGTGGCGGAATTGGTAGACGCACCAGATTTAGGTTCTGGCGCCGTAAGGTGTGAGAGTTCAAGTCTCTCCTTCCGCACCATTCTTGATTAAAAATTTAAAATGGCTACGTAGCTCAGCTGGTTAGAGCACATCACTCATAATGATGGGGTCACAGGTTCGAATCCCGTCGTAGCCACCATTGATTCGATTACTAGCTAACGCTAATAATCGTGTAGATTTTAAGATGCGGAAGTGGCGGAATTGGTAGACGCACCAGATTTAGGTTCTGGCGCCGCAAGGTGTGAGAGTTCAAGTCTCTCCTTCCGCACCATCTTAAATAATCTACAATATCAAACCTGTGCGGAAGTGGCGGAATTGGTAGACGCACCAGATTTAGGTTCTGGCGCCGTAAGGTGTGAGAGTTCAAGTCTCTCCTTCCGCACCATTCTTTCCTTTATGGAAAGATCATAGTTTTTAGACTATGCTTTAGGCTATCGCCAAGCGGTAAGGCAGCGGCTTTTGATGCCGCCATTCCCTGGTTCGAATCCAGGTAGCCCTGCCATATACAACGTTTTCGAGGTTCACCAATCGCCTTGATAACTATAAATAAGATGCGGAAGTGGCGGAATTGGTAGACGCACCAGATTTAGGTTCTGGCGCCGCAAGGTGTGAGAGTTCAAGTCTCTCCTTCCGCACCATTATTTGAAACCCAGTATTAAGTTGCTGGGTTTTTTCTTTTTCTGGACTCGGTGAATTAACTACCATTGGTATTAATTGACCGGATTAAAAAAGCGAGCTTAATGCTCGCTTTTTTTCTATCTATCCACAAAAACTGGCAGCAATCACATGCCGAGTGCGTATTTAAGAACTTGGGATTTGATTGGTCCAGAGTGCTCAGCCAATTTTAGTGCCGCATTGCGTGCAAACTTTAATGGACCCAGATCATTACTAAAACCTTTGTAGAAGAAATCCATCCCTGTCTGCATCAGTAGGTTATCTGGACGACGAGAACGCTCATATTTCGCCAATAGCGCATCACTTAACTCATTCTGGTTTTGTGTCACTTTTAGTAGAACATCAACATCCTTAAAGCCTAGATTTACTCCCTGGCCGGCGAGTGGATTGATAGTATGTGCTGAATCACCAACAAGGACACACCCTTTATTCGAATAGGACTGAGCATGACGACGAGTCAAAGGGAACGAGCCAAACTGCAGTACTTCAATGTCACCGAGCTCTTTCGGGAAGTGATGTAAGATCTCAGCTCTCAGCTGAGACTTCGTCATGGAGCACAACTGTTTAATACGGGCGGGTGAGTCATACCAAACTAATGAACCTTGCCCTAATTCAGTTCCTTCATCTTCGAAAGAACATAATGGCAAGAAAGAACGCGGACCAGAGGGCGTAAACTGCTGCCACGTAATATCTTGTTGCGGTAATTCAGTCTTCACATTGATCAACATGCAATGTTGACGGTAATCCCACGCAGTAATTCCAATTCCGGCCAATTGACGCACTTTCGAGTTTGCACCATCAGCACCGATCACCCACTGCGCCTCAAATTGCTTGCCACTCTCTAGAGTCACGCGATTACACTGTTCAAATTCTATGGTTTTTAAGCGTTCTGGGCATTCAAGAGTCAGGTTATCGTACTGCCCAAAGGCTTGCCATAACCCTAATTGAATGAGGCGGTTTTCTGCAATGTAACCAAGTTGCTCAAGGGATAATTCCTCCGAATGAAATCGAGTACGACATTCAGGGTGTTCCCAAGTTTCCAAACGACGGTAGGGACAGACACGCATCGCTTTAATTGACGCCCATGCACCCAACGACTCAAGAAGTGACACGGATTGATGAGAAATAGCGGATACGCGTATATCCATAGCTTGAGAGCTATCAAACGGTTTTGGTTCGTTTCCCTCAACAACAACTACACTTCTGCCCTGCTGAGCAAAACCTATCGCCATTGCTGCACCGACCATACCTCCGCCTATTACTGCGATGTCATATCTGTTCATTTTTTGTTCTTCATTATCTTGATTCACCAGCTTTTTTCATTGTACGTCTCACCCAAGCATTTACAAAACGGTTTATCTTTAGTTATGGCTATATAGAGCCCCTCACTTTTGACATCATCTCTCTATATATACTGCTCAGTAAGCTAGATTTTTTCATTCGTTTTTATGGTCAAAAACCTTGTTCAACATAAAGCGAATCCCCTGATTTCATCAGGCTTTGCAGAGAATTGACCAGATCACTAGTCAGGTGCTTTTTAAAGCAGTACAATACGCCGCTTACCGTCGAGACGGCGGCTAAAACTTGGTCACCACAACTGCTATTATATCGGTGACTTTCTGGAAACATTGGGCGATTTGCTCCCTTAATTTAAACTAACGATCGAGCGAACAACATGAGTAAAAAACTGCTAATTAAAACCTGGGGCTGCCAGATGAACGAATACGATTCATCAAAAATGGCGGATCTACTGAATGCGACTAACGGCTACGAGCTGACAGAAGAACCAGAAGAAGCAGACGTATTACTACTTAATACCTGTTCTATCCGTGAAAAAGCACAAGAGAAGGTATTCCATCAGCTAGGTCGTTGGAAAACGCTAAAAGACAAAAAAGCAGGCGTCGTGATTGGCGTGGGTGGTTGCGTAGCAACGCAAGAAGGTGACCACATTCGTGAACGCGCACCTTTTGTTGACGTGATCTTTGGTCCTCAAACATTGCACCGCCTGCCAGAGATGATCAAACAGTCTCAGTCAGATGACGCTCCGGTCATGGACATTTCATTCCCAGAGATTGAAAAATTCGACCGTCTACCAGAGCCTCGTGCTGAAGGCGCGACAGCATTCGTATCCATTATGGAAGGCTGCTCTAAATACTGTACATACTGCGTAGTGCCATACACACGTGGTGAAGAAGTTAGCCGCCCAATGGACGACGTGCTATTCGAAATCGCACAGCTTGCCGAGCAAGGCGTACGTGAAGTCAATTTGCTAGGTCAGAACGTGAATGCGTACCGTGGGTCTACTCACGATGGTGAGATCTGTTCGTTTGCAGAATTGCTTCGCCTGGTCGCATCCATCGACGGTATCGATCGTATCCGCTTTACCACTAGCCACCCACTAGAGTTTACTGACGATATCATCGCTGTTTATGAAGATACGCCTGAACTCGTAAGCTTCCTACACTTGCCAGTACAAAGTGGTAGTGATCGCGTTCTGACAATGATGAAGCGTCCGCACACAGGCATTGAGTACAAATCGATCATCCGTAAGCTACGCAAAGCACGTCCTGATATCCAAATCAGTTCTGACTTTATTGTTGGCTTCCCAGGTGAAACGGACAAAGACTTCCAAGACACGATGAAGCTTATCAAAGACGTCGACTTTGATATGAGCTTCAGCTTTATCTTCTCTCCTCGCCCAGGTACGCCTGCCGCTGATTACCCATGTGATCTGTCAGAGGAAGTGAAAAAAGAGCGCCTGTATGAGCTCCAACAAACAATTAACGCTCAGGCTATGCGTTACTCTCGTCTAATGCTAGGTACTGAGCAACGCGTATTGGTTGAAGGGCCATCTAAGAAAAATCTAATGGAACTGCGTGCTCGTACAGAAAACAACCGTGTAGTAAACTTTGAAGGTAGTGCAGACCTCATTGGTCAGTTCGTTGATGTGAAGATTGTAGATGTATTTGCAAACTCACTACGTGGTGAGCTAGTACGTACAGAAAAAGACATGGACCTTCGTAGCGTGATTTCTCCAACGCAAATGATGGCGAAAACCCGCCGCGAAGATGAGCTAGGTGTAGCGACTTTTACGCCTTAAAGCTTGAAATTACCTGACTAAGTAACCATCTTAGAAGAAGGTATGTAAAGCCATTAGAAGCCCGGTCTAAATCGGGCTTCTGCAAGGTGGCATAAAATGAGAGGCAACATTGAGCAATAAAATCGTAACTCTAGAAATCAATCTAGAACCTTCAGACAACCGCCGTCTTGCAAGCCTGTGCGGTCCATTCGATGATAATATCAAGCATTTAGAACGCCGCTTGGGCGTTGAAATCAACCACCGTAGTGATCATTTTACTATCGTAGGTAAGCCCCATACCTCAGCGGCTGCGCTAGATATTCTCAAAACGCTTTACGTGGATACCGCACCAGTACGCGGTGAGATCCCAGATATCGAGCCTGAACAGATCCATCTTGCGATCAAAGAGTCAGGGGTGTTAGAGCAAAACACTGAGTCAAATATCGAGCACGGTAAAGAGGTGTTCGTCAAGACGAAGAAGGGAGTCATTAAGCCACGTACTCCGAATCAAGCTCAATACTTAGTTAATATGGTGACACACGATATCTCATTTGGTATAGGTCCTGCGGGTACAGGTAAGACTTACCTTGCGGTTGCAGCAGCAGTTGATGCGCTTGAACGCCAAGAGATTCGTCGTATTTTGCTGACTCGTCCAGCGGTTGAAGCTGGCGAAAAACTCGGTTTCCTGCCAGGAGACTTGAGCCAGAAAGTCGACCCATACCTTCGTCCACTGTACGATGCATTATTTGAAATGCTAGGCTTTGAACGGGTTGAGAAACTGATTGAGCGTAACGTAATTGAAGTCGCCCCACTTGCATACATGCGTGGTCGTACCCTGAACGACGCATTTATTATTCTCGATGAGAGCCAAAACACCACGGTAGAACAAATGAAAATGTTCCTCACACGTATTGGCTTTAACTCTCGTGCAGTGATCACTGGTGACGTAACCCAGATCGACTTACCGCGCGGCGCTAAATCGGGTTTGCGTCATGCGATTGAAGTACTAAACGAAGTGGATGATATCAGCTTCAACTTCTTCCTCGCCGACGACGTCGTGCGTCACCCTGTTGTTGCTCGTATCGTTAACGCCTATGAGAAATGGGAAGCGCAAGATCAGAAAGAGCGTAAAGAGTTTGAAAAGCGTCGTCGTGAAGAGCGTGATGCCAAATTACTTGAAGCTGCCAAAGCTGAGCTAAACACTCAAGCTACTGCAACGAAGGAATAACTATGGCGATTGAACTCGATCTGCAACTGGCAGTCAAAAGTGAAGAAGGGTTACCTTCTAAACAAGACTTCCAATTATGGTTGGACAAGACTATCCCTCTTTTTCAACCACAAGCAGAAGTCACCATACGCGTTGTGGATGAGCAAGAAAGCCATACATTGAATTATGATTATCGTGGCAAAGATAAACCAACCAATGTGCTTTCGTTCCCTTTTGAAGCCCCACCGGGTATGGAATTGGATCTATTAGGTGACTTGATCATTTGCCGACAAGTTGTTGAAAACGAGGCGGCTGAGCAAAACAAACCGCTATTAGCTCACTGGGCACATATGGTTGTACATGGTAGCTTGCATCTGCTAGGTTATGATCATATTGAGGATGACGAAGCCGAAGAGATGGAGTCCCTCGAAACGGAAATCTTGCAAGGCATGGGTTATGACGACCCATACCTCGCAGAAAAAGAGTAGCGTTAAGCCACTCGATTGTGAAAGGCAAATTACTCACAGTATTCTCGTATGTGCCTTTCTATGTGAGCTATCACACTTCTGATAGCGTTACTTACTTGAGAAACAATGAACGAAGATAATTCGCCCCCCGCATCCAACGAAGGGCAGAAAGAAAAGGCAGAAGGTCCGAGTAGAAAGTCCTTCTTTGAACGCTTAGGTCAACTCTTTCAAGGCGATCCAAAAGACCGCCAAGAGCTTGTGGATGTGATCCGCGACTCTGAAGTTAATGACCTGATCGACCACGATACCCGAGACATGCTTGAGGGTGTTATGGAGATCGCCGAAATGCGAGTGCGAGACATTATGTTGCCACGCTCGCAAATGGTCACGGTTGATCGAAAAGACGATCTCGATACGCTCGTCATGTTGATCACCGATGCGCAACACTCTCGCTACCCTGTGATCAGCGAGGACAAAGACCATGTGGAAGGCATTCTGCTCGCGAAGGACTTACTTAAATACTTAGGCTCTGACAGCAACCCATTTGACATCGAAGAGGTCATTCGACCTGCTGTGGTCGTTCCGGAAAGCAAACGCGTTGATCGCTTGCTAAAAGAATTCCGAGAAGAACGCTACCATATGGCGATCGTTGTCGACGAGTTTGGTGGAGTATCTGGACTGGTAACCATCGAAGATATCCTCGAAGAGATCGTTGGCGATATTGAAGATGAGTTCGATGATGATGAAGAAACCGATATTCGTAAGCTTAGCAAGCATACGTTTGCCGTTCGAGCGTTAACAACTATTGAAGAATTTAATGCCACGTTCGGTACCAACTTCAGTGATGAAGAGGTAGACACTGTCGGTGGTATGGTTATGACTGCCTTTGGTCACCTACCGTCACGAGGTGAGCTTGTCGAAATTGAGGGCTATAACTTCAAAGTCACCGCTGCCGATAACCGTCGTGTCATTCAACTCCAAGTCACCATTCCAGATGAAGAGACACTGGTAGAAGCGGCTCAAGAGTAACGCGATACCCTGTAGGGAATATCAGAAAATAATAATGATGAATGAATTCTTTCATCGCCTCAAGCGGCCCTTAGCGGCCGCTTTTGTTGGCGCCTCCACTACATTAGCCTTTGCCCCTTACCAACTGTGGCCATTGGCGATCCTCAGCCCGGCACTATTGCTTATTCTTCTCGCAAAGCAGACACCAAAACGCGCGCTTTGGATAGGTTACTCCTGGGGACTTGGCCAGTTTGCAACTGGCGTTAGCTGGGTTTACGTCAGTATATCTGGCTTTGGCGGAATGCCACTGATTGCCAACGTATTTTTGATGGCGTTATTGGTGGCCTATTTAGCCATCTACTCTGGCCTGTTTGCTTGGCTCAATAATCGACTCTTTCCCTCACTGACCTTAAGCCAAGTACTGCTAGCTACGCCTGCGCTTTGGCTGATTACCGATTGGCTACGCGGATGGGTTATGACTGGGTTCCCTTGGTTGTGGCTAGGGTACAGTCAAATTGATGCCCCATTTGCCAGCTTTGCGCCAATTGGTGGTGTGGAACTTCTGACCCTATTAGTTGTTATCTCTGCCGGGGCTATGGCTTACGCTTGGCTTCATAAACAATGGTTAGTCGTTGTTATTCCTGTGGTACTGCTCAGTACAGGGTTTGGTATTCGCCAGTACGATTGGGTCACTCCACGTTTGCAGGACACGACCAAAGTTGCTCTACTCCAAGGTAATGTCGATCAGAAATTAAAATGGTTGCCGAGTCAACGCTGGCCTACGATCATGAAGTACACTGACCTGACCCGAGAAAACTGGGATGCCGATATCATTGTCTGGCCAGAGGCTGCGATCCCAGCCTTCGAGATCGAAGTGGCGTCATTTCTCAAAAACATCGATAGTGCAGCAAAGAACAATCACAGTGCGATCGTTACTGGGGTCGTGAATCAAACCGACGATCATCAGTTTTACAATAGTATTTTAGCACTCGGCACCACACCATACGGTGACTACAGCTTTGATATGACACAGCGATATCACAAACACCATCTACTGCCGTTTGGGGAATTTGTACCGTTTGAAAATATCCTGCGTCCACTCGCGCCGTTCTTTAACTTACCGATGTCATCGTTCAGTCGTGGGGATTTTATCCAGCCAAACATCGTCGCAAATGGCAAACATATGGCGCCAGCACTGTGTTATGAAATTATCTTTAATGAGCAAGTGCGTCAAAACATCACCGACGACACTGACTTCATCTTAACGTTATCAAACGATGCATGGTTTGGACACTCTATCGGACCACTACAACATATGGAAATAGCTCGGATGCGCGCGTTGGAGTTAGGCAAGCCTCTGATTCGTTCAACCAACAATGGTTTAACCGCGGTGACAGATCACAAAGGTAAGATTATCGAACAAGTCCCTCAGTTTACAACTGCGGTTCTACGCGCTGAAGTAGCTCCCACTGATGGAAAAACGCCATACCGTATTTTTGGTACCTGGCCGTTGTATATCTGGGTGGCACTCAGCCTAATCCTTGCCTGGTGGTTACCGAGAGTAAGTAATAAGTCCATTAAGGATAAGTAAAAACTCAAATACTTATTTGCAACGCTATAACGCATCAGTCACACGCGCAGAAAAATCAGTCACACACGAACAAAAAAAGAGGCTTGATAGCCTCTTTTTTATTCGAGCTAAGGTTTTAGTGGCTGGCGACTAAAGCCTGTGTGACCGCATTTAATGCATGGGATAACCACGGTGGGATGATTATAGGTTGTCTTATGGCCGCATTCATCACATACCAGTGTCCCTAAACCGATCACATCGCCAACTTCATACAAACCTTGGTGCTCAAGATCGTCAAACAACTCCATCCATTCGATTTTTGTACGATCGGTAATTTCCAATAACCCTTGCCAAATAGAATCGGCAATTGTTAGATAGAACGGCCCGGTTTTACTCTCTTCATAGCTTTCAGAGAACTCTTTCAAGTCGGATTTGATATAAGCTTTAATCAGAGCCAACTCATCTTTGGTCAAGTCATTGGCGGCATCCACCACTTTGCCCGACGTTTCAATCGCTTTGTTCACTTCTTCCGGACTTTGCTTCAAGGTTTCGATAACATCCTCGAGCATTTCCTCGTAACCTGTTTTACGTTTAGGCATAACTGACCTCCATCTTTGCTCCTACCGATGTCACTTAAGCGTGCATGGGTAGAGATTGGCTATTGTTGTGCACCCTAGCTTTAGGTATTCTATGATGATCTATTTAAGTCTGTTCTAACCGAACTCACAAATTCCAAGATAAACGGATACCATCGATGCAAGAGCAATACAACCCACAAGAGATTGAACAAAAAGTTCAAAAGCACTGGGATGACAACAAAACCTTTGTTGTAAGTGAAGACCCAAATAAAGAAAAATTCTACTGTTTATCTATGTTTCCATACCCAAGTGGTCGACTGCACATGGGTCACGTCCGTAACTATACCATTGGTGACGTAGTCTCTCGCTTCCAACGCCTACAAGGTAAAAATGTCATGCAACCTATCGGTTGGGATGCATTCGGTCTACCTGCAGAAAACGCGGCTGTAAAAAACAAAACAGCGCCTGCGCCATGGACTTACGAAAACATTGAGTACATGAAGAACCAACTTAAGTTGCTCGGTTTTGGCTACGACTGGAACCGCGAATTCGCCACATGTACGCCTGAATACTACCGTTGGGAACAAGAATTCTTCACTAAGCTTTACGAAAAAGGCCTGGTTTACAAGAAGACGTCATCAGTGAACTGGTGTCCAAATGACCAAACGGTTTTAGCGAATGAACAGGTCGAAGACGGCTGTTGTTGGCGTTGTGACACTCCGGTAGAGCAAAAAGAGATCCCTCAGTGGTTCATCAAAATCACCGAATACGCACAAGAACTACTTGACGACCTAGACAACCTAGACGGCTGGCCTGAAATGGTGAAAACCATGCAGCGTAACTGGATTGGCCGCTCAGAAGGCGTTGAACTTAAGTTCACAGTGAAAGGCCATTCTGATCTGGAAGTTTACACCACACGTCCAGACACGCTAATGGGTGTGACTTACGTAGGTATCGCAGCAGGTCACCCTCTTGCAGCATTAGCAGCAGAGACCAATCCTGAGCTTGCAGCATTTATCGACGAATGTAAGAACAACAAAGTTGCGGAAGCTGAGCTAGCAACAATGGAGAAGAAAGGTATGGCGACTGGCCTTACTGCAATTCATCCATTGAACGGCCGTGAAGTACCAGTGTACGTCGCCAACTTCGTACTGATGGACTATGGTACAGGTGCGGTTATGGCAGTCCCTGCTCACGACCAGCGCGATTTTGAATTCGCAACCAAATACGGTCTAGATATCGTACCCGTCATCAAGCCTGTTGATGGTAGCGAGCTAGATATCTCTGAAGTCGCATACACAGAAAAAGGGGTACTGTTCGATTCTGGTGAATTCGACGGCCTAGAATTCCAAGCAGCATTTGATGCCATCGCCGCCAAGCTTGAAGCAGAAGGTAAAGGCAAGAAGACCGTTAACTTCCGTCTTCGTGACTGGGGGGTATCTCGTCAACGTTACTGGGGCGCACCAATCCCTATGGTCACGACCGAAGATGGTGAAGTTCATCCTGTTCCTGCCGACCAACTGCCAGTAATTCTTCCTGAAGATGTGGTCATGGACGGCGTAACGAGCCCAATCAAAGCAGATAAAGAGTGGGCTAAGACCACCTTTAAGGGTGAGCCAGCGCTACGAGAGACAGATACGTTCGATACGTTCATGGAATCTTCTTGGTACTACGCTCGCTACTGTTCACCGCAAGCGGACGACATCCTAGATCCAGAAAAAGCAAACTACTGGCTGCCTGTAGACCAGTACATCGGTGGTATCGAGCACGCTTGTATGCACCTATTGTACTCACGCTTCTTCCATAAACTTCTACGTGATGCTGGCTACGTGACGTCTGACGAACCGTTCAAACAACTCCTATGTCAAGGCATGGTGCTAGCGGACGCGTTCTACCACACGAATGAAAAAGGCACTAAAGAATGGGTTGCACCAACTGACGTGAAAGTAGAGCGTGACGGTAAAGGGCGCATCGAATCGGCTGTCGACAACCAAGGTCGTAACGTTGAGCACTCAGGCATGATCAAAATGTCTAAGTCGAAGAACAACGGTATTGACCCGCAAGAGATGGTCGACAAATACGGTGCCGACACTGTACGCCTATTCATGATGTTCGCTTCTCCAGCAGACATGACACTAGAATGGCAAGAGTCTGGTGTAGAAGGTGCGAACCGCTTCCTGAAACGTGTATGGAAACTGGTAAAAGAACACACTGAGAAAGGCGCATCAGACGCTGTGGATGCAGCTGCACTTTCTAGCGACCAAAAAGCGCTTCGTCGTGATGTTCACAAGACCATTGCGAAAGTGACGGACGATATCGCTCGTCGCCAAACGTTCAATACCGCTATCGCTGCAATCATGGAGCTGATGAACAAGCTTGCAAAAGCACCTCAAGAGTCGGTTCAAGACCGTGCAATTCTGGATGAAGCACTGAAAGCAGTCGTCGCAATGCTTTACCCTATCACTCCACACATTTCGTACGAGTTGTGGACAGCACTAGGTCAATCGGACATTGATAACGCTGGATGGCCAACTTACGACGAAAGTGCGCTGGTTGAAGACGAGAAGACCATTGTTGTTCAAGTAAACGGCAAACTACGTGCGAAACTGACCGTTGCTGCTGACGCAAGCAAAGAACAAGTTGAAGAACTTGGTCTGAACGACGAGAACGTGACTAAATTCACCGAAGGTAAGACCATCCGTAAAGTCATTTACGTTCCGGGTAAACTTCTCAATATTGTTGCGAACTGATCATTGCAAAATCTGCAACTTTTCGTCTCTCAATAATTAGCGAACTATTTCGTTAATAATGAGTCATAAACAGGGTGAATAATCACCCTGTTTATTTACCTCAAACTATTTGTTTAAAGTGGTTTGAGGTAAATCCCTCTTTCAATTTAGGATGAATACAATCAATGCGTTTTTTCTCTGCCATTCAACTGCCAGTAGTATTGGTATTAACGGGGCTTCTTTCTGCCTGCGGCTTCCACCTTCGTGGCGAATATTCCGTTCCGGAAGAACTGCACACCATGTCCTTTTCTAGTTATGATGAATACAGCCCGCTAACCCGTTATGTGCGATCTGAACTGACACTCAACAAAGTAGAACTTGTTTCACCATCATCAAGTATACCTAACTTGCACTTGCTCAGAGCAAGCCTAGACGAACGCACATTGTCACTGTACCAAAATAGCCGCGCAGCAGAAAAAGAGTTGACGTACGTGGTGAACTACCGTGTCACCATTCCTGGATACGGCTCGAAGAGCTTTACCACAACCGTAAACCGAAATTACCTTGATAACCCGCTAACCGCATTGGCAAAATCTGTTGAGCGTGATGTGATTGAAGATGAGATGCGCCAGCAGGCCGCTAAACAAATGATGCGTCAGCTAGGTCGTATCCGAGCAGAGTACGAAGCCGGTCACGTCCAAGAACCTGCGACGAACACAAACTCTTAGTCATCATGCGAATTTATGCGGATAAACTGGCTGATCACCTAGCCAAACAAATAAAGCAAGTTTACCTAATCTTTGGTAACGAGCCGCTATTGATTCAGGAGAGTCGTCAGGCGATCCAGAAAGCAGCGCAACAGCATGGCTTCGAAGAAACACATCGATTTTCCATCGATCCCAACTTGGATTGGAATCAAGTCTACGATTGCTTTCAGGCATTAAGCTTATTTTCTAGCCGCCAGATCATTGAGTTAGAGGTCCCAGAAAGTGGGGTGACGGCGACGGTTAGTAAAGAGCTACAATCGCTTTGTGACATACTACATGACGACATCATGTTGGTCATCGTGGGTAGTAAGCTTACGAAAGCACAAGAGAATGCGAAATGGTTTAAGTCTCTGAGTACAAAAGGAGATTGGGTCAGTTGCCTGACACCAGACTTGCAACGCTTGCCGATGTTCATCCAAGCACGCTGCCGAAAGCTAGCACTCAAGCCCGATCAGCAATCACTACAAATGCTCGCACAATGGCATGAAGGGAATTTATTCGCTCTCTCTCAGAGCCTAGAGAAACTGGCACTACTCTACCCTGATGGAGAGTTGACGATAGTGCGCCTCGAAAAAGCCTTAAGTCGCAACAATCACTTTACCACGTTTCACTGGATAGATGCTGTACTTGCCGGTAAAGCCAATCGAGCTCAACGTATATTGAGGCAGTTAGAAGCAGAAGGCATTGAATCTGTCATACTTATTCGTAGTATTCAAAAAGAGTTCCATCAGTTGTTAAGTATGCACAGAGACTTAACTCAGATGGGAATGAATCAAGTTTTTGAAAAATATCGGGTGTGGCAAAACAAGCGGCCACTATACAATGCAGCACTGACCAGACTAACGGCTCAACGCATACACGCACTTATCTCAGTGCTCGCGCAAGCAGAGATAAAAGCGAAAACCCAATATGACCAATCCGTTTGGCCAACTATTCATCAATTGAGCCTAGAAACCAGCTCTCCTGATATTAAGCTGGCAATTTAAAAATCAAAGCGTGATATAGTGCGCGACCTTGTTTTGCCCTAGATACGTGCAAAACAAACCGAGACAAGAGATAAACCGAGGAAAACTGAGTGCTTCGCGAAGAATTGAAAGACTTTTTGGCTGATAAAGCCGACGATATGAAAGCGGAAGATATCATCATCCTGAATGTAGAAGACAAATCGAGCGTGACAGACTACATGATTATCTGTACGGGCACGTCTAAACGCCATGTATCTTCTATCGCAGATCACGTCGCATCAGAAGTAAAAAAGGCTGGGCTTGCTCCATTAGGCATGGAAGGTGAGAACGAAGGTGAATGGGTCGTGCTGGACATGGGTGATGCTATGTTGCACGTAATGCAGGAAGAACACCGCGCTTTATACCAGCTAGAAAAACTCTGGGGTTAGTCGTTTGAAAATTCAACTCATTGCCGTTGGGACAAAAATGCCGAAATGGGTCGAAGAAGGCTTTCAAGAGTATCGACGTCGTTTCCCACATGATATGCCGTTAGAATTGGTAGAAATCCCCGCAGGTAAACGGGGTAAAAACGCTGATATTACCCGTATTTTACAAAAAGAAGGGGAAGCCATGTTGGCAGCGGTACCAAAAGGTAACCGCATTGTCACCTTGGATATCCCAGGAAAAAAGTGGGATACACCGCAACTGGCCGAGCAATTGGAAGCCTGGAAGTTGGACGCTCGTGATGTGTCCATTTTAATTGGCGGCCCTGAAGGATTAGCACCAGCCTGTAAAGCCGCGGCTGATCAAAGCTGGTCATTATCAGCATTGACGTTGCCACATCCCCTAGTTCGTATCGTGATGGCAGAAAGCTTATACCGAGCGTGGAGCATTACCGCTAACCACCCTTACCACCGCGAATAATCGTTGATTCATTTTCATGATCATTGTTTAACTTTAGAGCCAAGCGTTAATGATTCGTAAGCGCCGTAGTCAAATCCGAGATTATCAAGCCGAAGCGCGTTTGTTTGCCAATCGCGCTATCGTTGCATTTATCGGCATCGTCATTTTGATGGGAGTGCTGGTTGCCAATATGTACAATATTCAGGTCAACCAGTATCAAGACTATCAAACTCGTTCCAATGACAACCGGATAAAAATCGTTCCAATCGCCCCTAACCGTGGTCTTATCTATGATCGCAATGGTGTCTTACTTGCTGAAAACAGACCTGTTTTTAACTTAGAGATCACACCAGAAAAGGTTAAAAACATCGATAAAACCATCGAAGAGCTACAAACGATTTTAGAGATCACACCGGAAGAAATCGAACGCTTCCAGCGTGAGCGAAAACGCACTCGTCGCTTTAAGTCTGTCCCCCTTCTCACTCAATTAGATGAAAAACAAGTCGCCGTATTTTCGGTGAATCAATACCGTTTCCCAGGTGTTGAAATCAGCGCAACACTAAAACGTTACTATCCATTTAGTGAAGTTTTAACGCACGTTATCGGCTATGTGTCGCGCATTAATGATCGCGATATGCAACGTTTGATTCGAGAAGAAAAAGCAGCTAACTATCAAGCAACTCGTGATATTGGTAAGTTAGGTATCGAAAAATACTACGAAGACTTACTCCATGGTACGGCAGGTTATCAAGAGGTAGAAGTTAACAGTCGTGGGCGCGTTATTCGTACGCTCAAGTACGTTCCACCTACCCCAGGTGAAGATATCGTCTTAAATCTCGATATCAACTTGCAAATGTATGTGCATCAGTTGCTCGACGGACGTCGCGGCAGTGCTGTTGTTATGGACCCAAGAGATAATGGCATTTTGGCGATGGTCTCAAGCCCAAGCTATGATCCCAACGCTTTCGTCCATGGTATTTCCGGCAAAGCGTACCGGCTCTGCTCAATAATAAAGACCGTCCTCTTGTCAATCGAATTACATTAGGTATTTATCCACCGGCCTCTACGGTCAAACCTATGATAGCCGTTTCCGCGTTACAGGAAGGCGTCATTACTCCTAACACAACGCGAAATGACCCAGGTTATTGGCGAATCCCGAACTCCAATACGCGTCCATTTCGTGACTGGTTGCGCTGGGGACATGGACGCGTTGATGTGGTTAAGTCGATTGAAGAGTCGGTCGATACTTTTTACTACCAAGTGGCTTACGACATGGGCATTGATCGGCTTTCTACTTGGATGATGAAATTCGGTTTTGGCGACTATACCGGCATTGATATTTTTGAAGAAAGT
Source organism: Vibrio mytili (assembly GCF_000830505.1). Taxonomy (GTDB): domain Bacteria; phylum Pseudomonadota; class Gammaproteobacteria; order Enterobacterales; family Vibrionaceae; genus Vibrio; species Vibrio mytili. The sequence goes on along the minus strand of NZ_JXOK01000036.1, from coordinate 83,048 downwards.
AAGGCAAATATGCCAACTCGAGAATGGAAAATGTCACGCCACCGCACTCCTTGGTACAAAGGTGATACGATTCCCGTTGGTATTGGGCAAGGTTATTGGACCGCTACCCCGATGCAAATAGCAAAAGCGACGTCGGTGTTAGTTAATGACGGAAAAGTCGTGGCCCCTCACTTATTAAAATCGACGATTGAAAATAGCGGTGACTTTGATGAGCAAAGGACGGAAGAGTACGTGACTTATCCGCCAATCAAAGGGGTACCAAAGAAATACTGGGACTTAGCCAAAGAAGGCATGCGTCGAGTCAACCATGGGACTCGAGGCACAGCTCGTCGTTCATTTTATGACATGAGTTATCAAACCGCCGGAAAATCAGGTACGGCCCAAGTTTTCGGTTTGGCAGAGAACGAAGAATATAATGCCGATGAAGTCGCAGAGCATCTGCGCGACCACGCGTTGTTTACCGGCTTCGCTCCCTTTGAAAACCCAGAAGTTGTCGTCACCGTCGTGCTGGAAAATGCTGGTGGTGGCTCAAGTCACGGCGGACCAGTCGCGAGAAAAATTTTCGACCGGGTCATACTTGGTCCTGAGGCGACAAAACCAGAAGAAGAAAAATCAGAGGCAACACACTAATGAAGATGGATCCCTCTACAGGTAAAAATCGCTCCCAATTCGAGCGCCTTCATATTGATTTGCCGTTGCTACTTGGCTTGTTAGCTTTGATGGCTTTCGGTCTGGTGATCATTTATAGCGCAAGTGGACAAAACCTCGCCATGATGGATAGACAAATCATGCGTATGGTGCTGTCTCTTGTGGTAATGATTGTTCTCGCTCAGTTATCTCCAAGGACTTACGAAAACCTAGCACCTCTTATGTTTATAGGCGGCGTCGTGTTGCTGTTCGGCGTATTGTTTTTTGGTGAAGCTCAAAGGGCGCACAACGCTGGCTGAACCTGGGTTTTGTTCGCTTCCAACCGTCCGAATTACTGAAGTTGGCGGTACCACTAATGGTGGCTCGCTACATTGGTCGTCAGGCCTTGCCTCCATCATTTAAAACATTGGTGATTGCATTTGCCATGGTGATGGTACCGACCATCTTAATCGCCAAACAACCCGACTTAGGCACATCTATTCTTATCGCCGCATCAGGGATATTCGTTATCTTCCTGGCAGGTATTAGTTGGAAAATCATTGCGGCTGCGGCCATAGCAGTTGGCGGTTTTATTCCGATTCTGTGGTTCTTCCTAATGCGTGAATATCAGAAAGTCCGGGTTAGAACACTATTTAATCCAGAGTCCGATCCACTCGGAGCTGGTTACCATATCATTCAGAGTAAAATCGCAATCGGCTCGGGTGGCATCTTTGGTAAAGGCTGGTTGCACGGTACGCAGTCACAGTTAGAATTTCTGCCTGAACGACATACTGACTTTATCTTTGCAGTCATTGCTGAAGAGTGGGGTATGATCGGCTTCCTGTGCTTACTTGCCATCTATCTATTTATCATTGGTCGCGGTCTTTACCTCGCCAGCCAAGCTCAAACCGCATTTGGACGAATGATGGCAGGCAGTATTGTATTAAGTTTCTTCGTTTATATTTTTGTAAATATCGGCATGGTAAGTGGCATCCTACCCGTCGTCGGCGTACCTTTAGCACTGATCAGCTATGGTGGTACTTCTATGGTGACCCTGATGGCTGGTTTTGGTATTTTAATGTCGATTCACACGCACCGAAAAGCATTCTCTAAGGCAACCTAAACATGCAAAAACACGCTTTATATACCTTAGTTTTTACTGCCCTAGTCTTGGCAGGTTGCTCATCAACGAGCGAAAAAACGAGTGAAAAAAAGCAAACAGGTCGTTACGAACTCGAGTCAGATGTTGCACCAGACTCCCCCATATCGGTCGAGCATATCGAAGATGCTCACCCAAGATACGAACCTTACAGCTTAGGTGGTAACAGAGATTATCACCTGCGCGGCCAAGATTATAAAATCGTTCGCAACGCAAAAGGTTTTACTCAACGAGGTCGAGCGTCTTGGTACGGCAAAAAATTTCAGGGACACCTGACCTCGAATGGTGAAATATACGATATGTACTCAATGACAGCCGCGCATAAAACCTTACCGCTGCCGAGTTATGTCAAAGTGACAAATACCGATAATGGTAAAAGCACCGTCGTTCGAGTTAATGACCGAGGACCGTTCCATACCGGTCGCATCATTGATCTCAGCTATGCCGCCGCACACAAGTTAGATGTGATTAAAACGGGCACTGCCAACGTTCAAATCGAAGTAATTAGCGTGAATAAACCCAATGATAAAAAGTCATTGGAAGCGCACCCAAAATACGTTATCCAAGTTTCCTCATCAAAAAATGAGGGGCGCGCGCGAACTTTAGGTCAAGAACTTGGTCAAAAGCTGGATACAGATTCTTTTCTAGAAAATACGAAAGAGTCTTATCGTTTGCTTTTGGGGCCGTTTACTGACTATTCCCTGACTCAAGCGACCTTGGATAAAGTAAAGTTGCTCGGCTATTCGTCTGCATTTATTAAAAAACACAACAACATTAACACTGCCCAATGAGCTAGTATCATGAATTTCTAGGTGAATCCCCCTCTTATCTAACTAGGGATTCTGATAAGATGTTCGCAGTTAACCCAAAAATTTGAATTACCATGAATAAAACTAAGTTTGTGAAATCTATTCTCGTTTCTTCCGTTGCGCTTTCTGCAACTTTTGCTCAACCAGTTCTCGCTTCACCTATCGTGGTACCGGACTCGCCTCAAATCGCAGCGAAAGGCTACGTATTGATGGATTACAACTCCGGTAAAGTCTTAGCAGAAAAAGAGATGAACACTAAGTTATCTCCTGCAAGTTTGACAAAAATGATGACCAGCTACGTCATTGGCCAAGAGCTGGCACGTGGTAATATTTCAGAAGATGATGACGTCACCATCAGCAAAAATGCGTGGGCGAAAAACTTCCCTGAATCTTCAAAGATGTTCATTGAAGTAGGCACAACCGTTAAAGTAAAAGATCTCAACCGCGGTATCATCATCCAGTCAGGTAACGATGCATGCGTTGCCATGGCAGAGCACATAGCTGGTTCTGAGGACGCGTTTGTTGATCTAATGAACGCTTGGGCAAATACGTTAGGTATGAGCAACTCACACTTCGCCAACGTGCACGGTTTAGATAATCCAAACCTTTACTCAACACCATATGACATGGCGTTGCTGGGTAAGGCACTGATTCGCGATGTACCAAACGAATATCGCATTTACTCTCAGAAAAAATTCAGCTACAACGGCATCACTCAGTATAACCGTAACGGTCTACTGTGGGATAAAAGCATGAACGTTGACGGCATCAAAACAGGCCATACGAGCAACGCTGGTTATAGCTTAGTGAGCTCTGCGACAGAAGGTCAAATGCGTTTGGTGGCAGTCGTGATGGGCACAAAAGATGCGAATGCACGTAAATCTGAAAGCAAAAAGCTATTGAGCTACGGCTTCCGCTTTTTTGAAACAGTGGCACCACACAAAGCGGGTGAGACGTTCGTAGAAGAAAAAGTATGGATGGGCAACAAAGGCACGGTCGCACTTGGTTTGGACCAAGATACGTACGTAACTCTGCCTCGCGGTGAAGCGAAAAATCTAAAAGCAAGTTTTGTTCTTGAAAAAGAACTAGAAGCACCGATCAACAAAGGCGATGTAGTTGGTAAGCTATACTACCAAATTGATGGTGAAGATATTGCAGAGTATCCACTTATGGCGCTAGAAACGGTTGAGCAAGGTAGCCTGTTTAGCCGCATGTGGGACTACATTGTGTTGTTATTCAAGAGCTTCTTCTAAACCAAGCTAAAGATTAACAAACCGATTCTTAAAGCCGCCAACGATGGCGGCTTTTTAAGTATGCGATCCTCACCTTGAGTTCACCTTAATTTGACTGTACTATTTCGCACCGCAACCAATACCAACTGGAGTGACCGACATGCTAACCATCAACTCTGATGCAAAATTAAAAGACCTGCTTGAGTTCCCTTGCTCTTTTACTTACAAAGTCATGGGTCATGCAAAACCTGAACTTCCAGAACTTGTTCTTGAAGTGATTCAACGCCATGCTCCAGGGGATTACAGCCCAGCGGTAAAACCAAGTGCTAAAGGCAATTACCACTCGGTATCAATCAACATTACTGCGACTTCTATCGAGCAAGTAGAAACCCTATATAAAGAGCTGGGTGAAATCGACATTGTTCGCATGGTTCTATAATTATTTTATAAATTAAATTTTTTTTGAAAGCAGCTCTGGCTGCTTTCTTTTTATATATCAATAAGATAATAGATTACCAATCATCGTTGAGTTAAAAAACTGTTACTCAACGGTAGAGTAGAGAGATTATCCAGTTTATAATCCAAATACTTTATATAATAGCGACAGGAACCCCCATGCCACACCAGCTTGTTGTCAAACGACTTGGCCGTCAGGACTATGAACCTGTATGGAAGGCAATGCATGAGTTCACCGATCAACGCACCGAGGAAACACTCGATGAGGTTTGGTTAGTTGAACATAACCCAGTCTTTACCCAAGGTCAGGCAGGCAAAACCGAACACTTGATTAATACTGGTGACATTCCTGTCGTGCAAAGCGATCGCGGTGGTCAAGTGACGTACCACGGCCCTGGTCAACTTGTCGTCTACTTCCTAATAAACCTGCGTCGCAAGAAATTAGGAGTTCGAGATCTCGTTACCCATATAGAGAACCTCGTGATCAACACATTAAAAGCATACAATATCGACTCTGCCGCCCGACCTGACGCTCCAGGTGTGTATGTCGATGGCAAAAAAATATGCTCTCTAGGTCTACGTATTCGCAAAGGATGCTCGTTTCATGGGCTTGCCCTGAATGTAAACATGGACTTGACACCGTTCCTGCGAATCAACCATGTGGCTACGCTGGGATGGAGATGGTTCAAGTAAGCCAACTTGGCGGACCAGAGAACATCGAAGCAGTCGAAAAACAATTAATAGAAGAACTCGTTACTTTGCTTGATTATGAGCAAGTAAAATTCAGCACAGAAGCACCTTCTCAAGGTAATAAAGCATGAGCAAACCAATCCAGATGGAAAAAGGCGTTAAATATCGTGACGCCGACAAAATGGCATTGATTCCAGTAAAGAACATGCCTACAGAGCAGAAAGAAGTGCTGCGTAAGCCTGATTGGATGAAGATCAAGCTACCAGCCGATAGCCAACGAATTCAAGATATTAAAGCAGCAATGCGTAAGAACAAACTTCACTCGGTGTGTGAAGAAGCCTCTTGCCCTAACCTTGCGGAATGTTTTAACCACGGCACTGCGACCTTTATGATCTTAGGCGCAATCTGTACTCGTCGTTGTCCTTTCTGCGACGTTGCTCATGGTCGACCTCTTCCACCTGAAGCAGAAGAACCCAAAAAACTAGCAAAAACCATCGCCGATATGAAACTGAAGTACGTGGTGATCACATCGGTCGATCGTGACGATCTGCGTGATGGTGGTGCACAACACTTTGCCGACTGTAACCGCGAAATTCGTGAACAGAACCCAGAAATTAAGATTGAGACGCTTGTTCCTGATTTCCGTGGTCGTATGGACGTTGCTCTGGATTTAATGAAAGACAATCCACCCGATGTATTTAACCATAACTTGGAAACAGCACCGCGCCTATATCGTAAAGCTCGTCCAGGTGCAAACTATAAGTGGTCGCTACAGTTATTGAAGAAATTCAAAGAGCAACATCCTGATGTTCCGACCAAGTCGGGTCTGATGATGGGCCTCGGTGAGACAAAAGAAGAGATCGTAGAAGTACTGAAAGATCTGCGCGAACACGGTGTCACCATGCTGACTCTTGGTCAATACCTTGCACCAAGCCGTCACCACTTACCAGTAGAGCGTTATGTTCCGCCATCAGAGTTTGACGAGCTCAAAGAGATCGCACTAGAACTTGGATTTACACACGCAGCATGCGGACCGTTTGTTCGCTCTTCATACCACGCCGACATGCAAGCACAAGGTATCGAGATCAAGTAATCAATGAGTTCTCAATAACAAAAAAGGTTGGCACTTCGCCAACTTTTTTGTATCTGGTAACTAACACCAAGCCAAGTGAGAAAGTGGTCATATTTAATTCTAGAAAGCCAGAAAAACAAAAAGGCCCTCAATTGAGGACCTTGATATTTAATTCTCAAAATAGATGAATCGAGTTCTAGGAGAACACACATAGTTTGCGCGAGCAAATGAGTATGTTCGACACCGAAATCGGCTCACTCTATGAAGAAGCTATTATTTATAAAGTAAAGTTAGGCGTAAACCGGTAGACGCTTACAGATATCTAGCACTTTCTGTTTTGTCGCTTCAATAACGTCTTGGTTTTCAATGTTATCTAACACATCACACATCCAGTTAGCCAACTCTTTTGCGTCTTCTTGAGTGAAGCCGCGACGAGTGATCGCTGGTGTACCAACACGGATACCTGACGTAACAAATGGGCTACGTGGATCATTGGGTACAGAGTTTTTGTTTACAGTGATGTTCGCTGCACCTAGTGCGGCATCCGCTTCTTTGCCCGTGATGTTCTTGTCGATTAAGTCAACAAGGAACAGGTGGTTTTCTGTACCGTTAGAAACGATCTTGTAGCCACGCTCTTGGAACTGAGCAACCATCGCTTTAGCGTTTTGAACAACGCGAGCTTGGTATGCTTTAAACTCAGGCTCCATTGCTTCTTTGAACGCGACCGCTTTACCAGCAATCACATGCATTAGAGGGCCACCTTGACCACCCGGGAAGACAGCTGAGTTCAGCTTCTTGTACATGTCTTCGCCAGCGTTAGACAGGATAAGACCACCACGTGGGCCTGCTAATGTTTTGTGTGTCGTAGTAGTAACAACGTGAGCATGTGGTACAGGAGTTGGGTATTCGCCCGCAGCAATAAGACCCGCTACGTGAGCCATATCAACAAAGAGGTAAGCGTCAACTTTGTCTGCAATTTCACGCATACGTTTCCAGTCAACAATTTGAGAGTAAGCAGAGAAGCCGCCGATGATCATCTTAGGTTTGTGTTCAAGCGCAAGAGCTTCCATCTCGTCGTAGTTGATTTGGCCAGCTTCGTCGATACCGTAAGGAATAACGTTGTAGTGCTTACCAGAGAAGTTTACTGGTGAACCGTGAGTCAAGTGACCACCGTGAGCTAAGCTCATGCCAAGTACTGTGTCGCCTGGGTTAAGCAGCGCCATGTAAACCGCACTGTTTGCTTGAGAACCAGAGTGAGGCTGTACGTTCGCATATTCACAACCAAATAGTTCACATGCGCGATCGATCGCGAGTTGTTCCGCTTTATCTACATATTCACAACCGCCGTAATAACGCTTGCCTGGGTAGCCTTCAGCGTATTTGTTCGTTAGCTGAGAACCTTGCGCTTCCATTACACGTGGGCTTGTGTAGTTTTCAGAAGCGATAAGTTCAATGTGTTCTTCCTGGCGAAGAGTTTCTTCCTGGATAGCTGCGAACAGTTCCGCATCGTAATCTGCGATGTTCATATCACGCTTAAGCATCTGTATCTCCTGACTCAGATTAGTACTGAAAGTTGCAAAAAAACTGTTGAATGACCTTACGCAAACGTTTTCGTCACCCTATTGGCGCGCATTCTACATAATTTGATCTAGGTCATAAAGAGAAATTTACAATTTTTCTCATGCAGTTTTTTCATGATGACAAGCAATAATTATCATCGTTGTATTGCAATCGTTTAACGACAATTGTTACCTGTCAATTTTGTGCTTTACACCCTGTAAAACAGCAATTACATAGGTTTACCGTAAATTTTACCCTCTAGCTACCGAAAAGATCATCTTTTTACTATTATGCGACCCTAAATTCTCACCTATGACTATTACTTTGATGGAAAAACACTCAAGAAAAGAAGACTGGATAGCGATCCTCACGGGCACTTTTTTGGTAGCCCAGGGTGTTTTCTTTCTCCAATCTGCAAACCTCCTTACTGGAGGCACAACAGGTTTGGCTTTGCTTATCAGCCAATTTACACCTTTTACCTTCGGTATGCTGTACTTTTTGACCAATTGCCCTTTTTACCTATTAGCATGGAAACGCTTCGGGCGACGTTTTGCAATCAATAGTGTGATTTCTGGTGCTTTGGTTTCAGTTTTTGCCGATCATCTTTATTTACTGATTTCGCTTGAGTCGGTCAACGACGTCTATTGTGCCGTGGCGGGGGGGATTTTAATGGGACTCGGGATGCTGATCTTATTCAGACACCGCTCCAGCCTCGGTGGCTTTAATGTCCTGTGTTTATTTATTCAAGACAAATTTGGGATATCTGTAGGTAAAAGCCAGATGGCGATAGATGTGTGCATTGTATTAGGTTCAATGTTCTTTGTTTCGCCGTGGATTATTGCTCTGTCTGCTTTAGGGGCATTCGCTCTTAACCTTGTGTTAGCGATGAACCACAAACCACACCGCTATTCTGTAACCTACGGTTCATAAATAACACTCCTTCACACATAAATTAAAAAGGCTTTGGGGAGCACACCAAAGCCTTCATCTCGAACATCAATCCTGGGGGCTGTTGGCACCCGAGTTTATTCTTCTATCAATAAAATACGAGTTTCGTAAGGTCGTAACACTTGATGATTTGACGCAACCGCGCTCGCTGAGTTTTGATAGTTAGATAGCAAGTTTTTCGCTTTATTCATATCAAAACGGTCTGGCAGTACGCATTCCACCTCTTCACCGTAATAGTTATTAATACACAGCAGCGTTTGTTGGTCGTTTTGGCGAGCGTAAGCAAAAATGCGCTGATGCTCTGGGAGTAAATCTTCATAACGACCATCAGTAATGACAGGCACTTGTTTGCGCAGTTCTATCAAACGTTTGTAGAAGTAAAACACCGAATTCAATTCGGCAACCGCCGCGTCAGCGTTGATATCGGAGTAGTTTTGTGCGATTTCAAGCCAGGGTTTACCTTCTGTAAACCCTGCGTTTTTTTGGCTGTTCCATTGCATTGGCGTACGCGAGTTATCGCGTGACTTTTGCGCCAAAATCGCCATCATGTCCTCGTGCGCGACACCATCTCGGTTGACCATGATGTCGTACATGTTCGTGCTTTCAACATCGCGGTATTGACAAAGGTCGGTGTAACCCGGGTTAGTCATACCAATCTCTTCACCTTGATAGATGTACGGTGTACCTTGCATCATATGTACCGATGCTGCCAACATCTTCGCAGACTCCACACGGTATTGTTGATCATCGCCCAGTCGACTAACGACGCGCGGCTGGTCATGATTACACCAGAACAACGCCCCCCATCCTTTACCATTCAATCCGGTTTGCCAATGATTAAAGATTTGCTTTAACTGAATGAAATCAAACGGTGCTTTCGTCCATTTATCACCATTTGGATAATCCACTTTCAGGTGATGGAAGTTGAACACCATAGACAGCTCTTTTCCGTCTAATGAAGAGTATTGCTGGCAGTGCTCAAGCGTGGTGGAAGACATTTCACCCACCGTAACGCTGCCATACTTTTGAAATACCGCGTCACTAATTTCTTGCAGGTATTCGTGTACACGAGGACCGTCAGTATAGAAACGACGGCCATCACCACGGTGATCATTAGGGAAATCTTGCTGCTTTGAAATCAGATTGATAACGTCTAGGCGGAAACCATCGACGCCCTTCTCAGCCCAAAATCTGATCACATCTTTAACTTCCTCGCGCACTGCTGGGTTTTCCCAGTTCAAATCCGCTTGTTCTTGAGCAAAAAGGTGTAAATAGTACTGGCCTGTCATTTGATCCAGCTCCCACGCACTGCCACCAAACTTCGATTGCCAATTATTAGGTTCCGCGCCATTGACCGGATCTTTCCAGATGTAATAATCGCGATATGGACTGTTTTTGTCGCCCAGTGCAGATTGGAACCAGTGATGCTCAGTTGACGTGTGGTTGACAACGATGTCCATGATGATACGAATGCCTAGCAGATGCGCTTCTGCCAGCAAGGTATCAAAATCATCCATAGTGCCGAATTCTGGATTGATCGCGTAGTAATCGGAAATATCGTAACCGTTATCAACCATCGGAGATTGATACACCGGAGTTAGCCAAATCGCATCCACTCCCAAATGCTTTAGATAATCCAGCTTAGAAATGATCCCTTTAATGTCGCCCGTGCCTTTACTGCCGCTGTCACAAAAGCTTTTTGGGTAAATTTGGTAGATGGTTGCGGTTTTCCACCAGCTTCCATCTTGCTTGGTCATAGCCATGTCTAACACTCACTTACCAATTAAAATTTTAAAAAGAAAAAACAAATAAAAGAGATAGAGGAAGGCAGCCAAGTGACTGCCTTAAATCGAATTACGCACTGGCCGCTTCAAGCTCACCTTTTGCCTGAGCACGCTTATAAAGAATTAACGTTAGTGCAGCAGGCACCACCATCGCAACAAGCATCGCTAGAGCAAAAATACCCCAAAACTGTGGCTGGATAGACAAAATACCCGGCAAACCGCCCACACCAATACCGTTCGCCATCACTCCCGCACTACCACAGATTGCAGCAGCACAAGCACTACCAATCATTGCGCTTATCATCGGGAACTTGTATTTCAGGTTGATGCCGTACATGGCAGGCTCTGTCACACCAAGATAGGCAGAGATTGCGGCTGGCACTGAAATTTCACGTTCATCTTGCTTTCTACTAATGATAATGATGCCAACCACTGCCGATGCTTGAGCAATGTTTGATAACGCAATCAAAGGCCAAATCGGCGTGCCACCAAGCTCTTGCATCAACTGCAAGTCCACGGCGTTTGTCGTGTGGTGGATACCTGTAATCACCAGCGGTGCATACAAGAACCCAAAGATGGTTGAACCGATCATCGCAAAGTCACCCGTCATGGCTGCTTTCGCTGCGAAGGCGACACCATCACCTAGCATGCGGCCGAATGGACCAATGATTGAATGCGCTAAAATGACAGCAACAATAAGGGAAACAAATGGCACCACAACGAGGTACAAATAAGAAGGAATGATGCGTTTTAAGCGTGTTTCAATAAACGCTAATGCCATACCAGCTAACATCGCCGGAATGACCTGTGCTTGGTAGCCGACCTTCTCTATCACAAACAACCCAAAGTCCCACACTTCCGGAACTTGCTTACCAATTAAGTACGCATTCATTAACTGCGGCGAAACCAACGTGACACCGAGCGTGATCCCTAGTATCGGTGTACCACCGAGCTTTTTCACCGTTGACCAGCACACACCAACGGGGAGGAAGAAGAAAATCGCCTCGCCGATTAACCATAAGAATGAATGGACGGTCGCCCAAAACTGACTGATTTCGGTAAGCGTTTGGCCATCAAACATTTTGATGTCGCCTATTACGTTACGGAAACCAAGAATCAAACCACCAGTAATGATCGCAGGCAGCAATGGGACAAAAATTTCTGCAAGATGGGAAATACCACGCTCTATGATATTCATATTTTGACGAGCCGCGTTCTTAGCTTCGTCTTTGCTGGCTTCGCTTTTACCCGTCAGTTCAATCAGCATTTTATAGACATCATCGACTTCAGTGCCGATAACCACTTGGAACTGACCAGCGTTAGTGAAGCAACCTTTCACCATACTCAACGCTTCCAACTGTTTTGTGTCCGCTTTGTCGGTATCGTTTAGAACAAAACGCAAGCGAGTTAAACAGTGGCTGACACTGGCAATGTTGTCCGGCCCACCGACCAACTCAACAAGACGCTCCACGTCTTTACGCGCAATCTTACTCATAACTTTGTCCACCTTGGATTAGATACATTGAATTCATCTTTTTATTGTTATTAATGGGAACATTCCCACTCGATAGTTTTAATAGTGCCACTCGAAGAATAAAAACAAAATGGGAACAGTCCCATTAATTGAGAATGATCACAGTCTAATTTTAGATCAGAACGTTGGAGACGAGATTAACGACAGATAGGTTGTTGTGTGAAATGAACGACCTTATCATATCCATTCAATTGATTAATAAGCATTTTTGCAGATTTCTCTCCTGCAAGAGAGTAACCTGGGTCAACACTAAAAACATTGGGAAATAGGAAAGAAAGCAACTCGTTGCCACCCACACCGGTCACGACCACGTCTTCACGACCTAGCTCTTGAAGACGTTTGAGGACACCCAACGCAATAGTATCACTCGCGCAAACAATAGCTTGAGTATCCGGTGCTAATACGTTCTCGACCAATCGATAAGCACTTTCATGGCTTAGCTTACCAGTTTGAAAACAAGGGGTAAGCTGCTTGCGCTGGCACCAAGCCTTATAAGCATTTAAACGAATTAGACCTGTGGTCTTGTCCTCTGGGTCAACCCCCATGTAGGCAATTCGAGACAACGATTGATTTTCAAGATGAGACAACGCCATCTCTATCACACCTTGATTATCATAGTTAATCGAAGACACCTCATCGGTATCCATCGCAATCACCACGATACGATTCCCCCATTCAGCTAGGGCTTGTTCATCACATCCGGTAAAACCAAATACGATAACACCATCAACATTGCGACGCTTGAGTACGCTTAAGTGCTCGTTGGTTTTATCACGATCAAACTGGCTCTCCATGATCACGACATCGTATCCCGCCGAATACAACGCATTGAGCATGGTACCAACAGCGCGGTTTTCCGACGGCGAATCGAGGCGAGAGATAATTACACCGATAACTTTTTGGCTCCCCCCACGCATTGATTGCGCTGACTTGGATGGTACATAGCCTGACTCACGAATGATTTGCTCAACCTTCTCTCGCGTTTGTGGTTTTACTTTTGGATCATTGGTGAGAACACGACTTACCGTCGATTTACCGACGCCAGCCAGTTTAGCGATATCGAGTATGGTGAGTTTTTTGCTCATAGGTGACTGAATCAAGATAGTGGATAATTAGATGGTTGAACTTTAACAGCAATAAAGTAAAAGAGAAGCAAACGCTTCTCTAGCATATGAAATGGTACAAACTATCTGTTTAGATAAGCGGGTACGTCTGCAACGCTATCAAGTACAACCGTTGCAAGCGCTTCCCCTTGTTCTGTGATTGGTTTGCCAGTACGAACCAAGATTTTTGTTCCCACACCAGCGGCCTCGGCAGCCATCATGTCTTCGGCTTTGTCACCGATCATAACCGACTTTGCCATATCAATTTTCAAGAAATCACGAGCTGAAATAAACATGCCTGGCTTTGGCTTACGGCAGTCACAATCTTGTTTGTACTCACCAATGCCATGCTCAGGATGGTGTGGACAGTAATAGATACCATCAAACTCAACACCATGATCGACAAAGTTCCAGTCCATCCACTGAGTCAAAGACAAGAAACGATCTTCACTGAACTTACCGCGTGCAATACCTGATTGGTTAGTTACCAGCACCAACAGGTAGCCCTGCTCTTTCAGCGCTTTTGTTGCTTCAAACACACCTTCGATGTACTCAAAATCATGCTCATCGTGAACATAGCCGTGGTCAACGTTAATTACGCCATCACGATCAATAAAAACAGCGGGTTTTGCCAAAACGTATTTCTCTATTTACTCAGTTTTATCCGATTATTACATACCTTATAAACTTCAACACTATCTAATTCAGCGTCTTTCCAAGCAAAATTTACGCTGCTTCAGCAAAGAATCGTTGCATCATGGGCGTTGCCGTTGGTTCTCTTTACCTGGAGCGAAGGTCACCTCATTTTCAGTAAATTACACCCACTAGTTTTAGACGTCTAGACGTAAAAATACCTATTGACTTCGATCAAGTTAACCCATAGCATCTACTAAAAATTGAGATAGAGCTCAAAATTTAGTTCTGTCAAAAGCCGTTTTTGACAATGAAGTTCCCCATATCTCTGTGCAGGTTGAAACATGATAGAAATAAAAGAAGTCAACAAAGTGTTCTATCAAGCAGTAAAGAAATTCTTGCCCTGAAAGACATTAACCTACATATCGCCAAGGGCACCATCTTTGGAGTCATCGGCTCTTCAGGTGCCGGTAAAAGTACACTGATCCGTTGTGTGAATATGTTGGAAGCACCGACTTCTGGCTCTATCATTGTCGATGGTATAGACCTAACTCAATTAAGTAAAAAGCAGTTGGTAGAAACACGCCGCAACATTGGCATGATCTTTCAACATTTTAACCTGCTGTCATCGCGAACCGTATTTGACAATGTCGCGCTTCCACTAGAGCTCGCAGGGAAAGAGAAAGCACTAGTCAGTGAGAAAGTGACCGAGCTGCTTAAGTTAGTCGGCTTAGAAGACAAACATGAGAGCTACCCTTCAAACTTGAGTGGTGGTCAAAAACAACGTGTCGCAATCGCTCGAGCATTAGCGTCTGACCCAAGCGTGCTACTTTGTGATGAAGCCACCAGCGCACTTGACCCCGCGACAACTCAATCGATTCTTGAGCTGTTAAAAAAAATAAACCGTCAGCTTAACATCACCATCTTGCTGATCACTCATGAAATGGAAGTGGTAAAAAGCATCTGTCACGAAGTAGCGATCATTGGTGGTGGCGAATTAGTAGAGAAAGGTACGGTTGGCGACATTTTCGCTCATCCAAAAACAGAACTTGCCCACGAATTTATTCGCTCGACTTTAGATCTATCGATTCCTGAAGATTATCAAGCACGGCTGCAATCGCAGCGTGTTCAAGGCAGCCATCCACTGGTTCGTCTTGAGTTTACTGGCGCAACGGTGGATGCTCCGCTGATGTCACAAATTTCACGCAAGTACAATATCGACGTCAGTATCCTGAGTTCTGATCTTGATTATGCCGGTGGCGTTAAATTCGGCATGATGGTCGCAGAGTTATTTGGTAATGAAGAAAACGACAACGCAGCGATTGAGTACCTGCGTGATCACAACGTGAAAGTAGAGGTGCTTGGTTATGTCCTTTAATACGATTTCTGAATGGCTAAGTCTCAATAGCACGCTTCTTCTTGGCGCGACATGGGAAACCCTTTATATGGTCGCGGTTGCGGGTATTGTTGGTTTTGCTGTCGGTATTCCTTTAGGTGTGATTCTGCATATCACCAAAAAAGGTGGGCTGTTAGAAAACACCAGACTCAATGGTTCATTAGGTGCCATCGTCAACATCGGCCGCTCAGTTCCATTCCTTGTTTTGATGGTAGCCATTATTCCGGTGACGAAAATGTTGGTTGGTACCTTTATTGGTACCACTGCTGCTATCGTACCATTAACCATTGGTGCCATTCCTTTTGTCGCGCGTCTTATTGAAGGTGCGTTGTTGGAAGTGCCTTCTGGATTGGTGGAAGCTGCACAATCTATGGGCGCAACGCCAACACAAATCATTACAAAAGTCCTGCTACCTGAAGCAATGCCGACTATTGTTAACTCAGTGACGATAACACTCGTTACTCTGGTGAGCTATTCCGCAATGGCTGGTACAGTCGGTGGTGGTGGCTTAGGCGACGTAGCCATTCGATATGGTTTCCACCGCTACGATGTCACCATCATGGCCGTTACCGTTGTGATGCTCATTGTTCTAGTACAAATCATTCAATCAATCGGTGACGCAGTGGTACGCCGCGTAGACCACAGATAAGCATTTAATTTAAATAATTATAAGGAGATACAGATGAAACTTGGCCTTAAAAGTCTTTTGACTATCGTTACAGCGGCTTCCGCTCTTGTTCTCGCTGGCTGCGGTGATAAAGAAGTAGACCTAAACAAAGTGAAAGTTGGCGTTATTGCTGGCGCTGAAGCACAAGTTGCAGAAGTGGCAGCCAAAATTGCAAAAGAGAAATACAACTTAGATGTTGAACTAGTGACGTTCACTGACTATGTAACACCAAACGCAGCACTGGATGACGGTTCTGTTGATGCAAATGCATTCCAACACAAGCCATACCTAGACAAGCAAATGGAAGACCGTGGTTACAAACTGGCTATCGCGGGTAACACCTTCGTCTACCCAATTGCTGGTTACTCAAAGCAAGTAAAATCTGTTGATGAAATTCAAGATGGTGCACGTATCGCGGTACCTAACGATCCAACAAACCTAGGCCGCTCTTTGCTGCTACTTGAGCAACAAGGTCTGATTGAATTACGTGAAGGTGCTGGTCTACAAGCAACCGTACGCGATATCGTTGCAAACCCTAAAAACATCGAAATCATTGAGCTTGAAGCACCACAACTGCCACGTTCACTGGATGATGTAACGCTATCAATCATCAACACTACGTACGCAAGCTCAATTGACCTTTCTCCAGAGCGTGATGGCGTATTCGTCGAAGATAAAGAGTCTCCATACGTGAACCTTATCGTTGCTCGTGAAGAAAACGTTAACGCTGAAAACGTACAAAACTTCGTAAAAGCTTACCAAACGGAAGAAGTTTACGAAGCAGCCAAAGAGCTATTCAAAGGCGGCGTAGTGAAAGGTTGGTAATCCAACTCGGCTAACAAAGCGCAAAATAAAAGGGCTGATGTGAACACATCAGCCCTTTTCCATTTTGTGGGTGGTTCAAAATAGACTTCAGCTAGATAAACCTACCAAGTACTATTTAATATGATCCCAAGAAATGTTCGATACGATTCTGCAGTCATCACACTTAAAATGAAAAATATCATGCATTGGCTCTTCCAGTAACCAGTCTCCACCACACTTCGGGCACTTACGTGCTTTTTCACTCTCTAAAGACTGGCCGCCCACACGGTATTGATAGTAATAGGTTGGAATTTTCGTGATGTACTCAATACGTCCTCGTAAATCCCATCCTCGGCGGAAAAGCACACTGTCGGCATCGCAAATCTCATGTAACGCCGCGTGTTCTGCTCGACAGCCTCCCGCCATTTGCAGTTCATCACATGCCTGCCATTCGGTTTGCCACTTCACCACCGCTTTGTGATCGCCATTTAAGGTCGGCTCATTGCGGTATAACGGAATCGGCAGCAAGGTGTCGCCACTTCGTAGCGGTGAGCAAGTATGAACATACGTCGTGTACAGTACCTGCCAACTAGGTTGCTCATCCTCAGCGGCCTGTTCCGAATTTAAGTCTCGGCCAAGCAAACGCATTTTTGGCGCAAGTAATGACGCTTCGGACAAACGATTCATGCACACTTTGACAAAATCGGAATGATAACGCGGATGCAAACTGTCTTGCTCAGGACAAACTACACGAACAAAAAACTCACCATCCCCCATCACGATAGGAAACTCTCGCCCCAGTACCTGACCGTTATAACGCAACGCATCCATTAAACCGTTGATGGCTTTATCAACCGCACTTACGGTCGTATTATCGAAACATTCAAACTGTAATTCAACGACATACATGCTTATACTACGACCTCGAGATTATTAAGAAACTCACTGACGTTATTTGCCAACACATCGCGTTGAGACGTACCTAGACGCTCCAAAATTACGTTCCCGGTCAGGTTGCAGATAGACACCACATCTAACTCGGCATCGGTTGCGGCAATAAATACTGTAGGCTTCAGCTTGAGACGACGTTGAGTGACCAAATGACCCAGAATATT
This sequence comes from Vibrio mytili, assembly GCF_000830505.1. Classification (GTDB taxonomy): domain Bacteria; phylum Pseudomonadota; class Gammaproteobacteria; order Enterobacterales; family Vibrionaceae; genus Vibrio; species Vibrio mytili. The sequence continues at coordinate 65,459 of NZ_JXOK01000036.1, read as the reverse complement.
TTCTTGCAGACGATCAAAGTCATCATCACTCCACACCTGAAGTAACGTTAGAGGGTTTCCATCCCAAGCCGCTTCCATATCCGCACTGTATTGAAAGCCATAAAAGTCTTTAATGTCATCATGCAGCGCCAGTTCAATAGCGTTTTCAACATTGGTAAAGTCCGCCATTTCTTCACGAGGAAATGCTTTCCACAATACCACCCCGTCACGTCGTTCTTCGACACATGGAGAAACAAGTTCAGCAAGCTCTTCACTGCGTGGCAATTCTTGGTGGGCATTTTGCCAAGCTTGTTGGTAGCGCAGGCTGAAATCTTGTAGTGCCTGAGTCACGGTTTGGGTCATGAAGGTCTCCTCATCTAGATAGCAATTAGTCAGCGGATTCAGTAAAATTCTCGCCATTCTAATCGAAAACGACCACAAAGTATGAGCAAATATTCAGACGCGAAAGAGCTAGCTGGCCTAACCCTCGGTAAAAAAACCGAATACTCGAACCAATATGATGCTAGCTTGTTGCAACCAGTACCTCGCAGCCTAAACCGTGACGACCTACAGTTAGGCGATGAGCTGCCATTTGTTGGTCACGACATCTGGACGCTTTACGAGTTATCTTGGCTCAACAGTAAAGGGTTACCTCAAGTCGCGGTAGGGGAAGTCTACATTCCGGCAACCAGTGCGAACTTAATTGAATCGAAATCCTTTAAGCTGTATCTCAACAGCTATAATCAAACCCACTTTGCTAGCTGGGAAGCCGTGGCTGATCGCCTGACGCAAGATCTATCTGAATGTGCCGGTGAGCAAGTGTTTGTGGAAGTGAACCCTGTCACCCATTATACCAACCAACCGATAGTAACAATGGCTGGTGAGTGCATTGACGATCAAGATATCAACATCACTAATTATGAATTTGACCCGACACTACTCGAAGGCGCTGCTGGCAAAGCGCATGTCGAAGAGTCACTTCACAGTCACCTATTAAAGTCTAATTGTTTGATTACCAATCAGCCGGACTGGGGCAGCGTGGAAATTCACTACCAAGGCGCGAAAATTGACCGCGAGAAACTGCTGCGATACATCGTCTCGTTCCGTGAGCACAATGAGTTTCATGAACAATGTGTCGAGCGTATTTTTACCGACCTAATGAAGTATTGCCAACCAAGCAAGTTAACCGTATTTGCACGATATACACGTCGTGGCGGTTTAGACATCAACCCTTACCGCTCAACAGAGCAAGACAAACCCACGCATAATCATCGCATGGCTCGTCAGTAAGCGGCTGTTAAGTCCAGCAATCAATTGGATTGCTGGACGTTTTTATTTCCTAGGCATGGTATTATATCGATTCATTTTAACGGTGTGCACGACAGTAATGCCCATCGCAAGGTGTATGTTCAACTCACTCAAGATAACTTGAGAAGTCAGCCAGATCTCAACCAGTTCGAGGGAACGAAAGGATGTTTTGCGACAGTTCGCGTTTATTAAAGCTTATTGGTTTATGTTGTGTGTTGCTAACACACCCCCTTCACGCGACCATTTTATCGACCTCTTTGCTGAAAGAAGCACAGCAACTGACAGAAATAGAACCCGCGCAAGCCAAACAACTGGCGAAAAACTACCTCGACCAACGTGAGTTGTATAAACCGAACGACAGTGATAACCCATCAGCGATGTCTCGCGAGGAGACCGACCGAAACATTCGCACACCGAGCAGCACCATTGAAGCGTATCAAATTATCGCGCAAGCCAACTACAAGCTAGGCAACGTACGTGCTGCGATTGAAATCCTTGATGATGCCCAAAACCTCGCCACCCAATATCAATTGTCGTATATGGAGTTAGATGTCCAATTGATGCGCAATCAAATGGTTTGGATGTATGACAAAAACTATGACAAAGCAGAAGATAGACTCAACCAAATCGAAAAATCGCTCGACGAGCCTGAGGTCATGTTACCGAGAGAAGAAAATGTTCGCTATAGCCTTACGATGCAACGTGCATTGCTGGAATCGCATCGTGGTGATGTAACTAAGGCTGAGCAGCTGTACGCTCAAGCGAAAAAGCAACTAGAAACCAATCGCTCTGATGCTACGCTCATTGATTATTACACCACGGTTGGGCAGTTTTATCTTACAAACAAAAAATACAATCCAGCCTTGACCGAGCTTCTTTATGGTTACTGGCTATCTATAGAAGCAGACAGTGGGGCCAGACTGGCAAAAGTTAATCGTTTACTGGCAAGATTGTTTCAGGAGCGCCGAGTCTACGATAAAGCCATCGAATATTTATCGCAGGCAGCGGACTTTTACGATAGTTACCCTAACTCTCCGATTCTTGCAGACTCCCTTGAAAAAATGGGCGATATTTATTACTACCAAGGCAAATACAACCTTGCATTGGTGCATTACTTCAATGTGCTCGATCATGAGAGCACCAGCAAATATTTAGAACGAATGATCAAGATTCGTCTTAGTCTCGCCGCCACCTACCTTCAGCTCTATAACTATACTCTTGCTGAGCAATACTTGGATCGCGCGACAGAGTTGCTTGAATACGCAAGTTTGCCAAGCCTAGAAGCTCGAGCTGCCCTACTTCGTTCGGGTCTGGCCTATCATAAAAATGATAGCAAAGGCGTGATAGAGCATGCCAATAATGCTTTAGAGTTCGTTGGCCAATCGCAGCCTCAGGATAACTTTACCAAGCAACAATCCTATCTCTATTTAGCGCTTGGTTACGAGCAAGCAAACGACTATAAATCGTCCCTTGATGCCTATAAAAAGTACACCCATTTGGTCAAACTTGAGCAGGCACAGCTCAACCAAATAAGTGAAGACGCATTCCGTCAACAGAAAGAATTTGCTGAGCAAAAGATTCACTATGTAGGTCAGTCAGAACGCCTGAAACAAGTGGAGACCGAACATCGTAAATTTCAGAAGATTTCTTTTGCTCTGTTTATTACCGTGCTGGTGATGTTTTTGTTCATCATGCGTCGTGGTGTCGTGATGCAACGCCAAACGAGTCAAATAGAAAAGCTGCGTAATGACCTATTTACTCATTCTCGTTCACGTCTAAACAATCTACGCATGCTCAATGTGAAACTGTCTCGTTCATTGAAAAAATCAAGTGATACCTTTGAACAGTGGCAGATCGGAGAGTTGATTCATGAACCCCTTAATGATCGCTTACGCTTTGTCATGATCGATTTGCCGTTTTTACGCAGCATGTACGTTCAAAACGGGTATAAAGCAGGATTAGAGTTAGAGCGCGCTTTTGGGGAATTCATGGCAGAAAAAATCCAAAAACCCGCGCGTTTATACCACTTCTCAGATGCAAATTTATTGTACATAGAGCCAAACTCTGATCGTGATGCACCCGCTGAGGAAATGTTCGATAAATTCCAAACTTGGGTCGACGAGTTTGCACAGCAGCATGATATCAATCGCGTCATCCGTATCGGGATCAGCGATTACCCATTCTTGCCACGTGCTTATACCGCAATCAATGACGAAGAGTTGCTCGATTTACTTCTTCTCGCGACACACATTGCACGTGAAATAAGTCTAAAAACGAAGCAAAGTCACTGGGTTTTCTTAAAGGCTATAGAAAATGCACCAGCGGCGAGCTTTGCAACAGGGGACATAAGAACGGCATGCCGACATGCTATTGCCCAAGGCCTGATAAAAATTCATTCGTCTTACAAGAATGAGGAAGACATCAAGAATATCTTAAAAAGTGGATAATTAACGTCGCCATACGATGAATAACTAATGACGCTATCATGTTTTTTGTTATTATCGAATTCATAGTAGTCGTAAATGGATTTAATCGTCGTCACTCAATATGGGTATTTTAAAGTCCGATATACAATCACAGCTTCATCAACTGAGTTGTCAACTAGACGAGCTCAGGTTGACGCACCGTGATAGTTCGCTCAAATTTAGAAGAGAGCAACAGGTTCTAAAGCGCATCGTGCTTCTCTGTCTTCAGCTTGCCAAGGATCAAATCCGCAGGTATCTCAATACTTGCTTGAAATCCAACATGATCTAAAGCGTAAAACGGATATCAGCACGCTTATTCCACGCTTAGCCGTATTGGAAAGAATGCTCAAGCAACAATCCCAAACGACACAAAAACAGCACAGCTATCTTAACGAACAAATCAAATGCAGTGGCGAGACTCTACAACGGATTACGGGTTTGCCCGCTCAGCTTAAGCGCGAATTACGTCACTTATTGAACCTGTCTGATTCCCTTTCAGGGAAGCAAGCCGATCAAGCAACAAAACTGCTTAGCATTTATGAGCGCGCAATTAAGATCATCACTTCAAATTCCCGCCTACAGCTAAATGAGTTTGAAAATGATCCAGATAAGTCGCAGCTTGAACATTTGATTAGCGACCTTCAACACACCATTACCGAGTTAGATTTCGAAGGAGAGTCTGGAGATAAACTGCTCGACATTCGAGCTAAACTCTTGCTTAGTGTTAATGCGGAGTCACTCATTGAGCTGACCCTATCCACGCTCAGACTCGTCGTAGAGGCAACAAAAGAGGAACGTAAAGCCTCCGGTCAGTTTTTAGATCAGTTGAATTCGGCCTTAGCGAGCAATCTGAAAACGGTCCATCAAAACGTCGACCAACATCATAGCTATTTTGAGCATCGGCAAGAGCTAAACTCAGAAATGAACAGTTTGCTCGAACGAGCACAAGAATCGCTTAATCAAACTAAAGGGGTAGATGAGCTCAAACAAGATGTTGCCCCACTCTTAGCTCAAATGGCCTCACTTTCTGAACGCTTGCAAATGACGCAAGAGCGTGAGCAAGCACTTCAAGAACGCTTGATATACAGTAAAAATCAATTAGAAGCCGTATTTGAAAGCACTCAGGACTACCGCCGCCGCTTGGATGACCAAGCACAGCGTATGTTGCTCGATCCTCTAACCAAAGTGTACAACCGCACCGCTTTTAACGATCGCTTAGAACTAGAATACCGCCGCTGGGTTCGCTCACAAAACAATCTGCGTGTGGTTTTGTTTGATGTCGATCGTTTCAAGATGATCAATGATAGCTACGGCTATAGTGCCGGAGATAAAGCACTCAAAATCATTGCACGTAACATTAACAAATGCGCGGCTAAAACTGAAACCGTTGCCCGCTTTAGCGGTGAAGAGTTTATCCTCCTCATTCCGGAACAGACAGAAGAATACACGTTAGATCTGATAAAGAAAATACAACATAATATCAGCCAGCTACCGTTCAAATTTCGTGAACAGAATATCGTCATAACTTTGACAGCGGTATCCACGTCGTTCAAAGAAGCCGACTCCCCCGCACTAGTGATAGACCGACTTGGTCAAATGCTCAATGATGCTAAAAGTCGCGGTAAAAACCAACTCAGTTGGAGTTAAGCAGCACGTTCTAACTCGGTCAGTGTTACCAAAAGCGCTCAAATAACAACCAAACAGCAACGTTATTCTATTCATCCAGTTTATAATCAACGTCTTATCACATATTACTGCTTTCATTCTGCTAAGCTGTAACTATTCGTGTGATGAAAACACCTCTACATAGTGATAACCAATACCATACTAACAGAACCACTCGATCACTCAGTGAAGTCAGCACTTTCCCCCAAATAAGAACAATCATAAGGAGGCGCTATGATTACCCATATCAGCCCCAAAGGAAGCATGGACTTGCTATCCCAGCTAGAAGTTGAACGCTTAAAGAAAACAGCCTCTAGCGATATTTATCAGCTTTATCGCAACTGTACCTTAGCGGTATTAAACTCCGGCAGTCACACCGACAACTCGAAAGAACTCCTAGACCGTCACCAATCATTTGATGTCGAAGTCGTCAGGCGAGAACGTGGTATTAAGCTGGAACTGACAGACCCACCAGAGCATGCTTTCGTTGATGGAAAAATCATCAAAGGGATTCAGGAGCACTTGTTTTCGGTCTTGCGCGACATTGTGTATGTCAATATGCACTTGGCAGACAGCCAGCGTTTAAACCTCACCAACCCAATTCACATCACCAACTTAGTGTTCGGTATTCTGCGTAATGCAAGAGCCCTGACGCCAGGTATTGCGCCTAACCTTGTGGTGTGCTGGGGTGGTCACTCGATTAACGCGGTTGAATACCAATACACCCGTGAAGTCGGTAACGAGTTGGGATTAAGGGAGCTGAACATTTGTACTGGTTGCGGTCCTGGTGCGATGGAAGGACCAATGAAGGGAGCGGCAATAGGTCACGCCAAACAGCGCTATACTCAACAACGATACCTAGGGCTTACGGAACCATCGATCATCGCTGCTGAGCCACCCAACCCGATCGTCAACGAACTGGTTATCATGCCGGACATCGAAAAGCGCTTAGAAGCGTTTGTACGAATGGCGCACGGTATCGTCATCTTCCTGGTGGGCCTGGCACTGCGGAGGAACTCCTGTATTTACTCGGTATTATGATGCATCCAGACAACGCCGAACAGCCAATGCCAATTGTATTGACCGGCCCAAAAGAAAGCGAAGATTACTTCCGGTCCATTGATGAATTTATTCGTGATACTCTCGGTGAAGAAGGGCAAAAACACTATCAAATAATTATCGATAATCCCGCAGAAGTGGCGCGAATAATGAAGCGTGCAATGGAAGATGTTCGCCAGTACCGCAAAGAAAAAGGCGACGCATACAGCTTTAATTGGTCACTAAAAATTGAGCCTGAGTTCCAGTTACCATTTACGCCAAATCATGACTCTATGGAACAACTGGATCTCAACCTAGGCCAAGCACCTCAAGTACTGGCCGCAAACTTACGTCAAGCCTTCTCAGGCATTGTCGCTGGGAACGTCAAAGCAGAAGGCATTCGTGAAATCGAGTCTCGCGGGCCATTTACGATTAATGGTGATCCCGTCTTAATGAAGAAACTAGACAAATTATTACAGGATTTTGTCGTCCAACACCGAATGAAGCTACCGGGTGGATCTGAGTATGAACCTTGTTATCGCATTGCTCATCCAGAAATTGAAGGTCGATAGTCACGCTAGCATTCGTTACACTAGGGGCATTACGCCCCTTTTTTATTGCTAAGTCATTATGTCTATTCATCTTGTTATTATCGATGCGCTAAACCTGATCCGCAGAGTACACTCTGCTCAGCCCGATCCTACCGACATAGCAAGAACCATTACCACAACCCAAAGAACGCTCTCTCGCATCCTGTCAGAAGCTAACCCGACGCATATCATTGCTGTGTTTGATCATCACGAGCAAGACAGAGGTTGGCGCGCAGATCTACTTCCTGACTACAAACAAAACCGTAAGCCAATGCCAGAGCCGTTATTACAAGGTTTAGATAGTATTCAGCAAGCATGGTGGGAACAAGGCATTGACTCATTATTGTCCGATGGTGACGAAGCCGATGATCTGGTCGCGACATTGGCAACCAAAGTGGCCAGTCACGGAGAAAAAGTGACTATCGTCTCTACTGATAAAGGTTACTGTCAGCTGTTATCTCCTACGCTTCAAATCCGAGACTACTTTCAACATCGCTGGTTAGATGAGCCGTTTATCGACAAAGAGTTTGGCGTAAAACCGAGTCAACTGGCAGATTATTGGGGATTAACCGGTATCAGCTCTAGTCAGGTACCCGGTGTACCAGGGATTGGACCGAAGGCAGCAAAAGAGATACTGACTCAGTTTGAAGATATTGAAACGGCTTACGCAAGCAATGAGTTAGCCTCAAAGTACCGCAAAAAATTGGACGAGCACATCGAATCGGCAAGGTTATGTAAGCAGGTGGCCGCACTCAAGTGCGATATCGAACTCGGTTTTAATCTGCAAGATATTCGTTTTACCGGGCCGAACAAGGTGGCGTAGCGAGGCGTATTTGGAAAAGATATGGCGATTGATATCGTCGTATCTCCAGTGTCACGTCCAATAAATGAAAAAAGCGCCAGTATGTGCCGGCGCTTTTTACATGATTTGTGTTTCAACCAATCAGTGCGGAGAGATATTCGACAAACACTGAATATGGATCGTGATCTCTTCACGGTCATGATATAAGTGCTTAGCTTGCAACTTGAATTTGACTTTGTTTTCAATCAGAAACAGTTTCAAGTTCTCTAGATCTTGCAGCACTTCGTCGTAGCGACCTTTCATTGGCAACTTGAGATTAAATATTGCTTCTTTTGCCCACCCTTTGAGCAACCATTGGCCCATCAAGTGCGCCACACGTGCAGGCTTTTCAACCATATCACAAACGATCCAAGTTACATTCTTACGGTCAGGTTCAAACTTGAACCCGTCAACCATATGGTGCTTAATCTGGCCCGTTTCCATCAAGCTGTCTGCCATCATTCCGTTATCGACGCAATGAACAAACATCGAGCGCTTCACCAATTGGTAAGTCCAGCCACCAGGACACGCCCCCAAATCCACTCCCCACATTCCAGGCGCCAAACGCTCGTCCCACTCTTCACGTGGAATAAACACATGGAACGCTTCTTCCAGCTTTAATGTTGAACGACTTGGCGCATCCGCTGGAAACTTCAAGCGTGGTATGCCCATAAAAAACTGTGAGTTGTTGTCTGAGTACGAATAACCAACATAACAGTGACCTGGTGCAACGAAGCAAATGTGCAGCACAGGCTTTTTCGCGTTGTCTTTATTCCACATCAACCCTTTACCACGTAATGCTTGTCTCATCGGTACGGTAAACTTGCGGCAGAATTTCAGTAGCTCTTTTGCTTCGTTAGTGTCAGGCGTTTCGATACGCAAATCCCCACAGCGAGGGAAAGCGTCAATATCCGCTAACTCAGTAAGGATCGGGCTAATGCGATCTTCACTTGGTAACGATACGAATTCAGCGGCCACGGCAAACATCTGACGAGCGAAGATCAAAGACTGAAAGTCCAACTCTCTTGCCAATTTGTCTGCATCTCCATCTTGATAACATTCAAAGACAACGTATCCGGCGTTTTTCTTAACACGCGGGAAGCCGAACACTTCCAGTTGCGTCGCTTTGTCCTGAATTTCACCAGCACACTCTTTCTCGAAGCCAGAACGGCAATAGAGCATCAGTTGTTTCACTTGGAGACCTCTTTGATATTAAACGCAGCAAAAAAGAACAGACACCAGCCGATCATAAACATAAATCCACCCATCGGAGTGATAGGACCAAACCACTTGATGCCCGTTAGCGCCAGCGCGTAGAGACTGCCGCTAAAACAAAAGATGCCGATGATAAAGCAAATCGCTGCGATGAAAAAATACTTTTGCGCCTTTTGTTCTAAATTCATTAGCAACAAAAGCCCACAAAATGCGATCGCTAAAGTATGGATGAATTGATACAACACACCGGTCTTAAATACCTCAAGCAAGTACGGCGACAACATGGCTTTTAATCCATGAGCGGCAAACGCACCAAGCGCAACCGAGATGACACCAGATAAACCGGTAAAGGAGAGTAACCACTTACTTTTCACTGTATACCTCGTTAATAAATTCCGCTAAACACTCAACCGCCAGAGTAAGATTTTCCGCTTCAGTAAACCCTGAGCGCTTACGTGGTTTAAAGCTATGGTCACCATCCGGTAAAAAAGTCACGCGAATATGATCCGACAAAGCAAACTCATCGAATTCTTCCTGCTTACCAAATGTGTCGCGCTCACCCTGCAAAATCAGAGTAGGTTTATCTATTATCGCTAGATGTTCACCTTTGTAATTCTCTGGCTTACCAGGAGGATGAAAGGGATAACCTAAACAAGCAACACCTGCGATCAATTCATGGTCGGCTAACAAGCTTGCCATACGCCCTCCCATGGATTTACCACCAATAACAATAGGTTTATCCGTAAAGTGAGTGATCACTTCTTTGTAGGCTTCAAGCAGTTTAGGCGCGCGATCCGGTGGGCGTTTTTTACCATCCTCAGCCCGTTTAATCATATAAGGAAAGTTAAAACGTACGACACGAATTCCCTGCTCGACCAATCCCTTGGCAACAGCTGCCATAAAGTTATGCTCCATGTCCGCTCCTGCGCCATGAGCGAAAATAAACAGCGGTCCGTTCTCGGGGCCTTCCACTAACCAATCACTCATCTAACACTTCCTCTTGCTCTTTTCTTGCAGTGGCTACCATCCAATCACGGAAGGTGGCGATACGGCCCATGTCTGCCTGTTGTTCATGACAAACGACATAAAAAGCGTTTTTCGAAATCAACACCTCATCAAATGGAGCGATAAGTCGCCCCGCCTCCATTTCCGGCTTAGCAAGCACGTTATTCCCCAACGCTACGCCTTGTCCATGCGCTGCTGCTTGCAACACCATGGTTGAGTGACTGAAAATGGGGCCATGATTGACATTAATACCTTCAATGTTGTTCTGACGAGCAAACTGTTTCCAGTCTTTCCTTGAGGTATCATGTAGCAAAGTATGCAACCTTAGATCACTTAGAGATTCTAATGGTTTGTTACCTAAAAGTAACGAAGGTGAACAAAGCGGGATCAAAAACTCTTGGTAAAGTTTTTCCGATCGCAAACCTGGCCAATTACCACGCCCATAGTAAATGGCGACATCGACATCATCCGTCAGAGAGCCTTCATCCATATCCACCGCTTTGATACGAACATCAATATCTGGCTCTTGCGCATTAAAGTCTGCCAAACGAGGCACCAACCATTGGATAGCAAAACTAGGTGGCAAACTGATGGTCAGCGCCCCTTTTTCACTGCGTTCCAACACCTTATCAGTTGCTTCTGCAATTGAAGTAAAAATATCTTTGATGTCCAGAAAGTAGCTTTGCCCCTCTTCCGTTAACAATAAAGAACGGTTTCTGCGACGGAAAAGTTTAAGTGACAAAAACTCTTCCAACGCTTTAATTTGATGACTAACCGCCGCTTGAGTTACAAATAACTCTTCAGCAGCACGGGTAAAACTAAGGTGGCGAGCAGCAGCTTCAAACACACGAAGTGAATTCAAAGGCGGTAATCTGCGAGACATATGGGACCCCAAATAAGATTAGTTTTTTTTATCTGAAACATTATAAAATGTCCATTGTCGAACAGCCAGATAAATTCTATATTTCCCCCCGCAACGCGAGCCAGAACGGCTTGGTTTCTTTTGGAATCAATTGGCTTTGTCGTTGCGATGTTGTGTTTGCAAACTCGTATTTCGAGTTAGGTAGTTTTCTACCGAAGTGTTTTGTCTACTATCCCAAAGACAAAACAGATACTTCCTGTATTTATTTTGACCTGTCTGTCAAATTTCTTGCACCGCCTTTTAGGCGGTGTTTTTTTTATGCGTCAAAAAGCCTCAGCAAACAAAAAAGCGCAAATTGAATGTTCAATTTGCGCTTTTTCATTTCAACCAATCTAGGGGAAGATCAATCTGTCAATGTTTAAGGACGGTACACTTTCACATTGTTGAAGCCTTGCTCTTGCAAATATAGCGCTTGCAAACGGCTCATGACACCACGGTCACAATACAACAGATACGTTTTAGACTGCTCTAAATCACCGAACTGTGTTCCCAGTTTGTAGAAAGGAATGTGTTTCACTTCCACACCGTCAATAACTAACGGGTTGTCATCTTCCTCTTCTGGGCTACGGATATCGAGGACAACCGCATGCTCCTCAACCGCTTGTACCTGCTCGACTTCTGGTGCCGCTTTCTCAGACTCTTTAGCAATATCACGAATATCCATCACGCGCGCTTCTTTCACCACATTGTCTAAGATGCTGAAATCAAATTTCTCTTCTTCTGCTTCTAGCTTCGCTTTTACTGCTTTCACTGTTGGCTTTTTAGAAATCACACCACAGTACTCTGGCATGGTCTTAGCAAAGTCTTCAGTACCAATCTCGCGTGCTAGGTTGATGATGTCTTCTTTATCCCAGTTAATCAGAGGGCGAAGAATCAGCGTGTCTGTCACGTTATCAATATGACGTAGGTTAGTCAGCGTTTGGCTAGAAACTTGACCAAGCGCCTCACCCGTCACCAAGGCTTCAATCTTGAACTTCTCAGCCACCATTCCAGCAGCACGCATGAACATACGCTTCAAGATAACGCCCATTTGCCCATCATCAACTTTCTCTAAAATTTCAGCGACCACGGGTTCGAAATCTACCGAGATAAAACGCACTTTCGCTGAGGAACCGTATTTGTTCCATAGATAGTAAGAGACTTGCTTAACACCGATTTCGTGAGCAGGGCCGCCAAGGTTAAAGAAACAGTAATGGACTTTTGAGCCGCGCTTAATGTGTAAGTAGCTTGATACACCAGAATCAAATCCACCAGAAATCAGACTGAGTAAATCTTCTTGGGTTCCTAGAGGAAAACCACCCAAACCTTTGTGACGCGATAGTACTTGGTTGAGCTTGTCACCAGAAACTTCGACTTTAACCGTCACATCAGGGTTGTGTAGTTTTACGCTTGCGCTTTCTACGGCCTGATTAAGACCACCACCAACATAACGTTCAAGCTCGATCGAGGTGAAGTCATGCTTTCCACGACGCTTAGCTCGAACCACGAAGGTTTTGTTTTCAATTAATGGACGGCTGAGTTCCAGAACTTGCTCGTAGATGTCGTGTAAATCTTTGAACTCTGACTGCTTAACTTCCAAAACATGGTGAATACCAGGTGTGTGGGTTAAGACTTCTAAAACTTCAGCGTGGTATTCGTTACTCTCTGAGGTCACTTCAATGTGATCGCGACGGTTAAATACCGCCACAGATTCCGTGCGATTTTTGATGATATTACGAATGTTACACTCTAAAATCTTTGTGAAGCGCTTACGCACAGATTCACTTTTTACAAAAATTTCTGGATGGGGCTTTACAATAAATTTCATAGTCTAATTCGCAGGTTAGTTTCGCAATCAACAAGAAATGAACTCACAAAACGATATTATATCAATCGAAGCACACGCGAAATGGATACTCAGATCCATACTATGTGATGAGCTCACTTTTAGGGCGCAAGATTATACACCCAAGCGGGTTGGAAAGACAAAAAAAGCGAGCAGTTTGCTCGCTTAATAAATGTACACCACGAGTAAAACCCGCTTACTCACTGAATTACAGGCACTTCATCGCTATAGAGCGGTTCACCTTGCATGATACTGATTTCCACACGTCGGTTTAACGCACGGTTCTCGTCTGAGTCGTTAGGTAACAGAGGTTCAGTGTCCGCCATCCCTCGCACACGTAAACGCTGATGTGAAAAACCTCTGACCTTCTCCATCTCTTGAGCGACGGATACCGCTCGTTGAGAAGAAAGATCCCAGTTAGAACGGTAGAGCTCCGAGTCTAGTGGCCGATTGTCTGTATGACCAGAGATACGAATAATACCGGGAACGTCTTTGACTAACTCCGCTATCTGCCTAACGAGAGGACGAAATTTAGGCTGTAAAAACGCAGAACCTTCCGGAAAGGCGCCTTTCTCACGCATACGAATCACTATCTGTTGCCCTAGGTTTTCTACTTCAATGGCGCCTTGCTCAATCTCTCGCTCCAAAGCCTTCTTGATGCTTTCCATCAAGGTTTCCATCTCTTGTGACGCTTCCTGAGACTGAGATGATGTTTCGGACTGCTGCTGTTGCCTATCCGATTCTGAAGACTGATTATTGCGGGTAGACGTATCAGGTGACTGACCTCCAGTGAGTTTCCCTTCATCTCGCTGGGTACCACCAGCACGATCGGACTCCCCTTCATGAAACTCCAACGTTTGTTGGGTGATGTCCATAGTCTGCTGCATGATGACATCGATGGGTGTCGGCTCAGGTCTTCCCGGTCTAAATTCTTGCGCGATAATGCTGGTGCCTTTGGGGATATCCTTCACTTCAAGTTGGTTTTGCACACCAAACGCGAATTTCATCGATCCCGCGATCTGCTTGAACTTAAGGACATCCATCTCTGAAAATGACAGCAACAAAACAAAGAAACACATCAACAGTGACATTAGGTCAGCAAACGTGCCCATCCACAGCGGGAGACCAGGCGGCGGACAATCACATTTGTTGTCTTCATCATCCATTTTAACTCTCCCGGCTACTCATCAATTTCCAGTGCACGTTTACCCTCATTGAGGTAGTTTTTGAGATAACTATCAATCACACGTGGGTTTTGACCATCCTGAATGGCCAAAACACCGTCCATAATCAAGCGGCGATTAAGCGTCTCTTGATCCCGGCGCAGAGACAATTTATCAGCAATAGGAAAGAACACCATATTCGACAAAATCGCACCATATAACGTGGTTAACAGCGCAACAGCCATTGCAGGACCTATCGATTTTGGATCGTCCATATTCGACAACATTGCCACCAAACCAACTAGGGTACCAATCATTCCCATCGCTGGAGCAACGTCACCAAATGCGCGGAAAACCCCCGTTCCTTGCGTGTGTCGTTCATCCGTGAGGGCGATATCTTTTTGCAAAGCGGCGCGCACAACGTCGGCGTCATGCCCATCGACTAACAAATCAATGCCCTTTTGCATAAAGTTATTGGTGATTTCCATTTCCTCTAATGCAAGAAAACCACCTTTACGTGCGGCGTCAGCCATTTCGACAATTTTAGCAATCAAATCTTCAGGTTCGTCCGACTTAAACATAAAAGCTTTACCTGCGATTTTTGTCGCACCAAAGAACTGCCCTATCGTAAACTTCATTAACACGACAAAGGTTGAGCCACCTACAACAATAAGGATTGAGGTCACATCAACAAACATACCAATGCTACCGCCTAATATCATCGCCATGATGACAAAGGCAAAACCACCAATCAAACCTAATAGGGTTGCTAAATCCACAAAGCACTCCTCACGCTAAAATCCAATATTGCCACTTAAGACGAATTATCAACTGTATCGGCCACAAACACAGAATTTTTAGGAAAAACTTAGTAAACCGATCACAAATACGATCAGACACACTTCTCTAATTTCTCACTATTCGCCTTTCTCGGGTATTTAGAGCCAATTTTGTGACAATTTTATGAGGTTAAATTTGACCAAGTTACTAGGCTAGGGTAACTTTCGTGCATCCTATAAAAGGCGAATTTAAGGCAGAGAAGAGATGGCGGTCAAGAAACCTGAAAACATGACCTTCGAAGCAACCATTGAAGAGCTCGATAGCGTCGTAGAACAATTAGAGAACGGGGATCTTGCCCTCGATGATGCCCTACGTAAGTTTGAACGTGGCATTGCTCTCGCACGAGCAGGTCAAACCAAGTTAAGCGATGCGGAACAACGTGTCAGCATTCTACTTAGTGAAGATGACGAGGCGCCGTTAAGTGACTTCACCCCAGATTCAGAGTAACAATCAGTAGTGAGCAATGTGATGCAACAGACATTGACGTCTTTTCAACAAAGAAACAATCATCAATTGAATTTATGGTTAGAACAGCTCCCATATCAAGAGCAGCCATTGATTCAAGCAATGAAGTATGGGCTTTTGTTAGGCGGTAAGCGCGTTCGCCCTTATCTCGTTTACATCACAGGTCAAATGCTTGGTTGTGAGGCGGAAGATTTAGATACCCCAGCTGCTGCTATCGAATGCATTCACGCCTACTCGCTTATCCATGATGATCTGCCTGCAATGGATGATGACGAGCTGCGACGAGGTCAGTTAACGTGTCATATTAAGTTTGACGAAGCGACGGCTATACTGACTGGTGATGCCCTGCAAACGCTCGCGTTTACAATCATTGCCGATGGCAAACTGAGTTCATACGCTGAACCTCAGCGAATCAAAATGATCAAAGCTTTAGCGGACGCCTCTGGCGCCAATGGCATGTGTGTTGGACAAGCGCTCGATTTAGCTGCGGAAAACCGTCAAATATCTTTGCACGAGATGGAAGAAATCCATCGCAAAAAAACAGGCGCTCTGATCGACTGCGCCGTCAAACTCGGAGCCCTCGCCGCTGGTGAAAAAGGCCTTGAGGTTTTACCTCAGCTAGAACGCTACTCAAAAGCAATTGGTTTAGCGTTTCAGGTTCAAGACGACATTCTTGATATCATTAGTGACACAGAAACACTAGGTAAGCCGCAAGGTTCAGACCTTGAGTTGAACAAAAGCACTTACCCGTCTTTACTGGGTTTAGATGGAGCGATTGAGAAAGCTCACACTCTACTGCAGGAAGCACTTCAAGCATTGGAAGCTATCCCATACAATACCCAGTTACTAGAAGAGTTCGCCCGATATGTCATCGAGCGCAAGAACTAACACTATAAGCGCGCAATTATATGACTCTTGATATTTCAAAATACCCAACGCTGGCCTTAGCAAATACTCCGGAAGAGTTGCGTCTACTTCCAAAAGAAACATTACCAACGCTGTGTGATGAGCTTCGAACGTATCTGCTAAATTCAGTTAGCCAGTCTAGCGGACACTTAGCGTCTGGCTTAGGCACCGTAGAGTTAACGGTCGCTCTGCATTACGTTTATAACACACCAATTGACCAATTGATCTGGGATGTGGGTCATCAGGCTTATCCACATAAAATCCTAACCGGACGGCGTGATAAGATGCCGACCATCCGCCAAAAAGATGGGTTACACCCCTTCCCTTGGCGTGAAGAAAGTGAATATGACACGCTCTCCGTTGGTCACTCTTCTACGTCGATCAGTGCTGGACTTGGTATGGCCATTAGTGCACAACAAGAAGGAAAAGGCCGCAAGGTTGTCAGTGTGATCGGCGATGGCGCAATTACCGCGGGCATGGCTTTTGAAGCGATGAACCATGCTGGTGACATTCATCCTGACATGTTGGTGATCTTAAACGACAACGAAATGTCGATTTCAGAAAACGTTGGCGCGCTGAACAATCATTTAGCCAAAGTCCTGTCAGGCAGCCTTTATACTTCCATTCGCGAAGGGGGCAAAAAAGTGCTTTCGGGCGTACCGCCAATCAAAGAGTTAGTACGTCGTACGGAAGAGCACCTTAAAGGCATGGTGGTGCCAGGCACTCTGTTTGAAGAGTTCGGTTTCAATTACATTGGCCCTATTGATGGACACGATGTGAATGAACTGGTCAAAACGCTGAAAAATATGCGTGAACTGAAAGGTCCACAATTTCTGCATATCATGACTAAAAAAGGCAAAGGTTATGAGCCAGCAGAGAAAGATCCTATTGGGTATCATGGTGTACCGAAATTTGATCCAAGCCATAACTGCCTTCCAAAGAGCAGCGGTGGCAAGCCGACCTTTTCAAAAATCTTTGGTGATTTCTTATGTGATATGGCCTCTCAAGATCCTAAACTGATGGCTATCACGCCCGCCATGCGCGAAGGATCTGGCATGGTTCGATTTTCAAAAGAATACCCAGAGCAATACTTTGATGTTGCTATCGCAGAGCAACATGCAGTGACACTCGCCACCGGCATGGCGATTGCGGGTAACCACCCGATCGTCGCTATCTACTCAACGTTCTTGCAGCGTGGCTACGATCAGTTAATCCATGACATTGCAATTATGAACTTACCAGTGATGTTCGCAATAGATCGAGCAGGACTTGTTGGTGCAGACGGTCAAACGCACCAAGGTGCCTTTGACTTGAGCTTTATGCGCTGCATTCCAAACATGGTGATCATGGCGCCAAGTGACGAAAACGAGTGCCGTCAGATGCTCTACACAGGCCACAAACATACCGGGCCAAGTGCCGTGCGTTACCCACGCGGCAGTGGCATGGGGACAGAGGTTAACAACGAATTTTCTGCACTTGAAATCGGTAAAGGTCGAATCTTACGTGAAGGCAATAAAGTCGCCATTCTAAACTTTGGTACGTTCTTAGCTAACGCGTTAGAAGCGGCAGAAAAACTCAATGCGACCGTGGCAGACATGCGTTTTGTCAAACCACTGGACGAAGCCCTTATTCGTCAGCTGGCTGCGGAGCATGATGTGCTTATCACGTTAGAAGAAAACGTCGTTGCTGGCGGTGCAGGTGCTGGCGTGGTGGAGTTCATGATGAAAGATAAAATCATCATGCCAGTACTCAACCTCGGTTTACCAGACGCCTTTATTCCTCAAGGCACACAAGAAGAGCTGCACGAAGAGCTTGGCCTAGATGCGAAAGGAATCGAAGCGGCTATCACAGATTACTTGAACAAGTAAAAACACCGATAAAATATAAACAAGGGATGCGTCAGCATCCCTTTTTTGTATTCGTTAGTGCTCGCATGATGCCAACCTGAAGTGAGCTATTTCATCCAGCCAGCATAGTGGGCGACCAAATACAGGACAACGCCAGCCATAATACCTGCGACGATATCATCAACCATGATCCCTAACCCACCATGAATTCGCTTATCCAACCATCCAATCGGCCAAGGCTTCACCATGTCGAAAAAGCGAAACAAGATAAATCCTGTAAGTAACCACTTCCACTCAGTGATAGGGATATTCAGCGCAGGAACAATACCCATGGTGATCCAAAAACCAGCGAACTCATCCCACACAATCGAACCGTGGTCATGGACGCCCATATCATCAGACGTCACCTGGCAGATCTTAATGCCAACAACACATGAGATCAGAACGACAACCACATACGCAGCAAAAGGCAACTGCGCCAAGAGTAAAAAGAAAGGAACCGCCGCTAACGTGCCCATGGTTCCCGGAATGAGTGGCGATAAACCACTACCAAAGCCGGTGGCCAATAAATGCCATGGATTTTTTAATGAAAGCAGATAAAGAGGGTTCGTCATATTGTTAAACCTATTCTACGGGTTTGGCTTCGATGTTACTGGAAGTGGTCAAAACCACTCAGGTCCCAATCGAGAGGTTGATGATTATCATGCAGCTCAAACGTACCATTCGGCCTAATTTGACCGATGCAGGTGACTTTACACCCAATATGAGACAGTGCACTTTGTAGTGATCCACGATTTTGTTCCGAGACCGTAAAACACAACTCATACTCTTCACCGCTGGATAAAGCGTATTGCTGCGCACTCACCTTATCATCTAAAAACTGAGCAAGCTCCGAAGAGATAGGCAATTGCGAGACATCAATACTGACACCAACTTGCGAGCGTTGCAAAATATGCTTTATATCAGAAATAAGTCCATCTGAGATATCTATCGCTGATGATGCAAGACCAACTAATGCCTGTCCAGCCAATACTCGAGGCGTACTAAGGTAATGAGCTTTTTCTAACGCTTCAGCCCCAACTCGGTGACGCAGTGCGTCATCAAGAATAACATCTAACCCCGCTTTCGCATCACCCAGATTTCCTGTCACATACACCCAATCCCCCACATTTGCGCCGGATCGTTGCAGTGCTTTTCCTTCTGCGACAAAGCCTTGCACCGTGAGTGTTAAGCTCAACGGGCCTTTCGTCGTATCGCCACCAATTAACTGGATACCAAAATAATCGGCGAGCGCAAAAAAGGCATCACAAAAAGGCGCTAACCACGCTTCATCAGGCTCCGGCATTGTTAAAGCAAAACTGACCCAAGCAGGCGTCGCCCCCATGGCAGCAAATCACTAATGTTCGAAGCCAATGCTTTGTGGGCAACCCAAGCAGGGTTGGCGTGCGGCAGAAAATGAGTACCAGCCACTAATGTATCAGTGCTAATTGCGATCTGAACATTCGCAGGGGCTTTGACCAGAGCACAGTCATCCCCTCCGGCTAGGTGAACATCTTTGCGTTGGTTTTGACGACCAACAAAATACTTCTCAATCAGGTTAAATTCACCAGACATCATGACATCTATCTTATTGACATAAAAAAGGTCAGCGTATGCTGACCTTTTCATAAAAGAAATTGTTATTTCTTGCGAACGTGAGGTGCGGCTTTATCAAGTACACCATTTACAAACTTGTGGCTATCTTCAGCTGCAAATACTTTTGCAAGTTCAATCGCTTCATTGATAACAACTTTGTAAGGAACATCTTCGCGACGCGTCATCTCGTACATAGCAAGACGAAGAAGGGCGAGTTCCATCATATCCAGGTCCTGCATCGGACGGGAAGTGTATGGACGGATTTTACTATCTAGTTCAGCGTGGCTAAGTACAACACCGCCTAGTAGTTCACGAAAATACTCTACGTCAGTTTCTGGCGCAGTAAGCGCTGGTTCTGATGCGTGAAGATCTTCTTCATCGTATTTGTCACCAGACAAAAACTGTTGTTCGATCGTGGCAACATTCTCTTTGGTAATTTGCCATGAATAGATCGCTTGTAGAGCGAATTGACGTGCATTACGACGTGCGGCTGGTTTCACACTGGCCCCCATTAGGAATCAATTTCAGATAGTACATTAATCATTTCAAGTGCGCTTAGTGCAGCCTCTGCACCTTTATTACCAGCCTTGGTTCCTGCGCGTTCAATCGCTTGATCGATCGTATCAACAGTCAAAACACCAAATGCAACTGGAATACTGAATTCCATAGACACTTGCGCCAGACCTTTATTCATTTCACTACAAACATAGTCAAAGTGAGGCGTACCGCCGCGAATAACTGAACCCAAAGATACAATCGCATCAAATTTGCCAGTTTTAGCAACACGTTGAGCAACAAGAGGCAGCTCGACGGCACCTGGGCAACGTACAACAGTAATGTTGTCTTCGCTTACTTGTCCGTGACGTTTTAGTGTATCGATCGCACCAGAAAGTAGGCTTTCGTTAATAAAACTATTGAAACGAGAAATAACGATAGCAATTTTTGCATTTGGCGCTGGGAAGCCACCCTCGATCACTTTCATAAGCTTTCCTTTAACTCTATTTATAAGTGAAATATTTTCTTCAAGTGAGAATCGCCGGATTCTAGCACAAATTTGTGAGCAATATCTAATAGAAATTAGCGTCCCTAACCCTTTACGGCATGAACGACATAAAGACTAAAAACTTTACGCTCAACGCTTATTCGCAAACGTACTCAACGACGTTCAGACCAAAACCACCTAAGGCGTGGTATTTCTTATTGGTCGACGAGAGCAAACGCATATCATTCACGCCAAGATCAGCAAGAATCTGAGAGCCAACCCCAACCCGACGCGACGTTCCCTGCTTCTTAGCAAGAGTTGGAGCCTCTCCTTTGTCTTGCGCTTCAAACATTTTGACGCGATGGATCAGCAGTTCAGTGGAGTCTTCATGCCCAAGTACCACTAACACCCCACCTTCTTCACCAATACGTTTCATTGCTTTGTCCAGCGTCCAACTGCGCTCTGCGTTACGGTCACTGCGCAATAAGTCAGTAAATACATCTTGGAGATGGACACGTACCAACGGCGCATCACCTTTGAGGTCGCCGCGGCACATTGCATAGTGCACTTGATTATCGATCGTATCTTTGTACGTAACCAAGTTAAACTCACCAAACTCAGTCGGTAACTTACATTCAGCCACTCGCTCAATGGTCGTTTCAGTGTTATTTCGATATTCGATTAAATCGGCAATCGTACCCAATTTAATACCGTGCTTTTCAGCAAAGACTTCGAGATCTGGTCGACGAGCCATACTGCCATCATCGTTTAAAATTTCGACGATTACAGAAGCGGGCTCAAAGCCAGCTAGACGAGCTAAGTCACACCCGGCTTCCGTATGGCCCGCGCGTGTTAATACTCCACCCTCTTGCGCTGCTAATGGGAAGATATGGCCAGGTTGAACCAAATCCGCCGCTTTGGCATCCGGAGCAACAGCCGCTTGGACAGTGCGAGCTCGGTCAGCAGCAGAGATACCCGTTGTCACGCCTTCAGCAGCTTCAATCGATACAGTAAAATTCGTGGTGTACTGAGCATTGTTGTCTTGCACCATCGGTGGCAAACCCAGTTTTTCACAACGCTCTTTGGACATGGTCAGGCAGATCAAACCTCGCCCGTGGGTCGCCATAAAGTTGATCGCTTCCGGCGTAATATGCTCGGCAGCCATGATCAAGTCACCTTCATTCTCTCGGTCTTCATCATCCATCAAGATGACCATTTTACCTAAGCGAATATCGTCAATAATTTCTTGTGGTGTACTGATTGGCATATTCTGTTTCCCGTTTTTAAATTTATTATTACACACTGGTCGTGACTGAGTAGGATCTCAACATGTTGAGCGGTTTAAGCAAACCCGTTTTTCTGCAAGAATTCCATAGTGATACGCGATTCTGATTTTTCTTCTTGCTGTCCTTGAAGCAATCGCTCCATATAGCGAGCGAGCACATCCACTTCTAAGTTCACTTTACGACCCACTTGGAATTGATCGATCGTTGTCTCTTCACTCGTGTGAGGCACAATGGTGAGCTTAAACGCATTCTTGCGCAGATCGTTCACGGTCAGGCTAATGCCATCCACCGTTATCGAGCCTTTTCCTGCAACGTACTTGCTAATTTCTGCTGGCATCGCAACCCAAAACTCTATCGCACGCCCAACCTGATTGCGTTCAATAATTTCACCAACGCCATCGACGTGTCCAGATACGATATGACCACCAAAACGTGTCGTCGGTAACATGGCTTTTTCTAGGTTAACCTTCTCCCCTACCTGATATTGTGCAAAACCCGTCATTTTCAGCGTTTCTAACGACAAATCGGCACTGTAATGGTTCGGGCCGAAATCAATGACCGTTAAACACACACCGTTGGTCGCGATACTGTCACCGAGCTTAACGTCAGACATATCCAACGTCCCCGTTTCTACCGTTACGGTGATGTCTTCACCTTTGGGGGTAATCGCAGTAAGTTTACCTACTGCTTCAACAATTCCTGTAAACATAGTGCTTCTTTTCTAAAGTTCTTTGCGCGCAATGGAGGCAGTAATACGAATATCCGGCCCGATCATGCGCACATCGGTAACGTCCAAGTCAATGACCTCTGCCATGTCGGTAAGTCCAAGCGCGCCAATGAGACCTCGGCCATCACTGCCCATTAACTTAGGAGCAAGATAAACCACCAATTCATCCACAAGGTTAGCGTGAATCAGTGCACTGGCGAGTGTCGCGCCCGCTTCAACCCACAGATGGTTAATTTGATACTTGTTTGCGACTCTTTTTAATGTTGCCGCAAGATCAATTTGTCCAGCATTGTCCAATTGCGGTGCGATATCACCCTCGCTACTAACAAGGATACGCTCCCCGGCGCTGTTGAACAATTTGAGATCCGGTTTAAGTTGATGTTGTCGATCTAATATCACTCGACTCGGTTGACGCACATCTTCCGCAGCATACTGAGATTTTACACTCGCGGGTAAATCATTCCATCTAACATTTAACGAGGCATCATCATCAATCACCGTCTTACTGGTCGACAAGACTCCACCACTCATAGCGCGAAATCGTTGTACATCTTGGCGAGCTTGCGAGGAGGTAATCCACTGGCTCTGACCATTGCTTAGAGCGCTTTGCCCATCTAAGCTTGCCGCCATTTTTAGTTGAACGAATGGCATATCGGTTTGCATGAACTTAATAAAGCCCCTGTTAAGCATAAGCGCATCGATCTCAAGTAAACCGACTTGGACGTCAATGCCTGCATCACGTAGCATTTGAATACCGCGACCCGAGACTCTAGGGTTGGGATCTTGCATTGCACATACCACACGGGCTACTTTGGCGTTAATGAGCCTTCTGCGCAAGGTGGCGTACGACCATAATGAGAACAGGGCTCCAGTGTCACATACGCCGTCGCACCTTGAGCTTTATCACCAGCCATACGCAAAGCGTGCACTTCAGCATGAGGCTCTCCCGCACGGTAGTGATAACCTTCGCCCACAATCTGTTCGTCACGGACAATAACGCATCCGACGTTAGGATTTGGTGCGGTCGTATACATGCCTTGTTTCGCTAACGTAATCGCACGTGACATCATCGCAAAATCTTGAGGAGAATATTCTGTCTGAGGAGTGTGTTGAGTCATGCTTTGTTTGGTTCTCAAGGTTTAATCTTCAAGGCGGGCGATCTCTTCACCAAACTCTCGAATATCTTCGAAGCTGCGATAGACCGATGCAAAACGGATATAAGCCACTTTGTCCAACTCTTTGAGCTGATCCATGACTAAGTTACCAATCATGTCACTTGGAACTTCACGCTCACCCGTAGCACGAAGTTGCGATTTAATCATACTGATCGCTAATTCAATGGCGTCGGCACTCACAGGACGTTTTTCTAGAGCGCGCTGGATACCGCCTACCATTTTATCTTCATCGAACGGTTCACGGTTGCCATTTGATTTGATCACTTTAGGCATGACCAGTTCAGCTGTTTCGAATGTCGTAAAGCGCTCACTGCATGCGAGACACTGACGTCGACGACGGACCTGGTGACCATCTGCAACCAGTCGGGAATCTATTACTTTTGTTTCGTTCTCGGAACAAAAAGGACAATGCATATCACCTCCAAATAAACCGCTTAAAAAGCATCAATAGTGTAGCGGAATTGATAACTTAGAGAAAACAAAAAGGGGCACTGACGCCCCTTTTTCATTCAATATGAGATTGTTTTTGTTAACTTCGTACTAAAGTGGCTAACTCCGTGCTAAATAGTTGGCTTTCCCCACCCATTTATAACTGGTTAGCTCTTCTAGGCCCATAGGCCCACGCGCGTGCAGTTTTTGTGTCGATACAGCGACTTCAGCACCTAGACCAAATTGCGCACCGTCGGTAAATCGTGTTGCTGCGTTAACGTAAACCGCTGCAGAGCCGACAGAGTTTATAAACAACTCAGAATTTTCAAGGCTGTTAGTCATGATCGCATCAGAGTGACTGGCGTTGTGTACGCGCATATGGTCAATCGCATCTTTTACGTCCGACACCACTTTCACACCTAACGTGAAACTCAGCCATTCAGTATCGAAGTCTCCTTCGCCCGCTTCACGAATTTGTTTAGCATCCACCATCAAAGCTTTCGCCTTTGTTTCTGCAACAAAAGTGACTTTGTCATTTAGGCGTTCGACCAACATAGGTAGGAAGTCTGCGGCAATGTTTTCATGTACTAGTAATGTATCGAGCGAATTACAGGCTGAAGGACGTTGAACTTTTGAGTTTTCAACTACGTTCAACGATTTTGCTAGATCGGCAGATTCATCGACAAAGATATGACTGATACCAAAACCACCGATAATAACGGGAATGGTACTGTTCTCTTTGCACATTTTATGCAAACCAGCGCCACCACGAGGAATAATCATATCCACATAGTCATCGAGTTTAAGCAGTTGAGACACCAATTCACGGTCTGGCTTTTCAATGTATTGAACTGAGGCAGCTGGCAGGTTCGCTTTTGCTAACGCTGACTGGATAACTTTAACCAACTCCATATTCGAGAAGAACGTTTCTTTCCCCCCGCGCAAGATACTGGCGTTGCCGGTTTTCAGACACAAAGCAGCGATATCAATTGTCACGTTCGGACGCGCTTCGTAAATCACGCCAACCACACCCAGTGGTACGCGACGTCGTGATAGCGACATGCCGTTTTCTAATACTTTACTGTCAATTTCACTGCCAACCGGGTCGCTCAAGCTGATGACATTACGAACATCATTGGCAATACCTGTGAGTCGCTCCTCGTTTAGAAGCAATCGGTCAAGTAAAGCTTCGGTTAAACCTGCTTCACGGCCAAGATCGATGTCCTTCGCGTTCGCAGCCAAAATGGCTGCTGAGTTTGCTTCTAGCTCATCCGCGATGATGGCAAGTGCTTGGTTTTTCTGTGCTGTTGACGCTGTCGCCAGTTCAAATGCTGCGTCTTTGGCAGCTTTTCCCATGTACGTTAAATCCACGTTGCTTCCCTTAATTTCTATTCTTGAATGACGACAAGGTCATCTCTATGAATGACTTCAGAGCCATAATCATGGCCTAAAATAGAGATAATATCTTTACTGTGCTTACCCGCAATTTTAGTTAGGTCGTCATTGGAATAGGCACTGATACCACGTGCGACTAACTTACCGTGTGTGTTTGTCACTCGCACAACTTCACCACGAGCAAAGTCACCACTCACTTTAGTTACTCCTTTGGCCAATAGGCTGCTGCCCTTTTCCACAACAGCCTTAACTGCACCATCATCAATAATAATATCACCAGAAGCCGCTGGGCCCGCTAAGATCCAACGCTTGCGGTTTTCCAATGATTCTGCACACGGTAAGAAACGGGTACCTTGTGGCTCTGCGCTCAATGAATCAAAAATAACGTTTGGTGCGCTGCCCGCTGCGATAATGACCTCAATCCCCGCTCGACGCGCAATATCAGCAGCTTGGAGCTTGGTTGCCATACCACCAGTACCTAGTGTTGTTCCACTACCACCTGCGATTTTACGCAATGTATCATCAATGGTTTTTACTTCTTTGATCAACTCAGCATTAGGGTCTTTGCGTGGATCCGCGGTAAATAACCCTTTCTGATCAGTAAGAAGCAGTAACTTATCCGCACCACATAAAATGCCCACGAGTGCCGATAAGTTGTCGTTGTCGCCTACTTTGATTTCACTGGTTGCCACGGCATCGTTTTCATTCACGATTGGAATAATGTCGTTTGCGACCAGTGCATTGACGGTATCGCGAGCATTCAAAAAGCGTTCACGATCTTCCAAGTCAGCACGCGTAAGCAGCATTTGGCCGATCTTAATCCCATAAATGGCAAATAAAGACTCCCATGTTTGAATCAAGCAACTTTGTCCCACAGCAGCCAGCAACTGTTTGCTCGCCATCTCGTTGGGGAGTGCGGGGTATCCAAGGTGCTCACGCCCTGCTGCGATAGCACCAGACGAAACCATTACGATGGAATGGCCTTGTTTCTTAAGTTCAGCACACTGACGTGCCAGCTCAACCATATGAGCACGGTCTAACGCCAATGTACCGCCTGTCAGCACACTTGTACCCAGTTTCACAACGACCGTTTGAGGTTGCGAAACATCTGCATTTTGTTGATTCGTTGTCATGATGTCTTTTGAAGTGAAAACAAATATAAAGAGAGGATGTTTTAACAATCCAAGCGGTATTAAACAAGAGAAAAGGTGCGAAAACGCACCTTTTTACTGTATATAAAAAGAAAACAGCCAAATATCAAAATAAAACAGTCAAATTAAGCAAAATCGAAAGACTCCGTATGGTATTCAACTTCTAATTTGAAATGCTCTTCTAACGTATCGACTAACTTTTGATGGAAGGTGCTTTGCGTTGCATAGACTTCCTCAACGGTTTTCTTTGGTAGGGTTTCAGACACCCATTGGCCTTCTTTATTGTACTTGCCAATGTGGTAGTTTGCGGTAAAACCACCGTCAATGGATTCTAAATCCATCCACCACCCCCAAAACTCGCGTTTTTCTGGTGACTTTTTATCGTCTACACAAACCGAAAGGCAATCAAAATAGTAGCGCCCTTGTTGTGATTGAGGCTCGCGTAGATAAGGACCTATCCCTTTTAACTTTGACATCAAGCGAAAATGAGTCGGTCCTTGAGCTGTTTGTGACATATGAATCTCCATTTTCATAATAAACACCCAAGAATAGTTATGTTCATACTCTTGCCACCTCAAGATGAAGTCATAAATCGCGGTACCGCTTTTTTCACCAAGAATGACAATGTATCCAAATCATCGTCATTCCAAAAAGCGAATACATACTCGCAGAGCAACCATCTTGACGTTACTAGAGTATTGCAGAGCTTATTTTTTGCTCATATGCACTACTGTTAACTAATTTGGGTGCGTTGTCATCTTAATAATTCATCTTCTAGCCAATTAATCGCTAAATCGAGGGATTGCTCATACCCTTTTGTAATTGTTTTAGAACTAATTTTCTTCGCTTTACCATAATGACTAAACAAGGCCACCAGCTGATTATCGCTGTGTGGCGACACGGGGTCCCCCTCTAAACCCAATGCCAATATTGGCACTTTAGTTTTTCGATGACTCAAGAATCCTTGCACTTTTAACGACCAAGCCATCATCTGGCCAGCCATGCTATTGATATCTACAGGGCTCTTGCCAATCCTAGACGCCAACATATCAAGATACATCTTAGGCATTTGTTGCAGTTTCTTCGGTGACGTGAATAGGTCGTGAACGGGCGCGCCCATTGCGACACACGCTTTGATCTTTTCTTGTTCGACAAACGACAATCTAACCATGGCATTGCCACCGAAACGAAAGCCAATCAAGCCAACTTTGTGGTGGTCAACGTAAGGAATGGAATACAGCTCATTAAGCACGGCTTGGTGTAAACAGCTAGTATCTTCAGTCAAAGGCCAATGAGAACTGTGTCCGATGGACGGCATATCCACCGTCAACATTGCAATGTCTTTCGGTGCAAAATGGTTGCGAAACAGGCGCCACATATCCGTTTGTAAGCTGTCCAAGCCTGCACTCACCATCACAACAGGCAATTGTTTGTCCGTTCTTGGTAAGTGTAATGTCGCCATGATTTTTCGTTTTTGGTAAGGCACTTCAATTTGCTTGATCGTATATTTACTTTTTTCTGCGCCCTCAGAATATGCCTTGTTTGCTAAGACTTGGGCCTGCAACGCTAAGTTATCGTTCTTCAAGTGAGGGTAACCTGCGATGCTAAAACACAACGAGGCAGTGAACAGCTCATCGGCAGCCTCTTCACCTTTCATCTCACTCGAACGGCGTTGATGGTCCATGCCCAGTTTTATCCATTCAAATGTCCAGTTACCATTGTGGTAACCCATCACGGTATCCAACCAATCATCGTGCGTTCTCGAGTGAGATGAAGAAGCAATTTTGGACAGAACACCTTCCATTTCAATGGGTGACACCCCTTGCCATGCCCATTGCAGACGGCGTAAATGTCGATACCATGCGCGATCTCCAACTTCCAAACGTTCATCAAGAATCTTTTGACTGGTTGGCATGTACTGAGTAAGAGCGGAGGTTTCTTTCGCTTGCTTGTGCTTGACAAATAACGTTTCGGAAAGGTTTTTGCTTATTTCTTCAGACATATACTGAGCCTTAGGCTATCTAGAATATTTACATGATAATAAAAAAAATGCCCCTAAACAGGGGCATTTCTCAATATTCTTTCACTGCGACTATTTACGCTTGCGATTCACAGGCTCAGCAAACTGGATAGACATATCCCATGGCTGTTCAATCCATGTGTCTTGCGCAATATCGACCACGTAATCATCAAGCAAATCCTTACCGGAAGGTTTAGCACACACAGCTATCAATTTTGCTTTCGGGTACATTTCACGTAATTTACGCGCAGTGTCACCACTATCCACTAGGTCTTCAACGATTAAGTAACCTTCACCGTCACCCTCAGGCGCTTTAAGTACACTCATGTCGTGCTGATGATCATGATCATAGCTAGAGATACAGATGGTATCGACGTAACGAATACCCAGCTCACGAGCTAGAATCGCACCAGGAACCAAACCACCTCTGCTCACGGCCCAAATGCCCTTCCATTGCTCAGCTGGCATCTGTTTTTCTGCCAGTTCACGGCAATAGCTCTGCATCGCATCCCAAGTGATGATGAATTTTTTACTCATTGTAATAACCTAATTATTTTAAAATATGCATCCCTAATTCTAGCGAAACGCATTCATGCGAACCGTTCACTAGCGTTCGACAAACGAACCAATACGGGGATTTCAAGCTGCGCAAACGATTATTCTACCGAAACCCCTTCCTAATACCAATGGTGATCTCAAAATTCGACGTTGAGAGCGTAGAAAAATCGATTTCGGTGAACAATGTCAAAATAAAAAAGCCAGTGCGAACACACGATTCACACTGGCTTTTGCTAAAGATGATTAACCAGCAAGGTATTTAATAATGAAGATGGCTGCCATTACCCAAACGCTTGCAGAAACCTCACGACCTTTACCACTGAACAGTTTGATCGCAGCATAAGCGATGAAACCAAGTGAAATGCCTTCTGCAATAGAGAACGTGAGTGGCATAACCAGACACGTGACAACGACGGGAGCAGCTTCTGTTAGATCGCGCCAATCAATGCTTACCAATCCAGACAGCATAAGGATCGCAACGTAGAATAGAGCGCCAGAGGTCGCGTAAGCTGGGATCATTCCAGCAAGCGGAGAAAATAGCAGTGCCAAAATGAACAAGACGCCTACAACAACCGCGGTGAGACCAGTACGGCCACCTGCGGCAACGCCCGACACACTTTCAACGTAGGATGTCGTGTTTGAAGTGCCTAACAGTGCACCAACAGAGGTGGCTGTAGAGTCAGCAAGCAGCGCTTTATTCAAGCGAGGAATATTGCCGTTTTCGTCGGTTAGACCCGCTTTTTGAGACACACCCACCAAGGTGCCAGCTGTGTCGAACAAATCAACAAACAAAAATGCAAACACGACGGAAATCATGCCAACTTCAAACAAGCCAGAAAAATCTAATTGCAAGAAAGTAGGCGCAATACTTGGTGGTGTCGACATCAAACCATGCCATTGCACATCACCAAAAACAATGCCTAGACCAGTGATCGCAAGAATCGCGATCATGACCGCACCTTTGACACCACGATGAACCAGCGCAATAGTTAAGAAAAAACCAATTGATGCTAAGACGCTGGTAACGATGTTATGTGCCCCATAGAAACTAAGGTTGCAGGGTTATCAACAACAATCCCGGCATTTTTTAATGAAATAAAGGCTAGGAAGAGACCAATACCGGCCGAGATACCAGTGCGCAGTGAGTGTGGTATCGAGTTGATAATCCATTCACGAATTTTAAATATACTGAGCGCAATAAAAAGCAGGCCGGATACAAACACCGCCGCCAATGCGACTTGCCAAGTGTAACCCATGCCTAATACTACCGAGTAGGTGAAGAAAGCATTCAGTCCCATACCTGGCGCTTGTGCGATCGGGTAGTTTGCCACTAGTCCCATAATGAAACAGCCAATCGCTGCTGCTAAACAAGTCGCAACAAAAACGGCACCACGATCCATCCCCGTATCAGACAAAATAGCTGGGTTCACAAAAATGATGTATGCCATAGTGAGGAAGGTAGTAATACCTGCAATGACCTCAGTGCGCACATTTGTGCCATTTTCACTGAGTTTAAAGAGCCTTTCGAGCATGTTCGAATCCTATAATAGGTAAAGTAAACGGTTGCGTAATCGATTGGCAAAATTATAAAGTCATCAATTAACAAATTCCAGATAGAATTTTCACTCTAACGTATTTTTTTTACCAGAATATGAAACCTATTCATTAGAAAATCGCGCTAGCACTTAGCTTACCCACTAATAAATAAAGAATAATTTAATCGGAAACGAAGATTCTGGAAGTGTACAGATTGAACAATGTTGTAAACTTTCAAAGTAAAAAAGTACTTTGGTAACCATTAAGTGCTTTGGAATTAGAGAAAAATAGAATGAATGGGATAAGTAATCAGATAACAGAAAGTTACTGGTTGGAAATTAAACAGTCTAAAAGAGAGAGATAAAAAAACGCCACTCAAATTGAGTGGCGGCGAATCATGGTCAGCACTACTACTGAAAAAAAATTCCAATTTATAGGGGTGAACAAACTGTTCAAGTCACATGCGTTGACTGCGTTTAGTAGCCAAAGCTTGTTGGGTATACAAAGTTGCTGGTGTAAACAGACTTGTTAGTCCAGAACATTGTACTTGGTAAACCTTTCATAAATATCACCTTCTAAATCAATTAAAACAGTCGTTGATTTCTCGGTTCCTTGGAGGCGATGGTTCGGACTCATCCTTTGAGCGTTTCATTCTTCTCTAAGAAGCTGGTTATAAATATACCATCAAGAAAATTAATTACAACACTTTAAGTGACAAATATCACAAAAATCACAAAAACTGACAAAGATCAAAATAATGATGTAATTTAATTACAAATTTGTAAGTTAGAAAACTTTTAACCATAGATACAGTAAGAGCGTCAATACGACCCGATGGGGCTTACTGTACACCCCCATAGTACTTATGTACGTAAATTGTGACACTTTTCAATCTACTCTGTCGTAAATGCTCGCCGCGACAACTACTCGTTAGTGCGCTGTGGTGGTATCCTTAGCCTTATTTAAACCAAACTCAACAATGCAGAACCTTCTACTAATTTGGTTTTCATTTTTAAGAGTATATTTGGTAAAGCACATCAAAAGGAGTCTTACGTGTCTGAATTCCATTCTGAGATCAGTACCTTATCACCTGCTCCCCTTTGGCAGTTTTTTGATAAAATTTGTTCCATCCCTCACCCATCAAAACATGAAGAGTCACTCGCTCAATACATTATTAACTGGGCTAGCGAGCAAGGGTTTGAAGTTCGTCGCGATCCTACTGGCAACGTGTTCATCAAAAAGCCTGCAACGCCAGGCATGGAAAACAAGAAAGGTGTCGTACTGCAAGCACACATCGACATGGTTCCACAAAAGAATGAAGACACCGTTCATGATTTCGCAACCGATCCTATTCAGCCTTACATTGATGGAGAATGGGTAACGGCGAAGGGTACAACCTTGGGTGCTGACAACGGTATTGGTATGGCCTCTTGTCTTGCAGTTTTAGCCTCAAAGGGTATCAAGCACGGTCCACTGGAAGTCTTACTGACTATTGACGAAGAAGCAGGTATGACAGGCGCATTCGGCCTCGAAGAAGGTTGGTTAGAAGGTGATATTCTTCTCAATACCGACTCAGAGCAAGAAGGCGAAGTGTATATGGGTTGCGCAGGTGGCGTCGATAGCTCCATGACCTTCTCTATTACCCGTGATGACATCCCTGTAGGATACGTAACGCGCCAGCTGACTCTTAAAGGACTAAAAGGCGGTCACTCAGGCTGCGATATTCATACTGGTCGCGGTAATGCCAACAAATTGCTTGGTCGTTTTCTAGCAGGTCATGCTCAAGACTTGGATCTACGCTTGATAGAGTTCCGGGGCGGTAGCCTACGTAATGCGATACCGCGCGAAGCGTTTGTCACGGTTGCATTACCTGCCGAGAAACAAGAAAAACTGGCTGAAACCTTTGACCACTATACCGACTTACTTAAAGCGGAATTAGGTAAAGTAGAAACCAATATCGTCACATTTAATGACGAGATTAATTCCGATTCGAAGGTCTTTGTTGCCGCTGACCAAAAACGCTTTATCTCAGCACTGAACGCTTGTCCAAATGGCGTAATACGCATGAGCGATGACGTTGAAGGTGTGGTTGAAACCTCACTCAACGTCGGCGTGATCACCACAACAGAAGACACTGTTACTATTTTATGTCTTATTCGCTCTTTGATTGATTCAGGTCGCAGTCAAGTCGAGGGGATGCTTCGTTCAATTGCAGAACTTGCTGATGCACATATTGCTTTCTCTGGTGCATACCCTGGCTGGAAACCAGACGCTGACTCCGAAATCATGGCTATCTTCCGTGATATGTACGAAGGGATTTATGGCAACAAACCAAACATTATGGTTATTCATGCTGGTTTGGAATGCGGTCTTTTCAAAGAACCTTATCCACATATGGATATGGTGTCTTTCGGCCCTACCATTAAGTTCCCTCACTCACCTGACGAGAAAGTCAAAATCGATACGGTGCAGTTGTTCTGGGATCAGATGGTGGCTCTTTTAGAAGCCATTCCAGAAAAAGCCTAAGTAATACGCTTATCGATGTGAAAAGGGATGCATTGCATTCCTTTTTGTATTCGCTGATCTATCTAAGCGTAAGCCGACGGTCATGATAACAATTTTTTATCGTAACCTTAGCTATAATGATTCGTGAGATATGGCAGCTATTGTTACATTATTGATAACATTTATGACAGAGACGATATATGGCTAGGTTAAAGAGAAGCAAGGCATTTGAGCTACTTGGACATCAAGTACAGCCCGGACAAAGGTTAGAAATCGAATTCGAAGCAGCGCAGCTATATACGCATTCACCTTTATCTATTCCAATAGAAATCATTCATGGTAAGAAAGAAGGCCCCGTATTATTAGTTAACGCTGCCATTCACGGTGATGAACTCAACGGGGTGGAAATTGTTCGTCAGTTGATCAACCAACTTGATCCACTCAAGCTCAAAGGCACAGTGATCGCCGTCCCTATCGTCAACGTGTTTGGTTTCATTCACAAGTCACGTTATTTGCCTGACCGCCGCGATCTCAATCGATGCTTTCCTGGTAGCGAAAAAGGGGCACTTGCCTCTCGTATGGCTTATGGTTTTTTTAACAATATCGCGAAGCGTTGTAATTATATTTTAGATATTCATACAGGAGCAATTTACCGCACCAACTTGCCGCAAATAAGGGCCAACCTGAGTAACCCAGAAACCCTCCGAATAGCGAAAGCGTTTGCTACCCCAGTCATTATTGATTCGGCTTTAAGGAATGGCTCGTTGCGCAGTGAAGCAGAAAAATGTGACATCCCAGTTCTGACCTATGAAGCAGGTGAAGCCTTGCGTTTCGATCCGCTATCAATCAGTGCAGGTGTACTAGGGATACATAGAGTAATGCAAGCGGTTGGTATGTTACGTGCAAGTCGCAAGAAATACCCTGAACCAATCATAGCCAAATCCACCAGTTGGGTTCGAGCCTCGGGGAACGGAATTTTACGAACGGTCGTGAACCTAGGAGACAAAGTGGAGCAAGATACCACCCTAGCCTATATCAGCTCACCACTGGGTCACGTTGAGTTAGAACTAAAAGCCCCCAAAAGTGGTTTAGTCATTGGTCAACAAACGTTACCACTGGTGAACGAGGGTGATGCCATTTTCCATCTTGCGTACTTTAATCAAGGGGACGAAGAAGTCGGTCAAGCGGTCGAGAGCTATATTGAAGAATTAACCGAGTTCGACATCGACCAAGTGACCACGGGACAAATACCTTTCGACTCTCAACAATAAAAATGCAGCAATAAAAAATGCCCTGACATTAGTCAGGGCATTTTTGTCTCTATTACTTTTAGTATTGTTCTCAGCCGTAAAATTCGCGAGCATCAGAGCTCAAAGAATACAGGCTTCGCTATTACTCTTCGTCTGCGTCTTGAGCCTGACGAGCTTCTTCTTTGCGCGCTTTGGCTGCAAGTTGCTCTGCTTCACGCTCTTGACGTTGTACCGCTTTACGCTCATTACGAACGACTTGATTTTGAACAAAACCAGCCAGCTCTTTCTCAGCCCAAGCTTGTGCTTTCTCTTCGCTATCAAAGCCTGTTTCACGTTTTGATACAACAGTCTTACGAGACGTCACTTGACGAGTGATTTCTGCGCTCCAGCCGTTACGTTTTTCAGTCACGCGGATAGCAAATTTTGGATTCTTAGACATTTCTTTCATTTCCTAAGGGATTTTAGGGATCAATCAGGGATTCGGTCAACTTGATAACTCCATCTAAGCTGAGCTGTTTAACACCATCCCTTGGTAAGCGCGGTATTAGAGCATAATTGATTCCTCTTTGCGCGATTTTTTTGACTGAAAGTAAGAATTTTTCTAAGCCGAAACAAAAAAGCGCAGACCTTGCGATCTGCGCTTTGCTCTTCAATGAAAACCTGAATTAGCCGATGTTCTTGCGTGCGTTTTGGAACATACGCATCCAAGCACCGTTTTCACCCCAGCCTTCTGGAGACCAAGAGTTTGCAACTGTACGGAATACACGCTCTGGGTGAGGCATCATAATAGTGACACGGCCATCAGCGGTTGTCAGACCGGTGATCGCATTTGGCGAACCATTCGGGTTGTTCGGGTACTGCTGCGTTGGGTTGCCGTTATTGTCGATGTAACGCAGTGCGACGGTACCTGACGCTTCGATTGCGCTTAGGTGCTCGCCGTCACGTACTTCCACACGACCTTCACCGTGCGAAACCGCGATAGGCATACGAGAGCCAGCCATGCCGTCGAAGAACACAGAGTCAGACTTCTGCACTTCTACTAAGCTAAAGCGTGCCTCAAAACGCTCAGATTCGTTGCGAACAAAACGTGGCCACAGGTCTGCACCAGGGATAAGTTCTTTCAGGTTCGATAGCATCTGACAGCCATTACACACACCAAGAGAGAACGTCTCCTCGCGGTTGAAGAAGGCTTGGAATTGCTCACGAGCTTGCGCGTTAAATAGAATGGACTTCGCCCAACCTTCACCAGCGCCTAGTACGTCACCATAAGAGAAACCACCACAAGCCACTAGACCTTGGTATTCATCCAGTACGGCTTTACCAGTCAGAATGTCACTCATATGAATGTCAGTTGCTTCAAAGCCCGCACGGTCAAACGCTGCTGCCATTTCAACGTGAGAGTTAACACCTTGCTCACGAAGAATCGCCATCTTAGGCTTCGCGCCTTTTGCAATGTATGGTGCCGCGATGTCTTCGTTGACATCGTAACTTAGCGATACGTTCAGGCCTGGGTCTGAATTGTCTTTCTTCGCTTCAAATTCTTGGTCTGCACATGCTGGGTTATCACGTAGTGCCTGCATTTTATGCGTGGTTTCTGCCCAGATAACACGGAGGTCTGTACGTGAACGCTCAAGTACAACAGCATCACCAGAAGTGATAACAAAATTGTCTGAAGCCTCAACAGAACCAATCACATGTGAACATGCTTCTAAACCGTTTGCCGCTAGCGTAGACAGAACGGAATCCAGTTCTGCGTTCTTAACTTGAACAACTGCCCCCAACTCTTCGTTGAATAATGCTGCTAATGCATCGTCACCAAGTGCTGCTATGTCAGCCTTCACACCACAGTGGCCGGCAAATGCCATCTCAGCAAGTGTTACGAACAAACCACCATCACCTTTATCGTGGTAAGCCACTAGCTTGTCATCGCGAACTAGCGTTTGCATCGCATCGAAGAAGCCTTTTAGCTGCTCTGCGTTGTCTACGTCCGCTGGCTTATCGCCAAGCTGTTTGTAAACCTGTGCCAGCGCAGTTGCACCCAAACGGTTTTTACCGTTACCAAGGTCAATGAGCACGAGTGAAGATTCACCCTTGTCGGTACGCAACTGAGGTGTCACTGTTTTACGCACGTCTTCAACACGACCGAACGCAGTGATAACCAGCGATAGCGGTGACGTCACTTCTTTGCTCTCACCGTTCTCTTCCCACTTGGTCTTCATCGACATTGAGTCTTTACCAACAGGGATAGTCAGACCTAGAGCCGGACACAATTCTTCACCTACTGCTTTCACCGCTTCGTAAAGACCAGCATCTTCACCAGGGTGACCTGCTGGAGACATCCAGTTCGCAGACAGTTTAATGCGTTTGATATCACCGATATCTGTCGCAGCAATGTTTGTTAGAGACTCACCAACCGCCAGACGAGCTGATGCGCCAAAATCTAGTAGAGCGACTGGAGTACGCTCACCCATCGACATCGCTTCACCGTGGTAGGTGTCGTAACTTGCGGCGGTTACCGCACAGTTCGCCACTGGAACCTGCCAAGGGCCTACCATTTGGTCGCGAGCAACCAAGCCTGTAACCGAGCGGTCACCGATGGTGATCAAGAATGTTTTCTCAGCAACGGTTGGTAGACGAAGAACGCGGTCAGCCGCTTCGTTGATTTCGATACCATCGCGTGCAATCGCTGGACTATCGACTTTCAGCGTTTTAGCATCGCGGTGCATCTTCGGAGTCTTGCCAAGCAGAATGTCCATTGGCATATCGATTGGCGTATTGTCGAAGTGAGAATCTTCTAGCGTGAGGTGACGCTCTTCCGTTGCCACACCGACGACCGCATATGGCGCACGTTCACGCTTACAAATCGCATCAAATGCTTCCATATGCTCTGGCGCAACCGCAAGAACGTAACGTTCCTGAGATTCGTTACACCAAATCTCAAGTGGGCTCATGCTCAACTCATCATTTGGTACGTCACGTAGCTGGAATTTACCGCCACGCTCGCCGTCGTCACATAGCTCTGGAAGTGCATTAGAGATACCGCCCGCGCCCACATCGTGGATAAACGCGATAGGGTTATCTTCGCCTAGCTGCCAACAACGGTCGATCACTTCCTGACAACGGCGTTCCATTTCTGGGTTTTCACGTTGTACTGAAGCAAAGTCCAAATCTTCTGCTGATTGGCCAGACGCCATTGACGAAGCGGCACCGCCACCTAGGCCGATATTCATCGCTGGGCCACCAAGTACGATTAGGCTCGCACCCACTGGGATCTCTTTCTTCTGCACGTGCTCATCACGAATATTACCCATACCACCAGCAATCATGATTGGCTTATGGTAACCACGGATTTCTTCACCCGCGTGAGACGTAACTTTCTCTTCGTAGGTACGGAAGTAACCGAGTAGGTTTGGACGACCAAATTCGTTGTTGAATGCCGCGCCGCCTAGAGGACCTTCGAGCATGATGTCTAATGCGTTTACGATACGTCCCGGCTTACCAAAGTCGGTTTCCCACGGCTGCTCATAACCAGGAATACGTAAGTTAGAGGTTGTGAAACCAACCAGACCCGCTTTTGGCTTACCACCGATACCTGTCGCGCCTTCGTCACGGATTTCACCGCCAGAACCCGTTGATGCGCCTGGCCACGGAGAGATTGCCGTTGGGTGGTTGTGCGTCTCTACCTTCATCAAGATGTGTGCATCTTCGTGATGATAAGTGTATTGACGAGATTTAGGATCAGGGAAGAAACGACCGACTTTAGAACCTGTCATTACCGCTGCGTTATC
The DNA here is from genome assembly GCF_000830505.1 of Vibrio mytili. GTDB lineage: Bacteria > Pseudomonadota > Gammaproteobacteria > Enterobacterales > Vibrionaceae > Vibrio > Vibrio mytili. The sequence goes on along the minus strand of NZ_JXOK01000036.1, from coordinate 26,948 downwards.
TTTGTAAGCAGACAGAACGTGATCAGGCGTCGTTTCAAATGTATTTTTGATCATCTTAAACAGCGACTTTTCTTGGTCTACGCCATCGATAGTCCAATCCGCGTTAAAGATCTTATGACGACAGTGCTCTGAGTTTGCCTGAGCAAACATCATTAGCTCAATGTCGTTTGGATTACGACCAAGCTTAGTAAAGTTCTCAACTAAGTAATCAATTTCATCGTCTGCTAACGCTAAACCAAGGGAAACGTTTGCTTCTTCAAGCGCAAGACGACCACCCGCTAAGATATCAATATGCGCGACAGGCTTAGGCTCTGCGACGGTAAACAGTGCTGACGCAGCGTCAAGTTCAGTAAACACGGTTTCCATCATACGGTCATGGATTAGCGCTTTCACTGCATCAACTTGCTCTGGTGTTAACTCAGATGACGCCTCGACATAGTACGCTGTACCACGTTCCAGACGCTTAACCTTGTTTAGACCACAGTTTTTCGCAATATCGGTCGATTTGGAAGACCATGGAGAAATAGTGCCAGGACGAGGCGTCACAAGAAGTAGAAGACCTTCAGGCGCGTGCTCTTCGATGGTTGGGCCGTAAGTTAGCAACTTTTCTAGTTTTTCTAACTCTTGGTCATCTAGATCAGAGGTTAGATCTGCAAAGTGCATAAACTCGGCATATATGCCAGTTACAGGCAGATCTTGTTCACGACAAAGTTCGAGTAGTTTGTTAACACGGAACTCAGAAAGAGCTGGGGAGCCACGCAAAATTCTCATGTGCTTAGGTCTCTTATGCAATTGGTTGAGGTCTATTGACCTGAGGTGATATTGGAATAAATTCAGTGGGTTACTGTATGTTCTTCGAGGGCATTACCGAAGATTCACAAACCTATGCCAATTCCACCTCTCCTTTGCGAGCGCATTATATAGTATTTGTTTTTGTGATGTAACACCAAAAGCAACCGTTTGCGTCACTTTTTTCTTCAAATTTGAATTATCCCTAAATAACCGCTAAACCCCAACCTCGGTAAGATAGATGACAAACGGCTTACTATCGCAATGTGGCTTTCGTTTGGCTCACCGTCCTTGGTACATATGTTCAAAAATGTCGATAAAACCCGCAATGTGACATTCTATCGACCCGATTCACTTTGCCCTATCGCCTCGCTTTGATATAAAGGTAAATAGAAAACTTATCGAGCAGTACCAATCTAATGCAAAGAAGTATTTATTAATGCAAATCAGCCAGTTCAACCGACTTAAGCGCAGCGCCCTACTTTTCGCTTCTGTGCTACTCCTTTCTGCCTGCCAAATTGAGTCGGCACCCAAAAGTGAATTCGAACAAATCCAAGAACGTGGAGTGCTTCGAGTTGGTACTTTAAATAATCAACTGTCGTACTACATTGGTCCCGATGGTCCAGCAGGGTTGGACTATGAGTTGGCACGTCAATTCGCTGAAGAGCTAGGCGTTAAACTCGAGATCAAACCAGCATTTCGTCAAGCCGATCTATTCCCTGCACTAAATAAAGGTGATATCGATATTATCGCCACCGGACTGAACCAGACTTCGCAAGCAGTCGAGCGCTTTCGTCCTGGGCCAGCTTATTACTACGTTAGCCAGCAAGTTGTTTACAAAAAGGGACAACGTAGGCCTCGAAGCCTGGAACAGCTTATCCAATATCAAGCGTCTAAAGATGAAGCTGCAGACGAAGAGACAAACGCAGGTGCACAAACGCTGCAGATCGTCGAACAATCCCAATATGTCCCTACGTTGACAGCATTGAAAGAACAACACCCGGATTTGCAATTTGAAATTGTAGGTAATGCTGATACTCGCGACCTATTGAAACGCGTTTCTACTGGTGAGTTAAGGTTTACGGTCACCGACTCTGTTGAATTGTCGCTGGCTCAACGGCTTTATCCCGACTTGGCATTGGCGTTTGAGCTAACCGAAGATCAACCTGTTTCTTGGTTTACTCGTCGCTCAGAGGACGAGAGTTTATATGCGATGCTTATCGAGTTCTTTGGCAATATCAAACAGTCTGGGGACTTAGCGTTACTGGAAGAGAAGTATATTGGTCACGTCGAAGCGTTCGATTATGTGGATACTCGTGCTTTTATTCGTGCACTGGACGACAAGCTACCAAGGTGGTCTCCTCTGTTTCAAAAATACAGCGAAGAGTTTGACTGGCGCCTCATCGCTGCATTGGCTTATCAAGAATCTCATTGGAAACCAAAAGCGAAGTCTCCAACAGGTGTCCGAGGGATGATGATGCTGACGTTGCCGACTGCGAAAAGCGTTGGCGTGACTAACCGATTAGATCCAGAGCAATCCGTTCGAGGTGGTGTCGAGTACTTGCGTCGTATTGTCGGTCGGGTGCCAGACTCCATCAATGAACATGAAAAAATTTGGTTTGCCCTTGCTTCTTATAACATTGGCTATGGCCATATGATGGACGCAAGACGCCTTACCAAATCGCAAGGCGGTGACCCTGATGCTTGGGCTGATGTGAAAGATAGATTACCGCTACTACGTCAAAAGCGTTATTACAGCCAAACCCGTTATGGCTATGCTCGCGGGGATGAAGCGCGCAACTACGTGGAAAACATCAGACGCTACTATCAATCCATTATTGGTCACGTCAGTCAAAAACCAGCGGAAGAAGATGACACCGATGACTTGAAAGTCATCCCACCTCTTGCCCCTGAGCAACTTGTCTCTGGGGCCATCGAAACAATCACAGGGTCCAGCTCTTCGGCGAGTCAATCTATCCCAGAACAAGACTCAGACGACCAGGACGAAACATCCGATGACGCGATAGACTAACTCAACGATTCACTTTGCTAATGACCAGAACATTAGTAAATATATTAACGAAGAACATGCATGCAAACACGTATGCTTGATACAGTGCGTGTGCTAAAGAGAGAGTGTTCGTCGTCTTGTACCAAAAAGGTTTCGAATATGAAAAGATGTAGAGTTCAGTCAAAACGTTTAAGTAAAACCGTCGCTGCGATACGCCGAAAACGCAAATTAGCGAACTTAAAAAAGAAAATGAATGCTCGTAGGCGTATTTTCGTTCATTTAGTCAACCAATAAGATCACAAATAAGTCGGCCCTCTCTTGTGACAAAAAGCAGCGAAAATATCGAACACAGGTAGCGCTCTCGTATGCTGCTCTGAGGTGCTTGCTGTGTTGGTTCTATTTGTCCCGATGGGTTTGCTCGTTTTGCAAAGCTTTCTCAGCTTGTTTTCTGGCTTTGATTTCTTTACGCCGACGTTTAAAGAACGCTTGTAATTGAGCTCGGCACTCTTCTTCTAGCAGCCCTTGTTCTACGATTGCATAGTGGTAAGCAGCTTGGCTTTCAAACAAATTCAAAACGGTCCCCGCTGCACCGGCCTTAAGATCGGGTGCACCGTAGACCACGCGCTTAACTCGACTGTGTAACAACGCACCTGCGCACATCGGGCAAGGCTCTAATGTCACATAAAGCGTGGTGTCCAATAAGCGGTAGTTTTCTAAGACTTGCCCAGCTTTACGTAATGTTTGAATCTCCGCATGAGCCGTTGCATCGTGAGCGCATATCGAACGGTTCCAACCTTCTGCGATGATTTCCCCATCTTTGACTAGCACGGCGCCAACCGGCACTTCACCTTCCGCCTCTGCCTGCTCAGCCAGTGTCATTGCTCGGCGCATAAAGTGTTCATCTTGGGCGGTGAATTGAAGATCAGACAAAGTGGGCTCCAGTATCTTGATAAATCGTTTAATGCGGTGAATGTTACCCTTCAAATTCAGGAAGTGGAAGTGGATTACGGAATACGGGACCCTCGGTAAACGCCTCCGTAATCTAGAAGCGAAGCGATCTGTAATCCAAAACCACAAACACTAAATCCACCGTTTATCACCTAAGTTACAGCACTTACCCTAGGTCCTTTCTTTTACTAAAAAGAAAGCACCCGTTTTTCAACGAGTGCTTTTTAGTATATGAAGTACGGTTATATCCGGACGTTCTGGTTACATCGTATAAGTGTAAGGCGCTTGGATACCAAGAGGGATACCAATCATCCAGTAGGCGACTAGGAAGATTGACCAGCCGATAAGCATCGCAATCGAAAATGGCATCATTAGAGACGCTAAGGTTCCAATACCCGTCGATTTCACGTAACGCTGACAGTAAACCACAACCAGAGGAAAGAACACCATTAGAGGTGAGATGATGTTCGAGACTGAATCACCAACACGGTATGCTGCCTGAGACAACTCAGGGGAAATCCCCACAGCCATCAACATTGGAACCAAAATAGGACCAATCAACGCCCACTTCGCAGATGCTGAACCAATCAATAGATTCACAGCCGCTGTCAGTAGAATCATACCAACGATGGTCGCCTCGCCTGGCAAGTTCATTGCTTTCAACCCTTCCGCACCGTATAGCGCCAACATAGTGCCGATGTTTGATTGAGCAAATGCAGACAGGAACTGAGCACAGAAGAACGACATCACAATATACGCACCCATGGTAGACATGGTATCCGCCATCGCTTTGATAACGTCATTGCTTGTTTTAAACGTACCAGAAACTTTACCGTACACGTAGCCAGGGATGATAAACAAGATAAAGATCAATGGGACGATAGACTTCATGATCGGTGCAGAGAAGGCCGTGATCTCCCCTTCAGGTGAACGAAGCGCTGAATTCTCAGGAATAAGAGCCACAACAAGAAGTGCAATCCCTGCCATCATTGCCCAACCCGCATAGCGAAATGCCTTTGATTCAATCTCAGTAAACGAGCCCAAATCAGGTGCCGTTTCTGCATCTTCATCGACAGGCATTCTCGTTAAACGTGGTTCGATAATTTTCTCGGTAACATACCAACCAATCGCGACAATGATGACTGACGAGATACCCGTGAAGAAAATGTTAGCTAGTGGATTCACAATATATTCAGGGTCCAATACTTGTGCGGCAGTTTGGGTGAAACCTGCAAGTAAAGGATCGATACCAGAAGGGATGAAGTTTGCAGAGAAACCACCAGAAACCCCAGCAAATGCCGCCGCGATACCCGCTAGAGGATGACGACCTGCTGCATGGAAAATAATACCACCTAGCGGGATAACCAAAACATAACCCGCATCTGCAGCCGTGTGCGAGACAATAGCTACCAGAATCAACATAGGGGTAAGAAGTTTCGCTGGTGTAAAGCTCAGCATCTTCTTCAGACCTGTCGTAATAAAGCCAGAAGAGTCTGCAACCCCCACGCCTAACATCGCAACCAATACGATACCAAGAGGAGCAAATCCAGTGAACGTGGTCACCATGTTCGCTAAGAAACTGGCAAGCGATTCGCCGGTCAAAAGGTTAGTAATCGTAAGTGCTTCGCCTGTTCGAGGGTTTAGGAGGTCGAAAGAGACATTCGACAAAAGTGCGGACGCAGCCCAAGTGATAACTAATGCCCAGAAAAACAGAATCGCTGGATCAGGAATTTTGTTACCCGCACGCTCGATAAAGTTTAAAAAGCGATCCATCCCGCTCGGCTTCGATGATGGTGCTTGATTGATTGCTTGATTACTCATGGCAACTCCAAAAAATGATGTTGGTGCTATGGCCTTTTTAAAATCATAATCACGGCCAGCTCTCAACCAACTATTCTAGAGAACCACCAACTCCAAAGCACAAGGTTCTAGAATTATTTTCATATTTGGAGACATATTTTGCAAAAAAGCACCTTGAGTTAAACATAATAAAAACAGTAATACATCAACGGTATTAACAGTTCAAAAACCATCTATATACATTCTCAATCATGCCACAAACCCAGTCTCAATAAGCGATCACTAGAAATATGCGCAAGTGCAACGGTTATTAATTATCAAACTCACTAAAACGTGAGATCATCGTTTTTAATTGAATCGATTGCGTCTCACCGAGCCTATCTTCCCAACTAGCAGTGACCGTAACCGTCTTTAATGAACCGGAGACGGTTGCCGAGGGAACCTGCCACTGAAGCGTGTAAGCGCCAACAGCAGAAGATCCGGTCGCGATAGAGTCGAAGTCCGCAACAGGCATAGCGGGCGATGCCGCAGATGCCCCGCGAGTTCGGAACCATTCGAGTTTGTTCTCAGCGAGACGCAGAGCTTCAATACTATTTATCGCGTATTCAGATTCCCGCTCTAAGTATACATTCAGTTTTGTTAGCCCTAATGCCCCTACGCCAAGAAGCAGAAAAGCAATCAAGACTTCGAGTAAGCTAAAGCCATTTTGTTTAGAGATCATTCCAAGAACCTTTTTTCCAATAAACTTTTTTGAGTTTTTTCATCGGATTATCAATCACATCTCGATTGTACTGAAACGATAATGCGGAATTGAATAGAGCAAATGTGCCAGGTGCATCCATTACAAAACCACCTAAAGGGTTAAAAGATCCATGTTGAAAATAACCGACTTTGTCCTTGTTAATTGGAACAGTACCAGCGAGTCCCGCAATCACCCCATCCAATTCAGAATCATTCTCAAGGCTGGGCCAGCCAGTGAAATCTAAAGCATTCCCATCAGCATCGATATAGTGTGGAGAAATAAAGTGGTAGAGCATTCCCTTAAAGTTATGAGTGCCTTTTGTAGAAAAAATACCATCTTGAACGACTAAGATAATGCCATCACCACTTAAATGGTTATCGATAGCGGTATCGATGCTTGAAAAGTCATCAGTATTTAGTTCACATCCGCCATAGACCCAAACGAGATCGTGTCCGGATTCAATATTGCTGACAATATCTTCCGCGCAGTTAGTATTGAAGGTAAGGAGAGGTAAATCATTCGTTGACCCCAAAGTGACTGAGTTGAGAGATAGAGGTACATAACCAAAAATTGAGTTATCAGACATTACATCAAACCATTCACTTCTAGGCATATTAAACACGTCTTTAAACGGTTCCATACTCGAAGATTGTCGATAGTCATCTTTCGAGTCCGCAACACTGCTTGCCCAACTGTGATGTGTAGTCGCACATTTTTGTTCCTGTCCAGCGGGACTTGCAGGGAAACCTTCATACGGAACTTCAGATAACTGATGTGGGTGTAGAGTGTTTACGCTTGTCGCATAGAAGTAATTAAAATAAAGAACCGACGTACATTCCCACAAATTATTCCCTAAACTTTTACTTGGATCTGGTGAGCTCGTGTATGCACCATTTATGACAAGATCCGAGGTAGACTTGATAGCACCGGGACCACTTGAAGGAAACTCAACAGTTTTGTTAAGTTCTGTATTACCGACTAAAGAAGTGACTAAACTTGATGCTTCTGAAGAAAAAGTTAATTCATCAAGATCCATTTCGTCTATACACTCATCTACGTCCGCTGGGATCTGTTTCAACAACTTCGCTTTAGAGAAAGCACACTCCAGTCCACCTTCTGCTTTCCAGTGTGCTTGGCGAGCTTTTAATTCGTTCTGAGCAACTTTAATTTGAAAAAAAACACCTTTTGATGAAGCAAGGGAAACAATTAAAGCGAGAAGTAAAAGAATGGACGTCACAAGTAAAGCGACATAACCAGACTGATTCGACCTAAGTTTCATTGCCAATTCCTTTGCTTAATCGAAAACGCTGCAACTGTATTGAGCGCTCCATCAACGGTCTGTAATCTCAACGATACATCCGTTACGCTGGTTGACTTAGAACCATTCGTTAGCGCTGAAGAGCTCACCGAAAACTGAGTAACCTGAATAATATTTTCGTCAAATAAAGGGGAACAACTATTAATTCCGCCAAAAGTTTTAATTTGAGCTTGGGAAACAACAGGATTGGAACAAAATTCAAGCTTATTACCATCCTGTTGATACTTAATATTTTGGTAACCATCACCTTCTTTGAAATACACAAAACCGATAGCCGCTCCACTGATAGTAACCGTGTCTGTAGCTCCTGATAGCTTAAGAGAATGACCATTACCGCCATCGTACCCCGCTCTCTGAATGTCATCTTTCATCACCATCAACGTAACATTAAGTCCCTGAAGTAAATGTAACTCCAAGTTTTTCTGTCTAGCCGTTTTTTGTAAGCTTATAAAGACAGAGCCAATCACTCCTAACAAAATTAACCCGATTAATGAAGCGATCATAAATTCGATTAACGAGCTACCTCGTTGATAACGATAATTAGCACTCTGGGTAATCATATAGTGCTCCAGAGTCGCTACAAACCCTGATACGCCCAGGAGGATTAGAAACTGCCAATATCAATTTAGAGTTCTGATTATTAGAGGCAAAGAACTCTATACTCCCGGAGGCAGGACGTCCTCTGACTTCGTCAAAGCTCATATATTTAGATTCGTAGTTGTGGATGATAGATAGTTCTGAGTAAGGAGTACCGGAAAAATGCAATATCGTATTTCCTCCAACCGTCGATGAGTCTGTCAAATCAAGAGACCAACTTCCATCACTAATGACGTCATTTTTATCCATTGAAAAGTGCACATACAACTTGGTATTTCGCATCACCGCTTCTGACTTACTTTGATTCAAAAAACCAAACAACTCAGTGGCAAGACGCTGCATTTGTATTTTTTGTGAAATATGACTAAAACTTGGCGCAGCCATAGCCAATAAAATACTCATGACCGATACCGTAATAAGCAGCTCTAATAACGTAAACCCGCGAGGCATTTCCCAAATTCCTATGCAAACAGTCTGATGACCGTAATTCATCTTGCACAGATGCTATCACCTGCCAAAAATAGGGGTAAAAGCAAAAAGGAAACTACTCGTAATGATTCGAATTTCTCGCTGTAACAACTACAACAGAAGATTAAGAGGGATGACATTGATCGAATTACTGATTGCGGTGGTCATTGTTGGGATCATTGCAGCTATCGCCTATCCTTCTTATACCAGCCATGTTCTTAAATCACATCGAACGGTAGCGTTGAGCGATATCAGCCGTATTCAATTGGAACTAGAAACGTCTTACGATGGTGGGTACGACTGGAGTCAGATTGTTTCTGGCGGTAACTGCACCATATGTGATTCAGACAGTGACCGTTTTAGCTTTTCGGTTGTCAGTTCTGCCAGTGTCGCCTACACAATTACGGCAACGGCTAAGTCCGACCTTGGGCAAAATAATGACAGCTGTTTTCCTTCAGGAGTAACCAGCCTCACACTTACTGCAACCAATGTTGAAGCCCCAAGCAGTTGCTGGAATTAAAGGACTTAACGCCACGATATACCTAAAAATATCCGTAATAAAAAGGCCTGCATTTCTGCAGGCCTTAAATGTTTCTTAAATATTTATAGCATGACGACTGGTATTAGCTAGTCAGATCATCAAAGAACTTTTTCACGCCGTTGAAGAAACCTTCCGATTTCGGCTTATGCTTCGCAGCTTCACCGCCACACGACTCTTCAAATTCTTTCAGCAGCTCTTTCTGACGTGAGCTTAGATTGACGGGTGTTTCTACCACAAGCTTAACGATAAGATCGCCTACACCACCGCCACGTACACCTTTGACACCTTTACCACGCATACGGAACATACGACCGGTTTGCGTTTCTGTCGGTACCTTCAGGCTTACTCGACCATCGAGAGTAGGGACTTCAACTTCACCACCTAATGCTGCCATTGTAAAGCTAACCGGCACTTCACAGTACAAGTTGTTGCCATCACGTTCAAAGATGTGATGGTCTCTCACATGTACTTGTACGTAGAGATCACCCGCTGGTGCGCCCATTTCTCCCGCTTCACCTTCGCCAGACAAACGAATGCGATCACCAGTATCAACCCCTGCTGGATCTTAACGTTAAGTGTTTTGGTTTTCTGCTTACGACCTTGACCATGACATTCATTACATGGGTCTTTAATGATCTTACCTTTACCATGACAGGTAGGACAGGTTTGCTGAACAGCAAAGAAACCTTGACGCATCTGTACTTGACCATGGCCGTGACAAGTGCCACACGTCTCAACAGAAGAGCCTTTCTTCGCACCGCTACCTTCACATGTATCACAGTGAACTAAGGTCGGAACTTCGATTTCTTTCGTTACGCCACGTACTGCTTCTTCTAGCGACAGATCCATATTGTAACGTAAGTCGGCACCACGCTGAGCTCGGTGACCACCACCGCCACCACGACGGCCACCGCCAAAGATATCACCAAATACATCACCAAAAATGTCGCCGAAATCAGCACTGCCGCCACCAAAGCCGCCACCGCCGAAGCCGCCGCCACCTTGTTCAAAAGCGGCATGACCGTATTGATCGTACGCTGCTTTTTTCTGAGGATCGGTCAGAACTTCGTACGCTTCTTTTACTTCTTTAAATTTATCTGAAGCAGAATCATCATCCTGATTGCGGTCAGGATGGAATTTCATCGCTAAGCGTTTGTACGCTTTTTTGATATCGCGCTCAGAGGCATCACGGCTTACGCCTAATACTTCGTAAAAATCACGTTTTGACATGTTCTTCGTCACCAATGTAGTACTGCAAACGGCCTTTGCCGCTTGGTGTTTATATCGTTTTAGATAAAAGCTTTTTTAGAAAAGCGCTTAGCTAGAAAGACGGTGCTATTTACAAACAGGCGGGCGTAAGAGTTCCCCCAAACGCCCGCACAATGAAGTCGTATCGACGCCAGATGGTGTGGTTACCATCTGGTTAAGAAAGATTATTTCTTATCGTCTTTTACTTCTTCGAACTCAGCATCGACAACATCGTCTTCTTTAGACTGTGCACCCGCGTCAGCACCTTGTGCCTGTTGCGCTTGAGCTTGTTGTTGAGCGATTTCCATCAGTTTTTGAGAAGCGGTCATTAGCGCTTGAACTTTAGCATCGATAGCTTCTTTATCTTCGCCTTTACGCGCGGTTTCTAGCTCTGCGATAGCTGCTTCAATCTTCTCTTTCTCTTCGGCAGGTAGAGCTTCACCAGCTTCTTCTACTTGCTTACGAGTACCGTGAATCATTTGGTCAGCTTGGTTACGTGCAGTCGCTAACTCTTCGAACTTCTTGTCCGCTTCTTTGTTTGCTTCCGCTTCTTGAACCATTTTCTCGATGTCTTCATCGCTTAGGCCACCAGATGCTTGGATCGTGATCTTCTGTTCTTTACCCGTCTGCTTATCTTTCGCAGATACGTGTAAGATACCATCCGCATCAAGGTCGAAAGTTACCTCGATTTGTGGCATACCACGTGGCGCAGGCTGGATGCCTTCTAGGTTGAATTGACCTAGAGACTTGTTGTACATCGCTTGCTTACGCTCACCTTGTAGAACATGGATAGTAACCGCGTTCTGGTTGTCCTCTGCTGTAGAGAAAACTTGGTTCGCTTTGGTTGGAATCGTCGTGTTCTTCTCAACCAATTTAGTCATTACGCCACCCATTGTCTCAATACCTAGAGACAGTGGAGTTACGTCTAGAAGCAGTACGTCTTTCACGTCACCAGCTAGTACACCACCTTGAACTGCAGCACCCATTGCTACTGCTTCGTCTGGGTTTACGTCACGGCGCGCTTCTTTACCAAAGAACTCAGCAACTTTCGCTTGCACCATCGGCATACGAGTCTGACCACCCACTAGGATTACGTCAGTGATGTCGTTTACTGATAGATCCGCGTCGGCTAACGCTACTTTCAGTGGCTCAAGAGAGCGCTGTACTAGGTCTTCAACTAGAGATTCTAGTTTCGCACGAGTCACTTTAATGTTCATGTGCTTAGGACCTGTTGCATCTGCAGTAACGTAAGGTAGATTTACGTCAGTTTGAGAAGTAGAAGAAAGCTCGATTTTCGCTTTCTCTGCTGCTTCTTTCACACGCTGCATTGCAAGTGGATCATTCTTAAGGTTGATGCCTTGCTCTTTGTTGAACTCATCAACCAAGTAGTTGATCAGACGGTTATCAAAGTCTTCACCACCTAGGTGAGTATCACCGTTAGTTGCTAGAACTTCGAACGTTTTTTCGCCTTCAACTTCATCGATTTCGATGATTGAAATATCGAATGTACCACCACCAAGGTCGTATACTGCGATAGTGCGGTCACCACCTTTCTTATCAAGACCGTAAGCAAGTGCTGCTGCTGTTGGTTCGTTGATAATACGTTTAACTTCTAAACCTGCGATACGGCCAGCATCTTTTGTTGCTTGACGCTGAGCATCGTTAAAGTAAGCAGGTACTGTGATAACTGCGCCAGTTACCTCTTCGCCTAGGAAGTCTTCAGCCGTTTTCTTCATTTTCTTAAGAACTTCAGCAGAAACCTGAGGAGCGGCCATTTTTTGGCCTTTTGCTTCTACCCAAGCGTCACCGTTGTCAGCCTTAACAATTTTGTAAGGCATGATTTCGATGTCACGCTGAACTTCTTCGTCTTCAAAACGACGACCGATTAGACGCTTAATAGCAAATAGCGTGTTTTCAGGGTTAGTTACTGCTTGACGTTTTGCAGGCTGACCTACTAGCGTCTCACCATCAGTGTAAGCAATAACCGATGCAGTAGTACGTTCGCCCTCTGCGTTTTCAATTACACGAGGTTTGTCGCCGTCTAATACTGCAACACATGAGTTAGTAGTACCTAAGTCAATACCAATGATTTTACCCATCTGGCTATCTCCGAATAAATTCTATTTTCGTTTGGTTATAACCCCAATGTGGGGGGAGGAGAATCGGGTTTCAACCCTTGCTCACAAACAAAAATAATCAATGTTTGCTTCTCTATGCCACATAGATAGGGGCGGTAAATTGCTTTTCAAGGGCAGAATGAAAAAAAACCGTTTTTTTTCTTATTTCTTGCCTTAGTTTTTACGGAAAATGCAACGCGACACCTATCTTTAGTTCGCACCTTCGCGGGTGAACACCGCGGCGGCACAAACCGACATCGTCTCTAAAAATTAAAAATGCCCATTACGTTCGCAATGGGCATTGGTCCTGTTTTCAATCGTTATGGTTATTTAGCAACCATAACCATAGCAGGACGCACTACGCGACCGTTCAGTTCGTAACCTTTTTGCATTACAAACATCACCGTGTTTGACTCATGATCAGGGCTTTCTTGAATCGACATTGCTTGGTGAAGTTCAGGATTAAATACTTCGCCTTCTGGGTTGATTTCTTTCAGGCCAAATTTAGCAACAACGTCGACGAACGTTTTGTGGGTTAGCTCTATCCCTTCAAGAATTGGCTTAACAACCTCACTTTCTGTGTCTGCGGCTTGAATAGCGCGCTCAAGATTATCGATAACTGGAAGCAGTTCTTCAGCGAACTTGTTCAATGCGTATTTACGCGCTTTATCGATTTCTTGCTCGGTACGACGACGCATGTTTTCAACATCCGCTTTTGCACGTAGCACCGAATCTTGCTGCTCTTTTACTTTGGCTTCACTAGACAACAATGCCGCTTCTAACTGAGCAATCTTCGCGTCTTTCTCATCACCAATTTCCTCAAGTTCCACTTCGGCTTCTTGAGCTTCAGCTTCGACTTTCTCAACTTCTTCGATGATTTGATCTAGCTCTTCTTCAGTAACTTTATTTTCTTCGTTGCTCATGATATCTCCAGAATTCAACACAGTGCCGTTAATACTGTCGGCGAGTAGCCTGAGTCAACGACACAAAAATTCGCATATTTAGGTGACTTGCCATTATTATGGGGATGAAGATTCCTGATTCAAGCCTCTTTAATGCGGAAATGATATGAAAAATCCATGTAACGTGATCGCGATTATTGGTAAACCAAGAGATCAACAAGCAATTCAAACTCATAAAGAGCTTTACCAATGGCTAACAGCTGAAGGTTACAAAGTATTTATTGACGACCGTCTCGCGGCAATTCTTGACGATATTCCGTCAAGTCAATTTGCCAGTTTAGTTGAATTAGGTAAAAACGCAGATTTAGCGATTGTCGTTGGTGGCGATGGCAACATGCTTGGTGCGGCCCGAATCTTATCCCGTTTTGACGTCGCAGTGATCGGTGTAAATCGAGGTAATCTAGGCTTTTTGACCGACTTAAGCCCAGATGACTTTCAGGCCTCCCTAAAAGCAGTACTCGACGGTGAATATATTGAAGAAGAGCGATTTTTGCTGGAAGCCGAAGTACACCGTCACGGTCAAATAAAAAGTCATAATGCAGCGCTAAACGAAGCAGTCTTACACCCAGGTCAAATCGCCCACATGATTGAATTCGAAGTGTACATCGATGACAGCTTCGCGTTCTCCTTGCGAGCCGATGGGTTAATCATTTCGACTCCAACAGGCTCCACCGCTTACTCACTCTCAGGTGGCGGCCCTATTCTCTCGCCAAGTTTGAATGCCATTTCATTAGTGCCAATGTTCCCGCACACTCTATCCAGCCGACCACTGGTGGTTGACAGTAAACGTCGTATTAAACTGGTCGTTTCTCCGGATAACCGCGGAACGCAAGAAGTGAGTTGTGATGGACAAGTGTCACTACCCGTCTCACCTGGTGATGAAATCCATATATATCAAAGCCCTAATGTACTCAAACTTATCCACCCCAAGGACTACAGTTATTATCATGTTTTGCGCAATAAACTGGGGTGGTCAAGTAAGCTTTTTTAACCTTAGATGCTCTCTGTAACGCATTTCATTTCAAAGAATAATCCATAGCATTTCCAAGAGTCTCTATGATTCCAAGAGGCTCTTTTTTCATATCTGATCACAAAAAACCGTTCGTATATTAAAAATCTCCCCACCCACCTTTACTGTATAAAGAAACAGTATATACTGTTCTCATATACAGTATGTTTGGTTATACAGGTAAAGAAAAAATGCTGGCTCATTTAAGTGTTAATAATTTTGCGATTGTGAAATCTTTACAACTCGAGCTTTCCAAAGGAATGACCACCATTACCGGTGAAACAGGCGCGGGTAAATCCATTGCTATCGATGCGTTAGGGCTTTGCTTAGGCGGCAGGTCTGATGCAGGTATGGTAAGACAAGGAGAAGCGAAAACCGAAGTGAGCGCCGCTTTCTTACTGGATAACAACGTACATGCCACACGCTGGTTAGAAGATAATGATCTCCTCGATGGTAGTGAATGCATCTTGCGCCGCATCATCACAAAAGAAGGCCGTTCACGAGCTTTTATAAACGGTAGTCCAGTCCCTCTTTCACAACTCAAATCTCTTGGACAACTTTTAATCAACATCCATGGCCAACATGCACATCATCAGTTAATGAAAAGCGACCAGCAAATGGCGATGCTGGACCAATATGCTGGTCATCACAACCTATTGAAAAATACACGTGGTGCCT
Organism: Vibrio mytili; assembly: GCF_000830505.1. Taxonomy (GTDB): domain Bacteria; phylum Pseudomonadota; class Gammaproteobacteria; order Enterobacterales; family Vibrionaceae; genus Vibrio; species Vibrio mytili. Next base: position 11,720 of record NZ_JXOK01000036.1, on the reverse strand, counting down.
ATCAGAAATGGCGTCAAGCAGACAATAATCTCAAGCAACTTAAAGAGAATAGCCAACAAAATCAGGCACAAAAGCAATTGCTTGAATATCAAATCAAAGAACTGAATGAGTTATCGCTAGGTGAAGAAGAATTTACAGAGCTCGAGCAAGAGCACAAACGACTGTCTAACAGTGGAGAGCTTGCCACTACCTGCCAACAAGCCATCGAACTTATTTACGAAAGTGATGAAGTCAATGCGCTTGGTATTTTGCAATCGGCCAATCACTCCCTAATACAGCTCGCCGAAATGGATGAAAAGCTCTCTGACTTACCTAACATGCTGTCAGAAGCAATGATTCAATTGGAAGAAACGAAAAACGAGTTACGAAATTACTTAGATGGTATTGAGGTCGACCCTGCGCGGATGGCTTATGTGGAAGAACGCTTTTCCAAAGTCATGTCGATAGCGCGCAAGCATCACGTCATGCCAGAGGATCTCTATCTGCATCATCAAGATCTTTTGTCTCAGATTGAAGCTTTAGATTGTTCTGATGAAAAATTGGAAGCATTGAGTCAAGAAGTAGAACAGCACTACCAAGGTTTCTTGTCGAGCGCAGAGAAGCTGCATAAGTCACGTAGCCGCTACGCAAAAGAGCTTAACAAGCTGATTACGCAAAGTATGCATGAGTTAAGCATGGAAAAAGCCGTGTTCAGTATCGAAGTAAACAACGACAACATACACCCGTCACCGCTTGGGATGGACAGCGTTTGTTTCTTAGTCTCGACCAACCCCGGGCAACCATTACAACCGATTGCCAAAGTTGCCTCAGGGGGAGAGCTATCACGTATTTCTCTCGCGATCCAAGTCATTACTGCGCAAAAGGTCGATACTCCGAGTCTAATTTTCGATGAAGTTGATGTCGGTATCAGTGGTCCAACAGCCGCAGTGGTCGGCAAAATGTTACGAAAACTGGGCGAATCCACACAGGTTATGTGTGTCACTCACCTTCCTCAGGTAGCGGGTTGTGGTCACAACCAAATGTTTGTCGCCAAACAGACCAAAAAAGGTCACACCGAAACACAAATGTACACTCTGGATGAACAGCAACGTGTGGCAGAATTGGCTCGCCTACTCGGCGGCAGTCAAATTACCGACTCAACACTCGCCAACGCAAAAGAACTGCTAGTCGCAGCTTAACATTGACGATGGCAGAATCATTCATGCTTTTTCAGTGTCACTGATTCTGTCATCTTTAAATGCCTTTGCGACATCATTTGAGCAATGTACACTGTCTTGATACAGAGATAGATGCCGAATATCTGTCAATAAATGCAACTCAAATCAAAATTCGTTGTCAGATTCCCTACCGTACGACGCATAGCTTTTTACATCTGCGTCGAGCTTGTTTATTATCAGCGCAGTATTTTAAAGGTTACTAAGAAATTATTATGCAATTAAAGAAGTGGTTAGTTGCCGTACCATTAGCAATGACATTGCTGACAGGATGCTCGGTGTTAGAAAAACTGGTTTATCGCATTGATATCAACCAAGGCAACTATGTAGAACAAAGTGCAGTGGATAAATTAAAGTTTGGGATGACTAAAGCACAGGTTCGCTTCGTACTGGGGTCGCCAATGCTCATCGAAAACGGCTACCCAAACACATGGTATTACATTTACCATCACACGCCAGGTCACGGTGACCCTGTCCAGAAAGATCTTATCGTCAACTTCGATGACCAAGGAACGCTGGCAGATATTAGCGGTGACTTCCCGAAAAGCGATACGTTTTACGAACAGATTCAGTAACAAACAGATTCAAAAAAACCTCCTAACTAGGAGGTTTTTTATACCCTATGAATGGTTCGAGCTACTCATTTTTACGCGAAGCGTTCGGCTTACCGCCCGTCACAGGATCTGCATTGCCTGCCGCTTTCGCCTGTTCAGCGCGCTTGCGACGAATCTCTTTTGGATCAGCAAGTAAGGGGCGATATATTTCAATTCTGTCTCTGTCTCGCACCGTCGCTTCTAATTTTACATTACGACTAAACACACCAACCTTATTCTTAGACAGGTCGATTTCTGGATACAGCTCCAGTACCCCAGATTGACGAATGATCTCTTCTACCGTCGCGTGGTTATTAACGACTAAGTTAAAAACGCGCTGCTCATGAGGAAGGGCATAAACAACCTCTACATGGATCATGTCGGACTCAATACTCATAGCACATATACCTGTTTAGCCCGTTTGGTAAAGGCGTTTACCATATTGTTGGTCAATTCATTGAAAATTTTACCAAACGCCATTTCAATCATTTTGCTTGAAAATTCAAACTCTAGCTTGAGCTCTACCTTACACGCCTGTTCATCCAGCGCAGTAAAAATCCATCCTCCACGCAAGGTTTTAAAAGGACCATCCACCAAGTTCATCATTATCGCCTGTCCAGGAACAAGCTCGTTGCAAGTTGTAAAGGTCTTGCTAATACCAGCCTTTGCAACATCAACCGACGCCACCATGCCGCTATTTGAAGAATCAATAACTCGAGAACCAGAACAACCTGGCAAAAACTCGGGGTACTTAGCAACATCATTGACCAGATCAAACATCTGTTCTGCACTAAAAGACACCAACGCTGAACGGCTGATTTGCTTCATAGATACTCCTATCAATACTTGTACAGATTAAAAGCTCGTGTCAATTTTACTTTTATTCGACGATTGCGCAAATAAAAGGATTTCCTAACCGATATCCAAGCCGTATAATGACGCCATTATGGCAAAGAAAAAATCAAAACAAAAAGCGGGTAGTAATACTATTGCGCTCAATAAAAAAGCTCGCCACGAGTATTTCATTGATGATGAAATCGAAGCTGGCTTGGAGCTCCAAGGTTGGGAAGTGAAAGCCCTTCGCCAAGGTAAAGCCAATATTTCAGAAAGTTACGTATTTATGCGTGACGGTGAAGCCTTTGTGAGTGGCATGACAATCACTCCTTTAAATCAGGCATCGACACACGTTGTGGCGAACCCTACTCGTGTGCGTAAACTACTAATGAGTCGTCGTGAACTCGATAACCTGCTCGGTCGTGTAAACCGAGAAGGCATGACTCTAACAGCGCTATCTTTATACTGGTCTCGCTCTTGGGTTAAGATGAAAATCGGCGTAGCGAAAGGTAAAAAGCTGCACGATAAGCGTACTGATCTGAAAGAAAAAGACTGGGCAAGAGAAAAAGCACGCGTAATGAAGAGCTCATTGCGTTAATCTTGACCACTTAAACGCATAGTACTGGACAGCTAATGCTTTTCTGTTACTATGCAAATCATACCTTGGGGCTGATTTAGGATTCGACGGGAATTCAGAAGTCTGAGGTGCATGCCGAGGTGCGGTAGGCCTCGTTAACAAACCGCAAAAAAATAGTCGCAAACGACGAAAACTACGCACTAGCAGCTTAATACCCTGCTGAGAGCTCTCTCGCCCTAGCTTCCGCACGTAAGACGGGGAATAACGAGGGATCAAACCCAAACGCGCTAGCCCGGATTCTCCCGCCTGAGAGATGAACGGCGAATTATAATTCAGGCTAGTCATTCATTAGCGTGTCGGTTCGCAGGTGGGTGGCGAAATTAAAGATCGACTAAGCATGTAGTACCAATGATGAAAGGTTTTCGGACGCGGGTTCAACTCCCGCCAGCTCCACCAATCGATTGGAAAAGGCCACCCTCGGGTGGCCTTTTTTATTGACCTCAACACAATAAAAGCCTTACCCCACAAGGGCTCACCCTGAAATCCCTCTCAGTTCTGATACTCCATAAACAATCATAGAGTTCATTAGAGCTTAGACGTTTAGTATTCCTTTTAGTATTCCCTATAATGAAGGTGGTTTTTTGAGAATACTAAAAGGCAAACTATGGCTAGGCAATCAACTCCTCTAACGGATAGCAAAATACGAACCTACAAACCTCAAGATAAAATCTGCATCCTCTCAGATGGCGGTGGCTTACAACTAAAAATCAAACCTAACGGCTCCAAGCTATGGAACTTTAACTACTACCATCCAATCACTCAAAAGCGGGTCAACATGGGCTTAGGCTCATATCCTGACATAAGCCTGCGAGCAGCGCGAGAAACTGCTCAGCAAGCTAGAACCTTGGTTAAAAGTGGAGTAGATCCTAAAGAGGCACGCGAGCAGAAAAAAGCTGAACACGTGGCGATTGTTGAGCACACACTTTTTAACGTAGCCCAAAGCTGGTTTGATATGAAAAAAGCCAGTATTACCCATGACTATGCTAATGATATTTGGCGATCTTTTGAGCTGCACATTTTCCCTTCGCTAAAAAGCCAGCCAATCAGTCAAATTAGCGCCCCTGAAGTGATCGCAATTCTTCGAAATATCGAAAGCAAGGGAGCACTCGAGACTGTTCGACGTCTTACACAACGGGTGAATGAAATCATGCGCTATGCGGTTAACCATGGCCTTATTCACTCAAACCCATTAGAAGGCATTAAAGACGTTTTCAAAAAACCCAAAAAACAGAATATGGCAGCACTATCACCAGATCAATTGCCAGAACTAATGCAAAAGCTCCCCTATGTAAATTTGAAGCTTACTACCCGTTGCCTGCTTGAATGGCAGTTGCACACAATGACTCGCCCAAAGGAATCGGCATCTGCAAAATGGAGCGAAATCGATTTTGATAATGCAGTTTGGATAATCCCAGCGGAAAGAATGAAGAAAAGACGTGAGCATCGTGTTCCCCTAACCCCGCAAGCACTACAAATTTTAGAGCGCATGAAACCTATTAGCGGCAATCGTGAGCACATCTTTCCTGCTGACCGTGATCCTAAAAAACCAATTCATGAGCAAACTGCAAATGCGGCGCTAAAACGTATGAACTTAACAGGCCGAACAACCGCCCACGGCTTCCGTTCACTGGCATCAACAACACTGAATGAGCAAGGGTTTGAGCCTGACTTAATCGAGGCGGCTCTTGCCCATGTAGATGACAACGAGGTGCGCCGAGCTTACAACCGTACAGACTTCTTAGAACGTAGAAGACCCATGATGCAGTGGTGGTCAGAGCATATTCAAGCTGCTGCTATAGGAACTGCCACAATAAGCGGCCGCAAAGCCCTTAAGGTGGTGTGATGGCCATACCTAAATCATTTTTTAAACCGCTTCCAGCTTATGAGTGGACGGAAGAAGTCGCCGAAAAACTAGCCGGAAAAATACACAGTGCACAATTGACCAAAAAAGAGAGAGCACAAGAAAAGCAAAGACAGAAAAAAATCCTATATCAAGCGGCAAAGAAAATAATTACTAATTTTCCAACGGAGCTTGGCCATCCTCGCCCCCATCTTACTGTACGTTAAAGCCTTTGTATGAGCGTATTGCTGTGCTTAATCATGAGGTTGAGCGCCAGCTATTTGGAAAATATTACATATACCAGAACCTAGGCTCTTGGTTTGTTGAGTGCTTCCTTCCTTCGGACTTAGCAGAACGGTTTGATCATACTGATGAGATTTACGAATTAAACCTACAGGGAAATGAGGGAAAAAGCCGCAAACACCGAGAAGATGCGGCATTACTAGCTCACTTGCTACGCTGGTGGACTAGCCGTGGAAATCCAATAGAGACGTGGAATCAAAAAGATAACCATCTTGTTGAGTTCCTAGCATCTACCACTGGCAGAGCATACGAAACAATCACTGATATATTAAAAACAGTTAAACCGAACCCAAAGCCAAAGATTCCTGAGGAATACGAAAACCTCGATGTATTTAGTTCCCAGATTTACAGCGCAAATCCAGCTTGTCAGCCGACCAAAGAACAAGTCAGAAACTACAAGCTCGTGAAAAATGATAATGATGTGAAAAAACTGGAAAGCCTATTATCAAACATTCCCAATAATTACAAGGGTAATTTCACCAACTTTTTTCCCTAAAAGTCCCCCTAATAAATTAGAAGGGCTTTTGCCATGATTAGCCCCGTCATAAACACTCAGGAGGCTACATGAGCAAACCAACAATACTAATCCGTATTGCCGATGTGAAGGCAATGACCGGATTATCCCAAGCGACAATTTACCGCATGATGAAATCTGGAAAATTCCCACAGCATTTGGATCTTGGCAGCGGCCGCACGGTCGCATGGCGTAGAGATGACGTGCAAGACTGGATTGATACCCGCCCACTTCGCAGCAAGGTGCTAAAGGTGAGTCAATGAGCACACACAACCGCACAGGATTTGTAATCAAATGGAGAAAGGGACTCGCTGTCACTGCTCACATCCTCCTAGATACAGGTGAAACCGCCTGCAAAATTGAGAAAAGCCTACGTGAGGGGGTTAACGATAAGAGGTACGAAGTTATGGGGCAAAGGCCGGATAACTGCCACGTGTGCAAAACCTGTTTAAACGCTCTAGGATTACCGGAAAACTCGATGCCACCACAATCCAGCCTCTTGCCAGAATAAACAAACTCAAATATCAAATAGCCCTGTAAGCCACACAGGGCTTTTTATCGAAAACCCAATGTCTGACACTTCCTACATATCAGAACAAGAGCTAGCCGAACTGTGCACAAGCGCAGGGCTCGAGACGTCAACACGCACAATCAGGCGTTACTATCAAAAAGGTATATTAACTCCCCAGCATAAGATAAAAGGCCGCCCCGTTGGCTGGCCGCGCTCATACATTGAGCAACATCCACGCTTTAGAGCTGTGGTAGAAAATCACACCGCACCACCTGCCAGCCTAAAGAGAAAAAAGCGTAAACCTGTGTTATACAAATCATGTCAATATAAGGGGCAAACAATTAACTGTAGCCCTAGCAAGCCATGCTACTTATCAATTCTCACTCATCTAGTTACCGATATACTGTGCCTCACAGAAACCATGAACAAATCTGTTGGGCTACTGGTTGTCATTCGTGATCCCAAGCTGGTTGAAAAATCGCTAAAAAAACTAAAAAGGAGAATCTCTAAAGCGTTCAAAATTGACTACGGCGAAGTGCACCACTGGCACAAAAAAGAAGTAGGAAAAAGCAACGGTGAACACTCACACATTGCAATCTTGTTTGACTCAAGCAAGCGCTCATATCGAGCAAAAGCCCGTATATCAGAGGTTCTCGACGTAATGGGAGATGAGGTTTGGATAGAACATAAAAGCGGCCGTGGAAAGAAGGGGATTCATGTAATGACTACACAACAAGACATTGAAGACTTTATTTACCACACCTCATACCTAGCGAAAGTCAAAACAGCCAAAAACAACAAACCGTCTTTTAGCAAGTCTAGAGGAATTAAAACTCATTTAAAATGAATAACAAATCACAAGTCAATGCCTGAGATACTTTTCACAGAGCCAAAAATGAGAACTCCTGACGAGAAGTGGCCAACTTCACTTGGTCAGCCCAAAAACGGAAAAAAAGCAGGCACGTCTTATGTAGCAAGGGGCGCAAGCTATACAGCAGTCCTGCCCTCATCACCTTCCCTCTTTACTTACCCGTGCTAACCGCACAGAACCTTAGTAGTCACAACTGCGCTAGCGAATAAATATGAAAAGCCTTCTCTGATCTCGAATGTGCAACTATTCCCCTCCCCCGCAGCAGATTGAAAACTAGCAAAAAGAATGGCTCACCCGCTCCGTCTTAATCAGTAAGCTATACACTACTTTTTCAAAGGTGGTCGATTACCAATCCAATTAGTTACGACCGGAAGGCAATATAGCCTGCTCCAAACAATTAGGTTTGAGCATTATGAGCACCTATTGAGCAACTAAAGAGTTATGGTCTACCTCACTTCTGCCCCTTTTGGTTGTAGCTTCAAATCCAATACACATTTTCGCAATGTGCGTTTGGCTTACTAAAATTAATCCATCGAAGTATGAATGTTAGACTTTCTAAAATTATGAACCATTTTGCAGTATAATCTCCCATGCTTCTAGCTAACATACTGATTATCAATTAAGTTACGATAAGAAAGACCGCGTTATTGAACGATAAAAGACGGCTAAAAGCAGTGTAGAAAGCCTTAGGCGAAAAAGAGTATAAAAATGAGATTACCTCAAAGACCAGAATCCCATCAATTGGAAACGGATTCGATTAACAATTTTAAAGCAGCATTACCAAGAAACTGGGATGCATCTACTCCAGAGAATGACTATGGAATTGATTTGGTTGTGCATATCTTTCGAGATACAAGTGCGACTGGGCAAGAGCTGTTAGTGCAATTGAAAGCGTCGGGGCATTCGAATGCGACAACTACTGGTAACTCAGAACGAATTACCCTAAATGTATCTACTTACAATATGCTAATGAGTAAATTACAGGTGGTTATGTTAGTAAAATATGTGGCAGTTGAAGGTCGAGCATACTGGCAGCTTCTTAGTCAAATAGACGAACCAAATCAAAGTCAGGAAACAATGACGGTACATATCCCTAGGGCTAATGTGTTGTCCGAAATTAATTGGCAGCAGATTAGTAGTTATGTAGATCATATACACCACCAAAAGTTAGGTCGAAGAGAACGAATCAACCTTGGGGATTTCGCCTAACAAGGCGTTATACAGCAGAATAGGAATTATGAAATATCTAACAGATGAAATACATGAGTGGGCACTTGGATCAAGCTCTCGTACAAATGGTGACTACGACGATATATACAGAGCTTATCAGCTCTGGAAGCATGCTCAGGAGCTACTAGTAAGTAGTGATCATGAGCTTTATAGATCGGACTGTATAGCAAATCTGAAAAGGGCAATTAATCATCGACTACAAGCGATTGAGAGGATTTATAAAATAAGCAAGTTGCCGTTAGAAATTTCTTCTAAAAAAGTTCTAGATCGTTATGAATATCTAGGTTTGATCAGACCAATGGTGCTGAATGAACTTATCAAAGTGCGCAATGTTATTGAGCACCAAGACCAAACTCCACCAGAAAAAGAAAAATGTGTTTATTATATCGATATTGTTTGGTATTTCTTGAAAAGTACAGATTCATTAGTTGATAACATTGTAGAGTCGGTGGAATATATTGATGATGAAGATAATGTAGTTACCATTGATGTTAGTCCTGGTGATAATTGGGTTTTCACGGCATGCCTAAAAATTGAGGCGTCGTTGTTGAGTGCTGAACATAAAGCCCAATATATAGAACTTAGTGAAATCGTGAGCCCCAATGAAACGGGCCGTGTTATAGCAAGAGTTGAGTTAAAGCCCAATACTAAACAGCTCTTGACCTTAGTAAACGAGTATTTTGGCTCGGCTAGCTTTTGGCATGAAGATCGTTTTGTGCAACAACTAGCTGTATAACAAGCAATTTCAGAGGGATTCACAACGCTTAGCACTTTTGCTTCTACTTCAGTTTTAGTGTTTATGGCACAATGCTTTAGGTTTGGGTGTAGGCGTTGTTCACCCCTTAATTGGGCGATACGTAAAGGTAAATAATGGAACAAATACTGTTAAATTTGTCATCAACTGATTGGTGGTTTACGGGACTCTTTTTTGCTCTTTTAGGTTCTTTTTTACCAAAGATTATTAGTATCATTTGGAAGCGCTCTGTAGAGCATTTACCTAGTTTAGTTCGAGGTTTTAATAGAACACTCAGATTTAACTTATTGGTAAATGTAAGAAAGCATCGAGATGAAGACCACTTCATAACCTGGGTTATTTGTCGCTATTGGTTAGGTTGCTTTATGTCATTAATGTTAGCTTTATCTATTGCTGGCATCTACGCTCTAAACAGCCTCGAAGCAATCCTTCCATATCGAGGGCACTTATTGTTTGTTGTTGTTTTTATAGCCATATTGAATCAGCTAATATTCAGGCAGAAAAATTTTATTTTTTCACTAATTACTCAGAATAAGAAAGTTAAAAAATGGAAGAGCGTTGGGCGAAACGTAAAACAAAGCGTTTAAGACGGATTCCCAACGCTTGGCATTTTTAGTTTAAATAGGCTTCAGTGTTTACGGCACAATAGTTTAGGTCTGGTGGTAGCGTTGCTCACCACTTAACGCTGCGTTAGTTGCTGTTCAACAACGTTTAGATTTCGTGAGGTTTATATGGCACATTTCGTTAACTTCGAAAAAATGAGAGAGAAAATATTTATTCTGAACAATGTTGTTTTGTCTGGAGAAGCTTTTGCTATTAAATATAGGGTAGGTATTGAAGGTGTGCCATCCTTGTACCCTAAGTCAGAGTACTGGACAATGCTCAAGCGTATTGTCAGCAATTCATGTTTAGAGTTGTCTGTTTTGATCCGAAACTCCAAAGAATTAAGAGATCTAAAAGAAGGTAAATCGGAATCCCATAAAATAATAATGTGTGCAGACTTTATCGACCATAAAGTTGGGAAGTATGACTTCATGTATATTGCCAATAAAATTATACACGCGAAGTCTTTTCTATTGACGCCTGTAGGCTCGAATCAGTATGAAGAGTCTTTTGAGTGGTGGGATGGATTAATCGAGGTATCCGGTACCTCTCAAGGTGGGAAAGATTGGAGTCTAAGTTTTAACCTTTCTGATTGGCTTGGAAGCATAGTTAATTTTCTCAATCATTCGCAATTGGTGCTTTCTAAAATTCAAATGGACTCCTACGATATTCAACGCAGAAACTAACAAACGACTAAGGTTTCAATGTACTTTTTCTTATCTAAAATGATGCTACTAAATGATTTGAGCTAAGAAGCTTTATCCCAAAAGCTTCCTAGAAGCTGATCAAAGTATATTGTCTGCCAACGGTTATCTATTTACGCTTGCCTGAGCTAGCAGCACGTGCAGCAACCACTACTAGCGGCTAGCCCAAAGATAAGATTGATTATCACCTAGATAAAGGTAGAAATATTTTTAGTATTCCCGTTAGTACTCTCAAAAGATTTAAAAAACAATAAAAACAATTAAAATCAATAAGTAAAACTCTCAATTCAGATGACGCCAGCCCACCAATCGATTGGAAAAGGCCACCTTCGGGTGGCCTTTTTTGTATCAAAAAAATATAAAGTTCAACGAGTTAACTCGCTTTCCTGTGTCATCGCACCTCATATCTGCTCACGCTTTTAGAACCCTATGACTTATCCTATCCTCGTATCCAAGATATTTTTCGTGCTAGATCGGGTATAACAAAATCGCAAGACGTGTCGTTCAACTGACAAATAAAAAGTAAAAAGCACCGTACACCTCTCTACTAACTGAAGAAATGACCATGATGTCGTAGATGTCGTATTGGTGGAAGCAGATCGGGCCATGCTCAGTGATAACACTCACTCAGCGATAGTATGATCGTACAGATTATCGAGAACGCAGAGAGATTATGGTTTGACGAAGCAAGCATATTCTCAATCAAGAGTGTCATTGACAGTAATAGCTTGAAACAAAATAATCGTAATCACTCAAAACTGGACATTTTCGCGCTACCGACGTTGGTAAATTAGTAGCTGACGGATTGCTCCTTATATAAAAAAACTCGCTTAGCTTCACGCGCAATTTTGTGCCGATCAACTTTTGGAGTGACACAGTTCTATCTTCATGACTCTCCTCAAATAGCTTAATTTATCGATAGGATAACGGCTGTCCATACAGAGTTGAATCTTGCTCGTTTTCTTAAGTTTATCTTAAGTGATCAGGACTAACATTGAACCTGTCGATATATTACCGATTTTGATAGGACGAACTATATGAATCTTAAGTCACTTTTCATCACAACGTTTGCAATGACTGGTCTCATGTCTTTCAGCGTATTTGCTGATCCT
>NZ_JXOK01000035.1 GCF_000830505.1 Vibrio mytili | reverse complement strand
AACAACAAAAGTTGTTTGTGTCTTGCCAATTATTTCAAATCGAGCATGAGCACCAAATAATGGTGCCTCGAGGCGGAATCGAACCACCGACACGAGGATTTTCAATCCTCTGCTCTACCGACTGAGCTATCGAGGCAAAAAGAATGGTGCCGACTACCGGAATCGAACTGGTGACCTACTGATTACAAGTCAGTTGCTCTACCTACTGAGCTAAGTCGGCACACTTTATTCTTTTTAGAAGAGTAGAACTCTTCTTTTTTAGAATCCCAACTGAATGAAATTCTAGAAAGTGGCTCCTCCTGCTGGGCTCGAACCAGCGACCTGCGGATTAACAGTCCGTCGCTCTACCAACTGAGCTAAGGAGGAACTATTCTGCTTGTGTCTTGTTAATGATTTAAAATCAAACAAGCGCACCAAATAATGGTGCCTCGAGGCGGAATCGAACCACCGACACGAGGATTTTCAATCCTCTGCTCTACCGACTGAGCTATCGAGGCAAAAGAATGGTGCCGACTACCGGAATCGAACTGGTGACCTACTGATTACAAGTCAGTTGCTCTACCTACTGAGCTAAGTCGGCACACTTTATTCTTTGTGCTTTTGTTCGTGTGATAACGTTTTGCTAAGACACCAACAAATTAAAATCGTGGTGCCCGGAGGCGGAATCGAACCACCGACACGAGGATTTTCAATCCTCTGCTCTACCGACTGAGCTATCCGGGCAACGGAGCGCTATTAAACGGATTTTCCCGCTTTGCGTCAACCACTTTTTATAAATAATTTCAAAAAAGTGGCTGTTCGAACGCTTTTTATCCAAATGGCTTTACAAAGTTTGCTCTGAGTTAAATTCCTTTTTGAAATTTGTAACTTTTTCTAAGTAACGACGAGCTTCTGCATTGGGATGTTTTTTAGTTAAGGCCCAGTAAACTTGATTTGGTTGGAGTGAATTTAAATCATTCATCGCACGTTTCCGGTCATTGCGATTAAACGTGTTTAGTACGCCCCCCGTGCCTCCGTTGTAGGCGGAAATCATACTGTACTCCAGAGATGTTGGGTGACTCACATCCTTTAAATAGCGATTTTTCAATATGTAGAAATATGCGGTTCCGGTATCAATATTGTTTTCTGGATTAAACAAGTACTCAGGGCTAGGTTGACCCGAGCGCTTTTTTACCAAAGAAAATACGTCGCGACCTGCGGTTTTAGGTACTACTTGCATCAGACCATATGCATTAGCCCAGCTCACTGCATACGGGTTAAAGCTGCTTTCAGTTTTGATAATGGCGTAGATCAAATCTTCTGGAATATCGTATTTTGTCGATGCACGGCGCACAATATCAGCGTATTGGTAACTGCGTTGAGAAAGATGGTCTTCCACCATTGGTATCTCTACGTAGTACGCTTTCTTAAAGTCGACGTCTTTTGTCTTGATTTTATTAGCGATCAGGTAGTCAGCAAATCGATTAGCCCGCCATGACCACTGAATCGGTTGCTTATCTTGATCAACGACCTGTTTATATAAAAACGGTTGTCCTTGTAGCTTAATGGCTTTGGAAGAAAAGAGATCAACGTTGGCTGGGTCGTCTGGAGTCAGCAAAGTGGTTGTGATGGCGTTTTTTAAGTGTTTTTGTGGCTCGGTAGGTGAAACGGTTTCTATGGTGATGACACCCTTTTGGAAATCGACTTCGGCGCGGCTGAGGTAGTTGTCGATATATTTAACGTAATTGCTTTTACCCGCGAGCTTGACCTCTCGTTTGCCCCACCGTTTTTGAATATTACCTGAAAAGCTGTTCATTAATGAGTCTAGGGCAGCCGTGTCTTTTTCAAATTGTCCTGGTAACTCAGCTAAGTGGTTAGCAAAACGGTTAGTGGGCTCGTAATTAACGTCATAGATATTTTCGACAAACTCACGGCTGCAACCCGCAATGAAAAGTGAGGCTGCAATAAAGACAATTTTTTTCATAAGCAGTGATAGTTAAGGGACGGTGGGCACTAATTGGACAAATGACATCACAAAGCGATTTGTGATGTCATGCTTTTGAATAAGTTTAGCTGTGGAGCTAATCTATTTATTCGCTTGGTGGTGTGTAACCTTCGATATGAACATCTTTACCTTCAAAGAGGAAGTTCACCATCTCAGTTTCGATCAGCTTACGGTGCTCAGGATCCATCATGTTGAGCTTCTTTTCATTGATCAACATGGTTTGTTTGTGTTGCCACTGAGCCCAAGCTTCTTTCGAAATGTTATCGAAAATGCGTTTGCCTAGTTCACCTGGGTACAGTTGAAAGTCTAGACCTTCAGCTTCTTTGTTTAGTCGAGCACAAAACACAGTGCGGCTCATAATGACTCCTTGTATTCAATTAACGAAGTTCATGAGGTAGTGCTTCCAATAACAGTTTTACTGGCGCAGCTAAGCCCACTTCTTCAGGTTTAGATAAGTTATACCAAAGACCTTTGTTGTCTTCCATTATCACGTTGGGTTGCTTTGACAGGTCAATCAAAATCGGTGTGATATCGAGATGGTAGTGACTGAATGTGTGGCGGAAAGTAATCAACGTTTGCTGATCTTTAATGTCATTAGCTCGGATTCCGCGTTGCTCTAGCAGTAAATCTATATCGCTTTCGGTATCCACATGTTCGGTTTGAGGAAAACAAAAGAGTCCTCCCCAAATGCCAGTTTGAGGCCTTTGTTCTAACCAAACTTCATGCTCTTTACCGTTACTGTGGTGAAGCATGACAAACCGAGTTTGCTTGATTGGTTTGTCTTTTTTCGGTTTCTTGCCAGGATAGCTGAGGACGTTACCTTGTTTTTTTGCTACGCATAAATCGGCAACGGGGCATAGAGTACACTTGGGTTTACTGCGTGTACAGACCATGGCTCCCATGTCCATCATGGCTTGGTTGTACTTGTCTACGTCCGTTTGTGGCGTATGTGTCTCGGCAATATCCCACAGTTGGTTTTCTACTTTTTTCTGTCCGGGCCAACCCTCTATGGCGAAGCAGCGAGCAAGGGTGCGTTTTACATTACCATCGAGAATCGCATGAGGTTGCTTATGAACTGATGAGAGCACGGCGGCGGCAGTAGAGCGGCCAATACCTGGTAATGCATTCATTTCTTCGAGATTAACTGGAAATTCACCATGATATTTTTGCGCCACTTCTTTAGCTGCTTTATGTAGGTTGCGAGCACGCGCATAGTAACCAAGCCCTGTCCATAGATGCAGCACTTCATCTTGTTCTGCATTGGCGAGATCGACCACGGTAGGAAATCGTTCCAAGAAGCGCTGATAATATGGAATGACGGTAGTGACCTGAGTTTGCTGAAGCATGATTTCAGATAACCAGACACTGTAAGCGGTTTTGTTCTGTTGCCATGGAAGATCTTTTCTTCCATAGGCGTCATACCATTCTAAGATGGCGCTGGCGAAAGGGGTCACGACTTGCTCTATATTCTATTATTGTTTAGGAGCAAAATTGCACCATGAATAGGTGATAAGTACAACTGGTAAACCGTGGGGATATTGCCAAATAGTCTCAAGATGTTGGATTTAGAGCGTCGACATGGGAGGGAGTTAAACAAAAACTTGCACCCGAGTTAATTCTTTGGATAATCCCCGCTTTGATTAATCAATGTGCAGGCAAAATCAATGAGTGAAGTAACCACCAACGAATACAACGAAGACGGCAAGCTGATCCGTAAAATCCGCAGCTTCGTTCGTCGTGAAGGCCGTTTAACCAAAGGCCAAGAGAGCGCGATGAATGAGTGCTGGCCAACAATGGGCATCGATTACAAAGCAGAACTTCTTAATTGGAAAGAAGTGTTTGGCAACGATAATCCAGTTGTACTAGAAATCGGTTTTGGTATGGGGGCTTCATTGGTTGAAATGGCAAAAAATGCACCCGAGAAAAACTTTATTGGTATCGAGGTTCATAGCCCTGGTGTTGGTGCTTGCCTTTCAGATGCTCGAGAAGCGGGTATCACCAACCTACGTGTAATGTGTCACGATGCGGTTGAAGTGTTTGAGCACATGATCCCAAATGACAGCCTAACCACGTTGCAACTGTTCTTCCCTGACCCTTGGCATAAAAAGCGTCACCACAAACGTCGCATCGTTCAGCTAGAGTTCGCGGAAATGGTACGTCAAAAACTGATCCCTAACGAAGGGGTTTTCCATATGGCTACAGACTGGGAAAACTACGCGGAACATATGGTTGAAGTTATGAATCAAGCGCCTGGCTACGAAAACATTGCTAAAGATGGTGACTTTGTTCCTCGTCCTGAAGATCGACCATTGACTAAATTTGAAGCTCGCGGTCACCGTCTTGGTCACGGTGTGTGGGACATCAAATTCAAGCGTACTGCTTAAGGAGTCTGGTGATGTACCACTATGCGATATTAGCGAATCCGGGTCACAACCGTATTTATTTTGATAGCGCTATGACCATCGCATGTTCAGAGCTAAAAGCAATGCTGGCTTCTGAAGGTGTTGAAGTGACTGAAATTGGCAGTAAAGATGTCGGCTTACCTGCAGCATTGGTGTTCTCGTGTGCAGACGCTCTCAACGAGGCACAAGCTCGTAAAATCGCGGCATCTTCGATTTATTACGCGCTGTTTGAAGTGCGTGAAGACGGTTTGCTATGTCCAATTCAGGCGCCTGCGTTCAACACTTTCCCTGAGAGCATGAGTCAGATCCTGCGTTATACCGGAAAAACAAACGAACAGTTTACGCGTTTGATGGTAAACCTTGGTGTGAGTGCCGCTAACACAGATAGCGCGCAACTGACGTTAATGGATCCGATGTGTGGTAAGGGTACAACACTATTTGAAGGTTTGATCCATGGCTTTAGCGTGGTGGGTGTTGAGATCAACCAGAAATGGGTTCAAGAGATCCAAACCTTCGTCGTTAAGTTTATGAAGAACGGTCGCTTTAAGCATAAAGTGAGCAAAGAAAAGCGCACTTCTGGTGGTAAAAAAGTGGCCGATGGTTTCGTGGTTGAAGCCGCAGCGAAAAAAGAAGATTACAACCAAGGTCACCTTCAGACGATGAAGCTGTATTCGGCTGATACCCGCATAGCAGACCAAGTGGTAAAGAAAAACTCAGTGGATGTGATGGTATCCGATTTACCATATGGTGTGCAGCACGGCAGCAAAAATGCCAAAGACAGTAAGCTCAACCGCAGTCCTCTAGAACTTTTGAAAGAAGCCCTGCCTGCATGGAAAGTGGTATTGAAAAAACAGGGCTCTGTGGTGTTGTCTTTCAATGAGTTTACGTTGAAATGGAAAGACATCGCGGCACTATTTGAAGAGCAAGGCTGGAAGGTACTTTCGGAAGAACCTTATATCGGTTATCTTCACCGTGTCGATCAATCCATCAACCGCAACATTATAGTGGCAGTGAAACAGTAATCGATTTTTCAATATAGACTCTTTGAAAAGCCAACGCTCCGTTGGCTTTTTTTACCTCTGGGCTAACGCGCTTATAACAAGAACGCGCTTATAAGAATAAGGTAGACAATGAAACCAACAGCGGAAATTTTGACAGAAATTCTTGCGGAAGTTCGTCCGTTGATCGGCCAAGGAAAAGTCGCCGATTATATTCCAGCTTTGGCAAAAGTGCCCAATAATAAGCTAGGTCTGGCGGTATACACTAACGAAGGTGAAGTGATTAAAGCGGGGATGCCGATGAACCTTTCTCTATCCAATCCATTTCTAAAGCGCTGAGTCTCACGCTGGCGATGTGTTTGTATAAGCAAGAGGAAATCTGGGCACGAGTTGGTAAAGAACCATCAGGTCAGGCATTCAACTCCCTCATTCAGTTGGAAATGGAGCAGGGCATCCCACGGAATCCGTTCATTAATGCTGGTGCGATTATAGTGGCAGATCTATTGCAAAGTCGTTTATCTGCACCGCGTCAGCGATTGCTTGAATTTGTTCGCCAGTTATCGGGAGATACCCATATTGTGTATGATAAAGTCGTCGCTGCATCGGAAATGATGCACGGTGATCGTAATGCCGCGATCGCTTACCTCATGCGCTCGTTTGGCAACTTCGAAAATGATGTCATTCCGGTCCTACAAAACTATTTTCACGCTTGCGCCTTAAAGATGAGTTGTGTCGACTTGGCGAAAACCTTTAGTTATTTAGCCAATAAAGGCACGTCTGTACACACAGGTAAACCGATCGTTTCTCCCGTTCAAACCAAACAACTGAATGCATTGCTTGCGACCTGCGGTCTTTATGATGGGGCAGGTGAGTTTGCATACCGTGTTGGTATGCCGGGGAAATCAGGCGTAGGCGGTGGCATTATAGCGGTCGTGCCAGGAGAGATGACCATTGCCGTCTGGTCTCCAGAACTCAACGCTGCTGGTAACTCACTAGCGGGGACAAAGGCTCTTGAGCTACTGTCGGAGCGAATTGGTCGGTCGATTTTCTAAACTTGCTCTTAACCTCAGAACAAACAAAAATGCCTCTCACCATCGAGAGGCATTTTTTATGGCGCATTTATTGGTGTTCTGACGACGTTATTCGTCTTCCTCTGCCATAAAGGCTTCGAGTAAGTCGTTCAAAAACAGCTTCCCTTTTTCGGTGATCTGCCAGTGTGTCTCGGTCTCATTCAGATATTCCATCTCTAACGCCCAGCTTATGGTGTCTTGAATACTACTCAGTGGTAACCCTGTGGTATCGATAAAGTCCTGCTTGGGGCAGGCTTCGATTAAACGAAATCGATTCATAAAGAACTCAAACGGACGGTCTTCGTCTTCGACAAATTGTTCCGTATGTAAGTAAGGTTTAACCATATTTTGATAAGCAGCCAAATAACCACGAGGGTGTTTTACTTTTGTAGTACGAATGATGCGGCCATCACTGAAGCTAAGCTTACCATGGGCACCGCAACCGATGCCTAAATAGTCGCCAAAGCGCCAGTAATTGAGATTGTGTTGGCATTGATAACCAGGTTTGCTATAACCAGAAATTTCGTACTGTACATACCCAGCAGCGGCAAGCTTTTTATGTCCTTGTTCGAAAATATCCCACAAATCATCGTCATCGGGCAACGTTGGCGGCTTGTAGTAGAACATGGTGTTGGGCTCAATTGTAAGCTGATACCAAGACAAGTGGGGTGGCGCTAATTCTATTGCTTTATCCAAGTCTGCGAGTGCTTGCTCAATACTTTGCTCTGGCAGCCCATGCATTAAGTCAAGGTTAAAACTATTTAAGCCAATCTGATGGGCAAGCTTGGCTGCGTTGACGGCTTCATCTTGACCGTGAATGCGCCCCAAGCGCTCAAGCTTTTGTTGCTCAAAACTCTGTACACCAATGGAAATACGTGTAACGCCTGCTTTGCGATAACCTGCAAACCGTTCTGCTTCAATGGTACCTGGATTCGCTTCCATGGTGATTTCAATACCTGGTTTGAATGGTATGCGCGCTTCGATGCCTGAGAGTAGACTTGCGATCCCTGGAGCGGAAATCAAGCTTGGTGTTCCGCCACCAATGAAGATCGAGTGTAGCGGACGTGGCGTAACGTTCAAATCGTATTTCTCAATGTCGCTATCCAGATCTTCAAGAAGGGCGCGAATGTATTCCTCTTCTGGGATCTCCGCTTTGAGCGCGTGTGAGTTGAAGTCGCAATAGGGGCACTTTTGTACACACCAAGGGATGTGGACATACAGACTGAGTGCAGGGGGAGTTAACATGGATATACTCGTTTATAGTGACTATGCAGTGAACTTACTGAGCTGCTTGAGCTGACAGTTGAGCAAACAGCGATTTAAGCGCTTTACCACGATGCGATAGTTGCTTTTTGCGCGCAGGCTCTAATTCGGCGGATGCACAGTCGTCTTCTGGTACGAAGAAGATCGGATCGTAACCAAAGCCGTTTTCACCTTGTGCTTTCGTTAGGATACGCCCCTCCCACACTCCGTGGCAAACGGTCGGTGTTGGATCGTCTTTGTGGCGCATTAATACTAAGACGCAGTGAAAGCGAGCGGTGCGTTCTGCTTCTGGTACGCCTTCCATTGCTTTAAGTAACTTGTCTAGATTCTCTTGGTCAGAAGCTCCCTCGCCTGCATAACGTGCCGAGTAGATGCCTGGTGCACCTTGAAGGAAGT
Organism: Vibrio mytili; assembly: GCF_000830505.1. Classification (GTDB taxonomy): domain Bacteria; phylum Pseudomonadota; class Gammaproteobacteria; order Enterobacterales; family Vibrionaceae; genus Vibrio; species Vibrio mytili. Next base: position 14,074 of record NZ_JXOK01000035.1, on the reverse strand, counting down.
CGACTTCTAGCCCCGAATCATCTGCAATGGCCGGTAAGCCTGTTTCCTGAGCGGCGTGGCGAGCTTTGATGATGGCGTTTTCAATAAACGTTGTGCCCGTTTCTGCAACTTCAGAGACGTTGAACTCACTTTGCGCTAATACTTCAAAACCGAAGTCAGACAGTAAGTCTGCCATTTCGCGCACTTTACCTTGGTTGCCGGTTGCTAGCACAATTTTTTTCATGGGGATCTCTTTTGATAGTGATAGAGGAGCGTTACGGGTTCTCCTCCTGATATTTTTTAAGTTACCGGAGCTTTTGGTTTACTTAGATCTAAATGCGTTTGGAACATCACAACCCAATTACTCTTCAACATAAAACTTCTGAGTGAATTTAAGTTTGCCCGCGCCTTTGTTTCCTGATTTTACATCAATATCGAAGGCGAAGGTTTCTTCATGTGTAATGGGGAGTTCTGCCAAGTAGTAAATCGCATCGCCTTCTTTGACTTCACGAAAGGTTAACTTTTGTGTTTGGCCAATCAGGTTTTTTGCGTGTCCACCAACCTTGGCTTCTAGGGCTGGTTTGCCTAGCGAGGCTCTGTCTAGAACACTAATATTGATGACCGCGTTGTAGCCATTTCGTTTAATATCATAACTTCGAGCAACCTTAGGCGTTAAAAAGGTCGAATTAAAAGCCACATAATGAACTTCGATATCTTTCATATTTTTGAACTGATCAGCAAAGCTTGGTAGTGACAACAGGCTGATCATTAATGCGGTAATCCATTTGCTCATTGTGAATTCCTCATAGAGACGCGTCTATATTCAAGATTCAAGCAGCTTCAAGATGCAACTCTGAATCCTGCATCTTGAGGTCACTTGAGTATATGTAATTTTAATTTATAAATAAAAAGCCATCATAAGATGGCTTTTACTTCTGCTGGTATCTGAGTTGGGGATTCTATCCTAATTTGTTTGTGCCGTCCCAATTCGCCTTTTTCTATGTGAACCCCACCTTTAGCCACTTTAAATTGCTTAGCCAAAAACTTAGTCAAGTGCGTATTGGCTTTGCCATCTACTGGCGGTGCGGTTATCGCTATTTTAAGCTCATCACCATGCAAGCCGACCAGTTTGTCACGGCTTGCTTTGGGTTGGATATAGAGTTTGAGTACGATGTCCTCTCCCTCATGCCAAACTGCTGCTGACATTAAAGCTGGAACCAGATTGGACCCACAATATCGCCCATTAAGAAGTTAGCAAATTGGAGACCAATAAACAGAACTAAAACGCTAAGGTCGAGACCGCCAATGGCTGGAATAATGCGACGAATAGGAGCGCACAAAGGCTCTGTTAGCTGGTGGAATACATACTCAATAGGGCTACGACCTTGACTGACCCAGCTTAGAATTGCTCGAAGCAAAAGTACCCAGAATAGCAAACCGCCCGCTGCTTTGATTAAAGACAGTAAACCAAGGAACAGAAATTCGACACTAAAAGAAACCGAACCGTTTGACGCAATAAGAATTAAAGCAACAAACTTAAGGATACACAGGACGTACGCGAATAACACGGTGGCGAGATCGATGTTACCAACCGAAGGAATAACACGACGCAGTGGGCCAATCACAGGCTGTGTCGCTTTCACGATAAATTGTGAGAATGGGTTGTAGAAGTCTGCGCGGGCAGCCTGCAACCATATTCGTAAAATGACGACCATAATATACAGGTCAAACAGGGTTGAGATGAGAAAACTCACTGAATTCATAAGGGACCCTTAATAAGTGATGGATAAGCGCTAGACGCGCTCCAGATAATTAAAATAATTTTTCCATTTCTTCGGCGCGAGCCACCGCTGCTGCATGGCTTTCGCTACGATATCAGAAAGTTGGTGTTCGTTGAATGTGTGCAGCGCTTCTGCGGTTGTGCCACCTTTTGAGGTCACGTTTTCTCGCAAAGTGGACAGCTCGGTCTCTGGGTTATGCACAACCATACTTGCGGCGCCTAAAGCAGCTTGCTGAACTAAAAGGCGGGCCGTTTTTTTATCAAATCCTTGCGCAATAGCTTCTGCTTGCATCGCTTCCATAAACAAAAAGAAGTACGCTGGTGCACTTCCTGCTGCTGCAATCACGTTGTTTATACCAGACTCTTGCTTTACCCAACATACTTCACCAACCGCTTGCATTAGCTCGGCCGCAAAGTTTTTGTCCTGTTCTGTAACATGTTGAGGTGCATAAAGGCCACTCATACCTAAACCCAGTTGGGAAGGGGTATTCGGCATCACACGAACCAGATTCAGTTTGGTCGCTAGCATTTCATCTAAACGTGAACAATTAATGCCAGCAGCAATAGAAATGACCAATTTATTGCTAAAGTCGATAGATTGAAGCGGTTTACATACCTCTGCCATCATTTGCGGCTTTACCGACAATACCACGACATCGGCTTGTGATGCGGCAAGTTGATTATCACTTGAGGTTTGAATACCAAACTCTTGTTCTAATGGCTGGCGACGAGTCTCTGAAGGGGCAGTCGCAACGATATTCTGAGCAGGGTATCCATTGTTCACTAAGCCAGAAACGATGGCTTTTACCATGTTTCCAGCACCGATGAAGGCGATTTTCTTATGTTCCATTTACCTGATTTCCATCATGATTTTTACTGATTATTGTGCATAATAGCGCTTTAAAGCATATCGCCTACATTAAGTAAAAGGCTGAACCGAGTGATGTAGGTTACTGGGCTCTTTATTTAGCTGCTAAAAACGACATCTTACTGAGCGATGTGTTACTGAGTGCTATAATCCCGCGCCCCGAAAATAGCGGTGCCGATGCGAACCATTGTACTGCCAGCTTCGATAGCGGCATCCATATCACCACTCATGCCCATAGATAATGTGTCGATGTGTGGATAACGCTGTGCAAGTGTTTGCTTGAGTTTCTCCAACTTACGGAATTCCTCCAACTGTGATTGATAGTCTGATACGTTGGCTGGAATTGACATTAACCCTCTTAACGTGAGGTTGGGTAAGCGAGAAATCAACTCGGCTAACTCGAATATTTCGTTGTCGTTTACACCGGATTTAGACGATTCATTACTGGTATTGACTTGAATGAGAACTTGAAGCGGTTTGAGTTCGCTTGGACGTTGATCATTTAGTCGTTGAGCAATTTTAGCGCGATCAATGGTGTGAACCCAATCGAAATGTTCAGCAACAGGTCGCGATTTATTAGATTGAATAGGGCCGATGAAGTGCCATTCTATTCGATTATCTGGATAATACTGTGCAAAGTGCTGAACTTTACTGACGCCCTCTTGAACGTAGTTCTCACCAAAAGCCAGTTGACCAGCCTGGTGAGCTTCGAGAATAGCCTCGACAGGTTTAGTTTTACTGACTGCTAGAAGTTGCACGGACTCAGGAGAACGGCCGCATTTTTGCTCGTCGCTCCGGATCTTAGAGGTGATATGTTCAATGTTTTGTTGAATACTACTCATAGCTGTACTTTAGACTTAAGGATTTTAAATGGATATCACTGAGTTACTCGATTTTAGTGTAAAACATAATGCCTCGGATCTACATCTTTCTGCTGGTGTTCCGCCAATGGTTCGTATCGATGGCGATGTAAGAAAGCTTGGCATTCCAGCATTTACACACCAAGAAGTGCATCGCTTGGTTTTTGAAATCATGAACGATGCACAACGCAGTGAATTCGAAGAAAAACTCGAAGTCGATTTCTCATTTGAACTGCAAAATGTTGGCCGCTTTCGTGTCAACGCATTTAATCAATCTCGTGGTTGCGCTGCGGTATTTCGTACTATCCCAACCGCCATCCCTACTTTGGATGGGCTTGAAGCTCCGGACATCTTTACTAAGATAGCCAATGCCGAAAAAGGTTTGGTATTAATTACGGGACCGACGGGCTCTGGTAAATCGACGACTTTAGCTGCCATTGTCGACTACATCAATCGTAATCACAATAAGCATATCTTAACAATTGAAGATCCAATTGAATTTGTACATAGCAACAATAAATGTTTGATCAACCAGCGAGAGGTACACCGCGATACGCATAGCTTCCAAAGTGCGTTGCGCAGTGCACTTCGTGAAGACCCAGACGTCATTTTGGTGGGGGAGATGCGTGACAAAGAAACCATCAGTTTGGCTCTGACAGCAGCAGAAACGGGCCACTTAGTGTTTGGTACTTTGCATACCAGTTCAGCGGCGAAGACGATTGACCGTATCATCGATGTTTTTCCTGGGAGTGACAAAGATATGGTTCGTTCCATGCTGTCGGAATCTTTGCGCTCGGTGATTGCGCAAAAACTGTTAAAGCGTAATGGTGGTGGGCGTGTTGCCTGTCACGAGATCATGATGGCTACGCCTGCAATTCGTAACTTGATTCGTGAAGATAAAGTGGCCCAAATGTACTCGATTATTCAGACCGGTGCGGCACACGGCATGCAGACAATGGAACAGAATGCTCGTCAGTTGATGGCTCAAGGTATTGTGTCTCATGAAGAAGCAGACAGTAAGGTCGGGCTCGAAGTACAGCAATTCTCGTAATACTCATAAAGATAATGGTAGGCACGGAAGATGGATCTAAATAAATTTCTTGAAGGTATGCTGACGCTAAAAGCATCGGATCTCTACATCACAGTAGGGGCTCCGATTTTGTTTCGTGTGGATGGGGAGTTGCGTCCACAAGGTGACAAGCTCACTGAGCATGATGTGGAGAAGCTACTTGATTGCGCCATGGATCCAGATCGCCGTCAGGAATTTTGTAAGCAAAGAGAATCGAACTTCGCGATAGTCAGAGACTTTGGTCGCTTCCGTGTTAGTGCTTTTTTTCAACGCGAGTTGCCTGGTGCTGTTATACGCCGGATTGAGACGAATATTCCTACCTTTGAGCAGTTAAAGTTGCCACTTGTCTTGCAGGATTTGGCTATCGCTAAGCGGGGCCTTGTGCTTGTTGTCGGTGCGACGGGGTCAGGTAAATCGACGACGATGGCAGCAATGACAGGCTATCGAAATACACATAAAACCGGACACATATTAACCGTCGAAGATCCCATCGAGTTTGTCCATGAACACAAGCGCTGTATCGTGACGCAACGGGAAGTTGGGTTGGATACGGAGAGTTATGAAATTGCACTGAAGAACTCGCTGCGTCAGGCTCCGGATATGATCTTGATTGGCGAGATCAGAAGCCGAGAGACGATGGAATATGCCATGACCTTTGCCGAAACTGGGCATTTATGTATGGCAACCTTGCATGCGAACAACGCTAACCAGGCATTAGAGCGTATTCTTCATTTGGTCCCTAAAGATCAAAAAGAGCAATTTCTCTTTGATCTATCCATGAACTTAAAAGGTGTCATTGGTCAGCAATTGATTCGAGATAAGAATGGAAAAGGGCGCCATGGAGTGTTTGAAGTACTATTAAACAGCCCACGAGTATCCGATTTGATTCGCCGTGGTGACTTACATGAACTTAAAACGACGATGTCCCGTTCGAATGAATTTGGCATGTTGACCTTCGATCAATCCCTCTACAAGCTAGTTATGCAAGGTAAAATCAGTGAAGAGGATGCACTGCATAGTGCGGATTCTGCCAATGATTTACGTTTGATGCTCAAAACTCAACGCGGTGAACCTTCGACTTCAGGTTCTTTGGCGAACGTGAAGATAGATATGGATTAGAGGTTGAAACGTTAAAACTGAAAAGGTTGGCAGAAGCCAACCTTTTTATTCTATCGGGTAGTCAAATCAACTAGTCACCATATTGTGCTTCAAACCAGCTTTCTAGTATCACTACCGCAGACTGACAATCAACATTGCCCTTTGATAAGGCTTTATAGCCTCCCATGCTGAATAATTCTGAACGCGCTTCTGTGGTGGAGAGCCGCTCATCATGTAGTTCCACTGGGAAGCCAAAACGACCATGCAAGCGGTTAGCAAACTTTTTTGCACGAGGAGTAATGGTTTCCAAATCTTTGCCATGGAGGTCCGTCGGAAGGCCCACAACCAATAGATCGGGTTGCCATTCTTTAAGTTGCTTTTCGATATCATCCCAATTTGGAATACCGTCATTTGCTTTAAATGCCTTTAGTGGCGAAGCGGTACCAGTAATTTCTTGCCCGATCGCACTGCCGATGCTCTTGGTGCCGAAGTCGAAAGCCATGATTGTACGTGACATAAGAGTGTCTCTAATAAGAATTCTATTTGATGCTTAGACCCTAAGCGTGTCCTGCGTCAGCAGATAGGTGGCTAGGGTCAATGCCGAGTTTCTCGACGGCTTTTTTCCAGCGTTCGCGAATAGGAGTATTGAATATGATCTCAGGGGTTGCTTCGATAGTCAGCCAAGAGTTTTCAACTAACTCGTTTTCTAATTGACCTGCACTCCAACCAGAGTAGCCAAGTGCAACCAAGTAATCGCTGGGTTCCGCTTCTGTTCCTAATACGGTTAAAATATCGCGTGACGTCGTGACGGCAAGATCGTCCGTCATATTAATACTCGATTCGTAGTAGTCTTTTGGTTTATGTAAGATAAAGCCGCGGTCTTCTGAAATTGGTCCACCATTGTAGACTGGTCTATCAAGACTTGCCTCAAGGAGGCGTGGGTGAACCGGCTGAACTTCAACCTGATTGAGCATCTTTCCCACCGTGATATCGACAGGAGCGTTGATGATCAATCCCATAGCGCCGTCTTCATTATGCTCACAAATATAAACAACACTATGCTGGAAATAGGGATCTTTCATCCCTGGCATAGCGACTAAAAAGTGGTTTGTGAGGTTCATACTCATAGGCATCCTTAAGACTAGTAGAAAACGTAAGCAAACTCAGTTAATGACGTACGTTATATCTGCATGAGTTTGCTTCGTTTAATGATAGGTCTAACTATAGTAACTCTACTACAGTTTTAGGCATTTTACTCGCCGCTCAATGGCATCCATCAGCTTTCCTGTAATCGAAATATCAAATGCCGCTTCGATTTCTCGAATACACGTTGGGCTGGTGACGTTAATCTCAGTGAGTTTGTCGCCAATGATATCCAATCCGACAAACACCAAGCCTTTTTCTTTGAGCGTTGGCGCAACGGTTTCTGCGATCTTTAAGTCTGTTTCGCTTAGCGGACGAGCCTCACCTGTGCCGCCAGCGGCAAGATTACCTCGTGTTTCTCCTTTAGCAGGAATGCGAGCCAAGCAGTAAGGCATTGGTTCACCATCGACGATTAAGATGCGTTTGTCACCATTGCTGATATCTGGAACAAAGGTCTGCGCCATCGCGTAGTTTTGCCCATGGTTGGTCAATGTTTCGATGATCACGGAGACGTTTGGATCGTTCTCTTTTACACGGAAGATTGATGCACCGCCCATACCGTCGAGCGGTTTTAAGATCACGTCGCCATGTTGTTCACGAAATGCTTTAATTTTTTCCGCTTTACGTGTAACGATGGTGGTTGGTGTTAATTCTGGGAACCATGCCGTAAACAGTTTTTCGTTACAGTCGCGCAGGCTTTGCGGTTTATTAACGATCAGTGTGCCTTGTTCTTCTGCACGCTCAAGAATGTACGTGGCGTAAATGTATTCTGTGTCGAATGGAGGATCTTTACGCATCAAAACGGCATCAAGCTCTGAAAGTTCTATGCTTTGCTCTGATTTAAACTCGTACCAGCCACTAGGATCTTCTTTTAACTCAACCACCTTGGTATCCGCTATCGCAACGCCTTGTTCAAGATGCAGATCGTTCATCTCCATATAATGAATTTCATAGCCGCGTCGTTGCGCTTCAAGCATCATGGCAAAGCTAGAGTCTTTTTTGATGTTGATGGACGAGATTGGGTCCATCACAATACCGAGTTTGATCATTCTTTTTCTCCGTTTAACCAAGATCGCCGAAACGAACTTGTAAAGCTGTAATTGCTGTTAGAGCCGCTGTTTCAGTACGCAGTACACGTGGGCCGAGTAGCGTCTCTTCAAATTGATATTCACGTGTCATGTCGATCTCTTCAGACGACAATCCACCTTCTGGGCCGATCAGCAAACGAACTTTTTCAACAGGCGTTGGTAGGGTGTTGATCGAGTATTTCGCCCGAGGGTGAAGGTTGAGCTTTAATCCATCGTACTCTTCTTGACACCACTGTTCCAAACTCATAATGGGACGAATTTCTGGGATGACATTACGTCCACATTGTTCACAAGCACTGATTGCGACTTTTTGCCATTGAGCAAGTTTCTTTTCAAAACGTTTTTGGTCTAGTTTGACGCCACAACGTTCAGAAATGAGCGGAGTGATGGTATTAACCCCTAACTCAACAGATTTCTGGATGGTAAATTCCATTTTATCACCGCGAGAAATAACCTGACCGAGATGTAAGTCCAAAGGTGACTCTACACTGCTATCGACACGCTCAGCCACGCTAACCATCACGTTCTTTTTGCTGACTTCGCTAATCACGGCTGGAAATTCTGCACCACTGCCATCAAAGAGCAAAACTTGTTGCCCTTCTTTCATTCGCAGTACACGCCCAATATGACCGGCAGCATCTTCGCTGAGTGCAAGGGTTCCAAGTTGTGAGATGGTTTCTGGATGATAAATTCGAGGGATACGCATGGGATTTCCAGCAAGAGAATAAACTTAATCCCTAACATGGATGCATTCTAATGAAAAAACAAGGGGCAAGAGGCGTTTCAATGTATGAAACGCCTCGTCAAAAAGCGGATAGTGACAGAGAGCGTTACTGCGCGCGACACGCTTGTTGAACAAATGGATTATGATTGCCCTGGATTTTGGCAATACGCTTATCACGTTCACATTCCCATTTGTCAGCGGGGTAGGTCTTGTTCCAGGCTGTCATCAGCTGAGTTTGTTGTTTAGACAGTTTGAAACCGTACTCTTTACTCATATACAAGTAGGTTCTTGCAATCGAACCGCGCGCTCGATCCGGTGGCATCACTTTGCGCTGTTTGAAGTTGACCTGCATTTCACAACGACCATAGCTGACGCCGTCCATGCCATTCCATTGACTGAAATTATAGTTAGAACGATCACCATTTACCTCGCCTACTGCAGGCGTGAGGTTGTGCAGATCGGCTTCCATTGAACGGAAAGTTTTATCATTGCGTGAGCAGTTTTTACGCCCGCCCGTTTGCCAACATTGTCGCTGGTGGCCAAATTGCCAGGCAGGGACGATATGCTCCCATTCGATACGTGACGCTCGTTTTTCTTGTTTTCTTACTTGGTAGCCACAGGATGCGAGATCAGGGTGGCCTTTTTTTCCTTGCCATTGAATGCTGCAGCCACAATAAAAGCTGGTTGGGTGATCTTGGTAGATTTTAACTGCTTGTCGTTTGGCAGCAGAAAATGAACTAGGCGGAGCAGCAAACGATGCTCCAGAGAGTGCAATAAGCAATAAAGAGATAAGGTATTTCATGGTTAAAGTCTTTAAAAAGTATGACTTTATGCATGATAGCACTCAAATATTAGCTTAAGTAATGAGTAAGTTAATAATTACATTGTGTGAGTACAATTAGGCTCTATCGTTTGGTTATCTAACTATTGAGATTATACTGGTGCTGGCTTGCTCCGGTGAGATTACGAGAGTTGATTCCCAGTGAATGAGAGTGGTTGTCGGCATTTTTGACAGGAGTAAACGGCCTCTTTGCGAACGACTTTATTGTGGCGACGAATGGAAAGCGGATAGGTTGAACAATGACATCGATACTCAAAGGTTTTACCTTGAACCGATGTGACTGCAAAACTATGGGTGGTTTTGGCTGGGAGTTTAAAGACAGACTCCATCACGCCTTGCCACTCTTTACCATGAGGACGAACCCGGCCATACACTTGGAAAGTAATTAGGTGAGCCACTTCGTGCGGGATGACTTCTTGCAAAAAAGCTTGTGGGTTTTCTTTGAACAGGACGGGATTTAGGCGAATCTCGTTAAGCTGAAGGTAGGCTTTTCCAGCCGCTTTGCCACGCACATTAAAGGTTATGTTAGGGATGGGAAATGGGCGTTTAAAAGCCTCTTCAGATAACGCGATGCAATGTGCCAGTACTTGCTTGGCTTTATAGCTCAGCTCTATATCCACGGTCCCCCCGATAAATAAAATCAGATCAAATAAAAAGCCCTCGTATGAACGAGGGCTTGGATCATAGCATTAGTCCTTTAAGGAGTATGCTTTTTCTTAATGATTGCTTGGTAAGCGTGCCATGTCCCGTAACCAAGTATCGGCATCGTAAATAACATGCCGATACCGTAAGTAGCAAAGCCAATTAGGATGCCTCCGCAGATGATAGCAGCCCAAACGATCATCGCCGGAATATTGGATTTTACCGCGTTAAAGCTAGTAAAAATGGCGCTCATCATATCGACTCTACGTTCCATCATTAGAGGAATGGAGAACGCTGAAATACTGAACACGACGCTTGCGAGGATAAAGCCAATTAGAGAACCAATCACTAAGAACGGCAAGAAATCAGTGAGAGGTGCACCTTGCACAGAAGGATAAAGCACGTGTAGAAGGGCTGCGATCCGCATCCAAAAAATCATGAACACTGCAAGCAGTACGGCAAAAGCCCATTGAGAGCTTGAGTTACGACCGATCGCTTTCATCGAGTGGAAAAGCCGTGGTTTGTGTCCACGTTCTCTTTCCCAGCTGGCATCGTATAAGCCCAGCGCTAAAAATGGTCCAATTAACATGTAGACGATCAAACTTGGCATCACGACAAGGTGTGTTCCCTGCCATTGTACAAGCAGAACGATACCGATGGCTGCTGCCATGAAGCATATGCCGTAAAATGCACTAATGAGGGGCATCTTAACAAAGTCATGCAGTCCTAACGCTAGCCAATGGAATGGGGCACTCAAGTTCACCGTATTACACGGAATGGTTCGAGCGTATTCGTTATCCGGGACTTCCTTTCGTTTACCGTGGAAGTCGGATGGATTGACGGTTCGAGGCATAACTCCTCCTTGGTTTATTCCTACGTATTTCGTAAACATCGACTAACCTAGATAGGTTTAATCTCATTAAAGATGGATGTCTGACTAACGTTTTCCCCACAATATTGTTATCGTCGCTTTTACACTTGATCGTCGCGACACTAGCTCGCATCCAGTTTGTTTGGTTAATATTGTTTTAACACTATTTTAACTATTGGCTGAGTTGAGGCAATTTACAACTATTTGTTGGAAATTTGTTCGTTTGAGTTTGAAATGATAAAGAGATAGGAAGATGGATAGTGACAAAAGAAAAGCCCTCGCATTAGGCGAGGGCTTGGAGCGTTATCAACGAGCTTGATTACTTGATGCCAGCGAAATCGCGAAGAAGTGCTGCTTTATCAGTCGCTTCCCATGGGAACTCTTCGCGCCCGAAGTGACCATATGCTGCTGTCTTTTTATAGATAGGTTGAAGAAGGTTCAACATTTCTTGCAAGCCGTATGGACGTAGATCGAAGAACTGGCGTACGGCCTCGATGATGATGTCGTGAGATACTTTCTCTGTACCGAACGTTTCCACCATGATTGATGTTGGATCAGCAACACCGATCGCGTAAGAAAGTTGGATTTCACAACGATCAGCAAGACCTGCTGCAACGATGTTTTTCGCTACGTAACGTGCTGCGTATGCCGCAGAGCGGTCTACTTTTGATGGATCTTTACCAGAGAACGCACCACCACCGTGACGAGCTGCGCCGCCGTAGGTATCAACGATGATCTTACGACCAGTTAGACCACAGTCACCCATTGGACCACCGATTACGAAACGGCCTGTTGGGTTGATGAAGAAGTTAGTCTCTTTGTTGATCCACTCTGAAGGCAGTACTGGCTTGATGATCTCTTCCATTACCGCTTCACGCAGGTCTGAAATCGAGATTGAATCACAGTGTTGAGTTGAGAGAACAACCGCATCAATACCAACGATGTTACCTTGGTCGTATTGGAATGTGACCTGAGATTTTGCATCAGGACGTAACCAAGGTAGGGTGCCGTTTTTACGAACTTCCGCTTGTTTTTGCACAAGGCGATGAGAGTAAGTAATTGGCGCTGGCATTAGGACTTCAGTTTCGTTACAAGCGTAACCAAACATGATGCCTTGGTCGCCTGCACCTTGTTCTTTAGGGTCAGCTTTATCAACACCTTGGTTGATATCTGGCGACTGTTTACCGATTGTGTTTAGTACCGCACAAGAGTCTGCATCAAACCCCATATCTGAATGTACGTAGCCGATTTCACGAACGGTTTCACGAGTTAACTCTTCGATGTCTACCCATGCTGAAGTCGTGATTTCACCACCTACCATAACCATACCGGTTTTAACGTAAGTCTCACATGCAACACGAGCCTTTGGATCTTGCTCTAGAATCGCGTCAAGAACCGCATCAGAAATCTGGTCTGCAATTTTATCTGGATGACCTTCTGATACTGACTCAGAAGTAAACAGGTGCTTAGCCATGTTAGCTCCACTCTATCTGGTTTAAAGCTGAAACATCATCAATGCTTCAACGAAAATAATACTTATAAGCCCAAACTTCATGAGAATGATTGGGCATATGCAGGTGTATCTACATCTAGACGGCTATTCTAAATTTGATTGGTCTAATTACAAGCTCTTTTTTGATTTTTGTTATAACCAAACGTTTGCTGCCATTCTTATTAAATTAAGCAACTTCCGTTAATTTGGTGCTCAAGCGACGATATTTGTGAAGTTTCTGCGAGGAAAACGTTTGCAGAGCCTACTGTGCTTTGAGAGAATTATGTTCTATTTTATCGTTTCGCTTAATGTACTCAGGAGCAGACATGTCGTCTCGTAAACATCTCGCCAATGCAATCCGTGCTCTAAGCATGGATGGTGTTCAACAAGCTAACTCAGGCCATCCAGGCGCACCAATGGGTATGGCTGATATCGCTGAAGTTCTTTGGCGTTCTCACCTAAACCATAATCCCGCTAATCCAGAATGGGCGGATCGCGACCGTTTTGTATTGTCTAACGGCCATGGTTCAATGCTGATTTACTCTTTGCTTCACCTTTCTGGTTATGAGCTGTCTATCGACGATCTGAAAAGCTTCCGTCAACTGCACTCAAAAACGCCAGGCCACCCAGAATATGGCTATGCGCCAGGTATTGAAACCACTACAGGTCCATTAGGTCAGGGCATCACAAACGCGGTTGGTATGGCATTAGCTGAAAAAGCGCTTGCCGCTCAGTTTAACAAAGAAGACCACGACATCGTTGATCACTTTACTTATGTGTTCCTCGGTGACGGCTGTTTGATGGAAGGCATTTCGCATGAAGCATGTTCTCTGGCGGGTACTTTAGGTCTAGGTAAACTGATCGCATTCTGGGACGATAATGGCATCTCTATCGATGGTCATGTTGATGGTTGGTTCTCTGATGATACACCTAAGCGTTTTGAAGCGTATGGCTGGCATGTTATCCCTGCAGTAGACGGTCACGACTCTGATGCGATTAACTCTGCAATTGAAGCCGCAAAAGCAGACCCACGTCCAACGCTGATCTGTACTAAAACCATTATCGGTTTTGGTTCTCCTAACAAGTCTGGTTCACACGATTGTCATGGTGCGCCACTTGGCCACGATGAAATCAAAGAAGCACGTGAGTACCTTGGTTGGGATTACGCGCCGTTTGAAGTTCCTTCTGACGTATATGCGCAGTGGGATGCAAAAGAAGCAGGCGCAGCGAAAGAAGCCGCGTGGAACGAGAAATTTGACGCTTACGCTGCGGCTTATCCTGCGGAAGCTGCTGAACTTAAGCGTCGTTTAAATGGTGAGCTACCTGCACAGTGGGAAGAAAAAGCAAGCCAAATCATTGCTGACCTTCAAGCAAACCCTGCGAATATTGCCTCACGTAAAGCATCACAAAACGCACTAGAAGCGTTTGGTCAAATGCTACCGGAGTTCATGGGTGGTTCTGCTGACTTAGCACCGTCTAACCTAACCATGTGGTCGGGCTCGAAATCGTTAGAAGCCGAAGATTTTTCTGGTAACTACATCCACTACGGTGTACGTGAATTCGGTATGACTGCGATCATGAACGGTATCGCATTGCACGGTGGTTTCGTTCCTTACGGC
>NZ_JXOK01000034.1 GCF_000830505.1 Vibrio mytili | reverse complement strand
CCAATCATAAATTTGGCTCGTTAAATTTAGCTGTTGTTACTGTTACTGGTCACAACAGCTAGTCAGAAACACACACAATTCCTTCATCTATCTGGTCAATCACCTTAACGGCGTTCTTTAGCATGTTAGCTCTGTGAAATTTTCTGGAGCTGACAATGAGAACCCCTTTGTTACCTTGGTTCATCCTATGGGTGACCATCCCAATCATTATTCTCTTTCTATTCATCTTGCCCGCCCATGCCAGTGATGGGCCATTCTATCAGCGTGGTCAGGAAGGTTGGTTTTGGTATCAGGTCATTCCTGAACCTGAGCAGCCTGATGAGCTGATAGAGCCGGAAGCTGGTGTCGTGGAGTCCAGTCAGAGCGAACTAAAGCCCTTCAGTGCCGCATGGTTCCGAGAGCATATGCAATCGTTTATGGACAAGGCAATTGATGAGCCAACGAGTGAGAATGTCAGAGCCTATCTGTATCTTCAGCGCGTCATGATGGATAAGGGCTCACTATTTGCTGATGTTAGTCAGCAGGTGGTCATGGGCGATCCTGTTTTGGATGAAATCAGTCGCAGACCCTTGGCGACCTATGCTGCCAATCGGATGGATCGAGAAGCTGGCGCTCAACGCGATGTAGCTTTAGGTGAAGTAGCAAAACGGGCTGGTTTGTTCTTCTTCTATCGTTCGGATTGCCCTTACTGCCATGCTCAAGCGCCTATCATCGAATCCATGGCTTTGAACTACGGTTTCGAGGTGTTTGCTATTGCTGTCGATGGCATGCCTTTACCCGGTGGAGAGTTTCCCAATTACAAAGTTGATTCAGGACAAGCACAATCCTTGTCCGTTACGACTGTCCCTGCCGTGTTCTTAGTTGATCCGCCTAATGTCATCACTCCGATTGGCCAAGGCGCAATGAGCCTTGATGAGCTCAATAATCGAATCATTCTCGCAGCCCATCAAGCCGGTTGGATTGACGATCAAACTTACTATGCCACCAGACCTGTTCAACCCGGCGTGTCACTCGCGATGTCAGCCCAAGAGCTTAACGAAAAGATATTACAGGACCCTGAGTTCCTTGTTCGCTATCTGCGTGCACAAGGAGGGTTATAACGATGAAAAAAGTATTCCGAGTATCGCTAATCGCCTGTGCGATTGGTTTTTCATCTATGAGCCAAGCAAGCTTGCAACAGGAGATGAACCAGTTGTTTGGTTCAATGACCAACACCACTGCGCCAGGTGTATTCGAGAGTCAGCGGCGTGGCGTTATATCTGGTGGAAGCGTTGTTGTCCGTAACAGAATCATGAACGAGAACCTCGTCTCTATGGTGCCTCCGTCATTCCAAGCCGGTTGTGGTGGCATTGATATGTTCGCGGGAAGTTTGTCATTTGTTAACGCGGATCAGTTTGTTCAATTACTTCGCTCTGTTGCTGCAAACGCCAAGGGGTACGCATTCCAATTGGCGCTCAGTGCTATGTGTGAGAAATGCTCCCAGCACATGGAGACACTGCAAAAGAAAATCCAGCAGTTGAACGAGTATTTTGGCAATTCCTGTCAAATGGCTCAGGGAGTCGTGAACGATACCCTGGCTGCTTTTGGTAAAAAGGGGCAAACAGAAGCAAGCATGTTGAGCTCACTTAAAGGGGCTGGAGACGTTTTTACCAGTTGGAGTGAGTCCAATGGTAAGAACCCATATGAGAACGCTTCGAGTGTCGCGGCATCTGATGTAAACAGAACGATTAAAGGTAATTTGGTTTGGCGAGCACTGAAACGTCATTCGGCATCAAGCTGGTTTGCATCGGGGGATGACCGTTTTCTTGAAGCGGTTATGTCGGTGACTGGTTCGATTATCGTTGGTGATTTAGCGAATGCCGCTGATGGCCAAGGTAAAGCCCCAAAACTGACCAGGCTGAATGGCAATAAAGTGACTATTGAGCATCTAATTCATGGCGGTAACGTCGCTATGTACCGATGTGACACAGTGACGCAAGACGGTTGTTTGAACCCGACAATCACTAACGTGACCCTTACCGGGTTATCAACTCAGGTAGAAAATTTACTTCTTGGTACAGGTTCTAGTAACGGCATTATTTTTAAATTTGCTCGAAATACAGGGGCTGCTAGCACCACCGAAAAGGCTTTTATGACCTCGGCTCCCGCGAGCATTGGCGGCATGATTCGAACACTTTCTGCATTAAATGAAGGTGCCGCTAGGTCGTTTGCTTCACGAGCAGCACCATTTATTGCTGTTGAGATGGCCCGAGCATTGGTTGAAGACATGCTCAACGCAGCTAGAAGCACCTCTGGTGTCGAAGATCATGCCTATGCGAAGTTGTTAACCGAAGACCTTGAACGTGCACGTCGCCAAATCAATGAGGAGTACGCCGCGTTACAGCGAAGATACGGCTCAGAGCAAGAATTACTGGCGCATTTTAATCAGGTGATTCAGACCATTCGCAAACAGCGTTATTACACCGTTAAATCTACGGCGCTGGGGGAATAGATAATGTGGGAAATCTATTCCATCGGGGATTCGGCTTTTTTAGAGCAGGTCCTGAATGCTGTCGCGATGATCACTGGTACAGGCGACTTTATTTCAATGGTTCGGATTGGCTTGCTAATTGGGGTACTGATGGTCTCTGTTCAGGCCTTAATGCAAGGTGGTCGTGGGATTAACTTTCAACACGTTTTAGTCTCATGGCTAGTCTTTGCAACCATGTTTGGGCCCAGTACCCGCGTGAGCATTGAGGATGCGTACACGGGACAAGTTCGTGTGGTTGATAATGTGCCCATCGGTGTTGCTGCCGCAGGCAGTACGATTTCGACTGTTGGCTTTCAAATCACGCGATTGTTTGAAACGGCGTTCTCAACTCCCGCCATGACGGAATACGGCTTTGCATCCAGTTTACAGTCACTGATTAAAGTGAGAAAACAGGTGATGGATCGCTCTGGTTTGGGTGATGCAAATCGTGTCGCCGGTTCGGACATCGAGCAATCGTGGTTTAACTACATCAAAGAGTGCACCTTGATTGGTATCGACATTGGCCAAAAGAACCTCGATCAGGTGCTGAGTGATCCTAACCCGATGACTGCGATTAGGTTTGACTCTAGCATTTATGGCACGCGCATCATGCTCAGTGGTAGCGGTAGTGATCTGGACTGCACCGATGCCTATAGCCAACTGAAACTCATGACAGAATCAACCTTCATTCCAAGGCTTAAACAGGTTCTGTCAGCCTCATTGGGGACTTCGTCAGCAACGGACACTGATGACGTGATCCGAAATGCACTGAATAACCTTGGTTTGGCTTCAGTAAACACCCAAGAGTACATGACCGCGTCGGTGCTTTTGCCTATCTATGAGCAAAGCGTGACGGGCAAGTATATGGATGATCAAGCTTTCACCGCAGCCGTCATGGTTAACCAAGCGATTGAGCAGCGCAATACGCAATGGGCGGCGGATCAGACCCTGTTCCAAAGCATCGTTCGTCCGATGATGACGTTTTTTGAGGGTTTCATTTACGCCATCACCCATTGATGGCCTTTGTGATTGCCCTTGGCCAGATCGGGATGCGAATGGCCGGGAAGTACTTGTTAATCCTACTTTGGATTCAACTTTGGATGCCTGTCATGGCCATCATTAACCTATATATCCATTTAACCGTTGCTGGGAAAATGTCGGCTCTTGATGCCTTTGCAGGTACAGAAGTGCCATCTTTTGCTGGGATGATGCAGATGGATTCAGTGCTGCAAACCTGGATAGCTACTGGCGGCATGTTGGCGTCGAGTGTTCCGGCGATTTCGCTCATGCTCGTGTATGGCTCAGCAATAACCGCTACCCACTTGGCTGGACGTCTTCAAAACGGTGATGCCATTGATGAAAAGATGGCAAGTCCAGATGTCGCGAAAAATGCCCCGGTGATGCAATCACAGTCAATGTTCCAAAATTCAGCCCTCACAGGTTCTGCAATGACCGGTGCGTCAAACTTACTAAGCAGTTTCTCTGTCGGAAATGCGGTGGGTTCAATGGTCGGTTCTGCAAAAGAATCCATGACTCAGGCAACTCAAGCCTTTAGCCGTCAAGTTGGCAATACCATGAGTCGAACTTTTGGTGAAAAGCTAAGTTACGACAACCTTTCTTCGGTTGGACGTCAGATCGGTTCTTCTAATTCCGCATCTAGCGCCGTTGTTAATCAGGTTACTGATGACCTGCAAACACGGTATGGTTTCGGAGACGATAAAAAAGACGCTGTACGTGGCTTGGTATCGGGCGTGTTATCGGGAGGCCTTAGGGTCGGTGGAGATGGAACCATTACAAATACCGGTGATAAAGAAGTAGCAGATAAAGGGTTCTTGGGAAGATTACTTGGTACAGGGGGGAATGACTCCCCACAAGGCAACCTACCAGGAGTGGATAAGCCTGAATCATCAAGAGTGCCAAAAATATCACGGTTACGAGCAGGCTTGGATTTAGGTGGTAACTTTAGTGGCCAAGTTGAGTCATCAGAGGGCAGTTCTCGGTCAACGACCGCAAATACGCTCACTGGGGAGATGCAAAGCTTGGCATCAAGTGATTCACGACGTGCTGAGTATCGCGATGCAATGGTTAAGGACCTTTCAGATTCAAGACGCTCTGGCGTTGAGATGTCGTTGTCTAATCAAGACTATCAGTCACTTCAGAGTTCAGCACAAGACGTTATCACGGCATCAAACCGCTTTAGTGAGCTTGATCAGGCCAGCTACAGTCTATCAGGACAAAGGAACACGGATGGTGCGACGTTAACTCGATTAGCAGCGGATAATCCTGAAGTCATGGATTATTTAGGTCGCTATATGAACCAGCATGTTGAAGCAGGTAACCGATTACGTGAAAACCTTCCAATGTATCAGCGCTTGCTACCTGATGATAATCAGGCGTATGTGGCCGCAGCTATGGAGTCTTTAACCTATAGCAACTCCTCGACGCCCGCTGAACGAGACAATGACTATCAAGCAGCAATGACTGTTATGGCCATGGCTACCGGAGCCGATTTACGATCTATTCAGCCACGCTCTAATGAAGGCTTGTCATCAACTGCACCTACTTTTGGTGGCACTCAAAGCCAAGTGGAATCGGGTGTATTGGGCGGCTACGAGGATGCTGCAACTGTTCAAACTCAGTTCAACGCAGCTCAATCAGCTTACCAAACTAATTTGTCTGGTGTTGATGGACAACTAAATGCGCATCAACAACAAGCCCAACAGGCCGTAGTTTCTGACACAAGTACCTATCAATCTGGACTAAACAGTGAAGCTGGCTCTCAGTGGCGATCTCGCATTATGGCTGATGATAGCGGAGTTTCTGGTGCTGAAATGTTCTTCAACAGCGCCAGTGCTATTGGTGACTTCAGTGGCAAGCATACTGATGCAGCACTGCATACCTTGAATC
The DNA here is from genome assembly GCF_000830505.1 of Vibrio mytili. Taxonomy (GTDB): domain Bacteria; phylum Pseudomonadota; class Gammaproteobacteria; order Enterobacterales; family Vibrionaceae; genus Vibrio; species Vibrio mytili. The sequence continues at coordinate 5,258 of NZ_JXOK01000034.1, read as the reverse complement.
ACTTTGGCGAAGACTATGAGAGTTACAAGGAGCAAGCACTTGAAGACCCTAGCTCACGAGGTTTCTTGCACAATGCAACGGTGGCCAGCAAATCAACCTGGGATGGCTTAAAAGCAGCCGTTGACGCCGGAACCTCTTTGGAAAACCCATTGACGGCGTTTAATGATGCATACAGTGGATCGAGTTCGCAGTATGCCTCCGAAGTAAACTGGGGTACTAAGTCTGAAGCCATGTTGGCTGGGGCATTCGGTGCGGCAGTTAACAATCGATATGGTGAGTTCTTAGAACAGTATGCCGATGATTTTAAACAGGAAGCATACAGCGAAGGGCAGAGAATGGGATTGACCCCGATTCAAAGTCAAGTGTTTGCTCAAGCTTTCAATGAAGGTTTGGCGGGGCGCGTTTTCAACTCTGAAGACTCATCGAGTTGGTCGCCTGAAATGCTTGGTCTAAGGGAGCAAATGCTAAATGAGTATCGTCAAAAAGATGAGAGCGGTGCTTACATTCCTGACAGTGTGTCCGAAGAAGATAAAGCATTTGTGGATAAGCAGATTGCAGTGATCTCAAATGCATCCCTTGCTGGAGATTATGCTCAGAACAACTTGATCGATATTAGGGCCTATAACCAGGCTTCAGGAAGGAACTAAAAACAGAAGGTAGCCAGCTTGTGATGGGCTGGCTATTTTTTTGGCCTTTTGGGGAGGATAGATGAGCGACCGTCTGCAAATTCGTTTACCCAGTACCAATATTTTTTTTCGCTCAGGCTTAGTTCTCGACCGGTATCTTTCAGTTGTCTTTGAAATAAATGGATTAGTCCGCTTAAGCCTAAGAAAGCTAAACCGACACATAAAATTGCCCAACTCGCTTGCCAATATGCGATTGCTAAACACATAGTGGTGATGGTTATAAGGCCGATAGGACTAGCAGTTGCTTTGAATCCCAAGTAGCTGAAAAAAACGATGGTGCAAATCAGAAATGGCAAAGCCGCTAACTTGGCAGATGCCGTAAATATTTCTGATGGAAAAAAATGAGCCGCTGCCAAAGTCGCCAGAAAAAGCCCCAGTGATATAAACCAGCAGCGTGCTGGTAAAGATTTAAGTAAGTTTGTCATCTTCTTAGTACTCTCAAAGTGCACAGACGGTGCACAATCAAATCATGCATCAGCATGTTAGTTCTCAAAAAGTGCTCTAGTGGTTTGCTCGGCCATAATCTCACACACAGGGCATTTAAGCTGAATGCGCTGTTGTGATACCGTCAAATACAGACTGCCGCATCGACACCGGTGTAAGGATGCAAGCTGTGATCTTAAATCACGAGCTAGAACCCAACCTTCATTGATGGTCAGTTTTTTCCAGGGGATCTCAGCTGGAAGATCTGCTTCTTCTCTTGCAACCAAATACGCATCGTAAGCCTTCATCAAAGCATCGATATTTAATTGCTTGTAGACATTATCACCACCAATATTGACATAAAGCGCCATCAGCAGGGAGCCTTCAACTAGGGCTCTTCTGCTTTTAACAATGGCATCAGATTCTGGTAATTGACCAGGACAAGGTGACTTACCAGTCACTTCTTTGTGCAGCCTTCTGATAATGTGGATTGGCAAACCTGTATCGAGCGCGATAATGGTTGTTCGAAACCCGTATTTAATAAGCAGCGAGGCTCGGGTAAATAGCTCACTTTTGGACAGGTTATCAATCATGCATCCCCCTTGTTGTTTAGTTGATAATAAATAAGCGATTCTTGGGATACCTGTGCCTTTGCTCTTCACCATCTCAATCAGTTGGCTTTGGTTACCCCTTGGTTGAAACAGCATGAATGATGAGGTCGCCACTCGTTGCAGGTCATCAACACCAGCATTAATCAGAGCATCAACCACGTCGCGTGTAAGTCCAAAGCGCAAGACGGCCTCTTGCGGATCAATTCGCGCTAATTCTCGTGCTGCGTGTAGGTACGCCAAATTTAATTGATAGAAGTCTTGTTGATTGGTTGTCATTGACGGACCTCCAGTTCATGTAAAATATTGCGATAGATAGAAAGCACTCTTTGCCCATACCAGCGTGCACGCTCTTCGTTCCAACTGTGATAGCGGCCTATGCCAAGCTCTAAATCATTTGGTGAAGACTTGATTGCTTCGGCCAAAATACTTGAGCCGACCGTAAGGTTGGTGATGGGGTCTAGCAGTTCTGCTGCTGAGCTCACCCGATGCCCATGCCAATGCAAATTGATTTGCATAAGGCCAATATCGAGCTGATATTTTTCAGTCTCTTGCAGTGCCTGGTTTAACAGTTGCTCTGCTTCTGTCTTAGATTTGGCGTAGGTTGCGTTTGAACCATTTCGAATTGCGTATGGCCATGGACTGGTCATGTTGAGACCACGATGTGAGGCCGACTCAGCCAAGGCAACGGCGTAGAGCATGACTGGATCAATACCAACGCTTTGTGCTGCTTTTTCCCACTGATAGCCCGGAAACGCATAGACTGAAGTGCCTGCGGACATGGCTATCACTAGGGCAATGGTTTTTGATTTAATCGTTTTCATTTTTGTCCTCTAATTGATTTCCGAGAAGCGCCTGAATGGCTTTCGGGCTTATTCTTTTCAAAGGCACTGCGCTAAAGTCGGTGATGCCTCTTGTATAAACTTGTGCTGCTTTTGACCAGTCGCCCACGGCAACCGGCGCTTGCATATCAAATCCTTTTTGCTGGTTCTGATGGTCTGCAATACCTTGTAATAGCCTTGGGTATTCACCCACTTCGTCCCGCAACAAGTAAGCCTGGTAGCGTGTTAAAAACTCTTTTTGTTTAAAGGGGTATTCCCTGTCATCTACCTTGCAGAGTTCAACCCATCCCCCCATGTCTGAAATAACGCGGTGAATAAGCGCATCGTCAAACATCACGGATGTCCAAGCGCCAACCTGACGAACAGCCTTGTCAACTTTGTTCCAAGCAACCATGGCTCTTGAACCCGAGTTGCCATCGATATGCTTGATGACGTCAGCGGGCTTTGGAAAAAATTGCCCAGTATCCGGTGATTGAATATGCCGAGTCAGACCGATTCGCACTTCTTCAATGCTATAAGCACGAAGGGCTTCAAATGCGATGGATAGCAATTGCGGTGATACGCTTTTGCCATACATGGCCCAAGCAGCTCCCCAAACTTCAGCAAACTCGCGTTTATCAACCTCCTGCACTTGAACGAACCTCCCGAATACCTGGTCCGGCCCAGCTTTCAGCAATGCGGCGATTGCTTTCTTCAATGTTCAACTGGTGATTGCTGCCCTTTAGGCTCGTCGATGATTGCTGTACTTCATCAATGCGAACGTACTCGTCTTCCCATTGCCGGTTTAAAAGCCAGTTATGTGGCATAGGGGTCTTAGTCCGATCTTGATACTGCAATCGGTTGTCTCGTTGCTCTTTCCAGCGTGTTAGCACTTCCAAGGCGAGTTCATGGTCTTCATTGAGGCCCATGCGTAGCCATTCTTCTTTGGCTTTCGCTTTTTTTTCTTTGCGTATTTGTACATCCCAGAAGTCTTCAAACTGTATGTGGTTAACAGTTTTAACTGTTGGTTTATTGCTTCTCTCAGAGTCATCCGACCGTTGAGAGTCCCTTACCGGGTTGCCATCAGGCATAAACAATGATGAAAATTCTTCTGGTAGCCGAACTTGAAAAGCGGCAAGAGATTTCAAAAGCGATGCCATACCAATGAAGTCGGCAGGTACATCTTTAAGCAACCGAAAGGCTGCTTTACCTTGGTTTGGGTTTTCGATTGGGTTGTGCTTCAGAAAGCTCCGAATCAAAGTCCAACCGGATTCCTCGCAACGAATGAGGAACTGATCTTGTTCTAACTCATTTAGAGCCTTGGCAACCTGTTGCTCATCCCAGTTCAAGTCAGAAGCAACGTAACCAATCGGCAATCGAAAGCAGCCAAGCAAATTACAATGTGGGCATGTAAGCAAATAAAGTCCTAGCAACTTCGCTGAGTCACTCCAAGACAAAACGTTTTGCTTTAGCCAAAAGCGGGTATAGACCTTGCCATAGTCACGCATGGAGGAACTCGCTTTTGTGTTTAAGTAAAATGCTGACCATTATTTGCCCTTAATCCTACTGGTTACTGGCTTTCAGCTCGCTTGGGCATTCGGGATAGATGTCCGGTCTTAACTGAGATCGGGTTACCTGTCCTTGCGTAGCTTGTTCGATGGGTAAAACGAATTCAGCGGGAACACGCCCTGATTTATTCAACCAAAACCAGACGTTTTGCTGTTTTGAGTTGATGGCTCGTGCTAATGCTGATTGCCCGCCTACCAAGTCAATGGCACGGCGGAGATGTTTTTGTGTTGTGTTGAACACTTCCATACCGTCTCCTGTTACAATAATAACTGTTACAAGATTGGATGTTACAGTTTAAACTGTAGATTAGTCAACAGTTAAAATTGTTGAAAGGCTACAGTTTTATTTGTAGAATACGGGTTTATGAAAACTTTATCCGAACGACTAAACCATGCCTTGCAGCTTACTGGGGTGACTCAGTCTGAGTTGGCTCGTCGCATTGGTATCAAACAGCAGTCGATCAGCCAGATTTGCTCTGGTAAATCGGCTAGGTCTCGTTACACCATGCAGATCGCGGAGGCGCTTCGCGTGAATGCTCATTGGCTCGCCACAGGTGATGGCGAGATTGGCTTGGGGGTCGGTAATGTAGAAGTCGGGCCTGATATTAAGGGAAGAATTCCTCTCATTAACTGGGTTCAGGCCGGTGATTGGACTGAAATAGCGGAGGGATTTGCCCATGAAGATGCTGAGGAGTGGCGTGAAGTTACTGGGAAAGCACATGAGGGTTGTTTCGCACTTCGTGTAAAAGGCGACAGCATGGAAAATCCTAATGGTAAAAAATCGATACCTGAAGGGGCAGTCATTATTGTTGATCCTGAGTTACCTTATTCATCAGGCTCTTTGGTTGTTGCGCGTCTGGATGATTCTATAGAAGCAACCTTTAAGCAGTTGGTCATTGATGGTGACCAGAAGTATCTAAAGCCTTTAAACCCTCAATATCCCGCAATGCCGATAAATGGGAACTGTACTATAGTAGGTGTTGTTAAACAGGCAATTATCGATTTTTGTTAAAGAATGAAATTTTTAGTGTGTTGGTTGTAAGTTTCTGATTTGTTAGTCTTTTTTTTGGTGTAGGTTGAAGTGTAGGTGTTCGCTTTGATTCTTGGAGTTATTTTCAATGAAATCAATGTGTTATATTGCAAGGTGTAATT
>NZ_JXOK01000033.1 GCF_000830505.1 Vibrio mytili | reverse complement strand
GATGCGGCATTATAGGGAGATGCGTTAAGAGAGCAACTCTTTTTTTATAAAATCAGCTCAACCGGTCACTAATCAACCAAAAGAAGAGAAATAGCATATTTCTTCAACACATTTGAGACATATCACAGCAATTGGTTGGAAAAACGCCAACCATAGACGTAAGATTCATGTGTCTATTCTGTTAAATAGACACACTTTTTCTTTATCATCTATGTGTAGTAATCAAAATGACTTCAAATAAAAATCTGATCTTATGCTCCGGATTAGCGGTAATTGGAGGAGTAATCTTCTCTCAATGGGCCATTCATCCTGCATTGAGCTTTATCATCGGTGTTGCCGCTACTGCTTTTCTATTTTCATTTTCTGGCCAAGCACCCATCACCCAATCTAACGACAACGATCCATCAACGAAGACCTTGTATGTTGGCAATCTCCCTTACAAAGCAAACGAGAGTCACGTCCGTGATCTGTTTTCAGAGTATGGTCAAGTCTATGCTGTCCGCTTAATGAAAGACAAACGCACGGGTAAACGGAGGGGCTTTGGTTTTGTGGTAATGGCAGCTTCAGATGTTAAACCAGCCATCTCCAGTTTAAATGAAAAGGAATATATGGAAAGGACATTGAAGGTTCGTATTGCCAACGATCCTAAACATCCGGACAACGGAAAATTTGAACAGGACTAAATCCCAACGTCGTTAAACAACGATTCAGTGCATCTTCTTGCCAAGGAGATGCACTGGCATAAATCGACTTCGTCCCCTCACTTTTCTTCTCTCCAACAGAATCCTCAAAGAGTAATGTTTTGACTCTACGCGCGATTGCCGCTCCCGAATCAACGAGTGTCACTTCACCACCCAACGCTTTGTGAATTTCTTCTTTAATCAAAGGAAAGTGCGTGCAGCCGAGCACAGCGACATCAACTTTATCTTTCAGCGGCAGGAGAATATGCTCTAACTCGTTGAGCGAAACACATTTACCCCGTAATTTCTCTTCTGCCATATCAACCAACCGAGTCGAACCCAAAAGCTCGACGGGCTTGCCCTGAGCAAAATCCCGAATCAATTCGTGGGTATATTGGCGTGTAACTGTCGCCGGTGTTGCAATAAGGCCGACCCCTTTTGATGCTAAAAGAGAAGCTGGTTTAATCGCAGGAACAACACCAACGACTGGAATCGATAAGCTCTCACGCAAAGAAGGAAGCACTATGGTACTTGCCGTATTACAGGCGATGACCACTATGTCAGCTTGATGCTCTTTCGCCAATGTAGCCACAAGCTTATTAACGCGAGTGATCAGCACATCCTGTTCTAGTTCACCATATGGATAAGCTTCGTTGTCAAATAGATACAAGTAATCCATGTGTGGTAACAATCGGTGTATTTCTTGGAATACGGATAAACCACCAACGCCAGAGTCAAATACTAGAACTTTTTTCTTACTTGCTACTCGCACGAGCTTTACCTACAGAATAGAAACGTTGCGATCATACTGCTTAGATTTGTTTTGGCAATGTTTTGGCATGGTATCTTTGATGACTAAACCGCTCTCCAGTTTCTACATTAAGCGTTATCAGCTCGATATGTCCTTGAAAAGATGGCGCAGATGTGACCAATGTATGGAATTCCCCATTCTCACCACAAGGGTCAACATTTCTCGGTAATGAATCAATGAGTGATTTGTCATACCAACGACCACACCAATCCGACTCCAGAATATTACCATCGGTGGTAATTAGCATCGTTTGAATACCACGTTCGATGATTTCGAGAGCCAATGTTTTACTTTCTTCGCCTAATAAGGGGAATACGCACTCCCAGCCAGCTGGCTCGATATAACTGCGTCGATAATCAGCAATGCCATTACAAAACATGTCGCCAAACGCGACCGCTTCCACATTCAACCCACTGTTTTGTAATCCGTTGACGATAGTCGATTGATAAATGTCGTTGCTCGGGAAGGTTTCAGGAAGCTCGATCGTGATCAATGGAAGACCAAGTAAGTCCGCTTGCATTTCTACCACTTCAAGTGGCGTAGCTTGAAAGGGAACCTCACTACCAACGTAAGTCGTGTAGAGGCCGACAACTTGATAGTTTGGGTCTTCTTTCAACCTTTCCAGCGTCAATGTGGAATCTTTTCCGCTCGACCAACTGATGACTACGCGTTTAAGTTTACTCATGATAATTCCATTTAACTCGTAAAAACAAAAACCGCCCGGAGGCGGTTTAATGCTCAGCTAACAATTAGAATTGGTAACCAACACTGAGATAATAAGCTCGCTCTGCTGCTGGATAACCTAACGCTGTTTTATATTCTTCGTCCAATAAGTTATCTACACGCGCACTAATGGTCGTGGACTCATTTGGATAGTAACTTATCGCCGTATCGATCAATGAGTAAGAAGATAGGTAGACATCTTGAGATGGCCATGAGTTGTAGTCAACATCGGGGCGTTTACCGATATATTGATAGCTGATGCTCCAATCGACTTGATCAAAATTCACCAACGCGTTCCACTTATACATTTCCTTCGCACGGCGCTGAAGTTGGTGTCCCTCATCATCTTCTGCATCTTTGTAATCTGCGCTTAATTGATGCTGAACTATTCCAGTATCAAACTCAGCAACTAATTCAACGCCTTGAATATGCGTTTCCCCATCGACATTCATGTATTTATACGTTGTTGGATGATAATCGATAAGATTAGTGATCTTGTAGTCGTAACCTGTTAACGACCAGAATACACCTTGGACATCACCGCTAAAGCTGATCTCCCATGCATCAGACTCTTCCGGCTTTAGATTTTTCTCTCCATAAGTTGGGTCATATTGCTGATAAAGGTTCGGAGCTTTAAAAGCAGTACCAAAAGAGGCCTTCGCACCAAGCTCTGGAATAAACTGGTATCCAGCCCCTAAGCTGTAGGTGAACTCACTGCCATACTCTTCATTGTCATCAACACGAGCACTACCTTCTAACGTCGCTTTATCTATACTTGTCGTGACCAACCCAAACACGGCGCCATTGGTGCGATCAAACGTTTTATTCGCATTCTTATCTACATACGACTCATTGCGCCAATCAACACCGCCAGCAAGAGTAGTATTGCTGTTTAACAAGTAACTATTTGTCCATTGAACATTTTGCTGCTCTAACTCGTCCTCTCGGCCTGAATGTTTACCCGCAGACTTCTCATAGTCCCATGATTTTTGCTTCTGAGCTGTCACTTGCAGTTCTGATATCAAGTTGCCCGAGTGGTATTTCCCTCCCACCGTAGCAGAAAAATCATCTTTTTCAGCCTCATAATATGCACGACTGCCATAACTGTTGTCGTATTGGTACACATTTTCGTAGGCACGAAAGTTACCAAACGCTGACCACTGACCATCAAAATTATGTACGTAGCCAATCAAACCATTCTTTGTTTCAAAACCATGGCGATCACCATCGTTAACACCAGCAACGGGACGAACATTGTAGCCATCATCACTTTCAGTGCCTAAAGCTAGATTCACCTGCCCGCTCTCTCCGACTTTAATACCAGACGCGACACTTAACTCCTGATAATCAAGACTGCCTAAGCCTGCACTCAGCTTGGTGCTTTCGTCCTCGGCGCGCGCCACTGTAATGATATTAATAACACCACCGATAGCTTCTGAGCCATAAAGGGATGCACGCGCTCCACGTACGTACTCAATACGTTGGACGTAAGTTAATGGGATTTGATTAAAATCCACTGCGCCTTTCGCAGCACGAGCAAAACGGACGCCATCTACCAGCACCAGCACTTGGTCTGAACTCGTTCCACGAACAAACAGAGAGGCGAGTTGACCACGACCACCATTTTGGGTGACTTGGATACCCGTAAGGCGACGCAGTACATCAGGTAGAGTCTTTGCTTGAATGCGCTCAATATCTTGACGTGTAACAACTTCAACATCAGCAAGAGTATTACTTTGTGCTTGCTCAAATCGATTCGCTGTCACTATCATCGTTTCGTCAGCGGAAATTTCTTGGGCCTGTAGAGAAGACACAGGTAAAAGCAGCGATGCCAGAGTGATCGCCAGTGCAGATTTTTTCATTATGTTGTCCTAAGTCGCGTAATTCCTTCGAGCCCTGCCCTTAGTCAGTAATTGGCATTCTAGTGTCATGGCTCGCTTACTGGCAGGTATTCGGACTTAAGAGCAAAATAATCATGCTTCCTACTCACTCGACTTCCCACATAAACTCATGCAGTGTCTTATTGAGCTTTCGTTCTCTTTTACCGCTGCGCGTCAGTTCTGGACTTTCACCAGATTCCCTTTTCAGCCGTCTAGATTTCTAAACAGCACCAGCTTGAGGCAGATACTATTCAGCAATCGATTATTTGTCCAGTCTATATTGATGGTGAGTATTGAAATGAATGATGCAATTTTCCATTCAATTCAGCTTGTACATACGATGTTTCGGACAATTCAGGCACAAAACTGGACATAACGTAGAGATTGACTAAAATCTGCGCTCTTAAATTGAATGCACCACACAAAGGTAAGAACATGGCTACTCTTGATGTCAATCCACAACGCTACCCAGAACAACTGGCTGAAAAAGTCGAACGTCTCACTGATATGTTCGCGCCGTACAATGTGCCAGAACTGGAAGTGTTTGAATCACCAGAGCAGCATTACCGCATGCGTGCTGAGTTTCGCGTATGGCATGAGGGGGATGACCTCTACTACATCATGTTCAACCAAGAAACTCGTGAAAAATACCGTGTGGACCAATTCCCAGCGGCCAGCCGTCTGATTAACGACTTAATGCCACTGTTAATTGATGCAATGAAAGACAATGACTCACTGCGCCGTAAACTGTTCCAAGTGGATTTCCTATCAACACTAAGTGGTGAGATCCTGGTTTCGCTGCTTTACCACCGCCAGCTTGATGATGAATGGATTGAAAACGCGAAAGCACTGAAACAACGTCTAAATGATGAAGGTTTTAACCTAAACATCATTGGGCGTGCACGTAAGATGAAAATCGTCCTAGATCGTGACTACGTAATTGAGAAGCTAGACGTGAATGGCCAAAGCTACATATACCAACAAGTCGAAAACAGCTTCACACAGCCAAACGGTAAAGTGGCAGAAAAGATGCTGGAATGGGCCGTTGATTGTACTCAAGAGAGCACAGGCGACCTACTAGAACTTTACTGTGGTAACGGTAACTTCTCTCTGGCGCTAGCACAAAACTTTGACCGTGTTCTGGCAACAGAACTGGCGAAGCCTTCTGTGGTATCTGCGCAATACAATATCGCCGCAAACGAGATTAAGAACGTGCAGATCCTACGCCTATCTGCAGAAGAGTTTACGCAAGCAATCGAAGGTAAACGTGAATTCCGTCGTCTACAAGATGCAGGTGTGAACCTGAAGAGCTACAACTGCAACACCATCTTTGTCGATCCACCACGCTCAGGTATGGATGTCGATACTTGCAAAATGGTTCAAGGTTACGAGCGCATCATGTACATCTCGTGTAACCCAGAAACACTCAAAGAGAATTTAGATATTTTGAGCGAAACACACCATATCACTCGTTTTGCTTTGTTTGACCAATTCCCTTATACCCACCATATGGAAGCGGGTGTTTTACTAGAACGTAAAGCATAAGCCACCAGCGTCAGGCATAAAAAAAGCGAGCTGTATTTAGCTCGCTTTTTACATCATGCTGAATTTATTCTGCTTCTGGAGAGGCTTTCTTCTCCATAAAGCCAAGCTTCTTACCAATCCATGCAAGCAAAACCATCGAGACTAATATGGCAAAGAAGTTGGAGCCTGCTTCTGGGTACTGCGCCTTAACAAAAGCGGAGTGGCCGAACGCCCCAACAAAGAAACATGCCAAGCCAACCAAAGGGATGTCCTCTGATACTGGATTGTTCAAATATTCTTGGTAAAGCGCCTGTACTGCTAGCACAAGCGCAATCAGTGGAAAAATGGAGAACGACACTTCACTCATGGTCAACCATGACAATAAAGCATCACCACAAACACCGGCAACCACAGCTAAAATCAGCGTTTTCTTTTCAGATTTATTTCCATTCGTCATTACTCTATTCCGCCCTTCAATCGGTTACGTTCACGTTCTTTGCGATACCAAAAAGCACCTTTGGCTATCATTCGCAACTGCATGATCAATCGCTCGGCAAGTTCATCGCGCTCACGTCGATCTAAATCTAAAGCTTCAGCTCCCGAACTAAAAACCAAAGTCACCGACGCTTCTGCTTGAGTAAACGCCTCTTCTTTGGTTGTTCCGGTACTCATCAAATATTCGGTTAATTCTGCTGCAAAATGTTGTATCTCTCGAGCAACTGCGGTACGAAATTCAGAAGAGGTACCAGAACGCTCACGCAGTAATAGGCGAAAAACGTTAGGGCTACTCTCAATGAACTCCATAAAGGTTTCAACCGAAGTGCGTATCACACTGCCTTCTTTGACTATACGTTGACGCGCTTGCCGCATCAACTGTCTCAGCAACAACCCACCTTCATCAACCATGGTCAGGCCTAGCTCATCCATATCTTTGAAGTGGCGATAAAAAGAAGTAGGAGCAATACCCGCTTCTCGGGCAACCTCGCGTAAACTGAGGTTAGAGAAACTGCGATCCGCACTAAGTTGGTTAAAGGCCGCATCAATTAATGATCGACGTGTTTTTTCTTTTTGCTGCGCGCGGATTCCCATCGACTTCATTCTTAAACTGCTCATTGATTCTATTAAGTGAGAAGGCCTAAATATAACGCATATCCTCACCGCATATAAAGCGACGTTATTCGTCGACAGACCTACATAACGTTACTACTGGCATGCCTCTGATTGCAATCGAATCACATCAATTTATAGACATTCAACGTCGCAATTAGTTCTTTCAAAGAATTCTACGTGATCACATCCACTCTCTCACTGCTGCAGCATGTTCCCACTTCCATTAATGAGTTAACATTGCGCTAAAGCAATGTTAAGTATTTATAACAAGGAAGGCATCATGGCGGATGTTAATCACTATGACGTGATCGTAATTGGTAGTGGCCCTGGCGGAGAAGGGGCGGCAATGGGATTAACTAAAGCGGGACTGAACGTCGCCATCGTTGAAAAGGAAAGCAGCGTCGGTGGTGGATGCACCCACTGGGGAACCATACCATCCAAAGCACTTCGCCATGCTGTTAGTCGCATTATTGAGTTCAATAGCAACCCTCTTTTTTGTGGTAATAACACCAGCCTGCATGCGACATTTTCTGACATTCTAGGTCATGCAAAGTCCGTCACCGACAAGCAAACGCGCCTGCGTCAAGGTTTCTACGACCGCAATCAATGCACGCTACTTTTTGGTACGGCCCGCTTTATCGACAATTACTCTATTGCCGTAATGCAAAAAGACGGCACGGAAGAAGTTTATTCCGCAGACAAGTTTGTGATTGCAACAGGATCTCGTCCCTACCAACCTAACGATGTGGACTTCTTACACGAACGCATTTACGACAGCGACTCTATCCTAAGCCTGAAACATGACCCTCGTCATATCATCATTTATGGTGCGGGCGTGATTGGTTGTGAATACGCCTCGATCTTCCGTGGTCTAGGGGTCAAAACCGATTTGATTAACACCCGAGATCGCTTGCTGTCTTTCTTAGATAACGAAGTTTCTGATGCTCTGTCATACCATTTCTGGAACAGCGGCGTCGTCATTCGTAATGATGAGACTTACGAGAAAATTGAAGGTACAGAAGATGGAGTGATCATTCACTTACAGTCTGGCAAGAAAATGCGTGCTGACTGTCTACTATATGCAAACGGACGGACTGGCAACACAGACAAACTCAACCTAGGGGCTGTAGGCCTAGAATCGGACTCTCGTGGACAATTAAAGGTAAACCGCAACTACCAAACTGATGCGGAGCACATCTATGCTGTTGGAGATGTGATTGGCTACCCTAGCCTAGCAAGCGCTGCATACGACCAAGGACGCTTTGTCGCTCAAGCCATTACCAAAGGTCAGGCGGAAAATTACCTCATCGATGATATTCCAACGGGTATTTACACCATCCCAGAAATAAGCTCGGTGGGGAAGACAGAGCAAGAGCTCACCGCGGCGAAAGTGCCTTATGAAGTTGGGCGCTCTTCGTTCAAACATTTGGCAAGAGCACAGATAGCGGGTAAAGATATCGGCAGTTTGAAAATCCTGTTCCACCGTGAAACCAAAGCAATCCTTGGCATTCATTGTTTCGGTGAGCGAGCAGCAGAAATCATTCACATCGGTCAAGCAATCATGGAGCAAAAAGGCGAAGCGAACACGATTGAATATTTCGTCAATACCACGTTTAACTACCCTACCATGGCAGAAGCTTATCGTGTCGCCGCTTTAAACGGCTTGAACCGCTTGTTTTAATCTGAAAGACAACCAGCACATAAACAACAGCAGACGTTGAGTCTGCTGTTGTTTTATCTCGAAAGTTAAGCCAGAAACGTGTCCTTGCGCCACTGATAAATAAAGATCAAACCTAACCCGATACCACGCATTAGCATAAAGCTGGTCATCGCCAACCAAAGTGCGTGGTTTTCCCAACCAGAAAACAAATAGAAAACCACAAAAAAGACACTGGTCGCGACAAACATGCTGTTGCGCATATCTTTTCCCTTAGTCGCTCCCACAAATACCCCATCTAACAAAAAACACCACATAGAAACGAGTGGCATTGCGACCAACCAAGGTAAATACTCTTCAGCTTGCTGTTGAACTTGAACTATCGAGGTGATCATGCGATCAACTGCGATCCGGCCAAACTAAATACCACCGTCAGTCCCAAACAAATAATGAAACTCCAGAAGAAAGTGCCCACCAGCGAGGCGCTCAACTGTTGCCTATCTTTGGCACCAATGGCTTTACCAACCATCGCTTCCATCGCATAGGCAAAACCATCCATCCCGTAAGAAATGATCATCAGAAAGCTCATCAACACCGCATTGGCTGCAACGACATCATCGCCAAAACTCGCGCCCTGAAAGGTCATAAAGCTAAAGGCAGCTTGCAGGCACAATGAGCGTAAGAAAATATCTCGGTTGAGTTTAACAAAGCGCCCCAACCCATTCTGGGTTTCCACGAGTAACGTTTTCGGTGATGGTAACTGCTTTTCCTGCCATGTTTTCCACACACAAACCAAGCCAAACCCCATGCCCGAATAGTCTGCGATCACGGACGCCAATGCCGCCCCTTCGACCTTCCAGCCCAAGCCCAACACAAATAAGACATCAAGCGCGATATTAATGAGGTTAGTGATGATCACCATCCACATCGGTGCTTTGGAATTCTGCGTTCCCAACAACCAACCTAATAATACAAAGTTCAAGAGCGCCGCAGGCGCACTCCAGACTCGCACAGAAAAATACTGCATGCCGTAATGTTTTACTTCAGGGCTGGCATCACTCCAGGTAAAAATTACATCAGCAATCGGATTATGAGCAATCAAAAACAACAGTGCAAAAAGCAGTGCCATCAATGTGCCTTGCATGAACACTAACGCCAATTGTTTACCATCGTCACGTCCATATGCCTGGGCAGCCAGCCCTGTTGTGGACATGCGTAAAAAACCGAGCAACCAGAAAGTCACACTGATCATGGTACTGCCTAAAGCAACACCGCCTAAGTACCAAGCATGTTCGAGATGACCAATCACCGCCGCATCAACTAATCCAAGCAACGGGACGGTAATATTTGATAGCACCATAGGGATAGCCAGTGCTAACACCTGACGGTGTACCAAAGGATTAGATAAAGGAGAGAAAATGGAATTTGTCACAGGCACCTCATTGATTAGATAGCGAGTGTACCTGAGGGATGAATAATTAAACAATCACCATTTTAAATGCACCAATATTGGAGTGAGACGATACTTCAACATCGGAATTTTGTTCAACCAACGCTGCCATATTTTCCAACGCGAACAAAATCGGTCGAATGGTGAAAACACATGTACCACTGCGCCCAAGGTAACCACTTAAGTACTTGTTCACTCGGTGCTTCCAGCCCATGAGCATAATGATCAGAACCAAGCTTTTGTCCCCACTTACTCCCAGTCCGATCGCCAGCGAGAACCATGCACGCTTCCGCGGAAACAAAATGATGCCCTAAGGTTTGAATAAACCTCGCAATAAGCTGTTTAGGACAATCCAGCAACGCCATTTCGCATACCACCAATACTGGTGCATTGTCTGGAATATCTATTGATTCAAGCCATGACATTTCTTCCACACTGCCAATACGGTGTTGGTAGCGTTCATTGTTATGAAAAAGCCTTTGACGCCACACCAGATTTTCCGTCACGTCCAGCTCAATCCAATGACAACGTCCGTTATCTAACCGATAAAACCGAGTATCTAGGCCCGCACCAACGTTGATCACCCAAGCATCTGGATACTGCTGTAAAAAATGCGTAACTCGAGCATCACACAGTTGAGTCAAAGTGACGTGTAACAGCTGCTTTTGCGCCACATCGCCGCTGAGGCAGTCTGGCGCCATTTTACAACTTAAACAGGCTTTCGCTGCGATCGGGTCATACACTAAGCCATCATCGATCATGCTTTCACGGCTACGCAGCAATAATGGTTTCAATAGATGATTGGGGACTTGATGCTTAGGTTGAGACATGGGCACTTCCTGCGCCAATAATAAGTCATGAGAATAACTTAATGATAATAAATATCAATTGCATTATCAAGAGGAAGGAAGTGACAAGATTTGAGCGAAATACCAGTAGAGAATGAGTGCGTAAAAATCAAAAGCCATCAGAAAGTGAATACATAATAGCCCAGAAAAATTGGGCTATTATGGCTGACTTACATTACATCCAATCGGTATTGCGGATAATACCTACCGCTAAGCCTTCAATCGTTAAGTGTTGAGAAGTTAAATCGACTTGGATTGGGGCAAACTCTTCGTTCTCAGCATGCAACAACACTGTGGAGCCTTTACGCTCTAAACGCTTCACTGTCACATCATCATCTACGCGAGCAACAACCACTTGACCATCACGCACATCTTGAGTCTTGTGCACCGCCAGTAAGTCACCATCCATAATGCCGATATCTTTCATACTTTCACCATTTACACGGAGAAGAAAATCAGCTTGTGGTTTAAACATTCCTGGGTCGACTTGGTAATGCGCTTCTACATGTTCTTGCGCTAAAATGGGTTCACCTGCAGCAACCTGACCGATCAGAGGTAAGCCTTCATTGTCATTGGCAGCGTCTTCGAGCAGAATTCGAATCCCTCGAGATGCACCTGGAATAATCTCAATTGCTTGCTTACGCGCAAGCGCTTTTAGGTGTTCCTCTGCAGCATTTGCAGAGCGGAAGCCAAGCTCACGCGCAATCTCTGCACGAGTGGGTGGCATTCCGGTGTCATCGATTTTACTTTTAATCAAATCGAAAACTTGTTGTTGGCGTGGCGTTAACGGCTTCATGTCTCACCTGTCTTTTTATACAGTTAACTGTGAGTATATCCAGTAAATGGTCAAATGAAAACCCAATTGATTGTTTTTTAGTTTATTTGCTTTGAGTAGTGAAAGTCTGCACTCATCAAATGACAAAATTGCTTAAAACCGTCGTCTCATGCCACTTAACCAAGGAACAAATGCAACCGAACACTCAATCCACAATTTAAGATTGCGCCTTATTGATGTTCAATAAAATTAAAAGGTTTGACCAGTTTCTGGTATCCTTGCCGCGCTTAAATTTTATCGCCTAGGCTTATTTCTACTGCCGTGCTTATTTTGGCTCTGAGAAGATGAGCCTTGCGGACACTGAAATAAGGTTAGGCTTGTTTGAATATCTACGAGGCTGTGAACTTTATGTCTTCTGGACAATCATTTTCACGTTCATTACTAAAACTACCGCTATCGGTATTGGTAAAGAGCACCGCAATCCCATCCAAACCGATTGATGATCTCGACATCGATCCAACGAAACCGATTGTATATGCCTTACCATTTCGTTCGAACGTGGATTTGCTGACACTGCAAAAACAAGCCATGAGCCTTGGCCTGCCGGACCCGCTCAGCCCACTGGAAATCAATGGCAAAACATTAAACCGATTCGTATTCATTGCCGCACGCCCCACCGTCGTTGGCAATGACAACCACATACCCAGTGAATCTATTTCTCTGTTTAGTGAGTTATTAGAACAGCATAACACTGACAAAGAACTTGATGTACAAATGCTGCCAGCGACCGTACTCTGGGGGCGTAAACCAGGTAAAGAAGAGCATCACAAACCCTACCTACAACCGATGAACGGTCCGAAAAAAGCCAAAGCTGTCATGCTGGCTGGTCGTGATTGTTTGGTGCGTTTTAGCCCCGTGGTGTCACTGCGCTATATGGCCGATTCTCATGGTACAGACAATGCAATCGCGCACAAACTTGCTCGTGTCGCTCGTATCCATTTTTCGCGTCAAAAACTAGCGGCATCGGGACCAAACTTGCCACAGCGACAAGTTTTATTTGCACGCCTACTAAAATCACCCGCAATTGAACTCGCCATCGCAGATACAGCAAAAAGCAAAAACATTTCCATCGATAAAGCACGTAAAGAAGCCCATGACATCATGGATGAAATCGCGGCTGATTTTTCTTACAGCCTAGTCAAAAACGGCGACCGTGTACTTGGCTGGTTGTGGAACAAGCTCTACCAAGGTTTGCACATCAATAATGCATCAACGGTACGTCGCTTGGCACAAGATGGTCACGAAATTGTTTACGTGCCTTGCCATCGCAGCCACATGGATTACTTACTGCTTTCCTACGTTTTATATAATGAAGGCATGGTGCCTCCGCATATTGCCGCAGGGATAAACCTGAACTTTTTCCCTGCAGGACCAATTTTCCGTCGCGGGGGAGCCTTCTTTATTCGCCGTAGCTTTAAAGGCAACAAACTGTACTCAACCATATTCCGTGAATACTTGGCAGAGTTGTTTGCTAAAGGTTATTCGGTTGAATATTTTAGTGAAGGGGGGCGTTCGCGCACAGGTCGTTTACTGCCCGCGAAAACTGGCATGCTCGCCATGACCATTCAAGCGATGCTGCGCGGCCTTAACCGGCCAGTAACGTTAGTGCCCGTTTACATTGGGTATGAACACGTCATGGAAGTAAGTACTTACGCTAAAGAACTGCGCGGTAAACGTAAAGAAAAAGAAAATGCAGGGCTGGTACTGCGCACGTTGCGTAAACTACGCAACTTTGGCTTGGGCTACGTGAACTTTGGTGAGCCGATTCAGCTCAATCAGTATCTTAACGAAAACGCGCCAGAATGGACCAAAGACATCAACCCGATGGGCAGCAATAAACCACAATGGATGAATCCTGTGGTTAACCAGCTTGCGGATAAGATGATGACGCACATTAACGATGCAGCAGCGGCGAACGCTCTCACTTTATGTGCAACCGCACTCCTTTCATCTCGTCAACGGGCTCTATCTCGTGACTCTTTGATTCAGCAAATCGAATGCTATTTAAAACTACTTAAGAACAACCCGTACTCAAGCACCTCTACTATTCCGAACGAAAGTGCGGAAGAGCTCGTTGAGCACGCGCTGTCACTTGACAAGTTTGTTACCGAAACCGATAGCATGGGCGATATTATTTCTTTAGACCGTAGTCAGTCGATTCTAATGACCTATTACCGCAATAATATAATCCATCTGTTTGCGATACCGTCTTTGATTGCCCAAATGATTGTACGCCAGCGAAACCTCTCGGTGGAAGACGTCCAGGAACACGTTGCATTGGCTTATCCGTTTTTACAAAAAGAGCTTTTCTTAAGCTATCAAGTTGACGACTTGAATGCGCTGGTTGTAAAAACGCTTCACGAGTTCGCAGATCAGAAAATGATTTGTCTGGAAGGCAACAGAATGGAGATCAATCAATCAAATATCCTGCCACTTGTCTTGCTGGGTAGAACCATCAGCGAAACATTACAACGCTACGCGATTACAATGAACCTTTTAGTTGCTTACCCTGAACTGGGCAAGTCCGATCTGGAACAGAAAAGCCAAGACATCGCTCAGCGCCTAGGTCGTTTACACGGTATTAATGCGCCAGAGTTCTTCGACAAAGCCGTGTTCAGTTCGATGTTCAATACGTTGAAACAGCAAGCGTACTTAGACAACGATGGTAACTGTGATGGTCAAAAAACACAGTACTTCGCTAGCTTGCTCTATTCCTTACTCTATCCAGAAGTGAAGCTGACCATCGAGGCAAGTATTTACCAGTTGCAAGAGAAAGACTGAGTCAATGACTCATACAGAAAAGGCATCCTCATATGGATGCCTTTTTATTTTTACTCTTATAACGCAGTTACCAAAATGCGATTAATAGACCGACAGCAATGATCATTCCCACATAGTTATTATTGAGGAAAGCTTTAAAACATAGGTCGCGCTCTCGATGACGAATCAAGTGTTGTTGATACACAAACAAAGATGCCGCAAGAAGAATCATCCAGTAGTAACTCTGCCCTAACTGATAAAACTGCCCCAAACCAACCAGCATCGCTAGGGTCACCAGTTGCAAAATGCCAATAATAAGCTTGTCGTGGCGACCAAATAGAATGGCCGTCGACTTAATGCCTATTTTTAAGTCATCATCGCGATCCACCATGCATACTGAGTATCGTAAGCGACTGTCCATAACGCGTTGATTAAAAATACAAACCATACAATGAGAGGCAACTCCCCGGTCTGCGCCGCCCACGCCATCGGAATAGCCCAACTAAAAGCAAGACCTAAAAACAACTGAGGAATATGGGTATAGCGCTTCATAAAAGGGTAGATAAAGGCCAGAACAATACCAGCAAATGACAGCTGTACGGTAAGCGGATTCATGGTGAGCACTAATAAAAATGAGCTCATGGCCAAAACAACAAACAGTCCTATCGCCTCTTTCGCCGTGACTTTACCAGATGGCAGAGGGCGCTGTTTGGTGCGCTTTACATGTCCGTCGACCTTGCGATCGGCAAAGTCATTGATCACACAACCCGCGCTACGCATTAAAAAAACCCCTAAAACAAACACAACTAGGACATTCCAATTCGGCATACCCTGAGCCGAAATAACCAGAGCCCAAATGGTTGGCCACATCAGTAGTAATGAGCCTATCGGGCGATCCATTCTCATTAGTTGCCAATAGGCTTTCACTTTATCAGCAGACATTTACACCGTCTCCTTCACGTAAATAGGAGCATTAGATAAAAATAACTCTGCGACTAACATCGGTTTATGATTCATCCATAATCTTGACCGCCTTGCTAACAATCGACCTTGTGGTAACACCACCCAGCCGACTTCAAGTGAGTCTCGTTCTACATTATTCGCACTGAATACCGTTAATCCCAAAGGAATGTCACCTTGCTGAGCTAAGTCATAGGGCTGATCCACCAAAGTCGTGCATGGGATCAGCGTGCGTCCGATCACCCACTCCTCACTGTCACCACGTAATATGACCTCTCTTAACAAGCAATCCTGTTCAGACAATAGCTGACTTTCATCTTGTTTAAGTGTCCTGGCAGTAACAATCTGGTTTTGTAATAGCTCTACAGTGAGCTCTTGGCAGTGCTGTTGTAAACGGCGCGACAAAGATCCTTGTTCCTCTAGCCAATGCTTGGCTGATTCGCTCGGAAATTCAAATTGTTCGGGCTTAAACCATTTAACTTCTAACAAAGAAGCGAAATAGCGTGATGTTGGCTGATTCATACTAGTATTCAATTGGAAGCTTTACACGTACAATAAAGCGACAACTTATCGTCTTGTTGAAAGCGTAAGTACCGTTATGTGTTTTAGTCGCTCTATTGTATCAAGACTGAAGCGATTCGAATATCGCGATCCAGAGAAAGAAAAGCCAGAAATATGTATAAACGTTATGTAACCCCAGTATTCTTTGCACTTACCTTGTTGGCATCAGCATCGACTTGGGCGGCAGAGGAACAACAAACGGAACCAAAGCTGGCGTACTTCACGCTTGAACCGGACTTAACGACTAACTTTTATACTAAAGGTAAAAAGCTCGGTTATGTACAAGTGCGCATCGATATCATGGTAATGAGCCAGCAAGACTTGACCATTGTTGAGCACCATCAACCCTTAATTCGAGATGCCGTGGTCGAAATGTTGGGAAAACAAACAGAAGAGACAATTAAATCACTCTCTGGTCGAGAAGAGTTACGTAAAAGCCTAGTAAAACAACTCAACGATGCTCTACTACCAGAAACTGGTAAAACCATCATTTCAGATCTGTTGTTTACTAAATACCTCTATCAGTAATGGCCACAAATCACGCCAGATACAAAACCATCTGTCTATTTACGCCCCAATTATTGGACACCGATCATCGGGGCGTTCGTTTAGTGGCTACGCTTTCTGCTGATATTTCTGTTTTCCAGAGTCAAACAGCGCAATCGCCATACCTGTAAGCAATCCAACTAAATGCGCCGTATTGGCGATCGCCATAAAAGGCTGGACAAAACCAAGTACTAACCAAACCAACATAAATACGACAATCGATTTTGGCACCGTTAGCCCTAAATGTGGCAGGCGATAACCAAGTATCCACAAGTAGCCAAGTAACGCATAAACGACACCTGACAACCCACCAAAGTTTGCCCCTTCAACGTGAAACTGCCCGGCTCCAGACAGAGCTGCAGAGACAACAAACAGCTGCAGTAACTTCTTAGCGCCAAGACGACGCTCGATGTCACCACCGAACTGCCACCACCACAATAAATTAAATATGATATGAGTTATCGAGAAATGAAGAACGGCATGACTCACCCAGCGCCATAATTGCCACTGTTGGCCTTCAAATGCAGGAAAGTGCAGTAATTCAAAAACACCGCGGCCAAAGCCAAACATCAGTAGCAAGTAAATAGCGATGCTTATCGTCATGATCAGTAACGTTACAGGACCAGCTTTAGCTTTGACCATACTCATTATACTTGGGCTAGCATAATGGAATCGACTTGTACGAGTATCGGCAACGCTCCACGAGGCAGCACTGTATTTTGAGTCCGCAGGATTTGCCAAGAAAAGCTTCAGCTCAGCTTCCGCTTCAACTTCATGCTGACTATCCGTCAACCATAGTGCAAACTGCCCCTGACCTTCTGGCATCAGTTGGATCTCTATCTGACGAGAGGCCATATAATCAATAAAGCTTGCGCCATTCGTGGATTATTTAACGTTACCAATTTCTTCATTAACTTCTCACTATCGGTAGTTCTGCTCGTTGCCAGGCTTCAAAGCCACCGTCCACACTGTACACCCGTTCAAAGCCTTGGTTAACTAAATATTGGGCCGCTCCTTGACTGCTAATGCCGTGATAGCACATCACTAGGATCGCTTGTTCAAATTCCACATCTTCCATAAAAGAGACGATAGAATCATTCGTTAGGTGAAATGCGGAATCGGCATGCGCAACGGCAAACGATTGGGGATCACGGATATCGACAAGCGTTGCCTCACCGTTTTCAAGCAGTGCTTGCGCACCTTGTACATCAATATGCTGAAACTGGTCCATTTACTTTCTCATTTTGTTGTTATGAATACACACAAATGACCTCCTCAAGCGCAGAAGCAATGACTCATTTTTTCATTCGTCGAAGTCACTTGTGCATGTTGATGTCATTGTAACCTATCCAACGCCAAACTTAGACACAAGGATTATCAGGGTTTTAAATGGCGTACGTTTTGCCATCAACTGTGGATAAAACTGTGAATTGCGGTGATAAAGTATTTTTAGGTCTTTTGATCCACAACATGTAGTAATGATCCTGATCTAGTTGTGTGTATATTTATAACTATCCCCATAGAAGAATCTGCCTAAAAGCCTTATTAAGACACGCTTTCGAACAGCTGATAAATAATTAACACACAGACTTATACACAGGTAGCATATAAAATTCAGATCGCAATTCTATTTAGGTTTCGATCCAAATAAAAAAGCCGAGATCACATGATCTCGGCTTTCTATGAAAAACTTTCTTAAAATAAGAGCGAAGCGTTAAAACTCACCAACCGCAAGTTTAAGCTTCTTCATCGCGTTCTTCTCTAGCTGACGAATACGCTCTGCAGACACACCAAACTCATCCGCCAAATCTTGTAACGTTGCTTTCTCATCATCCAACCAGCGAGAGCGAACGATACGTTGACTACGGTCATCTAAACTTGCTAGTGCGAGACCCAAACGGTTGTTGGTATGTGTCTCCCAGTTTGCTGCTTCAACATTTTCAGCCACGTCAGACGACTTGTCTTCCAAATACAGCATTGGTGCCGTGTAATTGTTTGCGTTGTCGTCGTCATCGGTTGGCATATCGAATGTCGAGTCGATAGCCGCAAGGCGTGATTCCATCTCACGAACCTCCGAAGGTTCAACGCCAAGCTCACGAGCAACCGTCTCTACTTCCCCGTTATTGAACCAACCCAAACGTTTTTTAGACTTACGTAGGTTAAAGAACAATTTACGTTGTGCTTTGGTCGTTGCAATTTTCACAATACGCCAGTTACGCAATACGTATTCGTGAATCTCTGCTTTGATCCAGTGAACCGCGAAAGACACCAAACGCACCCCGACTTCAGGATTAAAACGCTTAACAGCTTTCATCAGACCTATATTGCCCTCTTGTACAAGATCTGCCATTGGCAGTCCGTAACCTGAGTAGCCACGTGCAACATGAACAACGAACCTTAGGTGCGACAAGATCAACCCTTTTGCTGCCTCAATTTCACCTTTGTAGTGTAATCGTTCAGCCAAATCACGCTCTTCGTCTACAGTCAGCATTGGGTAGCTGTTAACAGAACGAATATAGCTATCAAGACTATCTTGCGTGACGAGAGCCATCGGATACGCTTCTTTTGTCATTCAATTCCTCATCAATCTCTGATCTGGAGTATTACATTGCAATTTAGCTTCGGTATCTTGAACCTAAAATGAACAAGTTTCAAGAAGGGCTAATAATTATCCATAAACAATGCGTCTATACAAGGGGTAAGCATTAGCTTATACGAATAAAGTCCTATGCTATGGGCTATAGGCCCTAAAGTAAGACCACAATCACTTAAACTGGTTCAATTTCTTTTAAATGGCGCTGTGCAGAAATACGTGCCGCGATACAGCCCAATAAACTACCCGTTATGATCAGTAGCAGAGATTCGTCCCAGTTCAACCCAATTAGGCGAAACTGACTGTCATAAAGTGCCGCCAAATCTTCTACAGCACTGTTCATAACAATGGTAACGAGTGCTGTTAATAACCAAGCTATCGTCGCACCAAGAACACCGAACCACATGCCAGTATATAAGTATGGACGTAATATGAAGCCATCGGTTGCACCAATCAACTTCATGGTTTGAATTTCTTCTTTATTGGCTAATACGTTAAAACGCAGCGTATTGCCCACAATTAAAAATACTGCACCTAGCATCAGCACAGTGAGTGTAATCACAATAATACCAGCCAGCGTCTTAATCGCATCAAGACGAGCTAACCAGTCTTCATCCAACCTGACATCCGTGACGTCTTGCTGGCGTCGCAGGTCTGCAGCCAAACTTTGCACATCACTTTTTAATTCAGTATCCGGAATAACCACCAATACTCCAGGCAATGCGTAACCAGTCAACAGACTCAGCGCCTGATCGAAGCCTGCATATTGGCTTAAATCAGAAATTCCTTGTTGCGGTGAAATATATTCGACGTCTTTGACTAGTGGCCAAGTCTCAATTTCATCTTTAAGCACCATAACACGTGCATCTGGCATACCTTCGACTAAATACGCGCTCACTTGTGACGGTGAGGCGACATCTTCGGCTGCATTTGCGACATTTTTCCCTAACAAGTACAAGCAAGCAGGCATGGCAAGCGCCATAGAGACAACAGCTAAAGTCAGAATGTTGCCCAGAGGGCGATGCCACAGTGCGGAAAAGGAGCCTTTCGCTTGTTTCCAATGGATCGAAAAAAAACCATCGGTATTTGCACGCTTGGCACTACGGCCTTTCCCTTTTTTTGGGGAGGGTTTATGCCCTGCCATAGTCTTCTACCTCACTAAGAAAGCCTTGATTCAATTCAAAATGACGATACTGTGGGCGAGTGTTGACTAACCCGAGATCATGCGTCGCAAGGAGAATACTTACTCCAGCTCGATTAAACTCTTCAAACAATCGCAATACTCGACTCGATAAATCTGGATCCAGATTACCAGTCGGCTCATCTGCGACTAATAACGTAGGTCGGTTCACGACTGCCCGAGCGATTCCAACTCGCTGTTGCTCACCACCTGACAACTGACTTGGCAAACAACGCGCTTTATCAAGCAAACCAGTTTTATCCAGTGCAGCAGACACTCGACGTTTAATTTCATTTTCAGAAATCGATTCGATACGCATCGGCAACGCAACATTGTCGTATACACTGCGGTCCATTAGCAGGCGGTGATCTTGAAACACAATGCCAATATTGCGACGCAAAAATGGAATATCTTTATTTGGGATCCGCGTGATGTCATGACCATTGAAATGGATTTTTCCATCTGTTGGGCGCTCTATCGCACAGATCAACTTCAACAAGGTACTTTTACCAGCCCCGGAATGTCCGCCTAAAAATGCCATTTCTCCGCGCCTGAGATGAAAGTCGACTTTTTGCAGAGCTTGTCGACCACCTCGGTAAGCTTTACTGACTTGCTGAAATTTGATCACCCTAGATTTCCTCTAATTTAAATTACTCTTCACGACTAAATAGAGCGTCAATGAACTCTTGAGTTTCAAATGGACGCAAGTCTTCAATGCCTTCACCCACACCAATGTAACGAATTGGGATACCAAATTGGTCAGCAATCGCGAATATCACACCGCCTTTTGCCGTGCCGTCTAGCTTGGTCAATGTTATTCCCGTAATCGGCGCAACGTCACTGAAAAGTTTCGCTTGGCTAATGGCATTTTGTCCAGTTCCTGCGTCCAGAGTTAACATGATCTCGTGCGGAGCAGAGTCATCTATTTTTCTCATCACGCGGACGATCTTACGCAACTCTTCCATTAGGTTGGCTTTATTTTGTAAACGACCAGCAGTATCTGCGATAACGACATCGACACCGCGCGCTTTTGCCGCTTCAATCGCATCATAAATGACCGAAGCGCTGTCTGCGCCAGTGTGTTGTGCAATCACTGGGACATTATTGCGATCACCCCAGACCTGCAATTGCTCAACTGCAGCTGCGCGGAATGTATCACCCGCTGCCAGCATGACTTTCTTACCTTGGTTTTGGAACTGTTTTGCCAACTTACCAATGGTGGTGGTTTTGCCAACGCCATTCACCCCGACCATTAAAATGACATAGGGTGTTTTGCTGGTATCGATTTCCAATGGCTGCTCAACCTGAACGAGAATTTCAGCCATCTCTTCTTTTAACAGTCCATACAATGCTTCACCGTCTTTTAGATCGCCGCGAGAAGCCTTCTCAGTTAAGTTGGTGATGATTTTGGTCGTGGTCTCCATACCAACATCGGCAATCAGTAATTGCTCTTCGAGCTCTTCAAACAGGTCATCATCAATTTTTTTACCGCTGAATAGGCCGAAGAAGCCCGCGCCAATATTGGCTTTAGTACGACTTAAACTGCGCTTAAGACGCGCAAAGAAGCTTTCGGTTGGCTTTTCTTGTTCTTGAACACGAGGGGCAACAGGCTGTTCCAATTCTTCTGCTTCTGCTTCTGCTTCTGCTTCTGCTTCTGCTTCTGCTTCTGCTTCTGCTTCTGCTTCTGCTTCTGCTTCTGCTTCTGCTTCTGCTTCTGCTTCTGCTTCTGCTTCTGCTAGGACAGCCTCGACTTTTTCAGGCTCTTGCTCAAGAGCCTTATGCTCTTTTTGTTCAACAGCGTCTTCGCTTGGCGGCAGCTCTTCCGTATCGGCTTGCTTCGCTTGTTGTGCTGTTTCCTCATCGGTTGGTCTTGGGCTTTGCTCTTCGTCACCAAAACCTAGCCACGAAAGTAATCCGCGCTTCTTTTTATCCGTCATCTGGGGCTATCCTAGATTGTCTTTATATCTATTAATGACTCTTTTTTAACAGGATTATTATCTGTCTAAAAAAGGTGAATGACAAAGTTGTGAAAACTTTCCAATTAGATGATTCTAACCTCAATAGTGTTACACTCTGTCATCTTGAATTTATGGGTTGTATCCAAATGCCAAGCTCATTGATCACTCAATGCTTGGACAACTGGATATAGTATCACTTTATTAGCGGTCAAAAAATCTATGGTAAGACGTCGCCAGCAAAACTCATCACAAAAAAAGCCGACATTGGGCTTTGTTCGCATTATTAGTGGCTTATGGAGAGGTCGAAAACTCCCTGTCCATGACGCAGAGGGCTTACGTCCTACCACAGATCGCGTTAAAGAAACCCTATTTAACTGGCTTGCGCAAGAGATACCGCAAGCAAAATGCCTAGATTTATTTGCTGGCTCAGGCGGATTGGGCTTTGAATCCGCTTCCCGTCAAGCAGAGCGGGTCACCATGGTGGAGCTTAACCCTCAAGCGTTTCAGCAATTACAGAAAAACGTCACGTCGTTAAACGCGACCAATATCGACGTCGTCAATACAGATGCACTGAGTTATTTGAAACAGCCCGGCACGCCTCATCACGTCGTTTTTATTGACCCTCCATTTCGCAAAGGGTTATTGGACGAAACCGTGACCTTGCTGGAACAAAACGGCTGGCTTGCTGACGATGCGATGATTTATATTGAGACGGAGAAAGAACTCAACATTGCGCAGCTTCCGGAGCATTGGCAGTTGTACCGTGAAAAAACAGCGGGCCAGGTCACTTACCGTCTCTACGAACGCGCCTCAGCCTAATATGTAAAAGGATACTCAAATGAAAACTCTCCTCATCCTTGCCAAAGCGGCCATCGCCTTTGTTTGGTTCATCTTAATCCTCAACATATTTATGCCGTTTCCCGGCAATGCGGCCATTGCGCTCTATATCATGGCGGCTTTCCTGTTCATCATGCATGGCTTGCAGATGGCGATTTTTATTGGCGCATTTGGTGACAAAATTAAGATGAGCAGTTGGGAAAAATACTCCATTCTAATTTTCGGTATCTTTGCTCTACTCGATATTCGACGTAAGCACATGATGTAAAAAACAGCCGCTCAAACGAGCGGCTGTTTTGGTTTCATGTCATCGAACATACTGACTGTTATTTTGCTTCAAATCAGTGGTTACAAACACGTTCCATGTTCGCGACAAACTTACCATTTTGTTCACGAATTTTGTCGCGTTTAAGTAGAAATATGATTAGAGACTCTAAATCCAGGTCATTCAGTTTACAGGTGTGGAAACGCACATTATCACCAAAATGCGCAGTCAGCTCTGCGCGATCCATTGGGGTTTCATTAACTAGGTTCAATAGGTTATGGGCATGAACGGAACTCATCATCAACTCCAATCTTCAATTTGAATTCGATAAGTATACGTATTCACCTCAAGGTTACTTTGATTTGAGCTAGTAAATGATAGAAGCGACAATCAAAGCATGCGCTAAAAGATAACTTCCATTGGCCCAAGAATGAGAAAATCTTTTAGGCTTACGATAACTTAACACCGCATACGATAACGCTGAATAGATCATGACAAGTGTGCCTAAAAACCCTATCGCTTTACTATAACTAGCCGTTTGCAACCAGACCTCACCAGCCGCACCCGCCATCTGCACCAGCATAATGCCCATGATCACTACCGGAAAGACCAAATTATCGAGCAGCGGCAACAACAAAAAAAAACGCAACAATACTGGCTGCAAGTAGTAGCGCTAACAGCCACCACACTATTTCGATGTTTAACTGCACCCAAAATGCGGTGCTGTAACAAGCCTGAGCGATAAGATACCCGCTAAAATAAATCATACTATGCACTTTAAGCGATGATAATGTGTCTGCGAGAATCGATACCAGTAAGCCACCTGTAATCCAATAGGTGTAGGCAGATAACGTGTCTTGCGTTGCAACAAGAATCAGAAGAAGTAACAGGGTAAAGATTTTGAACACGAGAAATTGCGTCCGATTATCTTGCTTCGATCCCAATACCGAATACATACCTGAAAGCCCAATTGCCAGCCAACTCCACATGCCGCACGTACCTTTTGCTTAAACTCGCCGCTAGTCTAGGTAGACCAGCATCTATGTAAAGATACAATCTACGAAAGTTGGATCTCGCTAGCGATTCCCATCATTTTGTGTTGTCCGCATTCTGTAAATACGGTCAATCATCCGTATTGACGTTCTGATTAGGCAGAAAGGTTTTGAACCTACAGCAGTGGCAATCAGCGCCCATTAGATGAGTTAAGTGGTAGGAATCAAAGCATAGCACTAACCGAATTACCATAGAGCTAGAGGCTCCCTGAGTATTTCAGCACCGACAAACCATGTTTTTGCTACTAAGCCCAACCTATCTAGGTGATTTCAGTATAACTCTATCATCTTAAGCAAATTTGGCCACATACCAATCAGCATGGATAAATAACCAACATAAAAATCAAAAATGAAGATATACAGCGCTATAATTGAGATAACTTTGAATAAACAACAGTGAAAAATGGAAAATAGTGCGTAATTCTATGTAAATTTACTATACAAAATACACAAACAAAAACCCAACCAATTGAATTAAAACAAATTATATTCATTTACCTCAACAAAAACTGCTTTCACTGCCCACAATACCAGTAATTCATCTTGCTCTTAATACTGCTTCTCTAATCCAACCTCTTTTGTTGGTTTTTTATCCCCCAGCAGGATACCGAGCAACACAGACTGCAACTTTTACAAACTTTTGACGAACCCACGCAAAACTTGCCACTAAGCATAGAGTTGAAACAATAAACAATAATTAAACATTAAGTAAGATGTTTCTTACATATTAAATTCAACAACTTAAAACAAAATAGAACAATTTCAACACTAAACGAATAATTAAAGAGCAACCCAAAAAACACTGTTTAATTAGTTAAAAACTGGTAAAAATGCTTTCTTTAAGTGTTGGTTTTGAAAAGTTTAAAAGTGATAGCTTGATCAACCCCCAAAAGTAGTGCTATATTAATTACATCAAGTTCATCAGATTTAGGAGTAGTGTTATGATTTCGTCTTCTCAAAAACAAGGGCTGGTAATGATTGCAGTGGTTGTGGGTTTAATGACACTGCCAATGATGTACTAAGCACATGATTAAAAATAAAAAAAGGACGCAAAAGCGTCCTTTTTTTATTTTCGATAAACCCTACTTTAGGTGTTGGGATAGCGTTTCCCAGTGTACGTAATAAACACCTAGTGCAGCGAGCGTTATCAGCATGACTAAAAAAACTGCCGCGCGCCAAATAAAACGAGAGCTTCTTGGTGTTAGCTCTTTTTCGCAGTCATCACAGGCTGCCATGAAACCTTTGCGATCATCCAACTTATAATTTTCTTCATGAACCACTTTATTGCGTACTGTGGCGATATAGCGCAGTTTCGATTTAACATCATGCGGTAAACGCTCTTCACAACTCGAAATCAGTTGGTGCAACCCTTTCCCTTCTGCGTGGTATTGAGTACGCAGCAGTTTTTCGATTGTTCGGGTACGCATAACTACTTTTTCAATATCTGACATCGTATCGGCCGTCCCTTTAGCATTTATTTTATTCTTCTATAAACTTAGAGCGTTTTCGAGTACTTAACTCCAACTTTACGCTCAAACTGTGTGCTATTTCCAAGTTATGTGAGCATGCAAACTGTGAACCACACCGAATAAAATCCAACGACCTTTGAGTAAATCATGAAACATCTAGATCGGTGCATGGTTTCATCAGGAACTTCTGTAAAATAAGGCGTAACAACATACTGGAGGTTTCCATGCCCATTACACTGATTTTGGCACTATTCGCCTCATCGCGCTAGGTGCTTGGGTATTCTTTCGTTTTTACAGCAAACATTACGTTGGTGAAGAGGCTCCCGAGCAAACAGCACAAGTCACCATCTTAGACAAGCAAGTCATTGAGATTCCAGACCCTGAGCCAGGACAAGACGATCAAGAATTCTGGATCTACGTTCAACGCGGTTCGATGGGCCTAAACGAGAATTCCAAGTTGGCGTTCATTATTATCATGCTCTTAACCCTGGCGATAAAGGAACACTCACCTACCAGGGAGAGAAGTTTCTTCATTTCGCCTTAAAACGCTAAACTCCATCAAGCAATAGCCAACGCGTCTTGGCCGAACGAGAGAATAGGTAGCTTGTCATCAACGCTCCAGCACCACTAATCAGTATCCACAGTGGAATGACCCATACAGGATGCCCGGTATACCAACCAAACTCTTTCATTGGCCACAAGAAAATTGGATGCAGCAGATAGATGCCCAAACTGTGTTGACTAATAAAACTCACCACTTTTTGCACATTGGGCGTTAATCCTTCACCAAAGTAACGACCCAGCATAAACACCATTGAAGCAGCTAAAATAACGTTGAGTGTCTTATACGACAGCCAGTGTCCAACCTTGTATTTTCCGGCTTCTAAACTATTCGATACCAGCATGGTAAATGTGACAACAAGAGCAATCACTCCGAGTACCGTAAATAAGGTCACGACAGGTCGATTCAGTGGTACTTTCTGAAACAACACATATCCTAACGGCAGATACCCCATATAGAGCCACATCTGATTGCTCCATGGTCCATCAATTTTGAATAAGAATAAGGTGCTGGTAAAAAGCCAAACCGCTAGGTAGGCATATAAAACGTTGTCGTCGACATTTCTAACCAACCACTGGAATAATGGAATGACCAGGTAAAGTGGAATGAAATAATAGAAGAAACCAAGATGATAATAGGTGGCGTGGTGCAGGCTGCTAGACAGGACGTCTTTTACACTACCAGAGTCGAATCCTTGCGCCGTCCAACCAGATAAATACGCATAGAACAACGACCATATAAGAAACGGGATCAGAACCTTACCTAAACGACGTCTCAAGTAATATTTACCATCAAATGGACGCTTATCACTGAGCATCAAAGCTCCGGTAATTAAGATAAACACGGGCACTGCCCAGCGAGTCACACTATTTATTCCCACCGCTGTTAGCCACTGATCAAGCGGAATGACGCCCAGCTCATTTCGGTAAGGTGCCAACACATGTATGGCGATGACAGCTACCGCGGCTACACAGCGCAATAGGTCAAAAAACAGAACCCGCTCTCTCATACTTCTTTCCATTTGTGTCATTTGTTGTCTATAGCATAGTGGAATTTGCACTCTGCGAAAGACTTAACAAACTGTTTTTGCTTATTTTTAACGCAACCAAGACACAATGCTTTCAGTGCACACCTGGCTTTACAAGCACGATTTTTAAACACGACCTATCAATTATGAGCAATACTGCGTGACGTTTCGCCAAACAGAACAGAGCGGAGAAATAAAAAGAGCCCGCGACCAAGGAGCTCTTATCAATCAATTTTTTAAGCGGTTGCAACCTTAGCTTTGGGTAACTTAATAGAAATAAGCGTCGTTAGGGCAAGAAACGCAAAGGAAACCCACAAACAAGCGGCAAGCCCAGCTTGCTGATATACCCACCCAGATAAAACCGTTCCGATCAATCGACCCATCGCATTCGCCATATAGTAGAAGCCGACATCCAGTGATACACCATCCCCTTTAGCATAACTGACAATTAGGTAGGAGTGCAGCGACGAGTTAATCGCGAAAACAGCACCAAAAATCATCAACCCCACGACGATTACCAACTCTGGCTGCCAACCCACTTGCACTCCGTAGGCAATAGCGCCAGTGATAATGGCAAGGATCGCTGCCCACATCAGTGCGGCGCTACCATCGGGAACTCGCCCTTGCGCCTTCCCAGTAATACGCGGGGCAAAACCTTGCACAAAACCATAGGCGATCACCCATGCCGCTAAGAAGCCACCGACCCACAAATGGTCCCACCCAAACACGCTGCCTAGGTAAACAGGAAGCGCAACGACAAACCAAACATCACGAGCCCCAAACAAGAACATGCGTGCTGCAGATAAGATGTTCACCGATTCAGATTTAGAGAAAATTTGGCGAAATTTGGGTTTGCTTTTCGCTTTGCCCATATCGGCTTCTAACCAAATCATGCTACAGATAAAGACCACCGTCAGAACCGCAGCCATAATAAACATCGAGTTTTGGAAGCCCACCCAAGACAACAATAAACCACCAACAAAGAATCCTGCCCCTTTCAACGCATTCTTTGAACCCGTTAATATCGCGACCCATTTATACAGTGCTCCTTGTTGTTCATCCGGCACTAAGGTTTTGATGGCACTTTTCGCACTCATCTTGTTCAGATCTTTGGCAATCCCGGATAACGCCTGTGCCGCCATGACCCAAGGAATCGTTAACCATACACTCGGCACCGCAAGCATCAACAAAGCAAAAACTTGCATGGCTAATCCAATATTCATGGTTTTATTCAGGCCTAATCTCGCTCCTAACCAACCGCCAATCAAGTTGGTCACCACCCCAAAAAATTCATAGAAAAGGAATAGAGAGGCAATGGCTAATGTCGAATAGCCTAAGTCGTGGAAGTAAAGCACCACCAGCATACGTAGTGCACCATCGGTTACGGTAAAGTTCCAATAATTGAACGTTACCAACATGTACTGACGAATGCTTTTACTTAATTGTGAAATCATGATGACCTCAAATGTACAGCAATAAGAGCATTTAGATCATGATGTTCCAAATGCTGTATAACCTGAACACCAATATTGTTACGCAACCATTTTCCGTAACAATATTGGTGAAAAACCATCTGCGTAGTCCACTTAAAAGAAAAGTAAAAAGCACATAATATCAAATGGATAGATAAACCAATAAATGTGTATTCATCTTCAACAAGTGAAACTCACTGCAAGACTATGGCGCTTTTGGATCATAGCGTTCCAAAAGCGCCATTCGCTGTTCAAGTGCGATTTGCCACGTGCTCGATATAGTCGATTTGTACCGGTTTAGTGAACGCGCCCGGGCGCAGAGCCTGAACTTCACGGACGATATCAGCGAGTTCCCACCCTTTCTCGAGCAGCAAGTGCGCAGCAAAAAGACCGGTTCTACCTGACCCGCCCATGCAGTGCATCGCAACCTTGCCGCCTTGATCAACAACCGCGTGCAATTCAGGGCTCGCTTGCTGCCACTTAGCCGCAAACACGTCGTTAGGCGCGCAATCGTCTTCAATCTCAATCTGGAACCATTTCATGCCGAGTTGTTGAGTAACTTCACCCAACTCAGAAACGTGTTTCGACGCCAGCTCAGTATCGTCCAAAGCCGTCACAACAGCCTGAACTCCTTGCGCTTTCAACTGTTCAAGTGATGCTTGTAGTGCAACACCTTTCGTACCCGGACAAGGCGTTAAAACTAATGCACCCGAGTCCAAGTCTAATTGCCATGTAGGATGTGACATTTGCATACCTCTTTACGCTAAACCAACGTTACGTACCAGCTCGGCAGTACGTGTCGCATAACCCATTTCGTTGTCATACCACGCATAAATTTTCACCATGCGCGATCCAACCACCATCGTAGATTGGGCATCAACAATGGTTGAGCGCTGGTCACCTTTATAGTCAATCGAAACCAATGGACGAACTTCAAAACCAAGAATGCCTTTCAGTTCACCTTCGGACGCTTCTTTAAGCAACGCATTCACTTCTTCTGCTGTGGTGTCACGCTTAACGTCGAAGATGATGTCGGTCAGTGAAGCATTCGCCAAAGGGACGCGCACGGCATGGCCATTAATTTTGCCTTTCAGATCCGGGAAGATTTCCACTATCGCGGTTGCACTGCCGGTTGTTGTAGGAATCAAGCTCATGCCACAAGCCCGAGCACGACGCAGATCTTTGTGTGGCGCATCCAGAATCGTTTGTGTATTGGTCAAATCATGAATCGTCGTGAACGATGATTGCTCGATGCCTAATTTCTCATGAATCACTTTCACCACTGGCGCGATGCAGTTGGTCGTACAAGATGCTGCAGTAACAATACGGTGCTTTTCTGGATCGAAAATGTGGTCATTTACACCAACGACAATGTTTGCGATGCCTTCTTCTTTTACGGGGGCGCTTACCACCACACGTTTAACACCTTGGTCAAGATACTGATCTAAGTACGAGGTTTTACGATGCACACCGGTTGCTTCAATCACCACATCACAACCAGACCAGTTCACCGCGTCGATATCACGTTGTTGAGTGGTCACGATGCGTTTACCATCGATGATTAATTCATTGTCTTCTACTTGCACTTCGTGGTGCCAACGTCCTTGAACTGAATCAAATTCAAGTAAATGACCTAGCGTCGCGGCATCGCCAGCAACATCATTAATTTGGACAAATTCCAATTCTGGCCAGTCAAACGCCGCACGTAATGCCAAGCGACCAATACGACCAAAACCGTTAATCCCTACTTTAATTGTCATAAGTTCCTACCTTTAAAATCTTTAATCGTGAATTTTTATTCGTGACTAGCAGCAAGCCACACGATTCTTATCATGCAGACGCGAAATATCTTCTTGGTATTCTTGCTTCAAACAGTTCGACGCGACTAAGTTGTCAATCAACTTGCGCATCCATCCGGGTAACTGCTGTGACAGTTCGTAATACACCCACTGTCCTTTACGCTTATCAACCAAGATGCCATTGGATCGTAACTGAGCAAGATGACGAGAAATTTTCGGTTGGCTTTCTTGCAGCGCAAAGACCAAATCGCCGACGCAGATCTCGCCTTCACGCGCCACCAGCAATAAGCAGCGCACCCGGGTCTCATCGGATAAAAGTTTGAAAAACTGATGTGGAAGCATAATAAACATACCTATATATGGATATGCGCATATATTTATTTAAAAGAAGGAGGTCGTCAAGGTCACGGCGTACGACGTCACAAAAGTTTCATACAGGAGAGAGTGATAAGCGGAGAGATGAGTCTAGCCCGCTTAACGTCAACAACCTTAAGCGAGCTAATGAAGCTTTAAGAGTGAATATTACGCTTTTGCGGCAGCCAACAGAGCACCACAACCGACGAACATCGAACCAAAGATTTTATTTATTTTAGACATAATGAGATCAGAGCGAATAAAACGCCCCATCTTTGATGCCAGCGAGGTATAGCCAAGCATCACACAAGAATCAATCACAACCGTCGTCACGCCTAACACCAATAATTGTATCAGTTGATCTTTGGCTGGATCGATAAACTGAGGAAACAACGCAACGAGGAACACAATCGATTTGGGGTTGGTAAGATTAATAAACACAGCTTTATACAATAGCGAGCTCGCCGACATGTCCTGATGGTTCTCGCGGTTGCCAAACCTGATGTGTCACGCCATTTCTGAACACCAAGCCATACTAAGTAAGCGACACCCACCCACTTAATCACACTAAATGCCGTCGCTGATTGCGCAACCAATGCACCAATGCCAGCCCCAACCAGCGCGATGTGTATGGCTAGTCCTATTTGCAAACCAGCAATGGCACTGAGTGACTTTCGGGTCCCGTAGTTCAAGCCATTACTGATCGAGTTGACGGTACCAGACCCAGGAGCCAAACTAAAAACGATCGCTGTAACTACATAGGCCAGCCAAACATGCGTATCCATTGCATTTCCTCACTATTTCTTCGATGATACACCGCGTCTGCAACGTATCTTTAGGTAATCGACTAATGGCTTCTCACCATTCACCTTTGACTTATACCCAAGAGACTTTATTTGGGCAAGCGATAGATGGTCCTATCGCAGCACTTTGGCAAAGTCGCCAAGAAGGTTTTGTGAAAGGAGTAGAAAAAAAGAAAATCTACTGGTGCAAACTGACTAATCCGAACCACAAAAAAGCGGTGCTGGTCGTCAATGGTCGTATAGAGTCATCTTGGAAATACCAAGAGTTGTTTTATGACCTGTACCGACAAGGATTCGATGTCTATTCTTTTGATCACCGGGGTCAAGGATTGTCTGAGCGCCTTTTGAGCGACTCTGACATGGGTCATGTCTATGACTTTACCGATTACGTTGACGATATGGATGAGGTACTTAAGGCGCATGATCTCAGCCATTATAAACATAACTTTATTATTGCTCACTCCATGGGGGGAGCAATCGCCACGCGATATTTGCAAACACGCCCGAACCACCCTTTCACAGGGTTGATATTAAGCGCACCTATGTTTGGCATCAACTTACCTTGGTATCTTTCGCCTATCGCGATACCAGTGACGCAAATCATGTCCGCAATCTCGACACTGCCACGTTACGCGCCGGGACATCAACCATACTTCCCCAAGCCATTTGAAGATAACCCGCTCAGCCAAAGCCATGATCGATACCAATGGTTTCGTAACCTCTATACCGAGAAACCAGAACTGCAAGTCGGTGGACCCAGTACTCGATGGGTATGGCAAGGATTGATGGCTGCAAAACAGTGCTTTTTATTGACTCGCCAAATCAAGGTGCCCGTATTGCTCATCCAAGCGCAAAATGATCGCATTGTCAGTAACCTTGCCCAAAAACGCTTTATCGATAAACTACGTAAAACCAACCCGGCAACCGAACTGCTGACGATTGAAGGGGCTCAGCATGAGATCTTGTTCGAATCGGACCAATATCGTAATCAAGCGTTGGATGCAATATTCCGTTTTATGAATGAACACCAGGAACAAAACACGCACAAGTGAGATTAAAGGGGGAAATATCTACCTGACGATTTACCCTCTTTTTCCTGTTTATTTTGACGTACACTGGGTCGCACATTGGATATTGTTCATTACATTAGCTGTGGATTGAATAATCGAACTGCACAACTTCGAGTACAACCGACTCATTCCACCTATCCTAAACGTTGACGAGGACTACATGAGCACATCGTTACCTTGCAAAGAGATCACTAAAATCGTTGCCTCCGATCTAGACGGTACCTTACTTGCACCCGATCACAGGCTCAGCGCGTACTCGAAAATGACGCTGCGAACCCTTCACGAAATGGGCTATACCTTTGTCTTTGCGACGGGTCGTCACCATGTAGACGTTGCCAGTATCCGCCGCGAAGTGGGCATTCCCGCTTACATGATCACCTCAAATGGTGCACGCGTACA
The DNA here is from genome assembly GCF_000830505.1 of Vibrio mytili. GTDB lineage: Bacteria > Pseudomonadota > Gammaproteobacteria > Enterobacterales > Vibrionaceae > Vibrio > Vibrio mytili. The sequence continues at coordinate 16,487 of NZ_JXOK01000033.1, read as the reverse complement.
CGATCAGGACGATCAACTCATGTACAGTGAGAACGTCCCGCAAGAGTTAGTACAGAGTGTGATCGACACGATCAAGCACGATCCTGAACTCCTCATTCATATCTATCAGAATGATGATTGGCTGTTGAATAGACCTGATGAAGCGCTACGTGACTTTCATGAGGAGTTCACCTATAAATTGTTTAATCCCGATCAAGCGCCGACCGATGGTATTGCGAAAATATTTTTCACTCATGAAGGTAAAGATCATGAGCGTCTAGTAGTGTTAGAAAACAAACTCCGTAAACAGTTTGGTGATAAGCTGAATATTGCCTTTTCGACACCGTGGTGTTTAGAAGTGATGAACGGAGAGGTCTCTAAAGGTCATGCTCTACAAGCTGTCGCAGAAACGCTCGGCCTAACTCTAGATAACTGTCTCGCCTTTGGTGATGGTATGAATGACGTAGAAATGTTGTCGATGGCAGGTAAAGGACTCGTCATGGGAACCGCACACGAAAAAGTGATGCAAGCACTGCCGCATAATGACGTGATAGGCAGTAATGCTGATGATGCAGTAGCGCGCTATCTGCAAAAGCACTTACTCCTAGATGAGCAATAATAGCCATCGTAATAAATACCACTAAAAGGGCTGCTATTATGCAGCCCTTGTTTCTCTCTATTTGAGCTGCTATCTATTTGTACGCTGACTCGGCAGTTTTTCTTTGTCAAGAATCGCGTCCCACTCTTGCTCCGCTACGGGCATAATGGATAAGCGATTTCCGCGTTTCACCAATGGCATCGCTCCAGTTCTGGCATCGATTTCATTACTGACAAGGGAATCACACGCTCGGTTTTACGCACAAACTCGACATCCACCATGACCCATCGCGGGTTGTCAGGGTCTGACTTGGGATCATAGTAATCACTTTCTGGGTCAAACTGAAAATGATCTGGGTACGCTTCCTTAATCACTTTTGCTATCCCGGCGACACCGACCTGTTTGCAGGAAGAGTGATAAATCAGCACCAAATCCCCCACTTTTACCTGATCACGCATCATATTGCGTGCCTGATAATTACGAACTCCCTCCCAACATGACACGTTTTGTATTCTCAATGTATCAATAGAAAAGGTATCGGGTTCAGTTTTAAATAACCAATATGCCATAATGCCTTCCGATGCCAATAAAGTATTAATGAGGAAGATATAACATGAAGGCTTTAAAAAACCCAGTGGCACTCGCGACTCTGCTGGTTCTGCAAGCATGTAGCAGTCAACCACCGCAATCGGGTGACGACAAACTCACCGCGCCAACCGCTTCACTGGACAAGCCAGACACAATTCAACCTCAGTCATTTATGCTCCGCGGCAAAGTGATCGTTGGCCCCAAAAGCCAATACATCATGCCATGTGGCAGCGATAAACAGTACTGGTTGCAGTTAACGCAGCAACAAGCCCAGCACGCCATCGCGCTAAGTCGTCAACCCTATCAAGCCATGTACGGGGAAATGATTGGCCACCTCAACACGCCAGGCATTGACGGCAGTTCTGCCGATTTTGACGCTAACTTTTCCGTCGAACAAATTAACTTCCTCAGCGCTGAAAACCCTAATCTGTGCTCTCAAGCCAATAAACCAACTCGAGTATTTGGTAACGAACCGTTTTGGTCTGCAAGCTTTATCGACGACTCACTCAACGTTCAACCAATGGGTCAACCAGTCCAAGCGCTCAAGATCCAAGGAGCTCAACTGCAACCTCGGCAACGTACCTACCAACTGAACGAGGGCTCTCTAACCATGGCAGAAAACCTCTGTTCAGACACGATGAGTGACTCACTGTATGGCTGGAAAGCAACGCTCAAACTTGATGACCAAACATATCAAGGCTGTGGGATGACGGCGAATGTTGACAACACTCTGAGCTGGGCTAATACCTATGTGGCCACCTCGACGCAATCACAGGGGTTCGAAGTGCAAATGACGTTGCGCCCCGATCACAGTGCAGAAACGAAATACAGTTACTCCGATGGACAACCCCCTTTAGTTGAACGCGGCTACTGGCAACAACTCAACCCATCGCAAGTTCAAGTCGTGATGACGCACCACCAGCAACAACGCTTGCTGTCTGAGCGGCTATTTACCCGTGAGGGAAACCAGCTCAAAGCCACCCAGGAAAAAGTCGGCAATCTCGTCTACCCAATCGCAGATGGCGGACTGGTACTGTATCCAACTACCGTGCGTGAGACAGGGTTGCAGCAACCTGCTGCCAAACGAACGAACAAGCCGATCGGCAGTGCTGATATACCGTCTAGCGCTGACTTCAACTCACAAGTCGATAGCGCCGTTCGCAATTACTTTTTCATTAATCAAACCGATCCGAGTAATAACCAGTACCGCTGGCTGACTTACGACTTAAATGATGACGGTCAACAAGAATTGCTGGTGCAGTTAGACTGGTGTGGCTCTGGCGGCTGTACCTTACTGATTTTTGAGAACTACGAACAAGCTTGGCGTTTCAATAGCCGAATTACTTTAGTTCAAAGCCCAATCATGCTTGGTCAACAGCTCTCTCACGGCTGGCGTGATCTCATTTTTAATGTCAGCGGTGGTAGAGCACAGTCCGCTAACCATGTGATGGAATACACGGGGGTCAGTTATCCAATCAATCCAAGCATGGCACCAACAGCCACCGCTGAACAAGTAAGTGGGGTACGCTTATTCTCTGACGGGATTAGCCCAGTACGTGATGGAGTACGCTTATAATGCCTTCGCTGTGCACTCACTGCGGTTTTCAATATCAGTGCATTTGCCCACTGCTGCCTCAGCTCAACAGTGAGCATGCTTTGATGCTACTTTTACACCCTAACGAACTCAAGCGTGATACCAACACTGGTAAACTGCTACAGAAATGCCGACTGAATGTCGAGCAAGCACTCTGGGATCGTAAACAGCCACCAGCAGAGTTGTTAGCTCGGCTCGCCGACCCTAGCCTATATCCGGTCATACTGTTTCCTCATCAAACAAGTCAGACACTGGAACAAGTCACAGAGAAAAGTAAGAGCCAACAGAGAAAACCACTGTTCATTATTTTGGATGCGACCTGGCAAGAAGCGCGCAAGATGATCAACAAAAGTCGTTGGTTAGAAGATATCCCAATGTTGGAACTCTCTGCTCAGGGTGACTCCCAATATCAACTGCGCCGCAACCAGCAGCAAGGCAACCTATGCACTTTTGAAGTGGCTGCACAACTATTAGGGCAATTAGGCGAAAAAGAGAATCAGCAGCTGATGCTCAGTTTTTTTGCTCGTTACTTACCGATATTTCATGCAGAGAAAAGCGGACATGGATTTGTTCAAAGGTAGATAAGGGAGGAAAAGTGCAGCACGCTGCACTTTTAATAAGGTTTCACGTGAAACTTTATTGAACCAAGTGAACTATTGAATGTGGAACCTTAAGCGTTACAAAAGATCCAACAGGGTCTGTAAAGAACGAATTTCAACATCAGGTAAGGTGCGTGTCTTCGGATGCTGATTCACGTTGATATTCACATCATTTAACCAACATGCCGCGTAGCCCGCTCTTTTCGCGCCATGGACATCCGTCAGCAAATGATCACCAACATGTAAAATGTTCTCGGCAGGTAAGTTTAAAAAACGTTGGGCCTTATCAAACATATCAACAGCCGGTTTCGCCAAACCATCAGGTCCCGCCTTCAGTACACACTGAAAATAAGGAGCTAGGCCGATTTTATCCACATCCACGTTGCCGTTGGTGATGGCAACCAATGGGACTTTGTTACCAAGCTGCATCAGTATATCCAGACTTTGTTGAGGAACTGCAAACCGATTACGCCAGTCTAGTGCAACGTTAACCCCCTGCTCTGCGGCCAATTGCGCCTGCTTTGAGTTATATCCCGCATCAAGAAAGCCTTGCTTTAGTTGGACCAGTCGCCACAGTGTGACATCACTTTTTAAATCTGGAGATTGTGTCACTACACGTCTTTTTACGGCGAGCCAATCCGTTTTTCCCATATGTGCAACTGCAGGATGGCTGACCTGCAGCCACGAGAGTAGCTCTCGCTCCATCCTCGCAATAATGGGGGCGTTATCATACAAAGTATCATCAAGGTCAAACGTCATCGCCTTTATCGGCGCAATGCTGCGGTAAAATATCATCTTTCGTGTCAGTCTCCGCGTTTCTTGCGTGCTCTTGGGTGCGCTTGATCGTAAGCTTGGGCTAAATGTTGGAAGTCCAAGTGAGTATATATTTGCGTCGTCGAAATATTTTCATGACCCAATAATTCTTGTACCGCTCGTAAGTTGTTACTCGATTCCAGCATATGTGTGGCAAATGAGTGACGTAATTTATGCGGACTAATATGGCTCGCAACCGACTGTTTTTGCCCCCACTCAGCCATGCGCTTTTGTACACTGCGATGAGAAATACGTGTACCTAGCTTGGAGACAAACAATGCAGATTCACCAGCATCAGCAAGACCACCACGTAATTTGAGCCATTTACCGACCCATTCCGTTGCCATTCCAGAAAACGGTACCTTGCGCTCTTTATCACCTTTACCAATGACACGAAGCTCACCGCTACGTAATTGAACATCACGCACATCAATGCTGACTAACTCGGCTAAGCGTAAGCCAGCGCCGTACATTAACTCCATCATTGCCCGATCACGCACAGCTAAGGGTCATCCTCATTCACCTCGAGTAGTTGATTAACTTCATCGACATCAAGGTTTTTAGGTAATGGACGCTTTTTACGAGGTGCCGATACCCCTTTCGCTGGATTGGCCGACATTTCTCCACGCAGGATCAGAAAATCGAAAAAGCTACGTAAAGACGATAAGCGAGTCGCAAGGCTGCTGGCTTTCATGCCTTCACGCATACCTTTACCCGCTAACTGGCGCACCCAGCCCGCATCTACCTGAGACCAATCTTTTAGGCCCATATCAACTAAATGTTGGGCCATGGTTTCGAGCTGTTGCTTATAATTACGCTGAGTGTGCAGGCTTAGCCCTTTTTCGCTTCTAAGAAACTCATAGAAACGTTCAAGGGGCTTTTGCAAACTACTTGGCAGTGGAATGCTGTGAGCAGGCGTTGTTGTCATCGTAAGATTGCCATACCAAGGTTTGAGCAAGATGCGCCACTACGAGTGATAAATGACGCAAAAATAAAGTATCCATTTCTGGCTGGAAATGGCCACCGTCTTCGCTAGAAAAAATCAGCGCACCAATGGTCTGCTGTTTTACTAATGGTAGCACCACATAAGACCCCATTTCTGGGACCGCTTGCCGCCCAAATAATGCTTCACGATCAACGTTACGTAAACGACCTAAATATGCGTCTTTCCCGTTGAGATGAGTCGCTGCAAACCGTTGATAGCTGTCTCGGTTGAGTTGTATCGATGCATCACATTGATCGAACAAGCGCACATAAGCCCGCAGACCTAAGTCCTGTGCTTTTTGCTCAATGGCTTGAATAACCTGTTTGAAGTCATGACATTTGAGGACCTGACCTTGCAGATCCATAAACTCATAAAAGGTGCGATCGTTGTTTGCAGCAAGAGACATCAGCGTCGTGATCTCTTCTTCAAGCTCTTCGATGCGCTGACGCTGACGGTTCATTTGGACATGCACTAACGACACTGCCCCTAATTCCGCATGAGGGAATGAGAGGCGATCGACTAACTCCGAACGCTCTACAAAAAAATCTGGATGATCTTTTAGGTACTCAGCGACGACTTCAGCGGTTAATGCATCAGCATTGACTTCAATAACTTCTTCTACTTGTACTTTAGACAAACTATTTCCTTTTTGCGTCTATTAGCACGATAACTGACCATCAAAAACATGCGTTGTTGGCCCTGTCATGAATAGTGGCTCACCCGGCCCCTTCCAGGAGATTTTTAGTTCACCACCAGGCAATGACACTTTGACATTCTCGTCCAGCAGTCCTTGTAGGATACCTACTGCGACGGCCCCACACGCACCACTACCACAAGCCTGTGTTTCCCCTGCGCCTCGTTCGTACACTCGTAAACGAATGTTGTTTCGATCAACAACCTGCATAAAGCCGGCATTGACACGCTCTGGGAAGCGCTCATGAGATTCAAGCAGCGGTCCTAATGTATCGACCTCTGCCGTATCGACATCATCGACAACCGTCACAACATGTGGATTACCCATACTCACCGCGCCACAAAAGAGTGTTTTGTCACCCGTACGCATGATGTAGGTTTTCTCTTTCTGCTTAGCTTTGAATGGAATCTTGTTGGGTTCAAACTCAGGCACACCCATATTGACTCTGACTTCACCATCTTCTTCAATGTTGAGGATCATCTTGCCTTTCTTGGTGCTCACACTGATGCTGTATTTGTTGGTTAGCCCTTTGAGCCTCACGAAACGTGCAAAGCAACGAGCGCCGTTACCACACTGCTCGACTTCACTGCCATCCGCATTAAAAATACGGTAGTGGAAGTCTGTTTCTGGGTCATACGGAGCTTCAACCACCAGCAACTGGTCAAAACCAACGCCGGTGTGACGATCCGCCAAACGACGAATCAAATCTTGAGAAAAAAACATGTTCTGGGTAATACAGTCTACGACCATAAAATCATTACCCAAACCGTGCATTTTAGAAAAATGGAAATGCATTTGTTGTGTGTTACTCCGGTAGAATCTGTTCCAGCTGCCACAAACTGGTCAGCTCTTCACGCTGGCGAACGAGATGGCTCTGGTCTCCATCGACCATCACTTCTGCCGCTCGGGTACGAGTATTGTAATTCGAAGACATCACAAAACCATAGGCGCCCGCGGAACGAACCGCGAGTAGATCACCTTCTTGCAACACAAGTGCACGATCTTTACCCAAGAAGTCACCCGTTTCACAAATAGGACCAACCAAATCATAACTCTGAGCTTCACCTTCTCGTGGCGAGACTGGCACAATTTCTTGCCAAGCTTGGTAAAGTGCAGGACGCATCAGATCGTTCATCGCAGCATCAATGATGGCGAAGTTTTTATGCTCAGTGTGCTTAAGGAATTCAACACGCGTTAGCAAGATACCTGCGTTTGCTGCAATGGCGCGTCCTGGTTCAAAAATCAACTCGAGATCTTTGTGATTATCAAGGCGGGCCAATAACGCTTTGGCATAGTCCGATGGTTGTGGCGGTTGCTCATCATGATACACCACACCCAAACCACCACCGACATCGATGTGGCGAATATGAATGCCTTGTGCTTTTAAATCATCAATCAGCGCCAATAAGCGATCTGTCGCATCAATGAACGGAGCGATACTGGTTAACTGAGACCCGATGTGACAATCGATACCTTGCACATTCAGATTCGGTAGACTTTGCGCAAACCGGTAAACTTCCGGTGCTCTATCAAATGCAATACCGAACTTATTATCACGTAAACCCGTTGAGATGTAAGGGTGTGTTTGAGCATCCACATCTGGATTAATACGCAATGAAATTGGAGCAATTACACCAAGTTCACCCGCGACTTTATTCAGGCGTTCTAACTCTGGCTCAGACTCAACGTTAAAGCACTTAATGCCAAGCTCCAGTGCTCGTTTCATTTCTGTTGGTGTTTTTCCTACCCCGGAAAAGACGATTTTTTTCGCATCGCCACCAGCGGCGATCACTCGTTCTAGCTCACCACCAGACACAATATCAAAGCCAGAACCTAAACGCGCTAATGCATTAAGTACACCAAGGTTTGAGTTCGCCTTCACCGCAAAACACACTAAGTGCGGGTGTTCGCCCACAGCATTGTCAAACGCCTTCCAGTGACGTTCTAGCGTGGCTCGAGAGTAAACATACAGAGGAGTGCCATATTGCTCTGCTAGAGTCTGAAGTGAGACATTTTCAGCCCAAAGCTGGCCATCGTCCTGATAGTTAAAGTAATCCAAAATTCGCTTCCCTTATTTTATTCGACTGCTAAACCGTAGTATCACCTTGAAGTGCGGCTATTTATTGTGATTGCTCATTTTGTTGAGCGTCATCTGGAATGTAGAGTGAACCGGACTGCCCACACCCAACGAGTGTAGCGGCTACCATCACAAACAACACAGTAAGTAATTTTTTCATTTGGCATATCGTGATTATTAATTCAATGCCCCCTATAATCGCACCACACTCAGGAAAAGCAATAGGACAGACGGATGAACGATACTGAATTTCATCAACTGGTGGATACACAAATGCAAATCATTGAAGAATCCATCGATGAATCAGGCGCTGACATTGATTATGAAGTGTCTGGGAATGTAATGACGTTAGAATTTGAAGACCGCAGCCAAATCATCATCAATCGCCAAGAACCAATGCATGAGATTTGGTTAGCATCAAAATCAGGCGGCTTTCACTTCAAACTTATCGAAGATAAATGGATCTGTTCAAAAACAGGGATAGAGCTGTTTGAAATGGTGAAACAGGAGTGTGAAAAACACGCTGGTGAAACCATCGATTGGGAATAAGGCCAGCCCAACCGCCAATAATAAAAAAGAGCACTAATTAATGTGCTCTTCTTTTTTATTTTTTCTTCTCAGTGTTACGCATTCACTGCTTTATGAGGACGATGAGGTGGACAATCGTTACGATAAGGAATGATGTAAGCGCTCCCTTCTTCTGGGTGAATGATTTGGTAATACTGTGGCAAATTAAAGTTGATAAACTGTGAGGCAACGCCATTGTCATCTTTTACTGAGGTGTAAAAACTATTGACCGAAGAGATCATCTCATCTTTTGAGCCACTGAACTGGTGATACACTTCCACCTGGTTTGACTCATCCAACACATAAATATTAAATCCGTTTTCGCTGTCTTCGAAAAAAAATTGCACCAAGCCTTCGCTCGCAAAACCATCGACCGCTTCAGGCATTTGGTATTCTTGCTCTCGATCCAGCATCAATAATGGTGAGCCTTTAAGCTTATTCGTTGAGATACTGCGATAAAAGTCGATCGAGTTTTCCAATTTCTGCACTGATACTCCGCGACGCTCGAAAAACAGGCCGTAGGTTTGATCGCCTAGACGCATCGCCTTAAAACGTCGGCGTTTTTCTTGTTCGACAGGCTTCAAACGTAACTCAATACATTCCGCTAGCAGCTGATATACCTTATTGCGCATCACACCACGCATGTTTTTCGCATAACAAAATACATCCACCGACTCAGGCGGGACCGCATCTTGGTGCATTTTGCCTAAAATGGTTTTCAGCGCATCCAGCATTGCTGTCTCGCCTTTGAAATGCAATGTGCGCACTTCATGCCATGAGTTTCGATAAACCAAATCGACGCTGCCGACTAAGTTCTTATGTTCAGGCCCAAAACTAAAAATATCGATATTCTTCACATCCACTTTCATCGATCTACCGGACAATTCCGAGGTAGGATCGCTTTCAAAGTTGATGAACATGGCCAGTTGGCTTATTTCACAAGGATTTGCCAACGCTTGCATGGATGGACGACGCTTACGTAAAGCAAACGTATTACGTAAATCACTCACCATTTGATAGAACTTATCAATGTCTAGGTCAGCTTCGCGTACCACAGCATGTAAATGAGTGGACTCGGTAATTAAACCGTTAAAGAAAGCCCATGAAACCAGCTTACTCAGGTATTCATGATGATCCAGATACGGTTGACCAAGTATGCGGTGTGCCTCGAGAGGCTGTTTATACAAATACCAACCGGGTTTATTCACGCCCCCTTTTTTCACTTCGATAAAACTCAAATCAGGTTCATGTAAATCCGGAGAAATTTGCGGGTTCAGTAGAGTAACTTTCCCCGGTAACACTTCAAACGCTGCATATAGTTTACGCGCAAGAATACTGATATCTTGCGGGCTGATAGCCGAAGTGATGTCGTTACGACGTGCGAACTGAATTAGATTACGGTAACTCTGCATCAACGCATCCAGTAATGCATGATGCACCACTTTGACCTGCTCGACTTTCCAGTTTCGACGATCATCAAGTTCAGCAACCACACGGATATCCCAGTTCCATTGCTCTATCATCTCGCTCAAAGCTTCACGACGCCAAGCCACAGAACCGACATCTGGCTCACGAGACAGTTTTTCATGCGTTTTCAGATAGAAGCAACGACGAACTAAATCTAGGCGTGTATGGTCTTGAATGCGCTCAAGGTAGCGAGTCACTTTTTCTAGCATCAAGTAATAAGCATCCATACCATAAAGATCTGGCTCATGAGCAAAAAAACGACGCTTTGTATCAATACTTAATAGCTGAGTATGAGGGTATTCCCAAGAGTAAGCTTCTAATAGAATCGCTTTTAGAACCGACTTATAAGGTGAATCAATACTCTTGTACAATTGCCACAAATTCGAGCCAAAATACTCTTCCGCTGGAATTCGGTTCAATTTGCCAAAGTCGATCCATTCATCACAGTTAATGTGACCATCGCGACAAAGTTGCGAAACGTACTCTTCGTAACACTCTTCCATTTCTGGTGGCACAATTTGCCATAAAAGGCGCTGACCAGCGATTCGGACCGCTGAACGATAAAACTCATCAAGTAGCAGCAGATGTTGAGAAGAGCCACAGTTATCACCTGTCATCTCTTCAGAATGATTGGTTTTGAAACGTTCTTCATCCATTAAGAAAAAGTTCGCTTCTACACCTTTGCTTTGCGCCCAATCCGTGATCAGCAGACATTTATTTATCAGTGATTCACGTTCGTTACTGCCCATTTCAGGCGAGACACACACCCAAATATCCAAATCACTGGACGTACTTTGACCGATAGAAGACGTACTACCCATGGTATACAAACCGAGAATTGCAGGTTGTTGCGCCGTTTTTAACGACTGACCAATCGTCAGTTGAGTGTCGTCAATAAATTGTTGCTGGATCGAATTCGGTGTAAAGCCTGACACGCCAAATGGTACGTCGGCATCATAGTAACCGGGTATAACGGGGTGGTTGTAGTTAAACAACGCGGGGATCAAGTGAAGAACTTGCTGGCTTTGCGAGTCCATAAGCGCCAGCGCGCGCTCAATACGCTGCCGGTTCAAATTGTCTAATCGCTGAATAATTTTTTGGGTGTAAACCTGCAAGGGTAATTCCTTGGTTGAACAGTCACGAATATCTGCTGAAGTTTTAAACCAAAACAGTCTAAAAACGTGATCAATTTAACACTTTTATTGTACTTGGTAAAGTTTACCACTTTTACATCAACCTGCGGCAAAAATATACATTTGTCACAAATTTGATAGCGAGACAGTGTCGCCCGTAACCGCAGTAACGAGTAATAGTCCTTAACTTAATTGAGAATCTAGTCACACTATTTTCAATGCGATATGAAATTTCATTCTTCGAATTCCTAGATAACTAACTAACAGTAAGAATTTTTTGGTGACAATGGTAGGATAAACTCAAATCCAAACAGCATTGAGAAGATCATGACACAATCAACACCTATTCGCATTGCAACTCGAAAAAGCCCTCTTGCTTTATGGCAAGCCCATTTTGTGAAAGACGCCCTGCAAGCTGCTCATCCAGGGTTGGAGGTCGAGTTAGTAACTATGGTGACCAAAGGTGACGTGATTTTAGATACCCCTTTAGCCAAAGTTGGTGGTAAAGGGTTATTCGTTAAAGAGTTGGAAGTCGCAATGTTAGAAGGTCGCGCAGATTTAGCCGTACATTCGATGAAAGATGTTCCTGTTGACTTCCCTGAAGGATTGGGGCTTGTAACTATTTGCGAGCGTGAAGATCCTCGCGATGCGTTTGTTTCGAACCATTACTCGGATATTGACGCACTACCTGAAGGTGCAGTGGTCGGTACATGTAGCCTACGCCGCCAATGCCAACTAAAAGAATATCGCCCAGATCTCATCATTAAAGAACTGCGTGGTAACGTAGGAACACGCCTCGGTAAACTCGATGCAGGTGAATACGATGCCATTATTCTAGCCGCTGCTGGCTTAAAGAGACTGAAACTGGAAGAGCGAATTCAGAGCATTATCGAGCCAGAGCAGTCACTCCCAGCCGTTGGGCAAGGAGCAGTTGGTATTGAATGCCGCCTTGACGATGATAGGCTCCTAAAACTTCTTGAACCATTAAATCACCAGAATACAGTAGACCGCGTACTGTGTGAGCGAGCAATGAACCTCACACTAGAGGGAGGCTGCCAAGTACCTATTGGCAGTTATGCCCTGCTGGATGGCGATGAAGTTTGGCTACGCGCGTTAGTTGGTGAGCCTGATGGTAGCCATATTGTTCGGGGTGAAATACGCGGTGCTCGAGAAGATGGCGAAGCGCTAGGCGTCAAATTAGCAAATGAACTGCTAAATAAGGGCGCGCGGGACATCCTCACCAAACTGTATGCCGAAGAACACGAATAATCATGACAGTGTTGGTCACTCGGCCTGGAGAACAAGGCTTAGCGCTTTGTTCTTTGCTTGAACAACACGGTATCTCCGCATACCACCACCCTCTAATAGATATTGTTGCGGATCTCACTGACGCAGCATTGAGGAATCATATTGATGATGTTCAGATCATTATTGCTGTGAGTCGACATGCGGTGCAATGTGCACAGCAAATTCTGATTAACAATGAGAAATCATGGCCTAAACAAGCCATTTACCTTGCCGTTGGTCAAAAAACAGCACACTATTTAAGCAAACACTCTCAACAGAAAGTACACTATCCGCGAATCAGTGATAGTGAACATTTATTGCGACTTCCACAGCTAAGCAATGTTGAACATCAACATATTCTCATCTTGCGCGGCAATGGAGGAAGAGAGTTGATTAAAGAAGCACTAGTTAAACGTGGCGCAAAAGTCCACTATAGTGAGACATATAAGCGAGAATTCATCCCATTCGATCCATTACGCTGTGTTTCACTATGGAAGACGCAAAAAATTGATCAGGTCATCGTCACCAGTGGTGAGCAACTGAATTATTTGTGCAACCAATTGACATCCGAGCAGTTGAGTTGGCTTAATAAGCAAGAATTGTTTGTTCCCAGTCAGCGCATTGCTGATCTCGCAATTCAACGGGGGTTCACTCGGGTGAGATGCACAGGAAGCGCATCCAACCAGGAATTACTGGCTGCTCTCCAGCCCTAGTTACACAGGACATAGGCATGACAAATAAAAATAACGACCAAAAGAATAACGATAAAAACCTTACCGAGGACACTTCATCGGTATCGCAAGCTGATGATAAAGAGACGCCTAAGAAGCAACCTGAGTCTAAAGCAGAATCTAAAGCGACGGCAGAGACAACCTCTTCTGAACCGAACAAGCCTAACGATGACGCTCCTTTAGCAAGCAGCGAAAAGCCGTCAGAAAAAACCAAACCCGCGGAACCTGTTCAGCAACCGTTTGAAGAGAAACAAGGTAAACGAGGCGTTAAGCTCGGCACAGCCGCTATTATTCTCTCTGTCATTTTTGGCGGCGGTTTAGCCTATAAACTCCATGAGCAGCAAAGCCAATATCAAGCCCAAATTACCCAGCTTCAAAGTCAGCTAGAACAAGCTCAAACTTCAATGAAGCAGCAACTCAATCAAGTAAAAGAAGAAACCATCGCAAAAGCGACGACGGTCACCCATAAAGCTGAGGTCGTTTTAGGTCAGCAACAGAAAAGCATCGAAAGTCTCCAACTTGCCGTTGCTGACATAAAAGGTCGCCGCCCGAATGACTGGCTACTTGCAGAAGCGGATTATTTAGTAAAACTTGCTGGTCGTAAGTTATTCCTGGAGCACGATGTCGAAAGCGCCACGCAATTGATGGAAACAGCAGACCAACGCATAGCGGCACTCAATGACCCTAGTTTGGTCAATCTACGCAAATCAATGGCAAATGACATCACAAAACTGCGAACCGTTCCTTTAGTGGATCGTGATGGTTTGGTATTGCGTCTAACCGCTCTACAGCAGCAGGTCGACACACTGCCATTAGCCAATGCCATACTTCCAGAAGCTCAAGCGGTTACAGAGCAAGAAGTTTCTGAAGACATCGCCAACTGGCAAGATAATCTGATGACGTCGCTCAAGGACTTCTCTGAAAACTTCATCACCTTCCGTACTCGTGATGGTAATGTCATCCCACTACTTTCACCGCAGCAACATTTTTATCTCAAAGAGAACATCAAAGCCAAACTAGAAACAGCGATCAAAGCGGTTTATGACGAACAAGGTGAGATTTATACCACAGCACTCACAACGGCTGACAAGTGGGCACTTGCATTCTTTAATCAAGATAACAATTCGGTTAAAGAGTTCAATAAAACCATCAACCAACTGAGTCAACAAAACATCCAGGTAGATTACCCTACGAAGCTGGAGAGCCAGTCAAAGCTCTCTGATGTCATTCGTGTACGCATACGTCGTGAAGTAACGACAATGACAGGTACGGAGGATAAGTAATGTTTCGTCTTATTTTCCTATTTGCCGTTTTAGGTTTGGGCTTATTTGTAGGCACGCAATTTTCAGGTCAGCAAGGCTATGTACTCATCTCGATAGCAAATAAAACCATCGAAATGAGTGTGACGACTCTGGTCATCTTCGTTATCGCGGCACTCGCAGCCTTGTTCCTATTAGAGTTTGTAATTAAGAAAGTTATTTATACAAGCTCTGCTACTTGGAATTACTTCAGTGTGCGCAAAATGCGCCGCTCTCGCCGATATACCAATGAAGGCATCATTAAGCTACTGGAAGGTGACTGGAAAGGCGCAGAGAAAAAAGTAACACGTTGGGCCAACCACCACGATATGCCTCTCCTGTGTTATTTGGTTGCATCAGAAGCCGCGCAAGGGCAAGGTGACAAACAGAAGCGGGATCAGTACCTAGCTCTAGCAGGCCAACAAGAAAACGCCCACCTTGCCGTCGAGCTTACGCGCGCAAAACAGTTAGTTAGAGATAACGACTTCGAAGCCGCCCTTAACACCTTGCAGTCGTTAAAAGGACAGTACGCCAATAACTCTATTGTACTCAATCTGTTAAAAACAACTTATCTTCAACTTAAGCTGTGGCAACCGTTGCTTGATCTAGTGCCCCAATTGAACAAAGCAAAGTTGATATCAGAAGACGAGCAAGCAGAGCTAGTACAAACAGCCCAATGTGGTTTGTTACATGATGTCGCACAAAAGCAAGGCAGTGAGGGTTTGATCGCTCATTGGAATGGATTGTCGCGCAAAGTGAAACAGGAACCCCATTTGATTGCTTGTTTTGCTCGTGAGTTGATTGCACGAAAAGCAGACTCGGAAGCGTTTACCATTCTGAAGGAATCATTGAAAAAGACCCCAACACCAGAACTTTATCAATTGCTACCTGATCTTAACCTGCCAGATATACATCCAGCAGTGGTCTTCTTGGAAGGTGTTGTTAAGAAAGAGCCAGAAAATGCCGCGGCTCACAGTGCTCTGGCAAACTATTACTTCCGCCAAGAAAAATGGTCTGAAGCCCAACAGCACTTTGAAGTGGCTTTAAAGCTTCGTAAAGACGTTTCTGACTACGCATTCTTAGCAGACACACTCGAGAAGCAGAACTTAACCAAAGCAGCGCATGAAGTCTCTCGTAAAGCGTTAACGCTGGTTCAAGATGACGATTAAACCTTAACCACCATTCAGTAATTCAAAAGCCGACCGCACATGCTGTCGGCTTTTATTTTATTTCTACCTTTTGATGGATACACGAGCAACCATACCGACGTGTTCTTATCGCCATATCTAAAGCCTTTACAACATCCGTCGCTTTCATTTCATTGCTAAGCTCATAGCCCATAATCTTCCGACTAAAGGCGTCAGTAACTAACGAGAGAGAATGCACTCCTTCATCAGATTGGACATAGGTTATGTCGCTCACCAACACATATTCAGGATGACAATACTTTTTTCTGAGGCTAGTCCCGTGCTCAGCATCAAGAATATCAACGACTTCATTTAAACATGAGATTTTTCAATCGTTCATCTTCCAACTCTTTTTCAAGTCGCTTAATTTTTTGAGCTAGAGATTCATTTGGTTTCGTTGTTTTATGCATGGCGTTCTTCCTTGGATTTTGCGTCCAATCCATTTTTCCGTACTTTCTTAGCCAGGTTAAAACCGTTGAACGACCTTGAATGCCATAGGTAGCTTAGGCTTGTTTATACGTCATGTCGCCTTTTTCAACAGCATCGACAACCTGTAATTTAAAGCCTAGTGTGTAATCACGCTGAGTGCGTTTAACGTAGAGATTATGTGAAGTAGTCATAATTCGTCCTCAATGTGTAAACACATTTCAGGACGAGACACAGAAATGACAAAAGCCCGTTGATAAATCAACGGGCTTTCTTAATGGTGGCGGAGAGATAGGGATTTGAACCCTAGATACGCTATTAACGTATGCCGGTTTTCAAGACCGGTGCTTTCAACCACTCAGCCATCTCTCCACAAATTGTTACTAAAATTTAGTCTTACATATAGATGCTAATTTTTAGTTTTGGCTTTCACCTTTTTAAAGGTGAAGACCTAATTTAAAGCC
>NZ_JXOK01000032.1 GCF_000830505.1 Vibrio mytili | reverse complement strand
AACAATGAAATTGAAGGACTCGAAGTCTTGTTGCGCTGGGAGGCAAAAGGGATAGGTATTGTTCCTCCGGCTGAATTTATTCCTATCGCGGAACAAGCTGGGCTGTTCGAAAAGATAGACCGATGGGTGTTTGCTAACGCTATTCGGGAATATCACAAACTGAAAAACATTTTTGGCCGGGAGATTATCCTCTCGATCAACCTTTCGTCAGCAGAACTAAATTCACTCGACATGGCGAATTATATTCATTCCCATGTTACTGAGAATAATGTGAAGCCAGAGTGTATCGAGCTCGAAATCACAGAAACCTTTGCAGCCGTCAAACAAGGTACTGCACTGCTTGATGAGTTATCAAAGCTTGGCTATCGACTTGCGATTGATGACTTTGGTTCTGGCTATACATCGCTTACACAACTTGTTCAATACCCTGTACAAAAAATCAAATTCGATCGCGAGTTTCTGCTGGCATTAATGAAGAGCAACAATGGGCATGTCATAAAACCTATAATCGACCTGTGCCACGCTCAAAACAAGAAAGTCACCGCCGAAGGCATTGAGCATGATGTCATGCACGAATGGTTAGCAAGTTATCACTGCGACTTTATGCAGGGTTATCTCTTCGCAAAACCAATGACCAGACAACAACTTGGGCTGTGGTGGCAATCAACAAGTGGTGATATTTCACCTAACAACTTCGATCCTAAATTTGGCACCCTAGTTTAAACATGGCGTATACCAATCACAGTAAATAAGTGGTCAGAAATAACGCAGGGAAAATGACCAGTTATTTACTACGATTGGTAATACTGTGAGTAAGTCACCTTCTCACTCATAGTGTTGGATACGGGTTATTCCTTGGAGACGACTGAGTTAAAAACTCGTAGGCATCTCACTCCCTAAAAACTCACTTCTAATAACTTACTCTAAAGTGAATAGACAACATTGTGCATATTGCTTGTGCAGCAATAGATTGTTACGACTTAAATCACAAACTTAAACTTTTTTGCCTATCTAACAACTAAAATAAACATATTGAAATCAAAAAGAATTTTGTTTTTAACATCATAAAAACAATGTTTTTTTAACTTATTGATAACGAATCAGTGGTTTTACCTATCGATTAAATAATATAGTATCTAACTTTAAGGTTTTAATAATAAATTTAAAACTTAAAATTAATAAATAATTTCAATGACTTAATCTACTGCACATATTAACAGTAGTTTTTAACTTTGCCAGAAAAAACATAACGTAACGTTAATGACTTGACGGTAAAGAAAACTATTTAGGTAAGTAGTTGTTATTAAATTAAAACATAACATTGTATTTTAAAAATCTCACTTATCGACGAAAACTCGTCAACAAGTGACTTAATGGGATGGTATGACAATGAATCCTAGATAACATGTGTCATTATGCATAACAAGCATAAATGGGGCGAAGGATACATTGGTATACATGATGTATTAACGGGTGCACGAAGCAGTCGATAAGTTTGTAACACCATAGACTTTTTATTAAACCAAAATGAACAAATTATTCTTATTATTGATATGGACATTGTTGTCTTTTTCTCCCTTCTCTTTCGCAAATAATTCGAATAACAAGGTTGAGAATCACTTCTCTGAACAACAAGTTAAACAGAAATACAAAGATGCCAAATTAGAGGGCGTCTTAGACTTTAAATTATTCCGCGAAGCTTATCTCGCTTATAAAAAAACAAAGGGAAAGAAGAAGCCGGTTCTAACCATAATTGATTACAGTAAACCATCTACGCAAAAGCGATTTTATGTTGTTGATTTAGATAAAAGAGAGCTCATCTATAACACTTATGTTTCCCATGGTGTAAATAGTGGTAAGAAAACCGCCACTAAGTTTTCTAATATCGTAAACTCACGAAAAACATCTCTGGGTACCTTCTTAACCGACACGACTTATTACGGATCGAACGGTTATTCGCTTCGTCTAGACGGATTAAGTTCAGGCATTAATGACAAGGCTCGTGAGCGTTATATTGTGGTTCATGGTGCAGACTACGCCAACCCGTCTTTCATAAAAAAGAACGGCTACTTAGGCCGCAGTTGGGGCTGTCCCGCTTTGCCAAAACAACTTTCAAGAGAGATTATCGACACGATAAAAGGTGGCAGCGTGATTTACGCGGCCGCTTAACCTTTCAAACATTTCGCTGATTCAAATTTTTGATTCAAACTGTCGGGCGTCTAGGGTCTGTTGACCCTAGCTCTCTGACAAAAAGCCGGCTTTTAAGTTAACCAGTGGCGACTCTCTTCTACCCTTGAAAGCATTGATACCAACACTCTTCCTTCTACACTTTGCAGTGATTTGTGTATATTCGTTACTGCACTCTATTCATATCACTTTCATCTCGTTAAAATATGTGCCGTTGATCAGATTCTAACTTCCGTTTGTACTAATCCGGATAGTAAATGATCGAAAATATGTGTTAATAATGCGAACTTTAAGCGAGTGTTAAGTATTCCTATTTACGATTCGCTGCCATTGGTATCGTGTATTCACAGATAATAAAAGCGACTCGAGATCGATATTATGCCAAGACTCAACAAGGCCCAAGTAACAGCTATAACCCTACTCTCTACAGTGTTTTCTTGCATGGCGGTGGCCGACGTCAAGTTAGAACAGCTGAACAACAGCACACTGATAGAGTGTGCAAATGTCTCGAATCATCACAGTGCTATTCCCGAACATAGAGCAATGTTCAGACATTATTTGATGTCAGAAAGAAACTTTAGCTTTAGCCAGCTTTCCTCTTCTGAACTTGAATTTAAATCCGCCAGACGAGATGATTCTGAAGTAAAGCAAACCTATCAAAACCAGTGTAAAGAGGTTGGAGAGTACCTCTACAACATTGGATACTAATTTAAGCACGTGTACGTTTCCTAACAGACTTTCGCCACTTCGCTTAAATTACATAATCTCAGTACCAATAAACGGCGCAATCTCTGCGCCTTTATTGTGTTTCTGATTGCTTTACTTAACTATCCCTTGGCTGTTTGGGTATGACAGTGAGCAACTATCAAACTCTCATCCAACACTTAGTACACTTAAACAGCAAGTGGGTGATTTTTTATGCAAACAACAAACAATTGATGAGAAAAGACTTTTCTTTTTGACTCATTGTGGCATATTACACACATCCTTTCGGTGCACGGTCTAAGTCACCCTAAGAACAACATATCAATGCGTACTTCGTATAATGCTATTACCTCAGCCTTCCAAGCTGATGATGCGGGTTCGATTCCCGCAGTACGCTCCAATATTCTCTATTCTCTCAGAAAGTAAAACCAGTCGCTCTCATCAACTTGTCATTATCTTGAATAACAACATTGCTTAAAGCACTAACACATTACGTCTGGTTCGGCACTCAAAAAGCACAGCTAGCGTTGAGCAAAATAACACTTCATTTAACCAGTCGTCTTTCTTATTCAACTGCCTTACTTGTTCAACTGCCTTAAGTTTGCAATGGTTTCTGATAAGTTTTCCTTAGTCGTTTGGAGCTGAGATTCATCAACACCTTGTTGAGCGTCCAGCAACACCTTTGCAGCTATTTCTTTGCCTTTCTCTACAACACAAAGCGCTTTTTCTGACAAGCTTACTATTTTGCTACGACTGTCATGGGGTGAGCGTCGACGTTCTATCCAACCACGCTTTTCTAAACAATCTATCGAACGACTAACGCTCGATTTTTCTAAATACAGCAATTCACTGATCTGATTTTGAGTCATAGGTTCATGAGTACTTAGTGCTAGAATCACTCCCCACTGTTCAGCGGTCATATCGATACCAGCCTGCTTGAAGCGAGACGTGAGTAATCGGTTAAAGAGTCGACTCGCTAGGCCGGTAAGATAACCTAGTGATTGCTGTTGACTGTAGCTTTTCAATTTTAATCTCAACTATGATTCGAATTCATATCATTGCATATACAACTGTATGAATTTATGTCAAATAAAAACCAACATTGTCGCTAGTATACACTGAAACCCAATCTATGTACTTCGTAGGCGTATAGACTACTCTTTCACGTGCCGATCAGTTGCTTCAACTTGAAACGTTAACGATGGATACCCTGCCCCTTGAGTGATGTAGGTTAACCAATTCGCGTAAGTAGAATAAAGCTACTCGATAGACATAATAAAAGAGGGTAGGAAAACCTACCCTCTTCTTAATTCCATAATTTAAGCACTTAGATTATGGTCTCGATAACGTTCTGAGCGAATGCGTTACTTAAGTGCCTGAAATTGATCCCACGCTTTTGTCACTTCATCACCGTTTGCAGGGTACTGAACGCCGTCTAGTTCATAACCAGAACGAAGTGCGTTGATCACATACAACACTGCTTGCTTCGAAGGCTGACCCGATGGTTTTACGAACTTAACCAATCGAGTGGTTGCTGGACCAGTGCCAGTGTTACATTTGATTTCTTGAATAACACCGTCTGGAGACTCACCTGCAATCGTCAACTTCAGCTTCTTACCGTCTTGTTCTTTACATTGCTTAACAAAGGTTTCTGAGTCGCCTGACTCAAACACTTCAACCGTCTTGTCTTTGCGGATGATGAAACGTTGATTCACGCCTGTTTCAGGAAGTTTAAAATCATACATCAAGACACCTGAAATATCGTCGACAAGAGCACCTTTAAACTCGGCAGTTTGTAAATCAGCTGCCTGAACAGCAGAAGCAGAAAGTGCGCCTAGTAAAGCGATAGATAGTGCTAATTTACGCATGTTTTATTCCTTATAGTATTGAGGGAATTAAGTGTGAACCACCACAGCTGCGACCAGTATCATTGAGTACTAGGCCATTTCTATAAGCAGCCAGTTTTGGCGGTACATGAAGATAAACATCCGCATTTCCACCGGTGGTAGCGACCATTTAATCATATACGCACTCGACGAAGAAATGTTCTAATTAAATTTAATAATATTAAAAGCCATTAAAATCAACATATTGGAACTTTAACCATGTGAAAAATCTTGGTTAAAAAAGCGGTAGACTGACTTTCTGGGCACACTGCAGCGCCTCCCACCCGTCTCAAAAATTGGGCATGTGATAAAACAATACTTCAGCTTTCTTTCTAACACCCTCAAGTTGTTTACAATGTAATGAGTTGGTACTTCACCGTAGGATGAAAGCCAGCCAACCGAGAGTAGCTTCAAACGGAGTTCAGTAATATCGAATCAATCATAAGTGAGTTCTATGTTCGAAAAAGTGATTTCCTTTTTAGAAATGCCACTGTTTACCTTTAATGGGCAACCTATTACATTGTGGGCGATTCTTGCGGTCCCCGCTTGGATTATTATCAGCCTATGGATAGCCAAAGTGCTCATCAAAGCGGTGACATCCAGAATGGCCTCTTCAGGTAAAGATCCTAACCTTATTCACCTCATTCAGCGAATTCTGTTTGTACTCGCGCTGGCCATTATCTTTTTGACCACCTTATCGATGATTAATGTGCCCATCACTGCGTTTGCATTTTTGTCCGGTGCTATCGCCATTGGCTTTGGTTTTGGTGCGCAAAACATCATTAACAACTTTATAAGCGGCTGGATCCTCATTGGTGAAAAGCCAATACGAATTGGTG
Source organism: Vibrio mytili (assembly GCF_000830505.1). Taxonomy (GTDB): domain Bacteria; phylum Pseudomonadota; class Gammaproteobacteria; order Enterobacterales; family Vibrionaceae; genus Vibrio; species Vibrio mytili. The sequence continues at coordinate 17,062 of NZ_JXOK01000032.1, read as the reverse complement.
ACTTTTTAGAAGTAGAAGGCGCAAAGGGAACGGTCGAACAGATAAACACCCGCTCAACACGGATTCGGCGAGTAGACGGGGTTCACATGTTAATACCAAACAGCCAACTGATAGAAAATGCGGTGATTAACTGGACGTTATGCGACAAGCTCGTAAGAGCAACAGTTGTTGTCGGTGTTGCTTATGGCAGCGACGTTAAGTTAGTCGCCAAACTCATGCAAGAAGTCACCTCCAAACAGCCACAAGTACTTGATAGCCCTAAGCCGGAGGTCTTTTTTCAAGATTTTGGTGATAGCGCACTTATTTTTGAAAGCTACTTTTGGCTGAAATCGTCGATCGAGGGCGGTTCATCATTTGATCGGGGGGTTCGACAAGTTTCTAGCCAAATACGTTTCGAGATTGACGAAATTTTCAAAGAGCACAATATCGAAATTTCCTTCCCTCAACGCGATGTGCATATTGACGGGGAAATTAAAATCGCTCGCGGCAAGCGATAAGCTGAGCAATCGGTAAACCGTCTGTAGTAGCGATCAATACTAGCAGCACTAGCACCACACTCTATATGAGTGCAGAGTGCTTTCACTCTCTTAACAATACAGCCCCGAAAACAGGGGCTGTATTGAAGTATTGGTTACATGTTTTGATCTGGTATCGGGTCAAGCACCGTACCATTTACAGTCCCCACAGAGAATTCACATTCTCCGTAGAAGCCTCGTAACTCAAACACACCAACTTTCGAGCCAACAGAAATATGGCGTGCATTTTTCAAACCGGCAGGTTTACTTACCGTTTTTAACGCTACCTTTACGTAGTAATCAACATCAGCTTGCGAAATGTAACCTGGGTTATCAGTCACTTGGCTTTCTTTCCCGTCTAAACTATCAATAACGTCCCCTATCGCCTGACTCTGGTAAGACGTCGTAATCTGATAGTAGTAGTTGATAGCAAAATCCATCGCTTCTTTATATTTAGGGATGTTTTCTTCTTTGATACCTAAGTAAGAGCCACCACCGAAGACCACACTAGGTTGAGCCCAGTAGTTGTTTACTAATGTGTCGTCGCTTGTATCCCAACGTCGAAACCCGACCCCTTGTTCAAGTTCAAAGTTTTGATTCACTTTTCCTCGTTCAGAGCTAATGACCGTATTGTCATCACCACACTTAACCTCTAATGTGTGAGAACTAACAAAGCCCGGAGTGAGGAACTCTTCTCCTTCGTCAAATGCGAAGTTAGAAACAATCTCAGCATCAGCATCCAGAGAGCTTGGTGCAATACCACCATAAAGAGACACTTCTGATGCAGCACTCGACCCGGCATCCTTATGTGAAAATAATTCCGGTTCCGTCTTAGAGGTATTACCGTGACAAGCCGTCAAGCCTGCGACCATAAGTGCGACAGTACTTATAGTAAAAGTTTGTTTAAGTGATAATTTCAAAGAACCCACCCTATTTTTTAATATTACTATGCAAGACATAGTGCCTGTTGAAACACATGTGGAAATTTAAAAACAATTGCAGGTTCGCATACTAATATTCATTAAACGAGAATGGGTTTTATTAAAAATAATAATGATAAAAAATCCTTAAAAACAAAATATTACTTCACTATATTCGATATACCGATGCGCTTCTCGACCTCAAAAATTGCTCCAAATTAGACCTGTTTTTTTAACTCAACTGGGTATACTGATGAAAAGAAAAACAGAAAAGAAAGGAAGCAGTGTGAATATTTGTTTTGACAGCGTTGTTGCCACCCGTGGGACATCAACCCTTTGTATCGACGATTGGGAAATCGAAAAAGAAACGTCTTGGGGTGTATTCAGTGCCGAGGGGGATATTGGCTCACTACTTGGAGACCTGCTTTGTGGCGAACTCGCTCTCTCCAGTGGCTCGCTTGACCGAAATGGATTAAAAATCGCTCAAGTATCGTTATCAGAACAGCAACGTCTGTTGGATATTGAGCTGTCAAAAGATGATACTGACTTTATGGATCGCATTGATCAGGGCACTACCGTCTATTCCCTGATTTTTGAACGCTGTCAGTGCGCAGAAATAACCCAAACACTTATCACCGAGTTAGATCTCGTTCACCTTCAAAATAGCGGCTTTCGCGTCTTATCAACGGGAGAAACCAGGAGAGTCATGCTTGCTCGTGCTCTCGCAACAAAACCCGACTTAGTTTTGCTTGATAACCCTTTTACAGGTTTAGACATTGAACACCGCGCCGCCTTAGCACAATATCTGCATACACTATCTCGCTCCGTACAAATGCTCATTACCTTTTCTCGTGAATCAGATATTCCCGACTGGCTTGACTGTGTCGCTCTGTTTAATGCCGGTAAGCTTGACAGCACAATGGATAAGAAAAGTTGGGACACCCACCCTATTATTGAACAGATTGCGTCTCAATCTAATCAGCAAAGTGACGAGATGATGGCTTTAATACGCCGACATCAACACGACTCACACTTCGAAAATCCCATCTTTGAACTCAAGAATGGCAACGTAGAGTACACAGACAAAAAGATATTTACTGGTTTAGACTGGCGCATTGACAAAGGGCAACATTGGCAAGTGAAAGGGCCAAATGGCTGTGGTAAAAGCACTCTGCTTGGGCTGATATTTGGTGACCATCCGCAGTGTTACAGCAATGACATCCACATTTTTGGTAAAAAAAGGGGCTCGGGCGAAAGCATTTGGGAGATCAAACAACACATCGGCATGGTTTCTTCTGCTTTACACCTTCAATATCGTGTTAATTGTACTGCGCTGGAAGTCATTATATCTGGATTTTACGATTCTATTGGTGTTTATAGTCAGCCTACAAAAAAAGAAGTGGAAATCGCAAAAGAATGGCTCGATATTCTGCACATGAATCAGTATAAAAAAACGTCGTTCCGCCAACTAGAGTACGGTCAACAACGACTGCTGTTGATAGCGAGAGCCATTGTTAAACAGCCAACTTTATTGATTTTGGACGAGCCTTACCAAGGGTTAGACTTTTTGGGTCGTCGTTTAGTCAAAAATACATTAGAGCTTATCGCGCGAGAAAATCTAAGCCAACTGCTGTACGTTTCTCACTATCAGGAAGACCGTTTGGAGAGCATCAAGAATGAACTGGAGTTCATCTTTGATGAGCAAAGCCAGTGCTACCGAGCAAAATTATCCAAATCCTAAGCTTGGTGGTAACACCTATCATATGTAGCGATTGCACTGGTCTTTTTAATAGGTCACCTTTTTTAATAGGTGACCATTTCAAGAAGTGACAAATGCTATTTTGACGCACGACGCGCTTTAAGTCGCTTCACCATCGCAAGACGACGCTCCGCAGAACCTTGATCGGTTGCCGACTGGTTAGGGTTATTACGACGCCCCTGACGGTTCTTAAATGCGGGTTTTGAATTCAATTTTTCAATGTAGGATTCACGTTGTTTTGGCTCGTAACCAGCAAGCTCAACACGGCGGATACGCTGCTGGATAAGGTTTTCAACCTGTACAACAGTGAGTTCTTCATCTCGGTTAACAAAAGACACGGCGTGACCTTGCTTACCCGCACGACCTGTGCGGCCGATTCGGTGAACATAATCTTCTGCCAAGAACGGCATATCGTAATTTACGACGTGTGGTAGATCTTCGATATCTAGGCCACGTGCCGCCACATCAGTAGCGACCATAACTCGAGACTTACCAGTTTTGAACTCTTCAAGAGCACGACGACGAGCACTTTGCGCTCGGTCGCCATGACAAACAACTGCTTTAATGCCATCCAGTTTGAGCTCTTTGACGACTTCGTTCGCCGTTTCTTTATAGTTTACGAACACCAAAACTTGTTGCCAGTTCTTACGCCCAATCAGTTCAGAGAGCAACTCCGTTTTACGCTCTTGATCAACGGGATAAAGAACATGAGCGACCGTTTGTGCGGTCGTATTCGCACGCTCTACCTCGATGCGTTTTGGTTTACGCAAAATGTCTTTGGCTAGCAGGTTCAGTTGGCTAGAGGTCGTCGCAGAAAACATCATGATTTGCGGGTCGGTATCCACATCCAGCATGATCTTTCTCACCGCATGGATGAAACCCATATCGAGAATACGGTCCGCTTCATCAAACAACAAAAACTCAAGTTGTGCGACAGAGACATTCCCTTGGTCGATGTGTTCCTCTAAACGTCCAGGTGTCGCAACAAGGATATCTACACCGTTTTCCAATGCCGTAATCTGAGAAGACATTTTACGACCACCAAAGACCGCGGCGACCGATAAATCGGTATACTTGGTATACGCTTTAATGTTATCAGCAATTTGCTCGGCCAATTCGCGTGTCGGCGCCAAAACCAGAGCGCGGGCAGTTTTACGAGAAGCGTTGCGACCACTTTCTATTAACTGTTGTATCATTGGCAGAGAAAACGCGGCCGTTTTTCCTGTACCCGTTTGTGCAGTCGCGAGAATATCATGGCCTTTTCGGGCCATTGGAATCGCCTTCTGCTGAATTGGTGTTAACTTTTCATAACCACATTCTGCCAGTGCTTTAACCACTTCTGGCGAAAAACCTTGAGATGAAAATGACATTGAGCGTATTCCTTAAACAAACTACTTCAAATAGCGTAAAAATTTTAGCCGTGCACTATACCCCAATTTTAGTGTTTTATCTCACTTTTCTAAACATTGAGGCGTACACCGCATAATTATAGGTGCCTATCGAATGTGTACTTTGCCAGCCGCTACTTCACTAAACCGCACAATTTAAGCAGAATGCGCTCTAAATCATCCCATGGTAGCAATTGCGAGTCGATCACTTCTAAACGCGTCTCAAACCCTTCGAGACTGATTTCATTCACAGACACGACTTTGTTCGCGACATTAAACGCAAAGCAGCCTTGATCCGTATTCACGACTGCTTTCACTCGCTCAGCAGTAAGATCAGATAGCATCGAGAATAACTGCTCAAAGTTAAACTTATATTCCGCCCCAAATAACCAACCACAACTAAAATATCCCTGTCCGGTATTTTCTTTACGGATAAATGCTTCACCTGGTGGTAATTGAAATTGAGGTTCATCATGAGCATGGTGATGATGATGCGACTCAATATGACTGGAAGCCGTCCCATGAACGCGTTCAATATCCAACACTTCAAGAGGTAATTCACCATCGTGGATGAGTTTACTGAACACTTTGGCAGGGGTTTGATCCGTCAGCCAATCATTAAAAACATCAATATCGTGGCTGGTGCACAAATCCACTTTGCTACCAATGACCACGTCTGCACAGCTCAGTTGATCAACAAAGTTTTGGTTGCTTAGATATTTGTCATTGCTCAAATTGCGCGGGTCTACCAAAGCGATTGTTGCTTTTAAATCAACATACGGCAAATATTGCTCAGACGTTAATGTCGCAATCACTTGTTTAGGATGCCCGAGGCCAGTAGGTTCAATTAACAAACGGTCTGGCTTTTGACGAAGTAAAGCCGTGATCCCAACAGACATTGGTACCCCAGCAGTGCAACACATGCATCCGCCCGGAACTTCCTTAATAAAGGCACCTTGATCTGTCATCAAAGCACCATCTATTCCAATCTCACCAAATTCATTCACTAACACTGCCCAATTTTCGTTATCAGGCTTATTCTTTAGTAAATTCAAAATGGTTGTTGTTTTCCCGACACCGAGGAACCCAGTGAGAATGTTGGTTGGCACTCGTGCTTGCATGTATTTCTCCAGCTTAACTACTTTGGCGAAAAGTATATACGTAAATGCCTACGAATTGCATAACTCAGAGTGCTCATCACTGACTCGACATTAAGAAATACACAACGGTTTAATGGCTTAACCCCATCGCTGCTTATCATTACTATTGGTAAATCGGTAATTACACAATCGGGTTGATGAACTTCAATGACTCGAATGACAGCTTGAATCGATGCATAACACGTGACTAGGACTTTTTTCATTTGGACCTACCGTGTATAACACCTATCGTTTTAAACAAATCGTCTTAAGCAAATCGTCTTAAACAACGAATTATACTGAGTTCACCTAAAGTTGCTTGGGTTACCATTCCGTTTGGGAACGTAGCTTGGTTTCTCTGCTTAACTTAGGTAGAGTACGCGCAATATCGTATCTGCAATTCTGGGAGATTGAACACAATGAACATGGATAATCAGGTAATCGAAACCATCGACGAACTCGAAGCATTTCTGCAAATGGTAGAAAGTGGCGCTCTTGGTTTAGACGGCGCAGCAGGCATTGCGTTGGCGACTAACAATGCCGATGGTCGACCATTTGTGGCGGTACTGGACGAGAAACATCAGCTACTTTTAGGCCGCTGGGTCTCACAGTATGTGTATGAGAATGGAAAAGAACTCGTTCAAAAGGGGCCTAAGCGTAAACACTGATCGCGGCTCCGAGAAAAAATGAACAAAGCTTGCTGTTGGATGGCAAGCTTTTTTTACATTCGAAACATCCTTTCCCTGCGTATTCTAATTAGCAAGACACCTTCGTAACCCGTTGTTCAAAAATAGAAAATAAGCTTTCAGTATAATATGACGCTCGTGACATTTCGCTGACAAATGCTCACTCTAATCGCCTAATATTCTCCATCGGAGACGATCTAACTTCGTTTCCAGACACCATCGCAGAGTACTTGATTCCTCAGACTCTGCCTTTACCCGAAAGACCCTCGCACAGCCTTAGGTCTTTCGGGATTTTTTCTTTTCTCATCCATTCGAATCAGAACACTAGTATAGAAAAACAGTCTATCTATTCGCATACCTGTATCTAGATAAAGACTTTTGGCGTAACTTGAGTTATCTGAACAAAAAAAAGAGCGAAAAATTCATTCCTCGCCCTTTCATTTAGCTAGTTAACTTCGAGATTATTGTCTGTAAAGCTCAAACGACTCTGTCACTAACTCGCCGTCCTGAAACTCCGTCACTGTTAGAGTCAGAGTATCTCCAGAAACTTCAAAGTATATCTCCTGGCCGTCATCTCCAGCTTCAAAATCAGTTAAGCCAGAGCTGCCGTTTCGATCCTCGATGATAGAAACCGTTGCGCGATTGGTTGCTGGATCGATAGATATCGTGCCCCACTCAGCACCAGATTCGTCTAGGCTATCCTGGTAAACTTCATTGTGAATGTAGCTACCATCAGGGAAGAATGTAAACAGCATCATATCTTCGTCGTGTACGGTCAGGTTTTTATTTCCCCAAGTACCGTAAAGGCCATTAGATTCCGCTTTGACGAAGGTGGTGATCTCAACGTCATCAGGTGTTTTGATTACCCACTTACCGTCTTGACGAAGGCTGAATTGAAGCCCTTCACCACCGTAAAAGTCGCTCAAGCCAGTTTCACCGTTTTGGTCATAAATCCCAGAAACCTTCAATAAACCGCCATCGATATCATAAGTGCCCCACTCCATGCCTGACACTTCGTTATCAGCTCGCTCGACATCGAACTCAGTGTGGACATATTGTCCATTAGACAAGAAGTTAAACATGAGGACTTCATTCTCATTGTTTGACTGAGGATCGATAACCCAAGTACCTTGGAAAGGCATAGTTTGACCTACTACATCTTGTCCAACCCAATCTGCGAGGATGCTTGTCGCTAAACCTTCTTCAGAGACTTGGACTGAATAACTTTCTTTAACCGCGTCAAACCAGATATCCACGGTACCATCGCTGACAAGCGGGTATAGGTGTAAGTCATTGTCTGACTCTGGGAAGTCAATGAGAATACCACCATCCACCAACGAATACGGTAGTGTTTGCGTTTCTTCAACACCAACCTCAGAGATCACAACATTCTCCGCGCCGAATTCGAATTTCGCCATAACGGCATCGGCATCAGGCGTGTCCGAGTCATCCGCAATAAAGTAAGTTGTAAATCCATCTAACCAAGCGCTATCTTCCCACTTACCAGGTCCAGCATCGAGCGCTGAAGTGGTGTGAGCGTAAAGCTCATTGAGATTGTCCGAGTCAGCTACAGAAAGAGCCAACTCAGGAGAGATATAGAAGAAATGAGTAGTAAAATTCTCTTCAGCAACCGTCAGCGAATTCTCTTCAATGGTATACGTAAATACCTCATCACCCTCAGTCATGCTTCCATTACTGAACGTCGTTGGGGATGAACCTTCTGACTTATAATGTAAATCAAGCGAGGTTAAGTATAGCTGCAGTGGCTTTCCATCCACAGTACGCTCTAAAAATGACCTTGCATCGCTGACAAATTCGGCTTCTTCAACGGTCACCGTACCGTCTTCTGCGACGTCAACCGTTAAATCGACCTCGCTTAAGTCTGCACCCTCATTTTCCAACTCTTCGATTTTTCCTTGAGCCGCTTTTGCAACAGCAACGATTTCAGTCGTCGAAGAATTTTCGGCAAGTTTCTTGGTCACCGTACGAGCAAGAAGGTGAGTGCCAGAGTCATTACTCTCAATATAATCGGACGCTAATGCTTCAGTACTAACGCCAATTTCTGCAGCAAGGGTATCTAGGCTGATTGTAGGGTCAAGCGTAGCAATAGTCGTAAATGGGTTGACTACAGGGGTGTCGACATCGCCCGCCATGGTATAACCGGAAGTCACAAAGCCAGTACTATCTGAATCTTTAGATACACCAGCAATAACTTCGGCTTTAATGAAACCGACTTTATCTGATGGAATATCGATATCGCCATTCACATCCGTATTACCGATTTCTTCACAATTGATCAAAGCTTCGGTTTCACACACCGATACAAGTGCGTTTTCGATATAACCGTCAAAGACGGTGAATGTTTTTGGTTGGCTTCCCGATTCCACCTCGGAAGAACTTGAACTATCACTGTCACTGCCACAACCAGCAAGAGCAAGACTCACTGATACGGCTAAAATACTTAGTTTTTTCATGGGGTTCCTCATAGCTTCTAGTGCTCGCGAAGTATAATCACGCGGGTTCCAGCAGGTAAACACCCATAAACCGCATCAATAAATGTCATGCTAAAGTTAATTTATAGAAAACAATACGTTAATTAATTAGTTTTAATTTTTTATCAATATTACGAACTGTGACGAGCTTCAGCTTTTCCCGTTATCGTATAAACTGCCAATGAATGAAGACCAGTAAAGTTGTTTGCTTTTCAAGTTGATTAAGCACTTCCATTTTTCTTCCTTCAACATAACGAACGAGATGGACTCCCCTTCCCGAGGATCCGCCATACTTATGTTGTACCTATTGGCACTGGAGAATGTTGTTATCTATTGACAGGCTGAAAGCTCATCAGTGGAATGTTAGTCTGTTAGCCACTTCACTGCCGAGTCATAACTACCAAATGATTCTATATCACCTGATATAAACCAACTTCCGACTTTGGCCGCGAGTTCCTGCCAATTCTTGTCACCGTAGATGGCGATTTTCTCAATCGTAAAACCCATCTTTAACCCCAACTGAAAATCGTCCCACGCCGCACGGAGTTCCCAACCAGAAAACTCAGTGATGTCGACCAACATTTTTAGATGCTTTGAGTTAATCCCCTCTAAGCTAGCGTCTAAGACGGGTACAATAGCTTCGTAGTCTTCATGAGTGAGTTTGCCTCTGGCTTTAAACACTAAAAGTGATTCCGTGCCAATACGCTCAATGCCCATTGTGATTCCATGACGTTCTGTACTCATAGCGAGTGCCTCTAATTGGATTAACACATATAAAGCTTAGGATAAGCGAACAATAAAAGATGAGAATTGATTACCAATTTTTCGCGGTATTTCAATGAGTGACATAACGAATAACATGGACTCCCTCTCCAGAAGAGCTCTGCCACACTTACGTGGTCGTTATTAACACCGAAAGCAACGTGTTGTGCAAAAAGCCCAAAAGCGGAGACCATATTTGTGAGGCACAAAATACCGAAGCCTTCGCATACCACCTTAAACACGAAAACGAGCGCATAGTAAAAATACTAGGCGTGCTGACCCCATCTTAAAGCGTTTGTATGCTACCTTTTCGCCATAGGATGGCTTGGATTCAATTGCAGAAGATCCCACTTGTTTCCATACAAGTCTTCAAACACTGCTACCGTTCCATAGTCTTCTTCTGCTGGCTCGCGGACGAAGTTAATACCGATCGATTTCATACGCTTATAGTCACGCCAGAAATCATCGGTACTTAGAAACAGGAATACTCGACCGCCGGCTTGATTTCCAATGAAATCATGCTGCTCTGGCTTCGAGGCTCTGGCAAGTAACAACGCAACACCATGAGAATTTGGTGGAGCCACAACCACCCAACGTTTGTCTTGTTCAGGTTGATAAGTATCTTCAATAAGTTCAAATTTGAGTTTATTTACATAAAAATCAATGGCTTCATCATAATCTTTTACAACTAAAGCAATATGGACAATGTTCTGTTTCATAGTATTCCTTATTGAAGCTTTAAACTGATAGCATAGACGCCCAATTAAGTGAATAACGCTACCGCCCTACCTAAATCATGGTGCCGTAAAACACTAAAACTGATTCAAAATAAAAATGCCGAGCGTAGCGAATCTGGTTGAATTACTTGTTAAGGCTGTGGCTTAAATGACTGTTTTTCTTTGAAGTAAAGATACAGTGGGAGCCCAAACGACACGCCAACTAACAAGGTTCCCAACACAGCAAAATATCGATACTTCACTTTATATCTTTGCCCATCCACAACGATAAAACCTAATAATGCAATCGCCGCAACCAAGACATCAAGCCAAGCAAATATACTAATGGGGTTAGCCGCCGCCTCACTGAATAAAAGACCGATATCTACGCCATTTGCTGCTAACCAAGGAACAAACGCTCCGTACGGTAACAATATACCCAACACACTAAGAACTAGATAAAACCTTACCATTTCGCCATCCTTGCAAATTTTTTGTAGTAGTCCTAATGCCGCATTAAGGTGAACCACGCTACCACACAACTAAATTAGTCCACCGTAATTACTAAACTTAACCTAAAATGCCAAACGTTGTGTATGATTCTTAAATTGTTAGCCACTCAGTCAAAAAGGTTATTGCTTACTCAACAGGAAGTTACGCAAATCGCTCTCTACACGCATAACAAACAGAATAAACACTTTGTCACCGCCTTGTTTATAGAAAACACGACATGGATAATCTATATGTGTTTGTCGTAAACAATGCTCGATGACCGAAATGACAAAGCGAAGTAGATAACTTTGTTGTTCGAGAAGGGTTGGCTGCTAACGCAGCCAAAGGAACAGCATTGTCTGTTGACAGGCAGAAGGCTCATATGTGTTATGCCTGTGGGTGATTTGAGCAATTTAACCTGCTTAATCTACGTTCAATCCAGAACGTTTCGCAATTTCGGTTTCAAAGCCATCAATACTTTTTTGGTTCTTTTTAAGCCAGTATTTTTCTATGCCCTCTGAACCTTGCTTTTCTGACCAATTAGCTAAGTCGTCACGGTCACCCTCATAGTTAAAATAAGGAACTGACATTCCACATGAAGACTGAACCAAGTCGACATTTAAAACAAAGATTTGTCTAGCGGCAACACTTTCCGGAAACATCTTCGCATACCTGCCCCAATCTTCGTCTTTTGAATGTAAAACTATCGCCTTACCGTACGCTCTAAGAATTAACGGAGAACCTTCAAATGCACAGAACATGACTGTCATTCTCGGGTTTTGAATGACGTGTGAAGCAGACTCATTACCACTTCCTGTTAGGTTTAACCAAGCTATTTGCTTTGAGTTAATAACTCGCAGGGTGTCACCACCTTTAGGTGACAAATTCACGCTACCACTATCTGCTGCTGTAGCGACAAAGTAAATTTTTTGCTTTCCGATAAACTCTATATGTTTATCTGATAATTCTGCAAATTGCTTACCCAAAATGATGAACCTCCATGTTTATTTTCGATAAAAGGCATAACACCCGCTTAAGTGGTGAGCAACGCAATACTATTTTTCTGCAAACCACCTAAATCACTAAATTTACTGCAAACTACGAATGCCACGCGTTGCGAATCCGCCTTAAAGCGTTTGTATGGGAATTTTTCATACGCCCAAAAGAGGCAAATGTTTACGCTGCTGGTAAGTTAAAGCTAGCTCTAAACAGGACTTGATTACCCTTTCTGGTAGAGGTTTCGATAACGACAGAACTATTGCTCTGTTACCCTGAAACACCAGCAGTTCATCACTATACAACTCCCGAAATGTATCGATCAGCTTAGTTTGGCAATTAAAGAATAGGTAATAATTATTAGGAGACTTAAGCTTCCAGTCCATTCTTAACGGACTGCCCGTTTTTACACTGTAGCTTGGCTCACCCCATTTTAGAGTTTCATCGACTTCACCCAGTTCCAACTCAGAAGCGACTTGAAAGACTAAATTTCGCAGCTCTTCTAACCTAACACGAGCATTATCCGGATACTCATCGAACCGATCTTTGACTGCCTTGTTCACTGGAACCTCCTATTAACCTTGCCCAGTTAAGGGGGGAAGCACGCAATGACTAAGCCACCGCATTGCACTTCAACACCGAAATCAACGCATAGCAAAAATGCCACGCGTGCTGAATCCCTCTTGAACTGTTATAACACAGTTTTACACGTCATCTTCCGTCAAAATCTGACGACAATTACGAACTGTTAACACACGAATTTCGTGGCTTAAACTGTAAATAATACGATAGTGACCGAAAATAATTTCACGATAGTTTGAATGGGGCATTTCAGGAACAAAGCGTCCCATTTCAGGCATGCTGCTGAGTAATTCAGTTTTATCGAAAACCTCATTTACCCACTTTTCAGCAGCAGACGGATTGTCTAACGAAATAAACTCAGCCGCATCACCGAGCTTTTGAAGAGCTAACGGAGACCAAACTACTTTCATTTCTTAATGCGCCCTAACACTTGAGCGCGCGCATCCTCATTTGAAACACCAAGACCTGAAGCTAATTGAGCTTCTGCTGTGCACATTTCTTCCAGTAACTCTATTTTCTCTTGCATTGCTTCGTACTCCGCAACATCAAGAACAACAGCAACACCTTTACCGCGTTGTGTAATTACCAATGGACGACGAGTCTCATTGATTTGTTTGATGTAAGAAGCTACTCCGGCACGAAACTCAGACAGCGGCTGAATATCTTGATCAAAATGAATACGACTCATATTGAACCTCAATTAGTACAAAATAACGTACAAATAATAGTTCTACTGTTAATTATGAGCAAGAACTTGTTACGGTGTTATTACAAATGACATGGATTCCCCCTCCCGAGGATCTGCCACACTTACGTGGTACTTATTAACACTGGAGGCACCATGTCTGATTATTCTTATTTTGGCGGTATCGATTTAGCTAAAAACCACTTCAGTATTCATGTCGTTGACTCGAAAGGGAAAGTGGCTCTTCATAAATCGGTTACTCGCTCTAAATTATTGACCACAATAGCAAATATGCCACCCATGCGTATAGAACTCGAAGCGTGTGGCGGTGCACATTATTGGGTTCGTGAACGTACTGCTCTAATGAACCAGATTCGCGCCTTGCTTTCTGATAACATTCTTTTTGAATAGCGCCAGTCAGGGTTAACCGATAAATGTCTAGTGACCCTATAAAAAGCCATAGGCAGCGGAGAGACCGCAATAAGAGATCCTCTATATGTGTTTGTCGTAAGCAATGCTCGATGACCGAAATGACAAAGCGAAGTAGATAACTTTGTTGTTCGAGAAGGGTTGGCTGCTGACGCAGCCAAAGGAACAGTATTGTCTGTTGACAGGCAGAAGGCCCATATGTGTTATGCGTATTAATTTTTGGCAGACGTGTTACAGTAAGGATGCATTAGAGCACCGTTTTGAACACTACCTTTACCCCCATCCTGCTTTCTTACAACATGATCGAATGAGATAGAGTTTTGGTGAATGAAACCATTGCAATATGAGCACGTGCTACTTTTAGGCAAAGTTTCTTGAATGTAAATCTGGGATTTAACATCCGTCGAGAACCTTAATGACTTAACATTAACATCATCATCTTTCGCTAGAAACTTATACTCGCCCAATATCATATCAACAATGGTGTTTTCCGATTCCTGCCTTTGTAACAAGCTGATTATCAACGTTGTGACTTTAATTATATGCTTATAACTTTTTGTACCACTACCGTACTTTGCATTAATCCCTGAGATAAAGTGCTTATACTTAATTAAGAACTTTTCTAAATCATTACGAATGAAACAAAAGGACTTTAATGACTGAGGTGACTTCTCAATTTCCTTAACAATATCCACCCAAGCTAATATTGCTGAATAAATATGATTACCACGCTTGTTATAGAAATAAACAAGCGGATGCAACCCTAATGATGACGGATGTGAAGAGTTTATTCTTCTTAAAAACTTCCTTGTATTTTTCAGATACGTTACTGTCAACTTACCGTCACTATCATCATCTATTTTCTTTGTGTTATTGGGAACTCCGTTACATTTTTTAACCAAATCAAAAATGAAGCTATTAGTTTGAGGGGAGTTGTATTTTTTAACCAAGGGTAAATCTAATGTCCTAATAGCACCAGATATCTTAGGTTGAAATATTAATCCATTAATTTCTTTGGCAATGTCCTCGATCTCTGTCATTACCGAAGGCTCGAACTTCGACCAATATTGATGTCCTGCACCAGCTCTCATTATAGCTCGAGAAGCAATAGCGAATGCTTTTCTTCTCGACTGAAGAAGTTCAATTTCAGTATCATTTATTTTAGATGCTTTTTGGTTTATTTTAAAAAATGACTGTTCGGCTTTTTCTGCACCACCGCTAACCCACTGCAACTGAATAGAAGTACGACCTAGACTAAGAGCTTTTTCCAGCATTTCACGATCAGTATTCTTACTATCGGCGGTAGCTTTTTTATATTCACTATAAGATTTAACTGTGTTTTTAATTTTTTCTCGAGTTTTGTTTGCGATATCACGCTGCTCTTCATCAATCTCATCGTTGAAAAACTGCTTTGAGATGGCCCCATCACCATAGTCATCATTGATCCACGCTATCAACGCCCCAAGCCTATGAGCTCCATCGATTACAAAGTTGTAAGGACCTGAATTCCATAATATAACTGCTGGTATTAAATCACCATCAATAAAGCTTTGAATAAATTCACAAAGTTGATCATCCGTCCAGTCAGAAGTTTCCCTTTGAAAATCTGGCTTTCTTAACCCAGCATAGAAAAACTCTCCTCTTTCTAAGTCTTTTACACTCACGTTTTGATTAAATGATGAAGCTCTAGAGTTAGTTTCAATGACTTCAAAGTCTTCTCTTGAAATTAACGCATCCAAATTTACATTTGGCATCTAATTTTCCTTTTTTGTTATTGAAATCTTAATACGCTTAACGAATGATATGGACTCCCTCTCCCTGACACTCCGCGTGCCATACTGACTCAGTACACGCTGAAAAACTGGAGGTTATCATGTCCAACATTCAAACTATTGGCGTTGATCTCGCCAAGAATGTGTTCAGTATTCACGGCGTAGATGCATATGGCAAGTGCGTCCTACGAAAAACTATCAAAAGAAACAAATTCTTAGACACATTCGCCAATCTATCACCCTGTATCATTGGTATGGAAGCATGCTCTGGTGCACACCATTGGGCAAGAGAGCTACGTAAGCTCGGACATAATCCTAAAATAATGGCGTCCAAATTCGTTATTCCATATCGACAAAATGAGAAGAACGATGCTAATGACGCAGAGGCCATCTGCGAAGCTGTATCCAGACCCAAAACTCGATTTGTCTCTATAAAAAGTGAAGAGCAACAAGCCGTGCTTTGTCTGCATCGTATTCGTCAGGGATTAATTAAAACCAGAACCGCAACAGTTAACTTACTCAGGGGATTACTCTCTGAATTCGGCCTTGTTATGCCACAAGGTCGCTACTCAGTTCAAAACTCGATCAACTACATTCTTGAAGATGCCGAAAATGGTTTACCTATGATGGCCCGTGAACTGCTTGAAGATCTCTCAAGCAAGATTCAAAGTCTTAACCTTGAAATCCTACACTAGGATCGACGAATCTCAGCATTAGTCCGAGAAATGGCTTCCGCAAAAGCCCTTATGGATACTCCTGGTGTCGGTGAACACAGTGCAAGTGCTATTGTCGCAACCGTCAATGACGCCAAACAATTTGGCTCTAGCCGCCAGTTCGCCGCATGGATTGGGCTAGTGCCAACGCAATACTCAACAGATGGTCATGTTCATCTTGGCCGCATCAGTAAAAGAGGCGAAAAACACATTCGCACTCTGCTGATACATGGTGCAAGAGCTGTCATTGCCCGCTGTAAAGAAAAGACGGATAGAAACAGTTTATGGTTACAACAGCTCGTTGAGCGACGAGGCTACAAGCTTGCGGCTGTTGCCCTAGTAGCTAAAAATGCACGAATCATATGGGCATTATTGACGACAGGAAACGAGTATAAAGCTAACTATATAAGCGGTTAGCCCTCACCGAGTCAAAGCAATAGCAATTGATGACAATACGGTCAGACCGAGATGCCTTAACCTGTTTAATTGGGAAGTAGCAGGTACTGTCTAACGAGTGAGGCTGCCATCAAGCGAATATCATCAGGGTGACGGATAGAATCCGACAAAACACCGAATGTAGAGCTGCTGTCAGATCCACTGTTGTCAGCGGTAGCTATTGTTGACAAAAGAGGGAGTCCATATAGCCCAATTAAGGGGTGAACAACGCCACCACCCAACTTAAAGCATTGTACCGTAAACACTAAAGTTGAAATAGAAGCAAAAATGCCAAGCGTTGAGAATCCCTCTTAAATTGCTTTGAGAATCCCTCTTAAATTGCTTGATACTCATTGAGCCTCCTCCGCCGACTTAGCCTCTCGACTAAGCTGGAAGGCGACGAAACCAAAACGGAGAAGACTCTATGAGATTCTATAACAAGCAGCATAACTATTACTGTGGCATTGATCTGCATGCTCGCCTACTTTACGTCTGTATTCTCGATTCACTTGGCAATAAAGTTCTGCACAAGAAGATTGATGCTGATCCCGATGCGCTACTTGAGTTAATTACGCCTTATC
>NZ_JXOK01000031.1 GCF_000830505.1 Vibrio mytili | reverse complement strand
CAACTGCGAAGTGCGACACTCGTCAATATCAAGCAGCCAATGCCATTTCTTTAAATACAATCGCTGGCTGCTTGAAGCCTAAACACTTTCTTGGTCGATAATTTATTCGCGATAGAGCGAATTCAATATCGCTATCCGTTACTGTTGTTAGATCGGTTCCTTTTTTCACATATTGCCTTAAAAGGCCGTTAGCATTCTCATTGGCTCCACGCTCCCAAGAGCTATAAGGGTGGGCAAAATACACATCAGCTTCCAACTCCTTTGCGATGGTTTCATGACCTGCAAACTCTCTCCCGTTATCTGCCGTGATGGTATGCACATGCTCCTTATAAGGCATGAGTAGCTCTATGGTTGCTTTGGTGACATCATCTGCTGACTTAGATGGCACTTTTTTTACCACGTAAAATCGTGTTTTACGCTCCAAAATAGTCACCATAGCCCCAGTGCCGTGTTTGCCTAAGACAGTGTCGATTTCCCAATCACCAAATCGCTCCTTACTGTCAACGATGCTTGGCCGAACATCGATAGAAACGGCATTCTTGATAGCGGGCGCTTTTTCTTTTTTACCGCGACGATACCGCTTGTGTCCTTGTCTCAAATGGCGATATAGCTTGCCACCCAAGCGTTTATCCTGTGCAACAAATCGGTAGATCCACTCATGGCTGACAGCGGCACCGACTTTCGTTAATACACTGGAAATTTGCTCTGGGCTCCAATCCGCTTCTAAAAGCAAGCGGATAAAATCAACACGCTCCTGTGGTATACGGTATTTACGCGCTGATGTGCGTTTTTTGATTGATAACATCTGGGCTTCGTTAGGACAATAATGTCTGCCCTTGCGGCCGCGTTTAAGCTCCCGGTATACCGTAGAGCGATGGCACTGAACAGTTTTAGCTATTTCAGAAACCGAAATTCCCCGTTCCAAAAGAGCCGAAATCTGATATCTTCTGCCCTCGGTCAACTGCTGATAATTCATGGTAGTACTGCTTGTTTCTTTGACGAGAAGAGCGTACCACTTTTAGCAGTTGGCCTCCTCTTCTACACCTTTCCATGAATGTCGCACTTATTATCTGAAATC
>NZ_JXOK01000030.1 GCF_000830505.1 Vibrio mytili | reverse complement strand
AAACCCCGCAGGAACTTGACGATATTTTCAGTTGGCAGGAAACTGGCGCGATGAACATCGTCAGTTTGTGGAGATGTACGGGCACTTTGACTATCCCAAGGTTTACCCCGCTAAAGAAAATGCATTGCCGTTTCGTGGCGGACGCCGAATGAAAGCTGCTGAGTGGATACCGACTAAGACTAAGAATAGTAGATAAATGAATTAGTCTGAATGTTCGACTTTCTAAAATTATGCGCCATTTTGCAGTCGAATCTCTCAGACTTCTAGCTAACATGCTGTTTATCAATTGAACTACGATAAGAAAGACCGCATTATAGAACGATAAAAAACGGCTAAAAGCCGTATAGAAAGCGTTATATTTTGGTGGAATATGTTTGAAAATATTGAAGTTTGTAGCACTTGGCAATGTGTAAATAGTTTCTCGTCATGGTTCTCTGCCATTGTATCTCCGATAATAGCCTTTTTGTCTCTCTACATT
>NZ_JXOK01000029.1 GCF_000830505.1 Vibrio mytili | reverse complement strand
AGGGTGTAGGAGCTATTTAGAAATGTCCGGTATGAGCTATTTCAAAATGTCCTCTTATACTTATGGAAATCCATTCGTTTGAGGACATCAACCGATGCTGATTGCTATGAGTGAACGTGATATTCAGCGATTTAAAGTGCTTAGTGATTTACGTGACCATCGATTAAGCCAAATGGATGCCGCTGACATCCTACATCTTTCAACTAGACAAGTTCGTAGGCTCTTGTCCTTGCTAAATGAACAAGGTGCCTCTGCATTAGCGCACGCCGCCAGAGGTCGTCCCAGTAACCGATGTTATTCAAGTCAGTTTAAGGCTACTGTCCTAGAGATCATTCGAGAACACTACAGTGATTTTTCTCCTACGTTTGCCTTAGAAAAATTGACTGAGCAGCATAATCTCGCCGTCTGTAAAGAAACCCTCCGTCAATGGATGATTGCCGATGGTCTCTGGGTGCCACATTCACAGCGTAAGCCCCGTGTGTATCAACCTCGCTATCGTCGTGACTGCTTAGGCGAACTCATCCAAATTGATGGCTCTCATCATGACTGGTTTGAAGGACGTAGCGACAAGTGCTGCCTGCTGGTTTTCATCGATGATGCGACCGGTCGGCTGATGAACCTGCGTTTTAGCGAGACCGAATCCGCCTTCGACTATATGATTGCAACCCGAGAATACCTCAATGAGCATGGGAAACCGGTGGCGTTCTATAGTGATAAGCACTCGATATTTCGGGTTAACCAAGAAAAACACAAGCAAGTTGGCCAGACTCAGTATGGGCGTATATTACGCGAACTGGGTATAGAGCTGATTTGTGCCAACAGCTCGCAGGCCAAAGGCCGTGTCGAGAGAGCCAATCAAACGTTACAGGATCGCTTAGTGAAAGAAATGCGTCTGCAAGGTATTGATAATATGGAACAAGCCAATGCCTGGCTTCCCTACTTCATCGCTGATTTTAACCGACGCTTCGCCAAACCGGCGCACTATCCAAAAGACATGCACCGCAAAGTTCGGG
>NZ_JXOK01000028.1 GCF_000830505.1 Vibrio mytili | reverse complement strand
TAAACATTTATCGCGGTCACTTTCTAAAGCATGTGCGGTCAACGCTATGATTGGTGTATCGAGTCCTTTTTCGCGAATCAGGCGTGTTGCGGTAATCCCATCCATGATCGGCATGGATACGTCCATCAAAATCATATCGATGTTGACCGCGTTCTTTTCTAAGAACTTTACTGCTTCGGCGCCATTGCTGGCCATTTGAACTTTATGTCCTAGTTTGTTTAAGAGTAATTTAATGACAAGCTGATTAGATTGCGTGTCTTCTACGATCAGTAAGTTTAACGCTTTACTTGGATGGTTTGCTTCAATCTTGACTGGAAAGTTTTGTGTGCTTCGGGTTAACACTGGAATTTTTACAACGAACTTCGTTCCTAAGTTTTCTTGGCTTTCAACCTGGACAGTACCTCGCATCATCTCTACTAAGTGCTTGGTAATGGCTAGCCCTAAACCGGTACCGCCAAATCGTCTCGTTATCGAACGATCAATTTGATGGAACGCTGTAAACACGTACTCTAATTTATCTTTGGATATTCCGATCCCTGTGTCTATTACAGTAATGGAAAGCTCGTTATTTCTCTCACGGACTTGCACACTGACTTTTCCCTTATCGGTGAACTTTATTGCGTTACCGATGAGGTTAAATAAGATTTGAGAAAGTCGCGTTGAGTCAATCCAATACTGTTGGTGTTCAGATACATTGCAATCCAGTTTAAATTCGAGCATTTTCCTAGTAGCTGATTGTTTCTGCTGAGAAAAAACAAAAGTGACAACGTCATGTAAATTCACCCATTGCTCACTAAGTAAAAAGCTCCCCGACTCTATTTTTGATAAATCCAATATGTCGCTCATGATGGTAAGTAAGAGTTCTGCTGAAAACTCCATTTGATTCAAGGCGTCACATTGTTCTTCTGATAATGTGGATTGGCGTAAGATGTCCAACATGCCAAGTACCGAGTTTAATGGGGTTCGAATTTCGTGACTCATCATGGCAAGAAACTCGGACTTCGCTTGGTTAGCCAATTCCGCTTCTTCGCGAGCTTTGGCAAGTTGTGCCGTTCTTACCTCTACGATACGCTGTAACTTTTCCTTGGTTTCAATATCAATGACCGCTCGTTCTATAAGAGGCCGAAAGCGTCGAAGTGTTTCTCTATTTTCGATACTGAAATGACCTTTTCGAGCGCCAACCAACAGAATAATATTTTGTGTTACTTCTGTACGTATCCCCGTTAGAATTACCGAATTAAAGTGACTTTTAACAAAGACATTCAACTTAGAAAGCTCATCTAAGCGTGTCGGTTCAAACAGCAATATACATTCCCCATTGAGCGCTCGCTCCATGGCGTTACCGTGTAACCAATTTACTTGATCAAACACGCTATTTGTTGATATTAGCGTTTTGAAGGGATATCGTTCATCATCACGGCTTATCACAATAAAGTCTTGAAAGTTAATGTGTTTTTTTAGTGCGTCATTTAAGCCAGTAAATATCTCATTGCGGTTTTTGGCTTCACTCATTGCAGAGATCGCGTCTAGTATTGCCTTGTTCTCGTCCGCGAGAAGGCGCTCTCTCTCTTTGGTCTGTTTCAGATCAACCAGCGCTTCTTGCAAAGCCTCTTGTTGATACGTATCTAAATATCTATCTTTCATAAGGTTTGTGGAATATTGCCGATGAAATCATTAGGTTTCCATGCCCATTCTCACCACCAACAAACCTTCCCTGCTCTCCAAATGTAAACGGACAGATAAATGGTAGGTTGTTTAACTCATGATTAATTTGGTGGCACACGCTTTCCATATCTTGCTTTAGGTGCAACATTGGTCCCGCACAAAAAATATTTATTACCCCTATTTTACGAGATTCTCCGAGCTTTTGGTTGAAGGCTGCATTGACGACTTTAGAGGCTCTGGCAATAAGGTTCTCTCGGCTTCCTTTCATAAGCGTAAGCGACTCACCTTCGTCAATGTTAGTAAAGAGCTCTATTCCACCATTTGCGGTCTCTCTAATGGGATGTGATAACTTGTAATATGGACGATCGTATATGTAACCAGCTACACGACCTAAAGGAAAAGCACTAGAGCTTATGAACAAAAGGTCATTTTTATTGGAGCGACTTTCTTCGTGGTTTGTCCAGCGACGATACACATCTAACGCGGGTTGACCGTCGATTTCTAACAAAATTCGCTTGTCAGTTTTGGTTGCAACACCTGTTATATTGGTTGGCGTATGACCTGCACTAAAGGCGACATCAATAGGTTGTGATGAGTAGAAGAGTGTCAGACTGATTCCTTTCTTTTGGTAACCTTGAGATGTAATGATTGACCATTTACCCTCAACGTTATTGTCTGCAGAAGAGCCTCCGATGATGGGAACTAAGGTTCCGAACCGATCGTCAATCGATTGTATAATCGACTCTTCATCTCCTGGTGTTGCATGTAAAAGAATGAGATTGGGCACTTCCCCAACACGTTTGGCACTTTCTAACGCCATATCAAGAGCGACTGTCACTCCTTTAGACTCAGTACATGGTGAAATGCCAGTTCCGTATGCGTGTGGCCCCAAATCGTATACCGCTAACACCGCAATGACTGGCCCTGAATGGAACCCTTCATCCGTCATTATCGCCTGGCACGAACTTGAACCTTGAAATGGAATACCGGGAAAAAAGTTTAACAGTGCTTCACGAACTTGCTTGAAGTCGTACTCCTCTGTGTAATAGCAAATGAGATAAGAAAGGTTCTCTTTGACAAGTTGAGATCCAAACTTTTCAACGGCTAAGTACTCATCAGTGATGTGCGTATAAAGTGATCGACAGTGCATAGGTTCCAACGATTCTCAGTAACTTCCTTGTTTATACCATTCCCTCCATTTACGAACGGTGGGAAAAGTACGTATTTCCTAATTTAGTTGCGATTATCGCGCGTCAGATCTGATTTATAAATGAATTAAGACAATGTTTCCGTCTATTTTTAGCCTAATTACCTTATTTTCTGATATGGAATTCCAGTCAATGATTTCGTCTGAAACACTTATGCTCGAGAATGCATTATCTTGATTCAGATCAATTTTTATTGTGTTGCTTTTCGTCGTTTCGAATGAAATGCCTTGTGAGTTACGTGTAATCGTAATTTTTTCTTCACCAATATTGACTACGCAGCTTCGTTTTTCTGAACAGTCAAGGCGCTCTATATCCTCATGTGTCAAGGTGCGCCAGAAAAACGCGATAGTTAAAATACTGAGAGTGATTAAGATTTGCGCAAGCCTCGCCTTTGTTAACTTTTGTGCAGGCACCC
>NZ_JXOK01000027.1 GCF_000830505.1 Vibrio mytili | reverse complement strand
GCTGCTGGTATGAATGGTTTTGTATCAAAGCCTGTCAGACGACAAGATATTTATGACGCCATACAGTTGTTTTTAGATCGTTAATATAGGTCTTAACAATCGAAGATTATTAGACCTATATTAAGTATTTTATGGTAAATAGCCATTATGTTTAATAGCACGCTTTAAATTGAAATCTGAGTGGGATAGGAGGGAAAACATGGCAACATTCCAAGTAGACCCACACATCATTTAACATAATATACATAATGCGCACTT
>NZ_JXOK01000026.1 GCF_000830505.1 Vibrio mytili | reverse complement strand
CTTATTGGTTTTCACTTTCCTCTCTATTTTTAAAGAAAGAAGTAAAACAAAACAGCTCAAGGCTGCTTCCCAATTCGAATGGTCACTTCGTATCATTGAAACCTTATTTGAAACCGAAGTTTCTAATTGGATTATCATCAACGAGTGCCCACACAGATTGATAGGTCTATATTGTTAAAGAGCTTGCTTTTCGAGAAGTTTTCTCTCAAAGCGGAGGCGTATTCTAATGAACTAATTTTCAGTGTCAAACACTTTTTAAGTTAATTTTTAGAAGTGTTATTTCGCCTCGTTGCCAACTGCTTTTGCGTTTCTGCTTTGCCCTGACAACGGAGGCGAATTATAGGGAGATGATTTTTCTTGGCAACCCTTTTTTAATAAAAAATTCAGTTCTACACGTTGAGTGACGAAATCTTATTCAAACGGTTATTTTTAGCAGTTAAATGTTATATAAACGTAGCAAATTAGCGATCAATATGTGTCTAACCACGCCTCTTCAAAACTCGTAATATCAAGTAATAATGATTTACTCGCTTCGATTTCTTCAATCGTTTCTATTTCTTTATTTACACTGCTGATGGTGATTGTGTTGTTATCCAACTCAAATACTTGTCTTTGTGTGGTGTAGTAGAACTTAAGAATGGTTAGCGCTTTGAGATCATCAGAACTCGCGGCAGCCTTAATATATTTTAGCTTGCGGTAAATCTTGTTGTGCAACTGCTTTAATTTCCAGACGTACCATACCTCTAACATAAACGGGCTTTTTTTAATCTGATTCAGCAACGAAAGTGACGTAGTCAGTGCTAAAATGACACCGATTAAGTTCCAGTGAAAGTTACCAGTCGATTGCTCTGGCTGAATATTAGTATTTCCAAAAAAACTAATGAGTAGAGTACTAAACGCCAAAGACGATACGGCAAGTAAAATAATAAAGCCGCCTATAACAAGGTTAACTTTCTTTCGATAGACTACTTTATCTATATTTTTAATTTCCATGGACTACTCCTAATTGGCTAAGGCCATTTTAACGGTCAGTGCACTCATCACAATAAAAGCTTTGTAAGTAAGTTCACATTTACTATTAAACTCGCACCAAGGAGCCGTCTGGGTATATACTTCGCGCATTCACTCTTCCTATTAGAGGCTAAATTCATGCGCTCTTTTGTTTTACGAGCTCGCGCGGCGCCGACCACCAGCAAAGCACTACTAGAAGGTGTTGGTAATGAAGCGCATACTGAAATCCTTGCTCATACCATGATGAACACGATGTTTGTCGCTCAATCTCATCGCGAAGATGTTGTGGTTCACTTAGTTCTAGAGAGCACGAAAGATTACTCACGCACAATTACCATCCGTTCAAACGACATCACTAATATTGGCGGTTTTCATGAATCGACGCTAATCGCAGCAATTGCTCGCGCGTTGGATGCATCTGTAGGTATGGGTAAAGAACAGCTTCGCGAAGTTGAGCCGGGAATTATCGTTCGTACAGTAAGCTTCGAACGCTTGGTTCAAGAACTTGCTGAAGACCATCAGCTTTATATGTTAGACAAGAAAGGCGAGTTCGTGCGCGACACAGAAATTGGTCCAAATCCATGTTTTTTGCTCACCGACCACATTCCTATGCCGAAGAAGTCATTCAACAGCTTGAAGCGCCTTGGCACCGAGAAAATAAGCCTTGGCCCTAAGATGCTTTTCGCGTCTCAGTGTGTGGTGCTGATCCACAATGAATTGGACATCCGAGAGTTTTAACTCTCCGAGTATCAGCAAGTAGTATAGAAGAAAGAGGACTCCATTGAGTCCTCTTTTTATTTCTGTATTGCTAATGCTCGGCTTATTTGCCACCAATGCTTAAACGTGAAAAACGCACATCTGGTGCAAAAAAGGTTCGACTATCATTGGTCAACTGAACATCTCCAACCGCTTCCACTTCTTGGAGCATTCTGTAAAAGTTTCCCGCGACCGTGATGCCACGCACTGGCTGAACTCGTTTACCATCTCGCATAAAAAGCCACTTGCGCCAAAAGAGAAATCACCACTGACTACATCTGCGCCAGAATGAACCCCTTGCAACTCCACAAGCTCTAGATACTGACCAGCTTTTACTTCAGCACCACTACTTCCACCCGTAGCGATCACTTTATGATTCGCTGCAACATCTAGGCTTGATTTTGCACTGCGAGATGCACTTGCCGTCGACACTGCACCCAAATAACTCGCTGTTTGGCTATTGTGCAATAGCGTATTCAGTTGGCCATTGGCTATCAACACATTGTCTTGGGTGGCAAAACCTTCACTATCAAACCCTGTGATAGCCATACCATTTGGCATGTATGCCGCATCAGTAAAGGTGATCAGTTCACTTGCTACGCTTTGACCAAGCTTGTCACCCAGTGGCGAGATGCCTTTCATCGCACTCACACCAGAAAACGCACTGCCAAATGCACCAAACAGGCTGCTTAACGCATTGATGTGGAAGATGGCCGGATAGTTACCTGTCGCAACTGGTGCTCCATCAAGGAGGTCGCGAGCAAGGTGGTAACCGCCTTCAATGCAGTAAGTTGGATTCAACTCATCAAAACGGCGACCAACCGAAATTTTGCCCGCCATCGATTGCTTACCGTCTTTTTCGAAAAGCGTATAAGCATAACAGTTGAAAGAGCGTTCAAAATGCTGACATAGAGTACCTTGAGTATTCGCAATGATCAGCTGAGATTCACCATCGCTATAACCATTGTATGGTGAGCTTGAAGCGTGAGGCAGAGCCACAACACCTTGTTCAAGCGCGAGAGACAATTCAATTTTCTCATCGACCGATGTGGTATCGTCTTGCGCAATTTCTGCAATATCAGTAGTGATTTTGCTGTTTACACAGCTGATAGTTTGATGTTCATCTTGTTTAGAAAAGCGAGCACTTTGCAGCGCGTTTGTGAGCATCAAATCTAAACTTGGTTGCTCTAGTGATTCAGAATAACTTGTCGCGACACGCTCGTCTTTAATGACTCGAACACCCAGCACTTGGCTTGAGCTAACTTTGTACTCATCCAGCTTGCCTTGGTTTGCTTTTAGCGAAAAGCTACTGTTACGGTTCACAATCACATCCGCTTCCGCACCTTGGCGTTTGGCTTCTGACAGGACGTAATCAACTGCATTAAGAAGTTGTTTTTCTTGGCTCATTAGTTACCACCTCCTACCAGAATATTGTCTACTTTAAGGGTTGGTTGACCGACTGTTGTAGGTACTGCGCCACTCACTGAACCACACATACCTGGAGCAAGTGCCATGTCCTTACCGACCATACTTATTTCTTTCAATACTTTAGGTCCAGTACTGATCAGTGTCGCCGCTTTCAAAGGCTTGGTAATTTTGCCGTTTTCAATCAAATACGCCTCACGAACAGCAAAGTTAAATTCGCCGGTCCCTGGTTGAACGGAGCCACCACCCATTTTTTTGGCATAAATACCGCGTTCGATTCCCGCAAGCATATCATCGAGTGAATGCTCTCCTTCTTCGATAAAGGTATTGCGCATACGCGAGGTTGGTGCGAACTTGTAGTTCTGACGACGACCAGAACCCGTTGGTTCGTACCCCGTCTTCATGCCACCCATTTTGTCGACCATAAAGCTAGTTAGCTTACCGTCTTTGATCAGTTGGGTACGCTGCGTTGACAAACCTTCATCATCAACGTGGATTGAGCCCCATTCGTTCGTCATCGTGCCATCATCGACAGCACTAACGGCAGAATGCGCAATCATCTCGCCCATCTTGTCATGGAACACCGACGCTTTCTTCGCGACCGACGTTGTTTCGAGTAAGTGACCACACGCTTCGTGGAAGATGACACCGCCAAAGCCATTGCCAATCACCACAGGCATCTCACCTGATGGACACACATCTGCACCAAGCTTAACCAGCGCTTGTCGTGCGATAGTTTGGCCTAGATCTTGAGTATCCAGTTGTTCGCTATACTCCCAACCGGCTAGCGCACCAGGCCCTTCCATTCCGGAAGATTGCTCATTGCCCTTTTGAGCCACCGTATTCCCCGCCACTCGAATATAGTGACGAGTATCTTCAACGTTCAAGCCTTCAGAGTTGAAAATAGAAACTTGCTGTTCTCGTTGCAGCACACTGCCTATAAACTGACTGATGTACTCACTTTCAGAACGAGCCGCTTGGTCAACGTTAAGTAGAAACGCAATTTTAGAATCCAGGTTGGCATCTTTGCTCAGTGGCAGAGCACAGCCATGCTGAATAGGGTAGCGATTCAAGTTCAAAGCTCCTGCAGATGCAATTTGCTCTCGCTTATCTTTTGCCGCAAGCAATGACGTGACCCGCTTTAGTTCAGTCTCATTGGTGCTGTTGGTATAGCCGTAAAGCACTTTATGGCCGAAGAAAAGGCGAATACCGATACCAAAGTCGATACCTGAGTTCACCTTATCCACTTCACCAGAGGCGATCTGGACGGTGTTGGTTTGATGATGTTCAACGAATAGCTCAGCGAAATCAGCCCCTAAAAATAGAGCATGATCGATCACTGACTTCGCTGTTGTAGAATTAAGCATGAAGTCTCCTTGCTAGATGATCGTTTAGCCTTCCTAAATAACGTTACTAGCAGTACGTAACATTACATTGGCAACGGAAGCTATTTTAACATTCTATTAACCTATTTTTGTACTAATCCTTGCCAAATCAGATTACGGGCTATTATTAATTATTCTAAATTTCATTAAAAAAGCAGTGGGTTACACTATTAAAACCGTTTAAGCACGGGATTTACATGCTACTTTAGCATTCATCATCGGGCACTCAATCATAAATCTTACAAAAAAGCATACCGCTTAGGTTAGTGTCCTGTTATCATCTTTACCAAATAGTCGGGGGGCCCGCGTCATTGTGCGCTGGCTGCGATCGAAATTCGAGACCCGTTGAACCTGATTCAGTTAGCACTGACGTAGGGAACTATATACACTTTGCCTTTAGCCTAACTTCCAGGGCTTGCGACCGTAGATCTCAATGTCGATCTGCCCAATATCAGTCAAAGTCAGTTCCTATATGTCTTGTTATAGGAGCGACCATGACACAACAATTCAAGCCCAAATCTCGTACTACGTCATCATCAATAATTCCTGTTGTCTTAACTATTGCTGGCTCTGACAGCGGTGGCGGTGCCGGGATACAGGCTGATATCAAAGCCATGTCAGCAACAGGCAGTTTTGCTTGCTCTGTCATTACCGCCATCACTTCACAGAATACCCTAGGCGTTTCCGCCATTTTTCCTATCCCGTTGGAACATGTTGAAAGCCAACTCGATGCCGTCTTTACCGACCTTAATATCGTGGCAGTAAAAATCGGTATGTTGGCGGACTCCGATATCATTAAAGTCGTCGCGAACAAAATTAAGCAGTACCAACCAAAGCATTTGGTCATTGACCCGGTAATGGTCGCCACTAGCGGTGATTTATTATTGGAACACTCCTCGATTAATACTTTAAAAGAAGTACTCATTCCTCTCGCAGACATCGTCACCCCAAACCTTCCGGAAGGCGCGGCGTTAACGGGCAGACCTGTTCCAGAATCTGAAGCCGAAATGAATGAAATGATTACGGATCTTCGTGCGCTTGGCGCAAAAGCAATATTGCTGAAAGGGGGACATTTAGAGACAGATGAGAACAGCAACGATCTTCTTATCACGCAAGACTCTGCGACATTGATCAGCGCAAAACGTCTGCTAACCAAAAACACTCATGGGACGGGTTGTACCCTTTCTTCTGCCATTGCGTCTTACCTAGGGCAAGGTAATGACCTGCACCAAGCGGTGCGTTTGGGTAAGCAATATATTTCCCGCGCGATTGCTCACGCTGATGAACTGGCGGTAGGTAAAGGACACGGCCCAGTTCATCACTTTTTTGTCAGAGCAAGTCTGGAGACAAGTAATAATGAATCCTAATGCCTTTGGTATTCAGATAACTAACGCTTGTCTACAGTTCAACGACAACAAAGCGCCCACTCTGTCAGGACTGCATATGACTGTCCCTGCTGGACGGTGGACGGTATTACTCGGTCGTAGTGGCAGTGGAAAAACCACTATTTTGCGTTATTTGGCAGGTTTACTCGAAGATCAAATCAAATGGCAGGGAGAAATAATTACAACGGATAAACTCGATCTGCATGGTCGTATCGCGTATATGGCACAACAGGATTTGCTCTTACCATGGCTCAATGTACTAGATAATGTTTGTTTAAGCGCACGATTTTCTCACGCTCAACACCAGTGTAACAAGCAACGTGCGATGACATTGCTTGAGCAGGTTGCTTGAGCCAATACGCAAATGCAAAACCAAGCCAGCTTTCAGGTGGAATGCGACAACGAGTCGCCCTAGCTCGCACGCTGATGCAAGACAAACCACTGATCTTAATGGATGAGCCTTTCTCCGCACTGGATGCCGTCACCCGTCATAAACTGCAAACTCTTTCTGCCACCATGCTGAAAGGAAAAACCGTCATACTCATTACGCATGATCCACAAGAGGCCGTACGCTTGGCGAATCAACTTTATGTTCTGCAAGGAACACCAGCACGCGCTCAGCATCTAGTCGTACCGGAATCCCAACCGCCTCGCGCGATTGATGGTGAGTGCGCCACTTTGCAGCAAACGATCTTAGAGCAGTTGGAGATAGATTATGAGTGATATGACTCAGTACCAGAGCGTCTCCACACGCATCAGAAAAAAAGAACGGGTGACACACCCTATAACCCGGTTATTGGTCAGCACTGCGGTGATTTTAAGTTTGTGGCAATTGACCGTAATACTATTCAAGCTGCCCAGCTTCATTTTACCCGCCCCGATAGAAGTACTTGATAGATTGGTGTCGCGATACGATGTGTTGCTCCCACATACTTGGGTCACGGCAAAAGAAATCTTGCTCGGGCTCACTCTGGGCTTATCGATGGGGTTGTTGTTTGCTCTACAGATGTTGCTGTTCGAACCACTAAAACGCTGGCTGCTACCGATTCTGATTGCTAGCCAGGCGATTCCGGTATTTGCCATTGCACCCGTTCTGATGCTTTGGCTTGGCTACGGCATCGCATCAAAAGTCGTCATGGCGGCGATCATCATCTTTTTTCCAGTGACAACGTGCTGTTATGACGGTTTGCGTAATACCCCAAGTGGCTACCTAGATCTCGCTAAAACAATGGGGGCATCTAAATGGCAACTGCTACGTCATATTCAACTGCCTGCGGCTTTGCCAACCTTAGCTTCTGGTATTCGTGTTGCCGTCGTCATCGCACCAATTGGAGCAGTAGTTGGCGAATGGGTAGGCTCCAGCGAAGGTTTGGGTTACCTAATGCTACAAGCCAATGCTCGCATGATTATCGATGAGATGTTTGCAGCGCTATTTATCCTCGCCGCTCTATCTATCGCACTCTATTTCATTACTGACAAACTATTAAAAGTAACCATCCCGTGGGAAAACAAATAGGGACAACGAAAAGGAAGATTACCCGTGAATAAAAATAAACGAATGAGCGTCGTCACTCTGCTTACTTCAATCGTCTCAACAAACGTATTGTCAGCGGATAAGGAAATGACGTTAATGCTGGACTGGTTCGTGAACCCTAACCATGGTCCTATTGTCATCGCGCAAGAGCGAGGTTACTTTGAAGAGCAAGGTTTAAAAGTCAATATTCAAGAACCTGCCGATCCAAGTACGCCCCCCAAGCTGGTTGCTGCTGGCAAAGTCGATATGGCAATTTCGTACCAGCCAAGCCTGACGATTGACGTTGCAGCAGGTCTACCACTGATTCGCTCCGCAACACTTATTGCAACGCCACTGAATACCATGATGGTACTCGACAACGGTAAGAACGACAGCCTTGCCGATCTAAAAGGTAAGAAGATCGGCATTTCCATCGCTGGTAATGAAGAAGCAACCATCGGCACAATGTTGGCAGAAGAGAATGTGAAGTTTTCTGACGTACAAATCATCAACGTTGGCTGGGCGCTATCTTCCTCTCTGGCATCAGGCAAAGTGGATGCGATTTGGGGTGGACTACGTAACTTCGAAACTAACCAGCTTGCGTTAGAGGGTTACCAAGCTAAAGCCTTCTTCCCAGAAGAACACGGCGTGCCAGCATATGACGAACTTGTGTTTGTCGCGAATGCAAAAACATACGACAAAGAGGCCATCAAAGCCTTCAACAAAGCGCTTGAGCAAGCCACCACTTACATCGTGAACCATCCCAAAGCATCTTGGAAAGAGTTTGTTGCTTACTCACCAGACACGCTGAACAACGAACTGAACCAACGAGCCTGGAATGACACCTTGACTCGTTTTGCGCTTCGCCCATCCGCAGTTGATCTAAAACGTTACGACGATTACGCCGAGTTCATGTACTCACAAAAAATCATCGAAACGCTACCAAAAGCGAAAGATTACGTGCCTAGCTTTGACTAATTCTGAGGTTATCCCATTATGAAATACCAAGATTTGATCGACGCTTGCCGTCAAGACTGGCAGGAATATACAGAGCACCTATTCGTTCAGCAATTAGCGCAAGGCACGCTTGCTCAACCTTGTTTTCTGCATTATTTGAAACAGGACTTTTTATTTCTCAAGCAATACGCTCGCGCTTATGCATTAGCGATTTATAAAGCACGTACTTTGTATGACATGCGTCGCGCACTGCCGAGCGTTCATGCGTTGTTGGATTCAGAAATCGCTCACCATGTGACTTACTGTGGTCAATGGGGCTTGACTGAATCCGATCTGGAAAACGAACCGGAAGATTTCGGCACCGTAGCCTACACACGCTATGTGCTAGATGCAGGTATGACGGGTGATTTGGTTGACCTGTATGCGGCATTAGCGCCTTGCTCTATCGGCTATGCGGTTATTGGCAAAATGTTGATGGAAGATGAAAACACCATTATTGAAGGTAACCCGTACGCTAGCTGGATCACCCTCTATGGCGGTGAAGAGTTCCAGTCAGGTGTTGCGGAGGGCGCGGCGCACTTTAACGAGCTACTAGCTGAAATCGATATCAACAGCCAGCGCGGCCAGAACCTAATTCAGGTATTCAAAACGGCAACGCGTATGGAAGTCGCTTTCTGGCAACAAGGCTTAAATGCTCAGCAAAATTAATTGGAGACGCCCATGTTAATTGAAAATATCACTCAAGCATTAGCCGCTGTACGTCAACAAAAGCCATTGGTTGTGAACATCACGAACTACGTTGTAATGAACAACACGGCGAACGCTCTGCTGGCAATCGGTGCCTCTCCAATCATGGCGCACTCCAAACAAGAGATGGCCGAAATGATGTCATTTTCTGGCGCGCTGGTGATCAACATTGGCACACTCGACAGCGAGTGGATACCTCGTATGATCTACGCCGTTGAACAAGCCAACGCAAACGGCAAAACCATCGTGCTTGATCCCGTCGGCTGCGGTGCAAGTGGGCTACGTACCGAAACTTCACGCCAAATTGCACGTTTGGCTGATAAATTGATTATCCGTGGTAATGCTTCTGAGATCATTGCTTTAGCGGGTGAACAAGCTCAGAGCAAAGGGGTCGACGCTCTCGACAATAGTGAAGCTGCATTAGGCGCTGCGCAGTGTCTCGTTGCAGAGTACGGGGCAAACGTTGTAATTTCTGGCGAAACAGACTTCATCGTGACGAAATCGCAGACCGTAACACTCGGCAATGGCCACGAAATGATGCCATACGTAACGGGAATGGGTTGTACGTTATCTGCACTCACTGGCGCATTTGCCGCGGTGGGTGATGAAACCGGTTTAGCCGCCGCTGCCATACTTGGTGTCGCGGGTGAAATCGCCGCCGAACAAGCGCGCGGTCCGGGCAGCTTACAATTAACCTTGCTTGACGAGTTGTATCAGCTTGATGAACAAACACTGGCAAAACGACTCAAGCTTACCGTCATTAAAGACTAACAACAGAGCAACTTAACATCGATGCCTCCGGCTCATAGCGAAGAGTTGGAGGCATAAAGGAAACAAAATGAACGCCTATCGTTTGTATTTGGTCACCGATGACCAACAAGATCTTGCCACGCTCAAGCATGTGGTCAGTAAAGCAGTGGAAGGTGGCGTGACCATGGTGCAAGTTCGTGAGAAACATGGTGACGTACGTGCTTTTATCGAAAGAGCTCTGGCAGTCAAAGAACTCCTGAAACATACCAATGTGCCATTAATCATCAACGATCGAGTCGATGTTGCACTTGCAGTCGATGCTGACGGCGTGCACCTCGGTCAATCGGACATGCCTGCTCATATCGCA
This sequence comes from Vibrio mytili, assembly GCF_000830505.1. Classification (GTDB taxonomy): domain Bacteria; phylum Pseudomonadota; class Gammaproteobacteria; order Enterobacterales; family Vibrionaceae; genus Vibrio; species Vibrio mytili. The sequence continues at coordinate 158,397 of NZ_JXOK01000026.1, read as the reverse complement.
CGCGAGCTGATTGGTCCAAATAAAATTCTCGGTTTATCCATTGAGGATGAGCAACAACTCGCGCAAGTCGACACCCTACCGATAGATTACATCGGCTTAAGCGCTATCTATGCGACACCGACCAAAACCAACACCCAAAAACACTGGGGTATAGATGGTTTAAAAATGGCACTCAATACCACATCTCTCCCGATCGTCGCGATTGGTGGCATTAACGAAGCCACTATCCCAGAACTCAGCGCAACTGGGGTACAGGGTTTAGCACTAGTATCTGCGATTTGTCATGCTGACGATCCAAAAATCAAATGTGAGTACTTACTTAGCTTAATGAACTGAGCGATGAAATCATCGTTACTTTTGGCTATACAGAAAAAGGTCATTTGCTTCTCTAATTCTGTATCAACCTGTTTGATTTTTGCTTAATAAAAATTGATTTTTTCTCGATAAAAAAGAAGCCAACGAATCGCTGGCTTCTTACTTTCAAACGTTATTTATCTAACCGTTTTTAGGTGGTTCAAACGCTGTGAGTTCTAACTCTGGTCCTGTGTATTTTTCAATACGGACCAGTGCTGAGTTGGCCGCACAGCCGTTAGCGAGTCTCGACGTAGGAATATCTAATGTCAGTACGTTACAACCGCCGTTTTTACAGATACCAGTATTCGGATCTAAGTCAGGCCAACCTCCCTCGTGAATACACACAGAACCTTGTTTGATACGATCTGTAACTTCTGCACCAACTAACACTTGGCCACGGCCGTTAAACGCACGAACGAGATCACCAGTATTAATGCCACGAGATTTTGCATCTTCAGGGTGAATCCAAATCGGCTCACGGTTTGCAATCGCGTACTCTTCACGAATCTTCGCGTAGTTAAATTGACTGTGTAGACGGTGCGCGGCATGCGCTGTCATTAACTGCAATTCACCACTTTGCGCGTTACCCGTATATTCAGTTGGCTCGAACCAAGCAGGATGCGGCAGACAGTCTTCTAACTGATAACCTGCAATCGTTTTCGAATAGATTTCGATCTTACCACTCGGTGTGCCTAATGGATTCATAACCGGATCTTCACGGAAGTCAGCATAGCGAACAAACTGAGCGTTTTTCTCGTTCCACTTCATTTCGATCAGTTGGTTATCTTCCCAAAACTTACTGAAGTTAGGCATTGCTACACGAGATCCGCGGCCACCTTTTTGCGCCACTTTATAGAAGCCATATAGCCACTCCATCTCAGTTTTGCCTTCGGTGTAGACATCGTGTCCACCAGGTGCAAGAAACTCAGCGAGGTCAGCAAAGACATCGAAGTCATTCCGCGCTTCACCTTGCGGTTCAACCACTTGCTTCATCGGTACCAAATGTTGGTTACTGTAGTCACCTGTCATCGTCAGATCATTACGCTCAAACGATGTCGTAATTGGCAGCACGATGTCCGCATGTTTTGCTGCTGCTGTCCAATAAGGTTCCGAAATCACGATCAGTTCAGGCTTTTGCCATGCTCTTATCAAACGGTTTGTATCTTGATGGTGAGTAAAGTTCGCACCACCAGCCCACCAAATCATTTTGATGTCAGGGAACGTGAGTTCATGACCATTATGGTGGAATGATTTACCTGGGTTTTCCAGTGCCTCAACAATTCGTGCAACCGGGAAACTTTGTATTGCACCCGTGATCGCCCAGTCATTACCAGCAGACGAACCACCACCTATAGAAGCAGAAATCGCGGGAAGTACACCTGCGTCACGAGCAGGGTTACCACCATTTGAGTAGTGATAAGATAAACCAAAGCCACCACCCGGTAAGCCAATTTGCCCCAACATAGATGCAAGTGTCACCAACATCCAATGACGTTGTTCACCGTATTGCTGGCGCTGAATGCCCCAACCAGACATTAGCATAGTACGGTTTTTGCTGAAGATATCAGCCAATAGCTCTATCTGTTTCGCTGGGACGCCACAAATTTGAGATGCCCACTCTGCTGACTTCTCAACACCATCTTCTTCACCTAATAAATAAGCTTCGAAGATCTCATAGCCAGTAGCATACTTATCGAGGAAGGCTTTATCGTGCTTACCTTGTTTCACTAATGTATGCGCGATACCCATCATCATTGCCACGTCAGTCATTGGATGAGGGGCAATCCACTCTGCATTATCGCCAAAGAACTCTATGGTTTCAGAACGAATCGGATCTATCGCGATTACGGTTTTGCCCGATTTTTTCAGTTGATGGAAGAACTCTAAGCCAGCACAGTCTGTTGAACTCCAAGCAATTTTTAAGGTGTTAATTGGGTTCAAACCCCAAAGCACCACCACATCACTGTGTTCAAGAACCACAGGGTAAGTGGTTTGTTGCTCGTACACTTCAATGGAACCAACAACGTGCGGCATGATGACCTGAGCAGCACCAGTTGAGTAATCACCTAAGTGGCCAGAATAACCACCAGCCATACTCATGTAGCGTTGCAACAAGGTTTGCGCTTTATGTAACACACCACTTGAACGCCAGCCATAAGAACCTGCGAAAATAGATGTCGGGCCGTATTCTTTACGAATACGCATGTGTTGCTCATGGATCAGTTTGTACGCATCATCCCAAGAGACTCGAACAAACTCATCGCGGCCACGAACGCCTTCAGGTGAAGACGGGTTCGCCAAATAGCCTTTACGTACCATTGGGAATTTCACACGAGCCTTAGTGTGAACTTGATCAGGACCAGTGCTTTGCAAACTATTTGGTACCGTCTGAGCAAGTGCATTGGTTGTAGAAACCAGCTTGCCATCTTGTACTTCACACAGTAACGGTCCCATACGACCTGCAGTTAAAATGCCTTTACCACGTTCATTTGAAGACGCAACCGACATTGGCGCGAATGAAGTGAATGCCATTGCACCAGCCGCCATACTGGTACCTTTTAAAAATCCGCGGCGGGTCATTTTCGTCATAGTATTATCCTTCTATTTATCGTTAGTGACCAACCACGTCTTTCGCGTGGTGCTGGAAGAACTTAGTCAGAATTTCTAGATTTTCAGCAGTAATATCCGTACGATCACCCATACTCTTCGCAACTGGTCCCCATGCGTTCACCGTAAAGTGATTCGAAGGAATCTTCGCGTGACACGTTGCACAATAAACATTGTCCAACTCTTCTGCGTATGACCAAACAGGATCGAGTGTATCCACAACTGGAGAGTCAATCGTGCTTGTCAATGAAACAGATCGCCATTCGTTGCCGTAAACATCAGCGGTAAAGTCACCGCCCTCAAGCGCTTGTTGACCTTGCTCTGTCAACGTCGCGACTATCGCACGCTGCCCTTCCCCCATATAAAGCACTTGCTCGGCACCCTTCATTTGGAAAGCACGTAACTTAACAGTTCGATTATCACCCTCAGCACTCACCACTTCTAACTCAGTTGTTGGATTAATGGTTCCCATTTCACCCATATCAATAGTAGTAACTGGGTATACAACTTTCGCATCTGGTGACGTTTTAGTCGTAAAGCTCATTAAGGTATCAAACGCTTTGCTATCTAGCTCAGCCTCTGGTGCGAAGTGTGCGACCCCCTTGTGACAATCAATACAAGTTTGATTATTTTCGATACCGTAAGCGTGCATTTTCACTGCGTCACGGGACTGCTCAAACCCTTCCATCGCATCAAACTCATGACAAGAGCGACAGGTCGCAGAATCATTTTTACGGAACTGTTCCCACACCATTTCTGCTAATTCTGTGCGATGTGCTTCGTATTTTTCTGGAGTATCAATTTTGCCAGTTATAAATTCGTGGTAGATGTCTTTAGATGCCCGTATTTTAGTTATCAAGTAATCCAAAGGTTCATGAGGTATATGGCAGTCCGCACATTCTGCGCGAATACCCTTAGCATTGCTAAAGTGAACAGAGCCTTGATACTCTTTAAGAGGGGTTTCCATAGTATGACATGAGACACAAAACTCCGTAGATGAGGTGTAGTGCATGACGGCTGCCGTTCCCCCGAGGGTTAACCAGCCAACCCCTATCCCGGCCACTAATAGCAAAATAATATATCGTTTTTTCATTTTAATAACTCGCTACACTTGCTTACAAATTGTAATTATAGATTGCAAATTAACACTTTGTGAGTAGTTAGTACTTGATCAATATCATAGGTGACAGGCGTTATTGCTTGGTAGAGTAAACCAAGGTGTGACAATACCTTACCAATCACAACCAGTGACATTTATCTTATTTATGAATAGCTCAAATTCATTTGCTCTCGGCACAAAAGAGTGAAATAGTCTGTCACATCAAAACTGGTAAACAACTTGGCAAACTATACAAATGTAACGCATTGGTAAAATGACATTTACGTTTAATAAAACCGTAGATGACCAGATGGCTCCTTTCTTCCTCTCAACCGTGCAATAATCAACCACAGACCTAACGCAAACATCAAAGTAGTCGACAGCAATAAAGAACTGACTAGCAATACGGTTTCCGACACACAGATGTGTAATGAGTTTGAACGATATGAGTTAGAACGCTATATAGTAGAAACTTACGGTCGTGAATAAAGGCAAGCGCCAATACCTTCAGTCGGCGCTTCGTTACTGCTTCTTTGCAACAAAAAACAAAAGGACACGCTATGTACCAGTCGATCATTCATTTCTGGTTTGAAGAACTGACACCTGAAAATTGGTTTGAAAATAATCCCGATCTGGACGCAGAAATCCAATCACGCTTTGCCACGTTATTAGAACAAGCCGCTTGTTGTGAACTGTTTCACTGGCGCGATAACGCACAAGGACGATTAGCCGAAATCATCGTGCTCGACCAATTCTCACGCAATATCTATCGCAATTCGCCTAAAGCATTTGCGCAAGACCCACTTGCTCTAGCGTTAGCGCAAGAGGCGATTCGACTAGGTCTTGATAAAAAACTTGCTCCAGAAAAACAAAGCTTTTTGTACATGCCATTCATGCACAGTGAATCTCACCTTATTCATGTGCAAGCAGAACAGCTATTTCGAGCTCCGGGACTTGAAAACAATTACAATTTTGAGCTAAAACACAAAGCCATCATCGATCAGTTTGGGCGCTATCCACATCGCAACGCGGTTTTGGGAAGAGAGAGTACTCCTGAGGAAATTGAGTTTTTAAAGACACCACACTCTAGTTTCTAACAACAAGGCACAAGAATGACTCAAAACACGGTATTATGGCCATGCCTACTAAAACTAGAAGGTGATGATGAACTCATTTATCTTCCCTCCATTACAGAATTACACACTGAATGCGAGTCGCTGATTTGGAGCAAAGAAGATTACGTTGTTGACTCCGAAGGTCGCTCTTTTAGACTGAGATATGACAACGACAAGCGCATCACATTGAACCCAACAGACAACGTATTATCCGTCGAGGAAGTGACAGCCCTGATTCAATGCCATGAATTCAGTCAGGCGCAACGATGTATCATTAAAATACAATTCGCGTCAGTACAACAAGCGGTCTTGGCACTATCCAGTCAATAGGTGACCATTCAATGATTAATACAGACACAGCCGATGCTTAGAATAAGTAGCGCCCAATTAAGCTATCGGGCGCAATCGTTAAAGTCAGTTTCCGAGGCACTTAATAGCCAGGCCAAACATGGTCATCTAAACAGCCTACCCGAGTGTCGATACTGACAATCGTTGGTAGGAAAATCATAACGTTAGAACTTATAGCCGCCGCTAATCATGAAGACCCAAGGATTAATTTTGACGTCGGTTTTTTGTTTATCACCAGCAAACTTGTAGGTCGCTTCCGTCTCTATATTTGCATACCATGCAGACGCGCCGACAAACCATTTTTCATCAATCTGATAGTCGACACCAAAATTTGCTGCCAGACCGAAAGAGTCATCTAACTCAAGATCAGAAAGACCCGCCTGTTTTGCTTTGCTATTAAAGCCTTCATCAAAGAAGATGGTGTAGTTAATGCCTGCGCCAACGTAAGGTCGCACCTTGCTTTCTGGCTCACCAAAGTAATATTGAACCATCAGAGTCGGTGGTAAATGCTTGGTGTCTGCGATATCACCGAGCCCCAATAAATCCGTTGAAATATCGTGACTGAACGGCGTTGCGGCCAATATTTCCAGACTGATGTTGTCGGTAAACATATAACCTAATGTCAAACCAAGTTGGGTGTTTGAATCTACCTTTAGCTCTTCCTTTGAGCCTAATATTTTGTCGCTACTATCATTGGGAACCACCGAGGCAGCACCGACACGTAACACGAAGTCTCCTTGCTGATGGGCAAAAACGCTAGGCGACAAGAGTGCGGCAACCACTGCCAAACTGGAGATTGTTTTTTTCATTTTATCTTTCCTTTATAGGGCTTCGTTATATTGACACCACTCTGCTTCTCGCCTGTTCTGCCAACAAGTTAGAGGACAAGCCTGAAGCACGCGGATATCGTTATTTCTCTGAGCTGTGCGCAATCTAGCACATAAAAACCCTACATTTTTGATGGAAATCAATTTGTAAAAATCATGTCTATTCTGTATGAAGAAATGTATATTTGATCAAAAAAATATGCAAATGGGACGCAATTTTGTAATTTATATTGTGCGTTTGCGAGATATGTTATTAAAAATATACGGAGACCTGATGAACCTATATAAAGACTTACCCCACGACCTTGGTAAGGAGATGTTTGACGAGCTTTTGAATTATCAAACATTGCGCATCGAACGGATCGTCTCAAGAGGTCATGTATCGCCAGAAGAAGGCTGGTACGATCAAGAGGAGCATGAATGGGTTGTGATCATTCAGGGGGCAGGAGAAATTGAATTTAAAAATGGGCCCGTTAAACGACTTGAGGCAGGCGATCATATCAACATCCCTGCACACACTAAGCATAGAGTGAACTGGACAACGCCAGACAAGGAAACAATTTGGCTGGCGGTATTTTATCAATAAAACCCTGCCCATAACGATATGAGAAGGGTTTTACATTTAATCAATGAAAATTAGGCGACTAAATATAACCTGCAGGTGAATTAACGCCACACTCCCCATTCGCCAGTCGTGCCAGGCTCTTCACCACGCGTCCACCATTGCGCGGTCCACTCTTGGCCGTTATGAGTTACCATGTCACCTTGAGTATATACAGCAGTTTTATCCCATAAGTTAGTGGGCTCTACGGGAGGTGGGACGTCCGCTTTGATTAGCGATAAGGCGTAACTGAAATCTGCGCTTGGCGCTAACACTTGGTTTGCATTCACGTTTTCGCTATCAAACATATAATGGCTCATCGCCTGATGCCATATACCGACATACCAGTCTCCAGTTTGTTGTGAGTTGAATTGATCAGCCAACTCGGCTGCCCAAGTGATCGTATTGTTGCCATTAATTGGCAGTGAAATATCTACGATCTCACTACCTGTTGCATCGAATGTACGAAAACGAATCGTATCTCCCGACGCCACTGGACCAAAACCTTGTGGGACGAAATAACCAAGACTTGTTAGGTTGTTTACCGGATCAACCGGGTCGACAGGATCAACTGGCGTCGAACCTCCAGAATTGGTTAATGTAATATCACTGCAGTTATAAAAGCCTTCACCCGCAGGATCAATTCGCTGCCAGCGAGTGTATAAAATGGCATCACCTGAACGATCCGATGGGAAAGTAACCTGGATACGATAACGCTTCTCTTCATCGGTATAGACATCACCAGCCGTATCGATCAACTCCAAGTCGCTCCACGTTAAAGGTTGAGTCGCATCATAGCTTGGTTTAGTAAGATAAAACTCCCAATAAGAAGGGTTATGAGGGGCTTTACCGTAAAACACTAATTCGATTTGGTTATTTTCATCGAGCGTTACATTGGTTCGTTGCCAATGTGGAGACGGAAGATTAAGCCCGTTTTTCGCCACACTGCCGGCAGAACATAACTCACCGTCACGAATGACTGCTTGAACGTGTGTCATGTCGCGATAATTGGCGACATTCGCAGAAATTTCACTGCGCTGGACAAACGGGAAGGCACCGGACTCATCGTAGGCAGCCTGACACGCTTGGTTTGGTATTTCGTCTGTCCAGAACCCACCATCTAAGTAACACGTGTGTTGACGTGCGCTCGGAAACTCAACCCAACCATGGGCACTAACATTGAAACTACTCAGTGCTGCAATCGCACCGACACTCAATAGTGGAATTGTAAGATGTGATTTCATTATTCATCCTTAAATTATCTGACTCACCGCTTAACAACAAAAGCGGTGTGCATAAAACTAGCAGGATGAAATTACTTAGCAGGTAAGAATCACGATTAGAATTGCAAGAGTGCCAAGCGCTTGCCAGAATTCCATGAGAAGCCTTCTCATACTCGACGGAGTATTTCGAGTCACTTCAAATTGACGTGCTACATAATCGAGGGCTTAGTAACTTACTCATCATCGAACATCTTTCGATGTATCCATCACGACCATCGTTGTGATGGATTTGACGTGTTCACACTCGCCTAATACATCAGCGTGAAACGCTTTGTAAGTCGCTAAGTCTTGAGTTTCAACACGCAATAAATATTCGTTGACCCCCGTAATGTTATGACACTCAACCACTTGCTTAACAAAACGAACGTGCTCCTCAAATTCTTGCTGAGCTTTTTTTGAATGTGACGATAAACCAATCGAAACGTAAGCGATAAAACCGACACCGAGTTGCTCATTGTTTAGCACCGCACGATAGCCTTTAATGACCCCTTTGCGCTCTAAATCCTGAACGCGACGTAACGTTGCGGAAGGAGATAACCCTACGCGTTCAGAAAGCTCAACATTAGACACTCTTCCATCTGCTTTCAGCTCCTGCAATATCCTTTCGTCAAACCTGTCCATGGTAACCTTTTATTGCCAAAAAAAGTAAACATGACTTGATAACAACACAATAATGCCGGTATTTCTACCATTAGTTGTCGCACCTTCTACTTAAAAAAGTTAAGGCATTGGCAAAAATCACCTATGTAAAAGAGTACGTAAAAGCATCAAAGTTGATCAAACATTCTCTTTTTGGATATATCAATCTCATAAGAAAATGACCACAATAAATTTTTATTGTTTTATTAACCGTTGTTGAAATATATAGACTAGATTGAATAAAAATAAAATCATTCATATAACATTGTGACAATATAGAAAAATCAGACACTATCGAGAGTTTTCAGTCCATAATTCTAAACAAAAAAAGCCCCAAAATTGGGGCTTTTTATCCATCGAAACAAACGAATTAGCCTAGTTCAACATTATGGTTAACTGGTTTCAGTTTTTCTTGTTCCTTCGCATCAAGCGTTAATAGTGCTTTTACTTGTGCCAAGCGTTGGTTGTCTAACTTATAGAACAACATGATCACTGCCAACGACATGAAAATTATCCCAGGAATCACGGTGAAGAGTAAGTTGATTGCTGTTACTGCCTCTGCTGTTTGGACTTCTGCTCCACCTACATATCCAGCAGCAGCTAGCACCCAACCTACAGCCGCACCGCCTACCGCAATACCTAGTTTGATAGCGAATAGGTTCGTTGAAAATACCATGCCACTTAATGAACGATTACTGCGTGTTTTTTCATAATCAACCACATCTGACATCATGCTCCAAAGAATCGGGGTTGTACTCATTTGTACAATACCCAATGCAATTACAAGAGCGAAAATCATAAACACATTGCTAGGCTCTACCAAATACAGCAAGGCTGACAATACACCTGACGCTAAAATTAGCACGCGATAGATTTTAGGTTTATCAAATTTACCTAAAAGTGGAGCGGAAAGGATGGCACCAATAATATTCGCTAGCATACCGCTTACCATGAAGATAGTCGCTAAGTCACTGCGTCCCATTACTGTATTAACATAGTACATGGTTGAAGCACCTTTCAATACCACGCCAGTTAGCAACACAACATTCAGAATGAACAGCACTCTCCATTGGTTGTTCTTAAACAGTAGTTGTAAATCTTTCCAAACAGATTGCTTTACTTCGTCTTCTTGAGGGACACAACGCTCTTTGGTTTGGCTAAAGCTAAAGAAAAATAGCGCTATTGCACACAGCCCCATTACACCCATTGCACCTAAATAACCTTTTTGCGTATCTCCTTGACCGATAATATCGACTAAAGGTAAAGCGACCATCGCCACTACGAGCCCACCAGCGGTGCTCAATGCAAATCGGTAAGATTGTAGCGAAGTACGTTCATTCGAGTCATTGGTTAGAGCATTTGCCATTGCACAATACGGGACGTTAATTGCGGTATACATTAAAGTTAAGAAAATATAAGAAGCGTAAGCGTATACAATTTTTCCCGTTTGACCAAAGTCTGGCGTAAAGAACGCCATCATACAAGCAACACCAAATGGTACCGCCATCCACAACAAGTATGGACGGTAGCGACCATGTTTAGATTTTGTGCGGTCAACAATGGATCCCATTAAAGGATCAGTTACCGCATCAATGAAGCGCACCAATAGGAACATGGTCCCCATATGCGCCGGTGATAGACCGTAGATATCAGTATAAAAGTAAGCAAGGAATAGCATTACCGTCTGCCATACAAAGTTACACCCTGTATCGCCGAGACCGTATGCCACCTTTTCTTTTACAGATAACTTTATCGTATTCATATACATAGCTCTCCAATTAATTTTTATCCGTTTTTAATGTTATCGATAATATGGAGATCTACAATTTGTCCAAATTCATAATAAAGTTATGATATTTCTCAAATGTGAACACAATCAGAAATTGGAATAATAGAGCTAAATAAACTAATAGATAGCCCGTACTTTTAGCTCTATACAGTCCCAAAAATGAGATCTTAAGCACAGTTAAAAAATAGGTTAATTTAAGAATAAAAAATCATAATTGTAAGAAAATTATATTTGGTAAATATTATTATAGAACGTGATTATTTTGAAATTTAACCGGAATATCGACTATGACTGAATACTTTAAGAATATAAATAAAATAAAATTTGAGGGTAAAGATTCAACCAACCCTCTTGCATTTCGTCATTATGATGAAGATAAAATGATTTTAGGTAAGAGTATGAAGGAGCATTTGCGATTTGCAGCGTGTTACTGGCATAACTTTTGTTGGCCAGGCTCAGATGTATTTGGCGCCGGCACCTTTGAACGTCCATGGCTAAGTTCTGGTGATGCCATGGAAATGGCAAAAATCAAAGCGGATCATGCGTTCGACTTTTTCTCAAAATTAAGCATTCCTTACTACTGCTTCCATGACGTTGACGTAGCGCCAGAAGGTAATTCCATTAAAGAATACGTAAACAACTTCCAAACCATGGTCGATGTATTAGAGCAGAAACAAGAGGAAACTGGCCTCAAATTGCTTTGGGGTACAGCAAATGCCTTCTCCAACCCACGTTACATGTCTGGTGCTGGGACCAACCCTGATCCAAAAGTATTTGCCTACGCTGCGACTCAAATTTTTAATGCCATGGGTGCAACTCAGCGTCTAGGCGGCGAAAACTATGTACTATGGGGCGGTCGAGAAGGCTATGAAACTTTACTAAATACCGATCTTCGACAAGAACGTGAACAGCTTGGTCGATTGATGCAAATGGTAGTTGAACACAAACACAAAATTGGCTTTAAAGGTACGATCTTAATCGAGCCTAAGCCACAAGAACCAACCAAACACCAATACGATTACGACACTGCGACGGTCTACGGCTTCTTAAAACAGTTTGGGCTAGAGAACGAAATAAAAGTCAATATTGAAGCTAACCATGCAACGCTCGCAGGGCACAGCTTCCATCATGAAATCGCGACAGCAACATCATTAGGTATCTTTGGCTCAGTTGATGCAAACCGTGGCGACGCTCAGCTTGGTTGGGATACTGACCAGTTCCCAAACAGTGTCGAAGAAAACACCTTAGTCATGTATGAAATCTTGAAAGCAGGTGGATTTACAACTGGAGGCTTTAACTTTGACGCTCGCCTTCGTCGCCCGTCTATTGACGCAGAAGATCTCTTCCATGGCCATATTGGAGGTATGGACACTATGGCTCTTTCTCTTGAGCGTGCAGCGGCTATGATAGAAAATGATGTACTAGCAAAAAACATCGCTCAACGCTATGCAGAATGGAACCAAGATCTAGGCAAGCAAATCTTAAACGGTGAGCTTAACCTAGAACAATTGGCTAACTTTGCCGTCAGCAACAACTTGTCTCCAGTAAAAGAATCAGGCCGCCAAGAGTACTTAGAAAATATTATCAACGGATTTATTTATAAATAAGCGCTAACTTATAAAATAAAACATCCAATTAAAGCCCAAGTATGTTCATAAACATGGATATACTTGGGCTTTTTACTTCTATACTCAAGTTACTTCAAGATGCTTGTTCCGTGAGAATTTACTCGCTCTTAGGTAAGGTACTATTTTTAATGTATACCCAAATAACCTCAAGGTGCTAGGTTCAGCGAGAATGACTTGGTTCACAGGCGCGGCATCGATTTGAAGATCTAGTGGTTCTAAATCAAAAATCGTTAACACTGCATAAGAGGCAGTTTCAGAGTCTGAGTTGGGTTAATCTGCCCCTACTTTAATACATAATAGTAGTACTACTCATAATGTGAGAGAAAGTTTAAATAGTGTTCAGTCACAGGTTTATATAGTCACATCAGATAAAAAAAGCATCACAATCTCGTATGTGATGCTTTTTTTAGAATAAGATTAATTAACGCGAACCAAACTCAAATACCGTTTTGTGTGTATAACTCTTATCCGGCCCATAAATACATTCTTCTGCATGTTGGGGCATGTTGACTTGGTTTGGATAGTGCTGAGTTTCTAAACACAAGCCATCATAGGGAGAAAGAGACTGCCCTGTACGTGACACTTCTGCTGGCAAAGCATTACCTGTATAAAGCTGAATCGCATCTTGATCCGTATAAACATCCATATAAATCCCATTGCTCGGATTGTAAACTTGCGCAGCTAATCCCATCCCTTTTGTATTTAAACACCAACAATGGTCAAAGCCATTAACCAACTTCACTTGTTGATCATCTGCTGCTAACCGTTCTTTTAATTGGCAAAATTGACGCAAGTCCATGGCAGTATTCGCTACTGGGGTTGCCTCGAATGGAATGGAGTGTTCATCAATGCTTAAAAATTCATCTGCATCAATTCTTACCTCGTGGTTGACGATACTTTCACTGCCTCCTGAGAAATTAAAATACGTATGTTGTGTTAAATTGATAGGCACTACATTGTCAGCACTTGCCGTATATTCGACGTTTAGCTTATTGTCCTCTGTGAGCATATAAGATACATCAATATCAAGGTTCGCGGGGTATCCAGCCTCTCCTTGCGTGACTTTGATGGTAAATACAATGCTATTGTTAGAGTAAGACTTAACACTCCAACGTCGCTTATCAAGCTGCACACTGCCCCCATGTAAGTGATTCACGCCTTCGTTGAGGTCAAGCTCGTAGTCCACACCATTCACTTGATATTTACCTTGATAAATACGATTCGCCCAAGGGCCGACAACACTACCAATGTAAGCGCTAGTCTCTAAATATTGCTCAGGTGTTTTAAAACCTAAGACAATATTCGTCAACGTACCCGACTTATCTTTTACCCACCAATCAACAACCGTCGCCCCTAAATCAGCAACAACAATTTTACTGCCCAAATCGTTCACTAGCGTATACAGGGAGAAGTCTCCCCACTTTTGATTCTTCATCAGCCTACTCCTAAATACAAAAAGTCGGAAAGCTTGTTTTTTAATCTAAGCTTCCCGACTCTATTAATTGGTTAACCTAAAAACGCACACGGAATTTCAAACGGATATCTATTCCCAGCTTCTTGGTTATAGTCAATATCAGTAACACCCAATAAATTAAGAACTTGATATAAGGTCTTACCCGCATGACCAAAAGCAATGCCAGCATGGTGTGGGTAGTTCTTTTGAACCAAGACATGACGATAAAATCGCTGCATTTCAGGGATAGCGAACACGGCAATCGAACCAAAGGATTGAGGATCAATCTCTAAAATGTCACCTTGTGCAACATAAGCACGCAATTGAGTATCTGCAGTGCTTTGTAAGCGGAACAAAGTGACCTCACCAGCTTTGATCTGCCCTTCTAGAGTGCCGCGAGTTATATCTGGCTCTTGTCCCGGCTCCATTAAGCTATGCATGATTTTTTGAAATCTTAATTGGGAGTTTTTCATGCAGCTTGAAGCCGTGTTACCACAATGGAATCCCATGAAGAGATCTTTTGCCGTATAACTTCCCATCTTATCTTGGTTATTTTCAACCATATCTGTTGGAACCGTGTTGTTGATATCCAACAGGGTAGCTGGGTGATCGGTCGCACAAGTAATCATATATTCAGATAAAGCGCCGTAAATATCCACTTCACACGCGACAGGAATACCACGTTCAGCTAACCTTGCATTCACATAGCAAGGTACGAAGCCAAAGAACTTCTCAAAAGAAGGCCAACATTTGTTTGCGAAAATGCCAAATGTGGAAGCACCTAAATTTTGTTGATAGAAATCCAACAATGCGGCTTCATACTGAGCAAGTTTAGGTAACAAATCAGGGTAAGGATTATGGTCGCCTAGTTCAGATTCCATTTCTGAAATGATCTTCGGAATATCAGGGTGACCTTCAGCTTGCTGATAGATGTCTAACAAATCAAGTTCGCTGTTCTCCATCACCTCCACTCCGAGATCAAACAATGCTTTGATCGGTGCATTGCAAGCAACGAAATCCTGAGGTCTTGGACCAAAGCTAAATATTTTAAGCCCCTTTAAACCTAAAATGGTACGAGCTACTGGCTTAAAGTCTGCGATCATTTGAGCAACTTCGGTTGCAGTCCCAACAGGATTCTCAGGAATATGAGGACGAATGTGACGTAAGTTAGCGCTGTACGACGCATTCAAAACTCCACAATAAGCATCTCCTCGCGCATCTTGTAAACCACAAGTTGCTTCTTCTGCCGCAGCAGCAAACATAACAGGACCATTAAAACGCTGCGCCATTTGAGTTAACGGCCCTTCTGGACCAAAGTTTCCTAAATAAATGACTAACGAATTTAATTGCGCTTGCTCGGCTTCAGCGAGCGCTTTAAGCATATCATTTTCATTTTCTATAACCGTTTGCAATTCGACGATTTCAATATCTTGCTCAATACATGCAGCAACTACTTTTTGACGACGCTGCTCAGACAAAGAAATAGGAAAACAATCTCGGCTTACTGCCACAATACCCATTTTTACTTGTGGTAAATTAATCATAATAGACTCCAGATATAAACTTATAATATGTTAAAAATATTTATGAATTTGCGGATGAAACAGACAGTTCTTTCTCTTCACCTTTTTGATCCCACAGTTTTTCCAATTCTTCTAAAGACTTGCCTTTGGTTTCTGGGATCCAGCGATAAATGAAGTACACCGTAACAACGGCCATCGCACCGTATAACCAGAATGGAAAACCGCCATGAAATTCTTGGTATAAAAAGCTGTCTTTCGCGTTCATCATTGGGAAAGTTTGTGAAACAGCGTAGTTAGCAAACCATTGGGCAAATACAGCAATCGACAGCGCTTTAGAGCGAACCGCATTTGGGAACATTTCCGATAGTAATACCCAGGTGACCGGACCAAGCGATAAAGCAAATGCCGCGATGTACATCAATACAAAGATGATCAAGTAGCCACCAATTGCATCTAGGTAAGCGGCGGTCCCAATGGCAAGCATACTGATTGCCATTGCAGCAGCACCAATCATCATCAATGGCTTACGGCCAAATTTATCAACGGTATAAATAGCAATAACAGTAAACAGTAGATTCACAGCGCCAACTAAGATGGTTTGCAGCATGGCGACATCGGTGGACGAGGAACTAAAGCTCTTGAAAATAACCGGCGCGTAATACAAGAAAACATTAATCCCGGTAATTTGTTGCAAAACACTCAGAGTGATACCAAGTAAAAGAATAAAGAAAATGCCATGTGAAAATACACTTACATTCTTTGCTTTATCATTTAATGACGCTTTAATTTCTGCCCATTGCTTATCAAAATCATCACCTTTATTAAAGCTTGCGATCAAATTACGAGCATCTTGAAAGTAACCATTCATTGCCAACCAACGTGGTGTTTCTGGCACACCAAATAATAGAATAAAGAAAATTCCTGCAGGTAAACATTCGGAAGCAAACATATAGCGCCAACCAATTGAGAATAACCACTCATCAGAACCTAATAGCGCAATACCATAATTTACGAAGTAAACTATCAACATACCAAATATGATGGCAAATTGATTACAAGAAACTAAACTTCCTCGTTTACTTGGTGGGGCAACTTCTGCGATATACATTGGTGATACCATTGAAGCAATACCAACACCAATGCCCCCTAAAATTCGATAAATGATGAAACTAGAATATGTTGTACCAGCTATGAAGTTCAGCGTTTCTGGTAACGCTGACCCAAAGGCAGAAATGAAGAAAAGAACGGCCGCTAAAATGAGCGATTTTTTACGGCCATACTTGGTGCTAACTGGGCCAGCCACGATAGAGCCAATGACACAGCCAATCAATGCTGATGATGCTGCAAACCCCAGTTCAGCAGGTGATAGGTTAAAGAAGTATTGTAAAGCTTCGGTTGCTCCAGATATAACGGCAGTATCATAACCAAAGAGGAGCCCCCCTAAAGCAACGACTATCGTAATCTGCGTTATGCTTTTTGTATTGTACATGTTCTACCCTTTTTTATTATCGTTAACTACCATTCGATAATAAATAAGAGGGGATTTACATAAAATTACAAAAAAAAACAATCAATTTATAAAATATCACTTGTGTGACCTATATAGCAAAGTTCCCATGTTTATGATATTGAATTGAAATTAATTTTTATATGTAAATAGTTATCAACATTGTACTTTACGGAAAGGTTTCTAAGCTTAATTTTCAATAAATTTCGTTTTATAAACATTAGTAATATTAATATTTTGCTTTCGATCACTGTTTTTATTTTAACCGAAAAAATTATAAGTTAATATTTATAGATAAATGTTAATTTTTAAATACTCACCAATCGAATCTAGTGAAACTACTTCCAAAAATTGCTTAAAGTATTTGCCTAATCTAATTAATACACTGGCACATGGTTAGCAGAAGTGCGAATCCTGTTCGAGCAAAGAGCTAAACAACGACGTTTTCTCTTCCAACCGACACTTAAGCAATATTATTGCTAGAAATATGAAATTTATAACGTTTTATTGTGAATAAAAATGAGTATAGCTCGATAAAAGCACAATGTTGCTGGCATTTCTACTTATAGTTGTTTCTACGTTACTTATATAACTGAGCGGCTTCAATTTGGAAGCATAGAACGAAGGATTACGCTATGGAATACCATCAATTAGGCGCATTAGCACTGTTTGCGTTTGTCTCTACATTCACTCCTGGACCAAACAACATCATGCTAATGACATCCGGTGCTAATGTCGGTTTTAAACGCACTATACCCCACATGTTGGGCATTACTTTTGGCTTCGGTGTGATGTTAATACTGGTAGGTATTGGCTTGATGAGTTTGTTTCATGCCTATCCGTTTAGCCATACGATTTTAAAAATCCTCAGTTTAAGTTACTTATTGTTCCTAACGTATAAAATAGCGACCAGTTCTAACGCCGACATAAAGCATGACTTTCGCCCGATGTCTTTTATAGGCGCCGTCGCGTTTCAATGGGTCAACCCAAAAGGCTGGTCTATGGCTTTAACAGCGATTACCGTCTACAGCAGTGGAGGTATGTGGATAGAATTATCAGTTATTGCAGGCGTATTCTGCTTAGCAAATATTCCATCCGTCACCTTTTGGACCGCTGCAGGGATGCAACTTCAACGCTGGTTAACCACACCTAAGCGTACAAAAGGGTTCAACTATGGTATGGCTGCATTGCTTCTTTTGTCCACTTTCCCAATGATATAGGTCATTAACTGAATCAACGCAAAAAACGCAACCCCGTAAGTAAGGAAGAAGAAGGTCCATTTTTCATCAGGCCCTACCTTCTTCTTCACACAAATTAACAGTGTAAATTTATATAAAGTTACTACCCTCTCTTTAGCAATACTGATAATCTAAATGAGAAAAAGAATTATTATTGAGAATTGTAGTAATGAAAAATAAACCACAGCCTAAGGTGCTTGCTGTCACCCATACTGAGCGCATTACACCAAACATGCAGCGCATTACCTTACAAGGCGATGCGCTTAGTCACTTCCCTCAAGATTGTGAAGGTAGCTACATTAAGCTGCTATTTAATCAATCTGGCAGTACCCAGTTGGAATCCGTTTCGGAAGAAGATAAACCCATACTTCGCACCTATACCATTCGTCGCTATGACTCTCAAGCATGTACGATCGAAGTCGATTTTGTGCGCCACGAAAGCAACGACTTGCAAAGCGGCTTTGCCGCTCGCTGGGCGATAAAAGCGCAGCCAGGGGATACCATCAGCATCGTTGGCCCAGGCAGCATTTCTAACCTCAACACCGATGCCGACTGGTTCTTTATGGCTGCAGATATGACGGCACTACCCGCCCTGTCAGCAAAAATCCGCACGCTACCTGAAGATGCCAAAGGCTACGCGGTCATCAGTGTGCTGTCTTCTTCAGACATTCAACCTTACACGCGCCAGCAGGGATGGAATTAATTTGGTTAACAGAGGGACAACCTTTAGCGGAAGCAGTCCGTGAACTGAAGTGGCAAGATGGCACGGCTGCGGTTTGGTGTGCATGTGAATTCGATTCGATGCGGGCATTACGTCAATACTTCCGCAATGAAAAAGAAGTCGAGCGCGAAAACATTTATATCAGTAGCTACTGGAAAAACGGTATCTCAGAAGACGGGCACAAAGTGATTAAGCGTGACGATGCAGAATCGAATCAGTGATCACTCATAAAAAATATAACTATAATGGCTGCAGTAAACTATCGCACATTACGAGGGTTATAATGTGGCCATTAAAATCAATATGGATATAGTCTGTGCTCGACATAAGAGAGCAGATTAAAAACGCCGCAAAATTAACAAAGCTCTTGAGCCAAAAAATCGATCAACAACCGGACCTTTGGTGAGAGATTATGACTTTGCGGATACAAAGCCCATATCCCTTCACGATCGTCGCGATAATCACTCAATACTTCGACCAGCTCACCGCTGTCTAAAGCCTCTTGAACATAATTATCGGGTAATTGCGCCAGACCCAAGCCGCGTTTTGCAGCATCAACCAACGCAAATCCACTGTTGCATTTAATCCGCCCAGACACACGCAAAGACCGTTCTCTGTTTTGCTCTTTAAAGTGCCAATAATCGACCGATCCAACCAAACATTGATGGCGCCCGAGCTCTGATAGAGTATGAGGCTCGCCAAAACGTTCGAGATACAAAGGGCTGGCACAAACATACATTTGTCGAGATGAAAGCCGTTTTGCAACCAAGCTAGAATCTTGCAAACGACCCAGACGGATCGCCAGATCCACACCTTGCTCAATTAGATCCAGTCGCTGATTGGTTAAAATTAAATCCAAATTCACTTGCGGATATTTTTCTAAAAACTGATGCAAAAGCGGCGACAAGGTTTGTTCACCATACGTTACTGGCGCGGTGACACGAAGCACACCTTTGGGCTCAGTTTGCATTTGCGTCACTACGAGCTCAGCTAATTCCAAACCTTCAACCAAATGTTTACATTGTTGATAATAGAGTTTACCAGCTTCAGAAAGGGAGACTTTTCGGGTCGTACGATGCAGCAGCTTTACCGCAAGACGCGCTTCCAAAGCGGAAACACGACGACTAATCTGTGCCACCGAAGTTTTGAGCTTAGCGGCCGCCCCGGTGAAGCTATTGGTTTCTGCCACGGCAACAAATTCACTGACACCTTCCCAATTCGCCATCGCTTGATCCTATCAATATTTATTAGCATTCAAAAATGAGCGCGTGTGTAAAGCGGCATTATGTTACACCTTTAATTATTACACAAACGTAAAAATCATTTTCAAAAAGGACGGATTATCATTTTTATTGAAATAGATAAAATGCGTATTAGTAAAACATCAGGCGAAAATGCAAAGCTCAACTACGCTTAATGACAACGCCTACCTATTGATTAGATAAGGAAAACCTAATGGCACTTGAAATCAAACCAGGTCAAACATCGATCAAATCGAAAGCCGCTGTCGCTTGGGCAGCAGGTGAACCACTAAAAATGGAAGAAGTGGATGTACAACTGCCTAAAAAAGGCGAAGTGTTAGTCCGTATCGTAGCAACAGGCGTTTGTCATACCGATGCCTTTACACTTTCAGGTGATGATCCAGAAGGGATCTTTCCAGCAATCTTAGGTCACGAGGGTGGCGGTATTGTGGAAATGGTAGGTGAAGGTGTGACCAGCGTAGAGGTGGGTGATCACGTGATTCCACTTTACACGGCAGAATGTGGCGAGTGTAAATTCTGTAAATCAGGTAAAACGAACCTGTGTCAGGCTGTACGTGAAACGCAAGGTAAAGGTCTGATGCCTGATGGTACTAGCCGCTTCTCTATCAACGGTGAAACCATTTTCCACTACATGGGCTGTTCAACGTTCTCCGAGTACACCGTTCTTCCTGAAATCTCGCTAGCAAAAGTAAACAAAGAAGCCCCTTTGGAAGAAGTATGTCTTCTTGGCTGCGGCGTGACAACTGGCATGGGTGCCGTACTGAATACAGCAAAAGTTCAGAAAGGTGATACCGTTGCAATCTTCGGTTTAGGCGGTATCGGCCTATCGGCAATTATCGGTGCTCGTATGGCTGGTGCAAGCCGTATTCTTGGTATCGACATCAACGAGAGCAAATTCGAGCTTGCGAAGCAACTTGGTGCAACTGACCTCATTAACCCTCAAAAATTCGATAAACCAATCCAAGAAGTCATTGTTGAAATGACAGATGGTGGTGTCGACTACTCATTCGAATGTATTGGTAACGTCAATGTAATGCGTCAAGCCCTTGAATGTTGCCACAAAGGTTGGGGTGAATCGGTCATCATCGGTGTTGCAGGTGCTGGTCAAGAGATTTCTACTCGTCCATTCCAGCTCGTCACAGGTCGTGTATGGCGAGGTAGTGCGTTTGGTGGTGTTAAAGGTCGTTCAGAGCTACCGGGCATTGTTGAGCAATACTTGGCGGGTGAATTTGGTCTACAAGAATTCATTACTCACACTATGGGGCTAGAGGAAATCAACGAAGCGTTTGATCTGATGCACGAAGGTAAGAGTATTCGAAGCGTTGTCCACATGGACAAATAATTTCTGTGAAGGCTCTCCATAGGAGGGCCTTTTCATTAACTAACTCCCAACCACTTCCTTAAAATTTATGTCTCTTGAGAGTGTATTATGATGATTGAAAACGTTAGCCAAACTAAAGTATTTGGAGGCTGGCATAAGCAATATACGCACGAATCCACCGCTTTGAACTGCACGATGCGCTTTGCTATTTTTCTACCGCCAAACGCAACCAAGACACAGCCTGTACCCGCGTTGTACTGGTTGTCAGGATTAACTTGTACCGATGAGAACTTCATGCAGAAAGCCGGCGCGTTTCGCATGGCTGCCGAACTCGGCATCGCGCTCATTGCGCCCGATACCAGCCCACGTGGAGAAGGGATTGCGGATGATGAAAGTTACGACTTAGGTCAAGGGGCAGGATTCTACCTAAATGCGACACAAGCGCCTTGGTCATTACACTATTTAATGTATGACTATATCACCAAAGAGCTGCCTAGCATTATTGAAAGTAATTTTCCTGTTTCAGATGTAAAATCTATCTCAGGCCATAGTATGGGTGGGCATGGTGCTTTAACCATCGGATTAAAAAATAGCCAACAATATCGGTCTATTTCAGCCTTCAGTCCTATCAGTAACCCGATGCAGTGTCCATGGGGTAAAAAAGCATTTACCGCTTACCTTGGCACAGATATCGAAAGCTGGAAGCAATACGATGCCAGTGAGCTTTTAAAACGAGCACAATCACCACTGCCGATACTGGTCGATCAAGGTGATGCCGATGGGTTCTTAAGTGAACAACTTAAGCCAGAAGCGTTATTGTCTGCTGCCAAACTACATGATTCACCGTTTAGCTTGCGTATGCAATCTGGGTATGACCACAGCTACTACTTCATCTCCAGTTTTATTGACGATCACTTAAACTTCCACGCTAAGCATTTGTTTGGATAATGCTTCCATTTTCTTCAGAAACCATTGCTTGACTGATAAGCCATCCTCTCACGATGGCTTTTCTTATCTAATAAAATAAAACGTTTCAAAAACTCAGCAAGCGTTTAAATTTTAATCACTTAGTATTAATATCCCTCAGCCAAATACTACGCCTTATCACTGAATAGCATTAACCTTCAACAAACCAGTCGTTACTTTTGAACCAAAATCTGATATATAATGCATTTAGGTTGACTATATTAATAAGACCACAAATTAGTTATGACTATCAGTCATGGTTGCATAAGCAGAACAAAATAATAAAATATAACAAGGCCTTATAATGAAGAAGATAATCGCTTTGATTTTGTTGGTTTTTTCAACATTTATCTCTGCACGTGAAATCGTTTTTAGTGGTTCTCAAAAAACCGATGTTTCGGTAACGCTAGAACAACTTCAGGCTTTACCCATTACCAGTTATACAACCAATTTACCTTGGATTTCTGCACCAGCTAAATTTGATGGTGTAAAGCTCAGTACTCTACTTACCCAGATCTACGGCAGTATCCCTGAATATACTGATATCGCTGGTCTCAACAATTATCACTCAATATTACCTCGTCAAGATATTCTTCGTTATGAACCAATCTTGGCTTTCAAGAAAGATGGTCAATATATAAAAATACGAGATAAAGGGCCTTATTGGGTTGTGTACCCATTAAGCAGTTACCCTGAAATAGATCGGACTGAGTATCATGCACAGATGGTTTGGCAAGTCAGTCAGATAGAAATGAAAAAATGACCAACGCAAACACGTCTTCAGACAAAGCCCAAAAATGGCATTACTCGTCATTGAATAAACTGTTGCTGGTCATTTTCGCGGTATCTTTATTACTTGCGAACGTATTTCTACTGCAACAAACCCGCGATTTGGCACAAAATTTTACTAAAGAACAAAAACAAGCCACTTGGTTTTTGTTTCAACTCTCGAAAGAGCTCTCTGAGTTAGTGAGTGAAGCCAGGAGACTCGATGAAAACGTTTTGAATATTGAAGGGGCGGAACTGCAATATGAACTCGCTTGGAGCCGTTTCGACCTACTGATTAACAGTCATGACGCCTTTGAGTTTTTTAAGCGCAACAACATCCAATATTATTTTTTAGATCTGTTTGAACAATATAAAGCATTAGAGCCACAGCTTGTTGAAGCAAAGACAGGCGACAGTCAAGCGGCAGCGATATTTTATCGGTCTACCCAAACGTTATATCTAAATTTGGTTGATTTCGTAAACCAAAACTTTCGTCAAAGCAGTAAGGTCTACGAAGCCCAGCAAGGAGAAACGCAACGATTAATGCGAGCGCAATACATGTTGTTTGCTACCTTTGTGCTATCCACACTCTCTCTGATTTATTTCTTTTATCGCGAGTCTCATTTTCACAGAAAGCTGGCGCTCAGTGACCCATTGACCGAACTTGGTAATCGAAATGCTTTGTTTAATACTTTGCGAAAGTACACAAAGAATCACACCAGCTTTTCATTGTGCATTTTGGATTTAAATGGCTTTAAAGCGATTAATGATACACACGGGCATCAGGCGGGTGACTTCGTACTTAAAGAGGTTGCGAAAAGACTAAAAGCAATGCAAATGAATCATTTCACTGTTTATAGGATGGGAGGGGACGAATTTGCCGTCGTGATTGAAGGCGAAAGTATCAATGATACACAAGCTCGACAACTCATTCACAACGTATTCGTCACGCCAGTTTTAGCAGTAAAACAGACCAATTCTCTGTCGACAAGTATTGGTATTGCGCATTATCCAATTGACAGTGACGATATTGACTTGCTCATAAACTATGCAGACAAGCGCATGTATAAAATGAAATTCGCAAGTAGCAAGACGTTTGAAAGTCGCCAAAAATCACAAACTGAACCGGTACCAGAGCGACAGATATAAATACAAAGCCCTACTTATGGTGATACAACCAAGATATACACCTAGTCGTAAAAAACTCCCTTTCCAAGCATTAGGGAGTTTTTAATATTCACAGACAAACCTAATCCAAATTAAATCGCTCCCGGAGAACGGTTAAAACGCCTGAGTCTTGATTGCTAGGTGCAGAAAATCGAGCCACCTGTTTTATCTTTTCGTGCGCATTGGCAACGGCATAAGAGTGCTCACTCACTTGTAGCATTTCAAGGTCATTCAAATAATCACCAAAGGTCATGGTTTCAGCAGGAGTAAAGCCCATGGTTTGTTGCAAAAACTCTATCGCGGCCCCTTTTGACGCTTTGGCATTCATCACATCTAGCCAAATTTTTGCACTCACCACGACTTTATGTGAATCACCAAACTTCGCATTCATGGTGGAAAAAAGCTGCTCTTCTGAGCCGTCAAAATGACAAATAGCCACTTTGATGAACTCATCGTCAACACCCAGTAAATCGTCGACACGTTCACAACGGTGGTAGTACTTATGAAATTCTTCTAATGTTTTTTGGTCTTGATTCTCTATATATGCAGAGCGTTTGCCACACAATACGATGTGTGCCCCTTCAATGTCACGCGCCGCTGTAACGATCTCTGCGACTTCTACTTTAGGAATGGTACAACTATAGATTTCTTTATCCTTGTGCATCACCAACGTACCATTTTCCGCGACGTAAACAATACGGTCTTGGATAGGAGCGAACGTGTCACGTAAGCTGTAGTACTGGCGACCAGATGCCGCTGAAAACACAATGCCTTTTTGTTCTAACTGCAAAAACAAGTCGAAAAATTCTGGATCTAAGCGACCATATTGGTCAAGCAACGTACCGTCCATATCGGAGGCGATAAATTTAATACTAGCGTGTGGCATACGATGAAACTCTAACTGGTGTAAGAAATAGGAATATGGTTTAAGGTACAGGATCGTGAATGAATCTCAAGTGAAGACGCACCAGAACAATCAAGTCACTACAAGATATAGAACTCAGCGCGATGCTGCGTCTGACAGCTCAAACCACTCTCGTAAAAACGAGCACCTTGATGTGGGTTAGGTATATGGCATTCTTGAATCAAACATGTACAATCCTCGCTCAATTTTTTACTCGTGCGGATATTCACCATGCACTCGCCTGAACACTGTTTTACTCGCTTTACTGCTGATATTTCTGGCTATACGTTACCTGAGCAGTTTACGTTTCCGTTCTACTATACACCGCATCCGCTTTGTGTATTGGCCGCTGAGCAGTTACAACAGAACTTGCTCGCGCAAAGCGATTTTGATCATGATTTTGGCCTGGACGCTCATAAATCAGGACGTGGAAAAATGTTCGGTGTGCTCTTGGTGAAAAATAAACAAGGAGATCTGGGTTATCTAAGCGCCTTCTCCGGAAAAATCGCGGATAAAAACTTGCTGCCAGGCTTTGTGCCACCAGTTTATGATATGTTGACCGATCTGGGTTTCTTCCGTGCAGAAACTGATGCCATCAATGCGGTCAATACCGACTACAGAAAGGCAGCAGCTAACCCTGAATTGGCTGAGCTAACAGCAGACATTCAAGCCGACCGGGCGGCTTACCAACAAGCAGAACAGCAGCAACGACAAGTGATGATAGCAGGACGCGCTAAACGCAAAGAACAGCGTAGACAAGGCGAGCAAACACTCGGCCCTGACGCTCTCAAAGCATTGCTGGATGAGTTAAGTAAACAAAGCGTGGCCGACAAAAACCAACTAAAGCACCTCAAGATGATGTGGGATGAAAAGTTGGCAGTAAAAGAGCAGCGATTGGCAGAACTCAAACAGCAACTCAATGAGTTTAAAGCACTCAGAAAAGAGCGGTCTAACGCGCTGCAGCATAAACTTCACCGTCAATATCGCTTCCTCAATAGCTTTGGTGAATCACGTGATTTGGTGGATATTTTCGCCGAGACCAGTAACCTGTACCACCAGCTGGTGCCGGGGAATGTGCGGCCCCCAAGCTACTTCAGTATGCTTTTAAACATGGCCTAAAACCGTTAGCGCTTGCCGAGTTCTGGTGGGGGGAATCTCCCAAATCGGAGGTGCGTCAACACAAGAAATTCTATCCATCATGCAACAGCAAGTGCCAGCCAATTTTAGGCCACATGATGCAAGGCTTGAATGTTGAAGCCAACCCCCTAGCCGAAAACTGGGCAGAAGATAAAGAGCTGGAAATACTTTACCAAGACGATGCCATGGTAGTTGTTAATAAGCCTTCAGGATTGCTATCAGTACCGGGAAAAACCATCAAAGACTCGGCCTATACGCGACTTCAGAGCCTGTTTCCTGACGTGGAAGGACCTTTTGTCATCCATCGCTTAGACATGGCAACATCAGGAATCTTAGTGTTTGCGCTTACTAAGCGCGCCAATAAAAACTTGCAAAAACAGTTCATGGCCCGAGGCGTAACAAAGCGCTATATGGCGTTGCTAGAAGGTGAACTCAAGGATTTAGAGGGTGAAATCTCATTACCAATGCGTGGCGATCCAGAAGACCGTCCACGTCAATTAGTTTGTTATGAACACGGCAAACCAGCCGAGACTTACTGGCAGTTGATTGAAGTAAAGAACGGCCGCAGTAAGGTATATATGTACCCTAAAACGGGTCGCACCCACCAACTGCGTGTCCACAGCGCGCATCATCTGGGCTTGAACATGCCAATGGTGGGTGACGGTTTGTACGGCGAAAAAGCCGAGCGTCTGCATCTGCACGCCGAAACATTAGAATTGGACCATCCCTATACAAAAGAGAGGATGGTGTTTCAGGCTGATTGCGAATTTTAAAATTAGCGATGAGCAGGCACTGCCCTCTCATCGCTTCTGAGTCAAAATATCAACTCATTTTAAACTTGGTCCACACCTGCGAGCGCCAGCGTCTCGCCATGATGATACCGCGTACCCATTCATCAAGAGCAATCGCCATCCATGCTCCCAATACCCCGTAGCCCATATGAATACCAAAGATGTAAGAGAACATCACACCCAGTCCCCACATGCTCAGTATGCCCATTTGAACAGGGAACTTGATATCACCCGCGCCTTTTAAACCAGCAATAAAAATCAAGTTAAACACCCGCCCCGCCTCTAGAACGATGGAGCCCATAACGAGCGAGCCAGTAAGTGCGAGAATTTCAGGCTGCTCCGTGAATACGCGAAGAATCTCATTCCTAAAAATATAAATCACGGTCGTGGCCACAGTAGAGGCGGCAAAACCAACGAGAAAATAGATTTGTACCCGTTTAAGAATGCTTGTTACCCAACCTTTTCCAATGTAATAACCGGTCTGGATCTGCGCGGCCTGACCAATCGCTAACGCAAAGGCAAACGAGAATCGTGCAATATTTTGAGCATAGGTAAACGCGGCCAGAGAAGCAGTACCCATCTGAACGACAAAGTACACAATACAGATTTGAGCAAGGTTGTAGGACAACACCTCGCCAGCGTTCATCCCACCTATTTTTAGAATTCGCTTATAAATCGCCGATGGAATTTGCTTGAGCGTCGACATCGGTAATGCAATGCTGCTACGAGCCAAAATAAGCCAAAACATCAGTGTGCCAATGATTTGGCTCACCACCGTTGCCACTGCGACACCCTGAACACCGAATACTGGCAACCCAAACGGTTGATACAACGCTATGTAATTGCCCGCAACGTTGAGTACACCACTAATTAAATTAACCATCATCGGCGAGCGTGAATAACCGTGACTACGTAAAATCGTGGTCAGTACAATGCCAATCGTTACGTTGAATGTCAGGGCACCACTAATAAGTAAGTACTCACGTGCATATTGCTCTACCTGAGCTTCTAAACCATAGTATGGCAGTAAAAATATCGCGCCAAGCACGGCTACAACACTCAATAACACACCGATGACTATAGATAAAACAATACTGGCAACCCCGACATCAACAGAGTCCTTATCCCGATCAGCGCCGTTGTATTGCGCGATTAGAATCCCAGTGCCGCTGCTAACAAAAGTAGACACAACAATCAGAAAGAAGGTGATCTGAGTAATAACCCCAACCGCCGAGACCGCTTTGTCAGAATAGCCACTTAACATAAATACATCACTGGTTCCTAAAGCCGTCCGTAGCAAAATTTCGACAAATATGGGCCAAGCTAATGTCACGATCGACATACGTTGGTTGATTGTCTGGCCATTAGGCATAGTAGTTACCTTCACACAATGAAAAACTGCCCCACAAAAAATGTGAGGCAGTTAATAAAAATAATAATTAAAACTTGAAGTTTAACCAACCCAAGTACACTTGTGGATTCTAGTCATTGTTGGGGGGCATCAGCAACACAAATTCACGTTAAGAGTAAAAATATTTTTCATTGGTAAAATCAAAGATTACTATTCTCGATAAAGCATGGAGAGATTCAAATGATGAACACCGACTCTATACATGCCTAAAACAGATACATTGCCAACAATCCAAGTACTAATACCATGATAAGCGCGATGACTCGACGGGTGCGTCTCGGTTTATCTTTCGAAGGCGTGTTGTCAACATTAAGCGTTCGTGAACTTGCTTTCTTTCTTCTCAAGCTATTAGCTATCGCACGTCTATACCGATCACGCCGCTTTTGCGCCGCATTCGCCACTTCCGTGAATCGGTGTCTCTGCTCGTCGGTGAAATCCTTAGACTCGTAACGAGGAGGGAGATCGGTATGTTTTTGTTGTATCGCCATCACTTCCTCCTTTGTGGTTACCTAATTCACTTGGTTACTTTAAGTATACACGTTAGTTACGGATATGCTGGGCAAACAAAAAAAGCCACTCAAGGTGGCTTTAGTCTCGATAGACAGGCGCAATTCAGGATTCACCATTCCCTCAGGAATACAACACCAGAACTTTGCCTTTTGTCATAGTAGATGACCTAAGTGAATTCGCCGAGTGGCGTAACTCAACTGAATTTACAAATATTCACACAAGTAAGCAGAAGCGTCTTTTACTTCAACTTCAAACGATGAGCTACCGTCTACATCGAACGACTCACCGCTAGAATATGTTCTCCAGTCGCCTTCACCCGCAAGCTTAACGATGAGTGCACCTTTAACAACAGTCATACGCTCTGGGGCTTGAGTACCAAAGGTATACGTACCAGGAAGCATTACACCAACACTGATGTCCTGTTCATGTTGACTAAAACCGAGTGACTTAACGCCACCAGCGAAATAGCTATTTTCCTTAATGCTCATACTTGTTTTCCTTATCAATAATCCGCTCTTTTTTACCTTGTTTTTATCAATGACTCAATACTTAAATCTAATAACTATTTGGTTGGATATAGATCAAAAGTGTTGTATCAGGATGTAAAAACACTCTCTAGATCATGATTTGTTAACGGTAAATACAGGATCATTTGTAATTCTGTCAGAAGACTCGCACCATGATGTAAGCCGTTATACTGTCATGGCAACAATAAACCAAAACGCAAGATCGACCGTGCTCCACACGTGACCGAGGGAGGCCATTCTGAATCAGCGCACACTATTAAAAATCATTTTCGCTTTTGTCGGTGCTAGTCTTCTTGCCTTTACCAGCTATCAACTTCACCTCTCCTATCAAGCATCTATTAGTCCCACTAATATTTATGGGGAATGGATCGAAATAGGCGCACCACCTTATCAAACTGAGCGGCTCAACTTTACGTCTGAAGGGGTATACCGTAACCATCGCTTGGTCTCAACCAAGTTCGACTTTGATGGACAAACCATGACTCTTAACACCGGTTTAGGTAAGACGGTTTATCAACTATCCGGTTCACACCTATCACCACAGATTCGCCGTATTGAGCCTCTATTTCCAGACCAACGTTTTATTCGCAAAGGGTTTGAGCACACAGTTCAAGGATCAGAAATCGGCACAGCATCTAAACGCCGAGCGGCATTAAGCGAGCATTTTAATAGCGATTAATTCAACCCGTTAACTAACGAAAAAATGACAAAAAACCAAAATAAACAAATAGATAACCACAAAAAACCTTCACTCAAGGTCTTTTGAGTAAACGCTAAATTCTATTCTTGCCGAAAATAATTTGTTTATTGACTCAATATGGCATTTTCCGTGCAACAGAGTGTGAGTTTTATTTAACTTCCCTCATATCACTCGAAAACCGTTTTAATTTTTTTTTGACGAAAAAAAACTCTCTGAAATGCTGTAGAGGATGCTTTTGCACATGGTGTGTGTTTTGGACAGGGTAAAAAAAACCAGTCATTTATGCGGTGCAAGAGCAGCTTAATGTTCCCTATAGAACACGAATCCAAGGATTGAGAGATAAGTTATGATTCGATTTAATCTATGTGCTGCTGGCGTAGCGTTAGCATTATCTGGCACTGCAGTGGCAGCGCCTACAGCACCAAGTATCGATCTGTATGGTTCCAATAACCTGCAGTTTTCTAAAATTGAACTGGCAATGGAAACCACATCTGGCTACAACAGCATGGTGAAATACCATGACCAAGCCACCATCACGGTAAAATTCAACCAGTGGAGTGGGACCTCTGGTGACACATACAACATCTATTTTGATGGCGTCAAAGTCGCAACCGGTCCAATTTCTGGTAGCCAAACCACAGCGACATTCGAATATGGTCAAGGTGGTTTGTACCAAATGGAAATCGAAGCATGTGATGAAACTGGCTGTGCGAAAAGCTCACCAGCTGAAATCACGATCGCAGACACCGATGGTTCTCACTTAAAACCGCTTACAATGAATGTCGATCCAAATAACAAGTCTTTCGACACCGATCCTAGTGTTGTCATGGGTACTTATTTCGTGGAATGGGGCATTTATGGTCGTGATTACACGGTCGATAATATGCCTGTCGATAACTTGACTCACATCCTTTACGGTTTTATCCCAATTTGTGGTCCAAATGAGTCAGTAAAATCAGTCGGTGGCAACAGCTTTAACGCACTGCAAACCGCGTGTAATGGCGTAAATGATTACGAAGTAGTCATTCATGACCCGTGGGCAGCCTACCAAAAGAGCTTCCCTCAAGCGGGTCATGAGTACAGCACCCCAATCAAGGGAAATTACGCAATGCTGATGGCATTGAAACAACGTAACCCAGACCTGAAGATAATCCCATCAATTGGTGGTTGGACACTGTCAGACCCATTCTTCGACTTTGTGGATAAAACTAACCGTGACACTTTCGTAGCTTCGGTTAAAAAGTTCTTGAAGACTTGGAAGTTCTACGACGGCGTAGACATTGACTGGGAATTCCCTGGCGGTGGCGGTGCTGCAGCCGATAGAGGAGACTCGGTCAATGATGGTCCGGCTTACGTTGCCCTAATGCGTGAATTGCGCGCGATGCTTGACGAGCTAGAAGCAGAAACAGGCCGCACATACGAATTGACGTCAGCTATCGGCGTAGGTTACGACAAGATTGAAGACGTAGACTACGCAGATGCCGTTCAATACATGGACTACATTTTTGCAATGACGTATGACTTTTACGGCGGTTGGAACAACGTACCGGGTCACCAAGCCGCGCTTTACTGTGGTTCATTCATGCGCCCTGGTCAATGTGACGGCAGCGGTGTAGATGAAAACGGTGAGCAGTTCAAAGGGCCTGCTTACACAGCAGATAACGCTATCCAACTTCTTCTTGCACAAGGTGTTCCTGCCAACAAGCTAGTCCTTGGAGCTGCCATGTACGGTCGTGGTTGGGAAGGCGTCACACCAGATACACTCACCGATCCAACCGATCCTATGACAGGTACCGCAACGGGTAAACTGAAAGGCAGTACAGCCCAAGGCGTATGGGAAGCGGGCGTTATCGACTACAAAGGCATTAAGTCATTTATGCTAGGAGCCGATAACAAAGGTATCAATGGTTTTGAATACGGTTATGACGCACAAGCCGAAGCACCATGGGTTTGGAATCGCTCAACAGGTGAGTTAATCACGTTTGATGATAAACGCTCTGTTATCGCAAAAGGTAACTACGCGAAGTCACTTGGTCTAGCAGGTCTATTCTCATGGGAAATCGATGCAGACAACGGTGATATTCTCAACGCGATGCACGAAGGTATGTCTGGTGTTGTCATTGATCAGCCAAACAATGCACCAACGGCAGCGGCTGGCGCAGACCAATCAGTAACGGGTCCTGCCAGTGTTGTACTGGATGGTAGCCAATCGTCTGATTCTGATGGGACAATCGCTAGTTACACTTGGGAACAAGTGTCAGGAGCAGCCGTGGTACTGACCAGTGCAAACACTGCAACAGCAAGCTTTGATGTAGCAGAAGTGACGACGGAGGAGCAGTTGACCTTCCAACTAACCGTGACTGATAACGAAGGCGAAAGTGCGACGGATCTCGTTGTGGTGACGGTACAACCAGCAGGCGTGGTTGAACCACCGCAAAACACCGCTCCTGTGGCACAAGTATCGGCACCAGCTACAGCCAATGCAGCTGACGTAGTGGTCGTTGATGCCTCTGCTTCAACGGATGCGGACAGCGACACACTCACATTCAATTGGACGCTGCCGCAAGGCCTAAACGCAACAATTGAAGGTGCTAAAGTGACCTTTACTGCAGCGGAATACCCACAAGACACCAGCCTAAACTTTGCAGTAAGCGTAAGCGATGGCGAAGCATCTTCGACTGCAACCGCAACGGTTGTCGTAGCAGAGTACACCTCAGTCACTGACCCAGTGACATGTGACAACGCATGGGATCAGAGCACTGTCTACACAGGCGGCGATCAAGTCACTCACGCAGGCAGTACTTGGGAAGCAAAATGGTGGACACGTGGAGAAGATCCATCTAAGTCTGGTCAATGGGGTGTTTGGAAAGAAGTAGGTACAGCAAACTGTAACTAAGAGATCACAAGAGGCATATCAATCTGGATCAGGACATAATCACGTACTGATTAAGACTGGTAACAATACCGGAGATTGGTATAAACCTATCTGATCACGATGAGAAAAGGACAGCTTAGGCTGTCCTTTTGTTTTTTTTAACTTCATTATTATTAATAACTTAAAATATAAGTAATCACTTACTTACCATCTGCTATTTCAACTAAACGATCGAAACTAGCAAACACTTGTTCGCACGTCATCACTCTTCCGTGACCTTGCCCTTGTGTAGTGACAAGCTCAACATTGTCGATATCATGCGCAGCTTGTGCAGACACGCTGTGTTTGGTGAATTTATCCTGTTTGTCATGCACGATGATGGTCAAAGAAGGGCGATTTGCAAGTCGCTCCATTGGGTTAATCGCCTGCAACGGATAGTCAAACTGTTCTTCAACTTCTGACACAACGGCATGGAACAGTTTCATCGAGTACCCAGATCGTGCAATGCTACCAAAGAGGTTTTCAACATAATTCAAAACCGGAGCGATAAGAAGCAAAGGCTTACCTTCTAGCTTACTGTGTCGACATTCCAACGCAGAGGCCGTCCCCATGCTATGCCCCACTAAACCGACAATATCATCTACCGAATCGAGCACATCTTCTAGCCCACGAATGAAACCGGGAATGTGTCCATATTGCCCTTCACTTTCGCCATGAGCAGGATGGTCGTAAGCAAGCGCCGTATAACCTTTTGCCGCAATATGTTCCATTAGTGGATAGAACTGGCTCGCTGTCCCCGACCAACCATGAGTCAGTATCCAAATCGGACCTGCACCCAATGAATAGGTTTTAATCATTCCGCTACGCCCTTGAATTTCATTTTTTACAAGCCCGTTCGGCTGGGCGTTTTTAGGCTGCGTGCGAACTGGCGTAAGCAATAACTTTCTTGCACTTTTTTTTGCGTGTGACGGCGCTAAAGTATGATGTAAACGGGTGCTAATGTTGACGAGGCTACGTTTGACACTAAAACGCTGCGAGGTGTTAAAGTAAATTTTCTCACTCATGATTTGTTCCTTCGTTATCAGCCAAAAAATAGAACGGTCGTGCTTTTAAGGCTGATAAGAAAGAGCGAACGTGTCGCTCTTTCTTTATTTGTTTGATTCTAGATTGATAGTCTGGAGATTAACCTTTCCATCGTGCAAATAAATTTTCGATGCCTTGCCAAAATAGCTTTTGACTCGCTTGTTCACCTTTAATTGAGTAAAACACATGAGCGCTTAAATACAGCCCGTACAAATCAAAAATCGCCTGGCTTGCCTCTAAATCTTCTGAGAACTCTTGGTTTTCCTTTCCTTTAATAACTTGTATTTCTAGATAATGTAACCACGTATCAATGGACTTTCTGAGTGCTATTTGCAGCAAACAATCATCGGCAGCACTGTCATTCCAGGCATCAAGAAACATGCAACTGCCTTGAAACGAGTGATTCCATGTCATCCAGTTATCCAACAGCCCTCGAATTTTGTGTTCAATATTGTCATCCCCCAACTCTCTAACAGGTGCGATGACTCGCTCGGTAAAAACTTGGTTCGCATACTCCAGCACCGAAAGCTGTAAATTCAGTTTAGAGTTAAAATGGGCAAACAAACCGCTTTTTGACATGCCACACTGCTTAGCGAGTTCACCAATTGTCAAACTCTCGAGCCCTTGCTCACTGGCGATCTGAAAGGCGCGTTGCAGAATCAGTTCTTTGGTCACTTTTCCTTTTTTCATAGCTGTATTTTTAGCACGATCGTTCTAAATTGCAAGAATTGTTCACCCACATCAAAATGAGAGCTCTCTCTCACTCACTGAAAATAGGGACTCTAGGCGACTAGAATTAGTCACTTCTCACAAAAAACGTTGTTCATTTCATTTAGATTGGGCGCATTAACTTGCTCATTAAACGGAGGCAGTATGTGGGCACCCCAAGAAATCGTTCCATTTCTAGAGATCAGTCATTGGTTAACTTACGGTTTGTATGCCGCCGCCATTCTTTGTGGCATCGCTAGCATTGCGTCACTCAAAAAGTAGCCACGCACTCAAAGACACACTAATGATTAGCGTCTAACGTTAATTCGAACTCTCTCACAACTAAACGGTTCATTTGTGTCTACTATTTCTCCATTAAGACAAGGGAGAAATGTCGATGCCAATTTATTCAGTCATAGCTTTCTGTTGTTTATTATTTTCCAACTCGAGTATGGCTTCCACAACCAATGAGCTCAACCTGGTTAACTCAGCAGTCGGGTACACCGCTCTCATTCTCTTTTCCATTGCTTATATTCTCGTGATGCTAGAAGAGTATCTAAAAATGAGAAAATCCAAGCCTGTACTATTGGCCGCTGGATTAATTTGGATTCTCATCGGCTATACATTTGCTCAGAATAACCAACCCGACGTTGCGAAAGCAGCTTTAGAGCATAACTTACTGGAATACGCAGAGTTGTTACTGTTTCTACTTGTCGCGATGACTTACATCAACGCAATGGAGGAACGCAAACTGTTTGATGCTCTGCAAGCTTGGATGGTCGGAAAAGGCTTTGGTTTTAAACAGTTGTTTTGGCTCACGGGTTTTCTTGCGTTTATTATTTCTCCTATCGCTGATAACTTAACAACGGCTCTGCTCATGTGTGCAGTGGTCATGAAAGTTTCAGGGGACAACCCTAAATTCGTTAACATTGCTTGTATTAATATCGTTATCGCAGCAAACGCAGGCGGCGCTTTCAGTCCATTTGGTGATATTACAACCTTAATGGTCTGGCAAGCAGGTCATGTCCACTTTGCAGAGTTTATTCCGCTATTTGTGCCCTCTTTGCTTAACTATTTCGTTCCTGCGTTTGTTATGTCATTTTTTGTACCTAACACCAAGCCAAACACGGTACATGAGCATATCGAGTTGAAGCGTGGTGCGAGACGGATTGTTCTGTTGTTCATCCTTACCATCGCTACCGCCGTCTGCTTCCATGCATTACTGCATTTTCCTCCGGTCATCGGCATGATGATGGGATTAGCTTATTTGCAATTCTTTGGCTATTTTCTACGCCAGACACTTAAGCAATCCCTCGCAAAAAAAACAGCAATCGCCATTGCCAATGGAGATGAACAGGCCTTAAAACGCATCGGCTCTGTCGTTCCGTTTGATGTCTTCCACCGGGTATCACGGGCGGAGTGGGATACGCTTCTGTTCTTTTATGGTGTTGTGATGTGCGTGGGTGGTTTGAGTTTACTTGGCTATTTAGAGTTGATTTCAAATGTCATGTATACAGAGTGGAACCCGGTGTGGGCCAATGTGATGGTTGGGGTACTCTCTGCCATCGTAGATAATATCCCCGTTATGTTTGCCGTCTTAACCATGGAACCAAGTATGTCGATAGGAAATTGGCTGCTCGTCACATTGACGGCCGGCGTTGGTGGCAGCTTATTGTCGATTGGTTCAGCTGCTGGCGTGGCATTAATGGGAGCCGCTCGCGGACAATATACCTTTTTTGGTCACCTAAAATGGGCGCCCGTCATTGCAATCGGCTATGCCACCAGCATCGGAGCACATTTATGGTTAAATAGTGGTTTATTCTAGGCTCTGTTGCGCTTCCATAAACGACATGTGTACATTATGTTAAACAGTTCACATTGCACCTATTTTGGCTGAAAACTCGACATTGGTCACTTTTCAAGACATGTTATTGAGCGTTTTTTGGACCGACAATATTTAGGTCCGCTGTCCTTCCCACTTTCACCCTATGCGGAAGGCTTGATTAAACCCAAGGAACATGTTTTATGGATAATGATCATAGCTTAAGAGAAAATCTGCTGGCGCTAATGCTCGGTAGCGCACTGGTGTCGTTAGGCGTCATATTTTTTAGTAAAGTTGGACTACTAACAGGAGGAACCGCTGGATTGGCCATCTTCCTTACCAAAGTCAGCGATTTCAGTTTTGGACAAGTTTTCTTCCTGCTTAACCTCCCGTTTTACATTCTTTCCGTCAAACGGATGGGATGGCGCTTCACAATCAATACGCTTATCGCCGTGTCACTGGTTTCTTTTGCCGTTGACCACCTGCACCATGTATTGGAAATATCGAGAATCGCGCCAATTTACGCTGCATTAATAGGCGGTGGGATGATCGGCACTGGAATGCTGGTCATTTTCCGTCACAAGATGAGCTTGGGAGGATTCAATATCCTAGCGTTGTTTTTACAGGACCGTTATGGCATTCGCGCAGGCAAAGTTCAAATGGCTCTGGATTGTGCCATTGTCATAATGTCTCTGTTTATTGTTGATATTTACCTAATTGGTCTCTCAGTGATTGGAGCGGTCGCTACAAACCTAATTTTGGCAATGAACCATAAACCAGGGCGATATCAAGCCAAACCTCAGTTGACTTAAAGCGACGCCTATTCTCACTGTCGCGAGCAAACTAAGCCCCCGGAACCATGGTTTCGGGGCTTCCTATTTCTGAGTGCGCAGGGTTTACACAAACGAGGTTTAATTGATCAAGTCCTTATATGGATTGCGACTAAAGCCTGTTACCTTGCTCTAACGCCAGCAAACCTTGCTTTCGCTCCACGCCACCAGCATACCCGGTCAGCTTACCATTTTTACCAATCACTCGATGGCAAGGCACAACAATAGAAATAGGGTTTTTACCATTTGCCAACCCTACTGCACGTACCGCTTTTGGGTTGCCAATCGCATTCGCCAGATCCTGATAACTCCATGTTTCACCGTAAGGGATTGTGGTTAGCGCTTGCCAAACTTGGTTTTGGAAATCGGTGCCTTTTGCAGCAAGTGGGAGATCAAAGTCATTACGTGACCCAGTAAAATACTCTTGCAACTGAACAACACTTTCACTCAACACCGGATGATGATCTTCTCGATCACCAAGCTCATCCGGTTTCGTTGTGCAGGTTTCAAACCAAATGCCAAGCAAACCATCAGCGTTGGCCTGAATGGTGACTTCGCCAAATTGACTAGTCATGACGGTATAAACTTTTTTCATGATTGGTTCCATAGATGAAAGGTGGCATAACTCCCCCATGGAGAGACGGCATGTCGGTCAAACGAATGATAGCGTTGCATGGTTCTCTTCACCACTAGATCGTTATCTAGCAAGCAATCAGGAAGAGACTGCCCACGAAGTTGAACGTAATGAATCGTCCACGGGCCAATGCCTTTTAAATCAAGCCACTGTACCGGATCGATCTTTGGTTTTTGCTGCATCAATTGTGCAAAACGAATTAAGGTGTCTTTACGGCTCTGCGGCATACGTAAATAACTAATATCAGCATTGGCAATTGCATCAGGTTCTGGAAAGTAGCGTATCGCGCCCGGAGCACTCTGTTTCTCGACCAATAAATTGAGCTGTCCAATTGCGGCTTTTACAGAAACTTGCTGACCTAAAATCGCACGGACCCCCGCCTCCCAAGGGCTCCATACCCCCGGAATCCGAATGCCTTTTTCAGTTACTAAGCCAGGAACCGCGGCATTCAGGTAATGCTCTACCGTGTCAATATCAGTATCGAGATCGAACATACGGCGCACACCTAAAACCAAACGTTGCAATTGAGTAACATCATCGATTTCAAACTCTAAATTAAGATGACTGTCTCTTTTTGTCGCTTTGAACCATGCTTGGCTATTCTCAATACGCACCGTTCTCTGATAGCTCTCTTGAGTCACGTTTTCTACACCTTCAATCGCTCGTATACGGTAGAAATTGAGCATGTGTTGCCAATTTAACTCACCTCGAAATGGCAAAACTATTTGATGACCGCCTGATGATTGGACGAGTTGCCGCCGAACTTGGGACGGCGTAAGCTTCAAACACTTTTGAAACGCATCGTTAAATCGACGTGTACTATTAAAACCAGCAGCAAAGCCAATATCGGTAATGGACATCGAACTCGAATGCAATAACTGCTTAGCAAACATGAGTTGCTGATATTGGGCATATTGTTTTGGCGGCATACCGAGGTATCGCTCAAAAAGCATTCTTAAATAGCGGTCAGAGACTCCTAGTCGCTCAGCGAGTTCGGTGACAGCGCTGTGCTGAAGTTCACCATTGTCGATCAAAGTCATCGCTCGCTGAAATGTTGTTTCCACACCTTTCCAGGCCCAAGAGCCGGGCGCGCTATCCGGTCGACAACGCAGGCATGGGCGATATCCAGCCTTAAGTGCTTGTGCTTTATCAGTGAAATATTCGACATTCTCTTCGTTAGGTAAGTTAGCCGGACAAATTGGCCGACAAAAAATACCTGTCGTTTTCACCGCAACATAAAAGCGGCCATCAAAGCGAACGTCTCTGGAAACGCGAGCCTTTTGACATTGTTCGAAAGTCAGCGAAGTATAAGGGTGCAATGGCATTAGGTATGTCCTTTCGAGCGACTCGTGGATGAAAGATACTATGAAATATGTCTATATTGTAGGACTCACGCGAAACAATAGTAGCCATTTACGGAACCTAATAATGGTGCACATTGGCATCTCAGATTTTTTCCACTAAAGTTAAAGACTGTCTAGATAAGCAGCCATCCACTTTCGATGTAAGGAAAAGCGTTTGCTTGTTTAGCTAGGAACCCAAACATCACAAAAATCATTATCAACGTCATCAAGGCTAGAGGGAATTGGCATGAATCTACATACCTGCGTCATCGTATTAAGGAATCAAAGAGTCATCACCAGCAAGTCGGTTGATCACTCAATTGGCATCATAGAGCGTGACTTAAGCAACGAAATATCAGAAATTCAAATCAACACAACGGATGGTAAAAACATTCAAACCTACCATTACAACACTGTTGAAGAATCGCTTGAAAGCTTAATGAACCTTTGAACTCACTAATCCCACACAAACCTTCTCGTCAATGAAAGAGCCCTTTTCTGGCGCTCTTTCATCACCCCTCAGTATTCTGAAAAGAAAAAAAGAACAAAAATCAAAAAGTTATACCCGCCACTTTACCTTCACATATAAACGGATTTGTTGAAAGCATGCACAAATTAGCTGTGTGTGCCTATTTATGATTGCTTTATCGGTTCATTCCTAAGTTACCTTGTAATATCGAGTTCAACTATGAGGCACAATATTTGAATTTGTGTAAATACAGCTTTATAAGGAGCAGCCATGCTGACTAAGAACCTCTCTCCAGAGTCAATTAAGACTTCGATTGAAGCTGATTTGTTTTCTGATGAATTACCGGCCCACGTGCACACTTTACGTAATCAACGAGGCATGACCGCCACATTCATGGACATTGGTGCCACATGGCTGAGCTGTCAACTTCCGACGGAACAAGGTCCACGTGAAGTCCTATTGGGGATGAAAACACTAAAAGACTATCAAACCCACAGTGCATTTCTAGGTGCCACGATCGGTCGATTCGCTAATCGTATTGCTAACGGACAGTTTCAGTTAAACGGCACAACGCACAACATCACACTGAACAATAATGGAAACAGTCTACATGGCGGCATTGAAGGCTTTGACAAGCGCCGGTGGCAAATAAAAGAAAAAAGTGATTCCCAGATTACATATTGCCTGACGTCTCCCGATGGCGATCAAGGCTTTCCAGGAAACCTAACCGCTGAAGTTGCCTATACACTGACAGACAATAACCAGGTTCGCATCGAATACTCTGCAATTTGTGATCAAGACTGCCCGATAAACCTAACCAACCATGCCTACTTTAACTTGGATGGTGCAGAATCAGGACAAACCATTCTTAATCACGAACTGCAACTTAGCGCTAATGAGTACCTACCAACCAATGAGACCTTAATTCCAACCGGGGAACTGAGGTCCGTAAAGGGGACTCATTTTGATTTCAATCGTGCTCATCGTATTGGAGAGCAGTTACTTCAAGATGAGGACCAAAAAAGAGCGAAAGGTTATGATCATGCGTTTACTCTACCGAACGAACTCACTGATGGCTGCCAAGCCATCGCTCGACTGATGAGTTCCGACAAGCAAGTCACTATGTCGGTGTTTACCGATAAGCCAGCCATTCAACTCTACAGCGGTAATTTCTTAGCAGGGACACCTTCTCGACAAGGAGAGTACGATGACTATCAGGCGTAGCGCTGGAAACTCAGTTTCTGCCTGATTGCCCAAATCATGAAAACTGGCCCAAAGAGAATCGAAGGTTTATTGCCAAACAATCCCTTTATCAATATCAAACCAGTTATCAATTCGAGTACAAATAAATGACCACAGCGTATGAAAAAATGGTGTCAGGCGAGCACTATGATATTAACGATGAAGAATTAATTCGAGTTCGAGATACAACACGTGATAGAGCGGCGGAATACAACCAAACCGCCCGCAGCGATCGTCAGCAGCAACGTCAATTACTCAAGCAGATTTTTGCCAGTATTGGCGAAGATGTCCATATGGAGAAGTCCATCAATATCGATTACGGTATTAACACGACAATTGGTAACCACGTGTTTATCAACTTCAATTTCACTCTCCTTGACTGTGCTCCAGTCACGATTGGCGATCACGTTTTTATCGGTCCCAATGTGCAGGTTTACACCGCTCACCATCCACTGGATGCACAGACTCGAAATCAACATATTGGTTATGCAGAGCCGGTAGAAATTGGCAGCAATGTATGGATAGGTGGAAACTGTGTGATTTTACCTGGCGTAAAAATTGGAGATGGCGCCGTGATTGGTGCCGGAAGTGTAGTCACGAAAGACATCCCAAAAGATACGCTCGCCGTAGGCAACCCATGCAGACCCAAGCGCAGCCTCAACACGCCTGTCTCATAAACAACATCAAAAAAATAATACTAATACCTAAATAAAGTCCGAATATGTCATTATTAAAACTAAAAATAAAAACTTAACTATTTGATTAAATAAAATAAATAATTATATTCTAATTTTTCGAACTAGTTAATCGGGAACCTATTATGTTTATCCAAGTATAAGGTGCTTAAACTGTACTCAACAGTAAGGGGAGAATCACTCCTACGTATCAAAATTGCCATTGAGGACAGAATGATGAAAGCACTACTTAAGACAATCACGACATCAAATGCGGGCTTCAGCACACTAGCACTGCGCATCCCTATCGGAATCATTTTTATGGCGCACGGCTCACAGAAGTTGTTTGGCTGGTTCGGTGGTTATGGCTTAGAAGGCACAGGACAATGGCTAGATTCAATTGGCTTAGGCCCGGGCATATTAATGGCCTTTTTAGCGGGTAGTGGAGAGTTCTTTGGTGGCTTATTACTTTTGCTTGGTCTACTCACTCGACCAGCCGCAGCTGTCACAGCGTTCACCATGGTTGTTGCGATCTTCTCCGTTCACTTCGAAAACGGGTTATTCCTATCGAACAACGGTTACGAGTTTGGTCTAGCGCTACTCGCCGCGAGCGTCTCACTGGCATTTTCAGGTGCAGGTAAAGTAGGACTGGACAACTTGCTGAACAAAAAGCTTTCATAATCG
This sequence comes from Vibrio mytili, assembly GCF_000830505.1. Lineage (GTDB taxonomy): Bacteria > Pseudomonadota > Gammaproteobacteria > Enterobacterales > Vibrionaceae > Vibrio > Vibrio mytili. The sequence continues at coordinate 115,837 of NZ_JXOK01000026.1, read as the reverse complement.
TTCAAGCAACGATCAATATCACTGCCTACCACATCAGGATTGATGAATATATTGGCAGCAACCAGTAAAAGCAAAAAGACCCTGACAACACTCAGGGTCTTTTTCAGTTCAAGAAATCTGAACGTCGAGAGATTTTACTCTTCAGGCAAACCAGAGCCTATTTGTTGCAAGCTATATGCGGTTAACGGGTCGATTTCTTTGACGATTTCTTCCACTTGCTTTATTGCATCCACCGAAGAGCTGGCCTTGCGGTAACTTAAATAAATAGGTCGTTGCCAATCTTCCACTTCAGATACCTTGTAAAGCTGGCCATTCGCAATAAACGGCTCAACAAGTGACACTGGCAAGTATGCCGCCCCACCCTTCTCTAAGATAAAGTCTAGGGCTATACGGGCCGTCGAGGTACGCAGATATGGCGCAGGAATTTTAGGATGTCTTTCCGAGTGTTCAGAAGCAAAACGAGTGCCCCAGTCGACGTACACGTATTTATGTTCAAATACCGCATCTAATGAATCTTGTTGTGTCGAAACCAACACCAGAACAACGTCTGCCACTTTTTTACAGTTTAGTTCATCTGCTTTGATTTGATCGAAGGCAAATGCCATATCGAGCGTGCGGTCAAGCAAACTGCGGCTCAACATTTCACGCCCCATCACCTCGGCCATAAAGCCATACCCACCAAAGGAATCAGTGACCACACTCAGGCAGTTCTGAAGGTAAGCGTCCCAAATGTTAGGGGTACCACCTAAAGTCAGCTGCAGAGCTTTCCCATCGTCAAGTGACAATTCCAGCTTGGCTTGTTGCAGCGTCGTGACCATTACTTCGGCATAACTAATCAACCGCTCACCTGCAGAGGTGAGTTTTATGTTGTTGCGATCACGAATAAACAGTTGAGTGTCGAAATAACCTTCGAGCTGTTTAATCCGCGCACTGACCGCTGCTTGGGTGATATACAGGTTCTCGCAGCTCGTCCAAAATGACGAACTCTTGCCAGCTCTAAAAATGTTCTAAAGACCTTTACATCCATAAACCATCTCTCGGTTAATTTAACAACGATACACAATCATGACGATAAAAAAAATTTGTTTTTCTTTTGCTGACTTTAAGCCTAATTTTCACCCTAGTTAATTACATTAATCAATAACGGTGATAGAGGCTGTTGATATGTCTGACACTGAATTCCGTCATGGCAAAAAACGATTTTACGATAACGTAAAATTTCCACGTGGCTTTGCAAAGTCTGGCGATTTTACTCTTACAGAAGAGGAAATCCTAACAATTTATGGAGATACGATGCTTGGTCTTGAATCAGGCGAGTTGACTCCAGAGAACAGCGAAGAAAAGCACTTCGTTAAAGTGTTAGAGAATCCTGGTAAGGCAAAGACCAAAATCGAGCGCACTTGGTTAAAGTACACCCAACTCGCACGAGGACGCAAACGTTTCCACACGTTGAATGGTCGTAACAAACCAGAAGCATTGGAAGACTATACAGAAGACGTCTTGGTCGAAGAAGATTAATACACCAACCACGGTATTTTAAGAACTCAGTACAACCTCATTTGCCGTACTGAGTTCTCATTCCCCAGCGCTACAGATGTGAACACCCTGAGGGATTTTTAAAAAAGAGCGTGTTGCGTACTACATCACACCTCCTTTTCTAATCCCATCTACTTCGCTAGCATAGCGATTTTCTTTAAAAAGCTTTCTTTCAAGTGCTCTTGGTCGTACTCAAGATGATACGTATTGTGGAAACCTATTTTTAATTCTACGCCATTTCCTCGTAAAAATACGTTGTAACCATCATAGTCAGAAAACGCTTCAATCCCTTCGTAAATTTTCCCCAAATCGGTTGGCATACCGTTATTCATCACGTTTTCGTAAGCTTGCAATACTTTGCTCGGATCGAGTTCATTTTTCATAACGATTTCCTTACCTGTGCAGACATTTCAATTATGGTCAAAAAAACAGCGGTATGCCATATCTGAGCTTGCTCGAACGTCTCGCCTACCAAACACGACGTCTGTAACGACACTAAGCGATAGAAAATCAAACTTAATTTAAGTCGTAAACTTATTACTGACAGACTTTAGTTACGAGAGAAAAAAGCCCCCAAACATCTCAATACTCAAATCATGATTGGTGAAAAAAAGCACATCGATTAAATAAAAAACAATTTTTTGACCTAAAACGTTGGCAGACACGGAATACTTATTTTATAATGCGAATTAATGTATCACTGCATCTTAAATCCAATAACTAGGGGCACAAAATGAGACTTATCCCGTTAACTCAAGCAGCACAAGTAGGCAAGTGGGCAGCCGCGCACATTGCAAAACGAATCAACGATTTTAAACCTACTGCTGAGCGTCCATTCGTTCTGGGTCTACCGACTGGTGGCACTCCTCTAGCAACTTATAAAGCACTAATTGAACTTTACCAAGCAGGTCAAGTGAGCTTCAAAAACGTTGTAACCTTCAACATGGATGAATACATCGGCATTGCAGCCGATCACCCAGAGTCATACCGTTCATTCATGTATAACAACTTCTTTAACCACATTGATATTCAAGAACAAAATATTAACCTATTAAACGGTAACACAAACGATCACGACGCCGAGTGCAAGCGCTACGAAGACAAGATTAAGTCGTACGGTAAGATCAACCTGTTCATGGGTGGTGTCGGTAATGATGGTCACATTGCTTTCAATGAACCAGCGTCTTCTCTTTCTTCTCGTACACGTATCAAAACGTTAACTGAAGATACGCGCATCGCAAACTCTCGATTCTTTGACGGTGACATTAACCAAGTACCTAAATATGCATTGACTATCGGTGTGGGAACACTACTTGATGCGGAAGAAGTGATGATCCTAGTTACAGGTCACAACAAGGCTTTAGCACTTCAAGCCGCTGTCGAGGGCTGTGTTAACCATCTATGGACAGTCTCAGCACTACAGCTCCATCCGAAAGCGGTTATCGTATGTGACGATGCTGCACAACAAGAGTTAAAGGTGAAGACAGTGAAATACTTCGCTGAACTAGAAGCAGAGAACATCAAAGGTTTCTAAGCGAAAGGCTTTTTAAGCGTAAAGCCTTTTTCATGTCTAAAGGCAAAAAACTCGAAAGATAAACGTCATAATCAACCTCCCCCTGTGAGTTTACTCTCATAGGGGGTCTTTTTTGCACGCTGTTACCCCAGATGACAGCTCCTCCCTTTCTAACTTTGAACTATTTTTTTATGCCAATGTCTACCTTAGTATCTGAGTGTTATACCTATATATAGCACCAATTCAGTTAAAGGGTTCAACCATGGAACATTGGCATGATCGCCAACCGATTTTTCGTCAGTTAGCGGATAAGATCATCCATCAAATTCAACAAGGTATTTGGCAAGAAGGTTCACCATTGCCTTCGGTTCGTCGTGTCGCAGCAGACATGAAGATCAACCACCTGACCGTGATGAAAGGCTATCAACTTCTTGTCGATGAAGGCTTGATAGAAAAGAAACGCGGCCAAGGCATGTTTGTCACAATCGGAGCCAAACAAAAACTCTTAGCCGCAGAAAAAATCCGATTTCTCGACGAACAAATTCCACAGATTGCCGACACATTACAGCGTCTGGACATGTCGCTCAACGAACTGATCCAGCAACTCAAACCACACATTAAGGGTGACCAATGAGCGCATTAGTCAGTGTAAAAAACCTCTCTAAGCACTATCATCAAAAAGGCGAGGCATTGCATGAAGTCAGCTTTGATTTGCACGCAGGTCAAGTGCTTGGCCTTCTCGGCCACAATGGCGCAGGAAAATCAACGCTAATCAATGCCCTACTGGGTGTACACGAATACCAAGGAACCATTCGTATTAATGGCTATGAGCCGATCATGCAACGTGACAAGATCATGCGTAACCTCTCCTATATATCGGATGTAAATGTGCTACCTGATTGGATGACCGTGGCACAACTATTAAGTTATACACAAGGGGTACACCCAGGCTTTAACCGGAGCAAAGCGGATGAGCTCCTAACACAGACCGACATCAAGCCAAGAGCGCGTATTAAATCGCTCTCAAAGGGAATGAAAGTACAATTGCATCTATCGATCGTTATTGCCACCAATACACAGATCTTGATACTTGATGAACCGACACTCGGTCTCGACCTCGTATATCGTGAAACCTTTTATCGTCATTTATTAGAATGGTTTCATGATGGTGAACGTGTATTAATAATTACCAGTCATGAGGTCTCCGAAATTGAGCATTTACTGACAGATGTTCTGATCCTCAAACATGGTCGTCCTGTTTTCCAAAATACCATGGATAGCATCAGCAAAGACTACTTCATTCTCGATGCCAGTGATGACTACCAACAAAAAATCGAAGCATTGAATCCGTTGTCATCACAAAAAGGACTGGGAACGACCAAATGGCTGCTTCGCTCAAAATACACCGCGCAGGTTGATGGTTGGGGAGAGTGTTATCAAGTTAAATTAGCAGATATATTTTTGGCGCTACAAAAGGAGGCCATATAATGCATTCTCTTCTAGCGATGTTACGCAAAGAATGGTGGGAAAATCCGTTGGTGTATCGCTTACCACTTTTTATGTTTGGCTGTGGCGCTGTGTTATTTATCAGTCTAATTAGCAGCTCAACCCTAGAACACGGCGTATTCTTTCATATCAGTTTCGGGGGAGATTTAAGTGATATGCAAAAATCACTGAGTAACAATGTTCACCTCTTAATCGCTGGTGGTGCGGGTTTACTCTCTATCCTACTGGGGACTCAATACTTCCCAAGAACGCTCCATAAAGAACGCGCAGAAGGCAGTATCATGTTTTGGCGTAGTATGCCTATTAGCAATGTTCAAATTCATGTCGCGAAGCTGGGGTTCGGCCTGCTGGTTATTCCATTAGTTTGCTCGCTCCTTGTCCTCGCGTCGGACTTGATGTTGTGGTTTATCAATATCTATTCTGATTATCAGTTCGAATTTTTGTACCGTCAAACTCGCTCGGTTATGTATTGCTGCACTGGGTAGAGTTTGTCGCCAGAATGGGATTAGTCGGTGTGTTATTACTGCCACTAGCATTAAGTGCAATGGCGATCTCACAGAAGGTAAACTCACCTTTGGTACTCCTATTAGTTATCATTTATACCCTTCGCTGGATGCCAATTGGCCTGTTTGGATACTACGGCATTGATGATTTTTTCGCTGAAATATTCGCTCTGCCACTACGTGCGCTCATCGCTGCCAACCCGTTTGATGAGATCCCTAAGATAGGCTGGACGTATATTGGTATTTATACCTTTCTTGGTATTTTTGCGTGGACAGCAAGCCTAAAATTCAGCCGCACCGTCTCTTAACAAGACTGCACTACTCCAAAAAAACGGTCACTACGCAGTGACCGTTTTTTATAGGGCTATGGTGAAAAATGTCTTTATCCGAGGAACGAAATATAACCTTGTAGAATGATCAAGTTGACGATGTCGATAAAAAACGCCCCTACAATAGGTACGACCATAAATGCCTGAGGCGACGGTCCATATCGATTAACGATTGAGCCCATATTCATCACCGCGGTTGGCGTAGCACCTAAGCCAAAACCACAGTGGCCACCTGCAATCACCGCAGCATCGTAGTTTCGTCCCATGACTTTAAACGTCACATAGTAAGTAAAGAATGCCAATACAACGGACTGAACCGCTAAAATGATAAGAAATGGAATCGCCAAGTCAAAAATGTTCCACAGTTTTAGGCTCATTAGTGCCATGGCTAAAAACAGAGACAGCGAGACGGTGCCAAGCATATCCACGGTTTCCGCATGCAATTTACGAATTTTGGTGACTTCTAGAACGTTAGTGACAATCACCCCGATAAACAACGCATAAACAAAATCGGGAATCATCAGCCACGTAATATTGAGTGTATTCACCCATTGTTCCAAATATTTTGCCCCAGTGACACAAATCAGTAGAAAGAACAGTTTTTCGACCACTTTCCTTGCGGTGACTTTGTCTTCTTCATACTGGTTATATGTTACCAACTCCGGAAACTTTTCGTGCGTTTTGGCGCTGCGCCCATATTCAGATTCAACACCATGCTTGTCGACCAAACGCTCGGCTATCGGGCTACCGATGATTCCGCCAATGATCAAGCCAAATGTTGCCGACGCCATCGCAATTTCTAATACGTTGTTTAGTCCATACACATCTTGAAAAGTCTGCGACCACGCTGCACCGGTACCATGTCCGCCAGAGAGTGTAATCGAACCTGCGATAAGTCCCATTAACGGATCTAAACCCAACGCAGTAGCCAGAGAGACACCTACCCCATTTTGAATGATGATGTAAAAGGAAGCCACCGCGAGAAAGACAAACACTTTCGCGCCACCTTTTATTAGTTGAGTGTAGTTTGCAGCTAATCCTACCGTTGAAAAAAACATCAGCATGAATGTGTTTTGCAGCGGTAAGTCAAATTCTAAATCGAGACCATTAAAATGAAGAGCAGTAATGATACAGGCTATGATTAAGCCACCCACGATAGGTTCTGGTATGTTGAACTTCTTTAGCACTGGGAGCTTAGCATTAATGAAATTGCCAAGAAAAAGGACACTGATTGCAACCATGAAGGACTCTAACGCCCCAATAGAAATTGTCTGATTCATATCGCCTCATATTGTTTATTATTGTTCTCTTCATCCTCCCTAATGATAGAGCTGTTATTTACTACGATTGGTATCACCTTCCTTCGATAACCAAGACTCTCCTTTGAGTGATATCTAATGTGGACCATAGTGGCAAAAAAAAGCTTCCTGATGGAAGCTTTTTTTACAACCACGAAAATGAATAAATTACAGCTCAGCGTTGTGGTAAACCTGCTGAACGTCATCACAATCATCGAGAAGGTCTAAGAACTTCTGGAACTTCTCTGCATCTTCTCCCGCAACAGGCGTATGAGTTTGAGGGACGAAAGTGATCTCTTCCACATCAAGAGTCAAATCAGGAAATGCACCGTTTAGAGCAGTCTTAGTCTTGAAGAACTCAGTATGAGGTGCAAATACAGTGATTACACCATCCTCAAGTTCAACATCGGTTACATCGACGTCTTCCATCATTAGCGTCTCTAGAATGACTTCGTCATCATCGCCTTTAAACTGGAATACCGCTTGATGATCAAACATGTGAGAAACCGAACCCTCAACACCAATTTTCGCTCCAACTTTAACAAAGCATTGGCGCACATCTTGGAACGTACGGTTACCGTTATCTGTTAGACAGTCAACGATAACACTAGTACCGCCAGGGCCAAAACCTTCGTAGCGTGCAGGTTGGTAATCTTCACCACCCCCGCCACTCGCTTTATCTAATGCTTTATCGATAACGTGCGCAGGAACCTGATCTTTTTTTGCTTTTGCGATTAGGTGACGAAGAGACAAGTTCATGTCTGGGTCGCTACCACCATTTTTCGCGCACATGTAAATTTCTTTACCGTATTTGGAATAAACTTTAATTTTTGCGCCTGCTGTTTTCGCCATTGAGGCTTTGCGCACTTCAAAACTTCTTCCCATCGGGATGTCTCTCTAAATTCAAATTTAATGCGAAGGATTTTAGCAAAAAGCGAAACCTTTTCAATTTTCGCTCAGCAAAGTAATAGGGAGATAATCTCATTCATCGTTCAGCTCGGTATGAGAAACACGATCTCTATCAAGGCGATGAGCCGCTTTATGCGACACCCATTACTCGTTTGTACTTTTCGACCGATTGCTGAAAAAACGCTTTTTCGTCAGCATCACGAATCTTCGAAAGCTGCTCTTCTATTGCTTCAGGGCCAGATTTGGCCTCTCTGAGTTTCCAAACCAAAAACGATGCTTGTTTATCCAGTTCGATTTTGTTTTTTTCATCAGGCGGCAATAAGGATAGATTAAACGACATTCACAGCCTCAGGTACTTTAAATACTAGCCGCGAACTATAGCATACCGAGTCGCAATTGCAGAATAGAAACGCAGTTAACTTGATCAGTTTCAAGTTACTTCATACGTTTTGGCAAGCGTTTTCAATGCGGGCCCCTGTCAAATCGAAATCTGATAAATAGTATTCGCTATTTACACTGTAAAATAGCAACAATAGGTGACAAATCTTGATTACGCGCAACTGTCCTATACCATTCTGGATAAGTAAATTCGAGATAAGTAAATGGTTAAGTTAGCGCGTTAGACCACTCACCAAAATAAAAAGGGCGACCCATGGCCACCCTAGAATATTTTAGATACCTGTTGAAAAATACAATCAATGTATGAGGCCCAACTCTCGTGCTTCTTCAATACTTAGGCCACTTTCACGGATTTCACGGAGCGCTTCTATACGTCTTCTGGCTTCAGCCGACTTGGTTGACTTTTCAGGTTGCACACCGGTTTCTTCTTCGGGTAATTCCCACTTGTGAGCGATGTTACTCATCTCTTCATGGTCGATAGAATTAATGGACATATTTCCTCCGAACACACCATGTTTTCGATGGATAATCTATAGCAAAACCCATCAACACTGATAAGAAAAACTGTAGGGAATTGTGAGCCCAACCGCCCTTTCATTAACTTGGTAATAGATTAATCATTAAAGCTTTGCCAAACACCAGATTTAGGATTAAATTTGAAGGATTAACCTTATGAAAAGTGTGCTGATCTAGCTCTCATTTTTGTCCGTCATCGCAAGACTCCCCTGCCAAACATCTCCATGTAGTTAAACAAAAATCCGAAGTAAATTATCTACCCCTAGCTTTCTTCATGCATCCACTTAGCGGCAGAAAAACAAACTCAGCCTTATTTGGCAATTTCAGCTTAGGTGATTCAAACTGTGACTGAAACGGGATAAGACAGTGCAAATACGCAGTGTCAACACCGCCAACATTTTATTAGACCAATCACAGTATAAGTGATCAGAAATAGCGTAGGAAAAATGCTTGATAACAAGGCGCAATTTTTCGACAAGTAGTTATTCCACAATCAACCTACTTTATAAACGAAAAAGGCAACGAAGTTATCGAATATTTTAACAAGCTAGATGACCAGTTATTTACTCCGATTGGTATCACTAACAGGGGGCCAGGATGGAACTGAATGTGTGGCAAAAGCACATTTCTAGCTGGTATGAATCACAAAGGCTTGATCAAATAGAACCACTAGAAGCGCTCTTATATCAAGCTCCTGATACTGTGTTTGGTCCAAAGCTGACTGGTCAACAAAGTAAAGCGATCGCATGTTGGTTAGATGGGTGTTTAAGAGTTTATGAGCACACCAAATACCACCAACAAGAAAAGGCGTATCGTATTCTGATCTACGCTAGCGCCAAATTAGAACGCGCCGTTTATGAACACAATTGCGATATCGAGATCAGGCGTTGGTGTATAAAACGCTTACGTCATCTAACAGTGCTTGCTTTAGAATTCTGTAATCAACAGCACGATCAAAAGAAATGGCAACAACACGCACACGACCTGATCGAGTCACACATGGCATTCATGCAGACATTGAACTGGAATGGAATTGGGAAGCATGATCATGGAGTAATGCATTAAACCGAAAACATGATCAAGTGTCTTAGATATCTTAGACAAAAAAAAGCGAGTCTCGTTGGACGAAACTCGCGAATCTATTCAGAATGAATGTAACAATATATGAGCCAATCTATTAATCATCAGAAAGGACAAAAGGTTGTCTATTCGTGTTTAATATTAGTCGTGCCCTCGGGTCAAATTGTCATCACTTTGTTAGAGTTAAGTCTATTTTCAATCATAAAAATCACACGCCGAATTCTGGCATCGCGCTATGAAGCACCAACTTTACTGAACATAAACAATCGCTTGGAACGAAGATCTCAAAACTGGACGCTCGTAAGAATGATCAAGAGGTTATGCTACTTGATTAAGCCTAAATAGCCATTTCATCGAGCGCGCGAAATACCATTTCGTCAATGTGGCCATCATAAATTTGTCGACAAACCTTACGTCGTACAGCCAGTCCTGCGATCAAACGCTCGATCGTTAAGTGCTTGATGTCATTTTGGGTATTAAATAACTCAACGGTTTTACTCAATGTTTCGTAGGGGATGGGCTCCTCCCCTACTCTCAACCAATCTAGCTTCTCAATAAACTCTAAGCACTCTTCTTTGATTGAAGCATAGGAGTGCCCGGTCATTGCGGATAACGCCGTTACACTGCGTTCTAGAGCCTCTGAGGATGTATATTTAGATAAGGTAATGGTGATCTCGTCGGCATTGATTTCAACCAGGTGCTTTCTTTGCTTTACTCGTCGTCCTAAATTCCCTCGCGGAGAACGAGCTTTGCGTTGGATAGGCTCAAATTCGCCATCTATGATGCCTGAGAGCTCTTCTAACTGTTGTCGGCTAACTAGCTCATTGCGTAGTGGGTTTGGCAGTGTAGGTGCCATATTGCGCTTACCAGCGTTAGTGGTACGAGCTCGAGAGTAACGTAATACTTCTTCAACATCGCATTTTATGTCCACTTGATAATCCATGATCTTACCATTCTCGATCATTGTTTCGATCGTCAAGTGATATCCCCATAAATTCACGACAAACAGATCGTCGGTCCCTTTCCCATCGGATAAGCGTTTTAATTCACGAATAAGATCCATAGAAAAACGTCGCCATTCGATATTACGGGCTAACTTTTGGTTCAATTCACTGAGAAGCATGCTGTCAGTGTGACGTCGCACCATGCGACTACGAAAAAATGAGTAAAGTTGGAAGACCAGAGTGTGTTGTTTGAGTATTTCTGGAGGAAAAAGGAAAAAGTAATCGCGTGTGAGTAACTCTTCATAAAACGAAGGTTCCCAAACGAGAATATACAAATTAGGTTTTATTCTAATTTCACCATCCGCACCTTCTGATGGGGCTTCCTCTGAAGCGGTGATGGTTCGAGCAAGAAAGCGAAAACGATCACTCTTGAACCCTTCAGGCATGTTCTCGCTAAGCCAACGACCCGTTAACTCATGTAATTGAAAATCGGTAAACTCAATACGATCAATACTGTCACGAATAGAATCACGAGCTGGTCCACTGTCTTTTTTACCGCGTAGTGACAAAATATCCGTGATGTACAATGGTGTTTTATTCGGCACATGTGCCGCATCGAGATGGTATTGATCCTTGTGATGATCGTGATATTGAACAGTGAGCGTAAACAGAGCAAACAATGTCATAAGATCATCGACTGTCATGATATTTTTCGACGATCGAGTTTCAATGACGGCTTTCGTACCAGAGATGGATACCATGGACTTTTGGTAACTTTTCCGTGTTCGAGGAGGAGCAAGAGCTTGATCTATGATCCCTGCCCAATTTGTTGGTGATACCACAAATTGATCGGCTTCATCCTTCATCGTTGGCGGAGTATTCAAGCCATACTCATTCAATAAGCGTTTGTTTACTTGCGTTTGAGCCAGTGCTTTAGAGCGTTTTTGCTTTTCACTCTGTCGAACTTTCTCCGTCACTAAACTGGTTGCCCCTAATACTGAAATCAGCTGATTAGGATTAACAAATTTATGAAGCATGGTTTTTCCGGCCAAACCTTCTTCAAAACGAACTGGTGTTTGGGTAAATAATCCAATATTAACCGCAGCCCGTAGACGCTGTTGCAGAGCCGCGCGAGTAAGTTGACCGTCGGTTGCTTCGACAATTTCAGTCGTTGAAACAAGTCCATCTTTGCTGCTGAAGCCTCGCAATGAGATCAAATTAAGCAACTCTAAGATGCTTTTAGTGACCCCTTTAAAGTGCTGGTATTGCTCTACCCAATCCGCAGAGGATTCGTGCACTTCAAAAAGATGGCCATCTTTGTGGCTCCTTGGTGCTTTAATTAGAATTTTTTCTTCAGCTGTCATTTTAGATCCAGATCACACTAGCCGTAGTTATGCTATGGTTCCGAAGAATAAAGAAAAATAGATCATAAATAAAGAAAAATTGTTGTTTTTTAAATAACTGATCTTTTTGATTATTATGATCTTAATTGATTATATGATCTATTGATCTGGCGTTTTACTTCTTTGTAACCTGTTGTTATGAATGGCTTTTATAGATTGGCACTTCGGAACTATGATCATCTATTTTAGAAAACATGATCATCAATAACTTGAAAGCATGATCATATCCTTCGGTAAGCATGATCATCAAGTTAATGAAAACATGATCAAAATAGTCTCGAAACAATGATCATGAACTTTCTACAGGTTATCCACAGAAGCGGGAGATTATTTTTAATCCTCTTTCCTAATTACAGGTGTTTGCGGCATATATTTACCTCGGAACAATGATCAAGTATGTGTCAATTCATCCGTTTTGTTCCCATTTTGGATAAAAATGAGTCAAGTGGGTAAATATTTAATATTTACACTGCGTTAGTTTACTCATTGAGCGGCTACTTTAAAAGTTAGGAAGCATGATCATGATATAGGGACATATCAAAGATTCTTAGCAACGTTCATCGTTCCGGTGTTTTTGCTTGGCCGTTTTGTCTCATGCCCCAGTCTGCCTACATTTTACCGTAAATTAGCCGGAAAACTTCATGCTTCCGGAGCGCTAATATACTTGATCATTGTTCCGATCCCGGGATCGCACTCTATTTTGCAATGATTTCTCAATTTTTGTCCGGTGACCCATGATCATGCTTCCGTTTCTCTGGCTATGCATGGAAGAATGATCAAGTGCCTACCTTGATCATTCTTCCAAGGTCGTTATTGTCGCTTGGCTTTATTTACTCTGGAACCATGATCAAGACAGCTCAATTCCGCAATGTTTAATGCTACCTTAACAGTTCTCGATGTTTCGTTGTTCATTTTACATAATCCGTAATCTAGCTTGAAGATGTAATCGTTCCGTGAAAACACTGGATTTACAATGTAAATGTGTGACGCTGTAACACTTTAAAAGTTTGAATCAATTAAGCGCTCTATGAAAGAATATTTTAGTAAATATTGTGATGTTTTTCTCTGATAATCATCAAACAGACGATTTTAGTGTTTTTTTATGTGATTGTTATTCAAAATGTTTGTTCACCTTTTTGTTGTTTTTGGTTGCATGTGCTGTACAATTAATCTTCTACATCCTTTCAACGGAATTTGGCATGAAAAGAGAAAAAACGATTGAGAATCTTCATGAGTTAGCTGAATTGACACAACAGGTTCAGGCTGACCGTATAGAGATTGTTTTAGAAGAGCGAAGTGATAACTACTTCCCTCCAATGTCTAAGGCAATGATGGAAACGCGTTCTGGTTTGACTCGTCGTAAACTGGACGACGCTATCGGCAAAATGGAAGCAAAAGGCCATCAATTTACAAAAAACAATGCCAACCACTACTCCATTACGTTAGAAGAAGCGCACATGCTTATGGATGCGGCGGAAGTACCAAAATTCCATGAGCGTAAAAAAAATTCAAACAACAAGCCTTGGATTATCAACGTACAAAACCAAAAGGGTGGTACGGGTAAATCAATGACGGCCGTACATCTGGCAGCATGTCTCGCATTGAATTTGGATAAACGTTACCGTATCTGTCTGATTGACTTGGACCCTCAAGGTTCTTTACGTCTATTTTTGAATCCACAAATCAGTATGGCCGAGCATGACAACATCTATTCTGCTGTCGATATTATGTTAGGTAACGTGCCGGATGAAGTTGAAATTGATAGTGAGTTCTTACGTAAGAATGTGTTGTTGCCCACACAATATCCAAACCTAAAATCCATTTCAGCTTTTCCTGAAGATGCGATGTTTAACGCTGAAGCATGGCAAACACTTTCCGAAGACCCATCGCTGGATATTGTTCGTTTACTCAAAGAGCAACTGATTGACAAAATTGCTGACGATTTCGATATCATTATGATTGATACGGGTCCTCACGTTGATCCACTTGTTTGGAATGCCATGTATGCGTCTAACGCGCTGCTTATTCCATGTGCGGCTAAGCGTCTTGACTGGGCTTCTACTGTGAACTTTTTCCAACATTTACCGACGGTATATGAGATGTTCCCAGAAGACTGGAATGGCCTTGAATTTGTGCGCATGATGCCGACCATGTTTGAGGACGATAACAAGAAGCAAGTTTCTGTATTAACTGAGATGAATTACTTACTTGGTGACCAAGTGATGATGGCAACAATACCACGTAGCCGTGCATTCGAGACGTGTGCAGATACCTACAGTACAGTGTTTGACTTAACCGTCAGTGATTTTGAAGGTGGTAAGAAAACGCTGGCAACCGCTCAAGATGCAGTGCAGAAGAGCGCTTTGGAACTAGAGCGTGTATTACACTCTAACTGGCCATCATTAAATCAGGGGTAATAAGTAAATGGCTTTAAAAACGTCTGAATTAAACGCAAAATTGTTTGGTAAAACCAACAAGCGTCGTGTAGCGACTCCGCAAGAAGCACAAACTGCAGCAAAAGATAAAGCGCAGGTGATCGAGTTGGCAGTTGCGGGTGAGAATACGGTTCAATTTGAACTGGTTCGTGTACCTGCCCATAAAGTAGAGACTGATACCACGGTCTTTGAAAACAATGCTCGTGAACAATCGTTTTTAAATGAACATGCTTTGTCTGATGTTCTGGTTACGCTAAAAGAACGAGGACAGCAATATCCCGCGGTTGGTCGTCGTACTAAAGATGGCAAGATAGAAGTTCTTGATGGTAGTCGTCGACGCAAATCTTGTATTTTGGCTGAGCAAGATTTCCTTGTTTATGTTGGCGAAGAGATTAACTCTAATCACGCTAAATTTCTATCTGATGTCGCAAATGCGCACAAGCCGCTATCACTTTACGAGAAAGGTAAAGAGATGCAGGCAAAGCTAGAAAATGGTGAAGCGGAAGATCAAAAAGCGTTAGCAAAAATGTTTCAATGTAGCGAGGCGTTAGTTAGCGGTGCCTTAAAAGCAGCGGCGCTGCCGTTGGAATTGCTGCAAGCGTATCCTAATGTAGCGGATCTTGGCCGACCAACGATCGTCAAGTTGCACAAACAGTTTTCGACTCTAACACCTGACAAGCAGCAAGAACTTTTAGATAAATGCCGCACAAGCGAAGGCTTTTTATGGCAAAGAAGCCAGGCGCAAGGCGTTGCTCGCTTAACTAAAGAAGTCACAGAGAATCTTGAGTATTGGATTAAAGAGTTGTTACCAGCGAAGCCGAGTGAAAAAGCTGAAAAAGTTGAGCTGATTAAGGGCCGCGCTAGTTATAGTCGTAAAGGCAGTAATTTAGCCTTAAACCTTAAAAAGGTGGACGATACCTTGATGGAGGAAATACTCGCCTTTGTGCAGAGTAAGATGCAATAGCCTCTTTGTTTGACGTTTCAAGCCGCCTCCGGGCGGTTTTTTTATCGCTGTCATTTATAGCAAGAGAGCATAGAGTTAGTGATGTGATACCATAGATTCAGTTCAACGTCGGATAGCTTACATGTACGCACATTCTCAATTTCTTTCACAGCTTCAACACCAAGTATCGGCAGCTTTTCAGCGTGTCGGTGTCGTGATTAGCGGAGATTCTGATTGGCAAGATCAAGTCATTAATGAGTTTCACCAATACCAACAACATCAAACCTGGTTTTGTATGGGAGATTGGCAATGGGCTGATGACTATTGTGTCTCCGTGAAGCAAGGTCATATGTTGCTCGGTAGAGAGTGTGAAGTCTTGTTATTTGACGCGAGGCAAGGCTTCGATGCCAATAGCTTCAGCGCCGCGATTGGCTCGCTCGTCGGCGGTGGTATTTTGATTATTGTTGTACCGACACAAACGTCAAACGACCCTGCGCAACAGTGGCTGAAAGCACAATGGGATAAACTGATAGTACTTGAACAACATCGCCCAATACCCTCCGTGCCGGCATTCTCATCGGCGGCACGACCCACGAAGTATCTACAACAATTGGATGCAATTGCAGCGATTGAAAAAGTGATCACTGGTCATCGCAAGCGTCCACTTGTTTTAACTGCCGATCGCGGGCGAGGAAAAAGTAGTGCTCTTGGTATCGCAAGCGCTAATTTGCTGGTAAAAAAGCCATTGCGTATATTAGTTACCGCACCATCGCTCAAGGCGGTAGAGCCCGTTTTCGTTCACGCTTCACGTGGAACGAAGGACGGACATAGAATCAGAAAAGATCGATTAGATGTCGGGCAGGGCAGTCTTCAATTTGTTGCCCCAGACGAGCTGCTTAATCGCTTACCTGAGTGTGATCTACTTCTTGTTGACGAAGCAGCAGCGATTCCCGTTCCGTTATTAAAAAGAATAACCGAGCACTACCATCGTCTTGTGTTTTCCTCTACGGTACATGGTTACGAAGGGTGTGGCCGCGGTTTTACCTTAAAGTTTGTTGACTGGCTAAAAGCCAACAGACCTGGGATGCATGTTTGTCATTTAAAACAACCGATACGTTGGAGCGAGACGGACCATTTAGAAGCGTGGTCTTATGACGCGTTTTTGCTGGATGCTGAAATCAGGCAGTCATCATTAGAACTCTCTGGGCAGATACAATTAACAAAAATGGATAAGCAACAACTTATCGCTTCCCCTATGCTGTTGCGCGAGTGTTTTGCGTTGCTCGTTAATGCACATTATCAAACTTCACCCAATGATTTACTTCACCTGTTGCAAGACGAACGTAGCCATATGTGGGTTGCCAAAGATCAACATCATATTGTAGGGGTCATGCTCACTGTCGAAGAGGGCGATTTAGACGATGATATTATTTGCGATATCGCCATCGGTAAACGTCGTCCTCGAGGGCATCTGACGCCCATTACCATCGTGAATCAACTTGGCTACCCTCAAGTTGGGCGCCTTTCAACATTACGTATAATGCGAATTGCTGTTCATCCGTCACTTCACCGACATGGCGTAGGTCAGTCGATGTTGAAACTTCTAGAGGCCACGCTCGACTCCCATATATCGTATTTGTCCACCAGCTTCGGCGCGACAGACGAGCTTATTCAGTTTTGGCTTAAAGCGGGATACCAACCGATTCGGCTCGGTACTACTCGCGATGCTGCTAGCGGATGCTATTCATTATTGATGGTTAGGCAAACCGAACATCAACAGCAGGTATGGATCGATGAAGCGAGCGCATTAATGCACGAACTATTATCGCGAAGTGTCATTCAAACGTATCCGAAAATTGAAGCTAGTTTGTATCGTCGCTTATTACAATCACCATCCCGGACAGACAAATTACATCCGAATAAACTCACGCTGATTCACAATTATTGCCAAGGTGGTGGGAGCTACGAATCGGTACTTTTATGGTTGCAGCAGTGGTTGTTTCAGTCTGGCTTAGATTCGACTTCCGATTTACTCATTAGCAAGGTTTTTCTCAATCATGACTGGGCTATGTGCGCGAAGCAGTTTCAACTGGCTGGCAGAAAGCAAGTAGAGCAGCGGCTACGAAGTGAGATCAAACAACGTTTAAAGCAAATTTACACTGTAAAAGGCGTATCTTGAATTTACACTGTAAACTTAGCCCGACGAAAAGAGAGAGGTTTACACTGTAAATTTGTCTTTTGCTTTTCAATATAGGGAAGCTTAACTTAAACGCAAACAACGACGGCCATCCGAGTTTTTAATCATGTCGGAGTGATAACGTTTATTCATAGTTTGCCGTTGGTGCTGCTCACGTATATCGACATCGTAAGATTCTATTGATAGAAAGCCCCCCAAAATAGTCAAAATACATAACCGAAAAGAGAGAGACGGACATCCCAAATCAGAACTGAGTAATAGGTATCCAACACTTTGTTTCGTAAGCCATAACTATAACTCTGCTTTAGTGACGTACTGCTTATATTCACTAAGGAATTCTTTTCCAAAAAATTATTTGAAGTAGACTGGATACGTTGATAGAAAACTAAATCAGTTATAAAAAGAGCGGTGTCGAAATGTGGAACTTATGTCTTGGTTGGTCTGAAAATAATACAGAAATTGTTGCCAGTCTTCCGAGGGATGCGGACGTTAGTTTTGAGCTAAACCCACAACAACTCGAAGACGAGTTAAAAGTGCTAAAAGCAGACAAGTTGCTCGTCGACCAAAAGGAAGTGGACGCTTTCATTGTTAATGCGAGAGAACACAAACCAGAAGCTTACGAAGGAACGGTCATCGCTCGGAAAACCAATGCCCAACTCGATGTTGTATTGTCTGATGATAATATGTTGGCGAGTATTAAAGTGACTGGGGCGTACGGTGGACGTGGTTTGCGTGGCCCTGAAGTGATCTATGCACTTGCTAATGCTCGAGTAACCAAAGGCATCAATAAATTAGCGCTCAAAAAAGTGCTAGTTGTCAGCACAAAGCTTAAACCAGGTAGCACCTTTGTCCAACCAGTCGCCGTCGGTAAACAACCAATCAAAGGCAAAGACTCTGTCTTCAAACCACTTGTTAAAGATATCACTAAGAGAATCCTCAAGCCGAAAGAGGGACAATCAACCAGTGATAAAATCGACTTAAGAAACCTCGGAGAAATCATTGATGTGGGGGTAGGGGATCAGGTGATGCGCCGCATCCCAGCAACAAAAGGGACAGCTGGTTATACTGTACAAGGCATTCCTGTCCCTGCGCAAGAAGGGCAAGAGCGGCCCTTAAAGCCAGGTAAGGGAACGCAAATCAGCCTAATGATCCGAACCTTCTCATCGCGAGTGTCTCTGGTACGCCGCTCATTAAAGATAGGACAATCGAAGTCGACAATGCGATGTTTCTGAATAATGTGGGTGTGAACACAGGGCACGTGAAGTTCAAAGGCAATGTCATTATCGGTGGTAACATTGAATCAGGGATGATCGTGAAAGCAACAGGGTCTATTACAGTTGGTGGGTTCATTGAATCTGCTGACGTTGAGGCTCATGGTGATATTCAAGTAAGCAAAGGTATCATCGGACATACAGTCAGTGACGGCCAGCCAAAAAGCTGTCTGGTAAAAACCAAGGGCACAATACGAGCGAGCTACGCACAATATTCCGATCTTGTCGCCGACGAGGATATTGAGTTATCGGTACATAGCATGAACAACGACATCGTTTGTGGAAATAATCTGACGGTGATGGACGCTTCTGAAAAGAATGGCACATTAAGCGGCGGTATGGCAAAAGTTGGCGGCCGAGTACGGTGTTTGCAGTTAGGTGTTGAAGGTGATGCAGCTACAGATGTTGAGGCATTCTCACGCTATCAAGTATTCAAAGACGGAATCGCCGATTTAAAACAGCGATATAAACAAGCACAACAAGAAACGATGGATGTCGTCCGTAAGGAACTAGAATACAAGAAACGTCCAAAGTCAGAGCGTAGCGACGAAGAGCTCGTTCTTATTGAGCAACTTAAACAACAAAACAGTACTCAACTCGAAGACATTAAACAAAAGTTAGATCTTATGGAAGCTGAGTTAGAAGTGGCACTTACGGAGTGCACTGTTGAAGCAAAAGAGAAAGTTTTTACGCGCGTTACGGTAAAATTTGGAGATGAACAAGTCACGACTAAGCGCAGTCACGGCGGATGTTCATTCCAGTTCAATCAATATGAAATCAAAGTCTCCGCTAACCTTGAAGAAGAGGACGTGCCCAATTAACTCGCCCTTCAGGCGCATTTTGACGTTTTTTGGGTGCATCAACTGCACTCTTTTTGCAATCACATTTAAACTAACTAGTTTTTTGGCTGACATCACGCTTAAGTGCAGTTTGTCTTAGTCCGACCTTCGAACATTTCATTGGAACAAATCCTGGCAATGCTTCTACTCGTTTAAGCCAAGCTTGCAAGCTAGGGTAGTCAGCTAAACTTATCCCACCTTCTGGCGCCACTTTGATATAACTGTATAGGGCTAAATCAGCAATAGTTGGACCTGTACCAACCAACCATTGGCGGTTGCTTTGGTAATGCTCAACTTGTGTGAGGAGCTTATATGCTTCATGACTGAGCGGAGCACTGTCTATGCTGCGATTAAACAAATTCGCCGCACGCAGTTTGGCTATTGAGCCCGCCAGTCGATGAGCGGCGAGAGATAAAAACTGTTCGATATAGGCACGCATTTGAGGTGATTCTGGAAGCCACGTCAGTTCTTTATCATAGACGGTCGCAAGATAAACCAAGATCGCGTTTGAGTCAGAAATGACGGTTTCACCGTCGACCAATACGGGAATCTGACCGAAAGGATTAAGTGTCAAAAACTCTGGCTGTTGATGTTCTCCGCCAGGCAAGTCGACGGTTATGAGTTCAAAGTCTAATTCGAGCATACTTAACAGCATGTGTGCACGGTGTGCATGCCCTGAGAGAGGGTGCCAATATAGCTTTATCATCGTTTTTTCCTCAGCGAGTTGTTTATTCTATTTAAGAACAAGTTGCACAGAAGAAAAACCCCGCTACTATGGAATAACAATTTCCAAAATGTTGACAATAAATGGACACTATCGATGGAATGAGAACAGTCGTGGCGGTGATAGAGACAGGATCATTTACCGCGGCTTCAGAACGTTTAGGCATTTCCAAATCCCTAACTTCCAAATACGTTAATCGAGTCGAAGATCAGTTGGGTGTCAAATTGTTTCATCGCACGACTCGAAAACTTTCGGTTAATCAGTCAGGACAAGAATATTATCTGCAAGCGCGAGCTGTGTTAGCGAAATTCGATAAGCTATACCATCAACTCGATGTAGCGAATAAATCTGTGTCTGGGGCTATACGAGTGACTGCTTCGCAGGGATTTGCTGAGGAATTATTAAGCCCGATTATTCCTGATTTCTACGCACGCTATCCTGAGATTCAAATTGATATCATCGTTACTAATCAAAAACTGGACTTGGTAGAACAAGCGATAGACGTTGCATTTCGTGCCAGTGAACTAGAGGATTCTGGCTTAAGATATCGCAAGATAATGTCACTGCAAAGTTCTGTGTACGCTGCGCCCAAGTTCGCCAAAGAGTACGGACATGATGTGGAATTGGATCAGTTGCCTTGCCTTATCGATACGAACCTTCACCCTATCGCTCGCTGGCCCCTAGACAGCTCTTCTCGCCAGAGCAAAGCTTGTACGAGCCTGGCCATACGTCCGGTATACAAAAGTAATAGCCCAAGGCTAATTCGCCAATTGACTCTTTCTGCTGTTGGAGCAAGCTATCAACCTGATATTATCGCAGCGCCGTATGTAGAAAAGGGCTTACTGCAAAAGCTTGATATTGGTTTTAAAACCCTGAAGTATCCGCTATATGCTCTCTATCGCGGTGGCGAATATCACCCAGAGCGAGTGAAAGTGTTTTTAGATTTTGTTGTCGATAAACTTGGTACAATTAACCGAAAGTAAGCAAGTCCCTTTTCGCGTTAGACCTTTATCCTTTAACATGCGATCAATAGGAATCTACCTTGCTATAATCTGTGTAGAAAGCATTCGGCAATCCGGTAAAGTTTCAAATTTTGAGTAATATAATGAATAACGTAATTGATAAGCTCGCTTGGGTTTTGATTCAAGATGGTAAGTTTTTGGCTGTAAGATCTAAAGGTAAAGAGCTGTTTTATCTCCCAGGCGGTAAACGTGAAATTGGTGAAAGCGACACTGAAGCCCTAACTCGTGAAATCAAAGAAGAACTGTCAGTTGATCTTATTCCAAGCAGTATTAAATACATGGAGACATTCACGGCTCAGGCTGATGGCAAAGCACAGGGTGTCTCAGTAAAACTAACTTGTTACTTTGCTGATTATACTGGCGAACTCATTCCTGCTGCTGAAATCGAAGAACAAAAGTTCATTGACGGTAATGATGAAAGCGTTTGTTCAGTCGCAGCGTTGGTTGCGTTAAAGTGGTTAGAAGAAAAATCATTGATTGCTAGAAAAAGCTCCCATACAAGCGTTTAAGCGATCAAGAACCGTCTTACCATGTTGGCTGTGGTCTTTTGCTCACCAAGTCATCCTGTCTTATGTCAACGATTCACTCATTTTTAGGTTTATTAATCACAAACAGCAAATGACGGTTCTATTTCAACAAAAGGCTCTTTGCACAATGGCAACCACTACCCAGACCTTGCTAAGGGTTCACATCATGAGTTCTTCCTCTTGCAACTGTCCCAAAAACTCAGATTAAAGCGAATGTAAACGCAAGCTCTCCAACAGTTTAACTGTATTTTCAATTTATTTTTGATAGTCAATCAAATGAGATGCCGTTTCTCATTACTAATTGTTCCTCTATGATGACGCCATAAAGTATTTAAGTTAGCTAGATAAAGTCGAAATCGATATATAGATAGGCCCCTTTCCTGCAATTCGATAGTTGGTATTTAATTGTCAAATTTAATTTGATAATTGTTGTGGGCTTTGGCGATTTATTTAGATACTGAGTTGGCTGAAATTAGCGGAACCATATCAAGGAGACAGAACAATGGCAGTACCATCAAAAATGAAAGCAATTGGCTTTACCCAATCATTTGCAATCACTGAGCAAGACAGTCTGTTTGAATTTGAAACAGACCTTCCTGAGTTAAAAGGGAGCGATCTACTGGTTAAAGTTAGCGCAACATCCATTAACCCAGCAGACGCCAAAATTCGCATTCGTAATGCTCAAGATAAAACGCTTGAGCAACCAAAAGTGCTGGGGTATGACGCAGTAGGGGAAGTGGTTAAAAAAGGCCAAGACGTTACAGGCTTTGAAGTCGGAGATCGTGTCTACTATGCAGGTGATGTGACGCGCATGGGGGCAAATGCAGAATATCAAGCGGTCGATTACCGTATTGTATCTCATGCTCCAAAGAGCCTGTCTGATGAATCTGCTGCAGCTATGCCGTTAGTGACGCTTACGGCTTGGGAAGCGTTGTTTGATCGCCTGCGTGTCCGTCCAGAAGAGAAAAAATTGCTACTGATTATTGGTGGTGCGGGTGGTGTCGGTTCTATCGCAATTCAACTGGCAAAGCAACTTACCCGTCTCAATGTTATCGCAACAGCGTCAAGGCCCGAAACTGAACAATGGGTCAGAGAGATGGGCGCTGATCATGTGGTCAATCATCGTGACCTTGTTGCGTCTGTGCGAGAGCAAGGCATTCAGCATGTTGATTATATTTTCAATGTTGCAGACACAAAGGGGCACTGGGATTCTATGGTGGAGCTGATTGCACCACAAGGCATGATAAGTTCTATAGTGGAGTTCGATAGCGGGATTGATTTATCGGCACTACAAGGTAAGTCTGCAGGTTTCGTTTGGGAGCTCATGTTTACCCGTTCACTCTTCAATACAGACGATATCCAGAAACAACAAGACATCCTATTCCAAGTGGCGAATTTGATTGATGCTGGCCGTATTAAATCTACACTCACAAATACCTTGTATGGCTTTAGTGCGGAAACGTTGAAAGAAGCGCACAAACGGATTGAAAGCAGTACATCGATCGGTAAAGCGGCCATTAAATATTAATACCAATCAAAATACGTCATGAATCATTGTTGCTGGTTAAAATCGTGGATAGCTGCGTCATAAATTGGAATCACGTGTTACTGCAATTTATGCTTTGCTCTAAGCGATTTTTCCGGCGCAATACATCCATCACTTACTTATTCTGATTGGTATGGTGCTATCTGTTTACAGTGTAAACTGCCTCACTTGGTTGTAAACAGCGCGTCTGTGTCATTCAGTCCTGATGTTTTACTCACTTTTTTCGTCATACTGTAGAAGCGCTATGAACGCCGTGAGATAGTTTTCTATGGTGTGATCCGCGGATACGGCTGGCAACTCCGCCGTAATACAGGGCAACTGTCTTTCCTTACACCATGTTCCAAAGGACCCCGGTGTTTCATAATCCACATCTTCAACGACCTTTAGGTCAAATTGCTTTGCCAGCCATATTGATAATTCTGACTGAGCCGGATCATCGATAAACGCCAGTGGTTCATGAAACGAAACAACGAATTTGGGCTGTCGCTTTTCAATAAGGCTTATCAGCGCAGAGACTTCTGGCTCAAGCTGTTCGACTTTGCCCGTTTTTACTTTCACGTCTCGCACCGGGGTGTGAGAGCTCCAACGATAAACGCTGCCGTGTTCTGTCCAGTTTTCAGTCGGAAAGGCTCGGTTAAGATCAACCTGATTTGCGTTGGCACGGGTTCCCAGCTGATTACCATCAGGGTTCATCGACAATATCACGTCATGACGTAAGCAGTGCGCGGGTAAGCTTCTTAACGCGCAGGATAAACCTGCTATCGAAGCGGTCTCATCACCATGCGTGCCAGCGAGTATTAAGCCGCGAGAATCACTTTGGATTTGCGCCGGAAAATAAAGCAAAGGTGCGTTCATGACAGAACGACCAAATAGTTTAGGTTGAATTAAAAACGCAGCTCTTTCTGATCTTGGAATCAAACTCACCTTGCTCTCCTAATGTGCGAGCGATTAATTAAATTAACGGCAAACTGAGCGGGTTAAAGTCGCTTTGCATCTTCCAGTTTGAAGTCGTTTTCAGTATTTCATTTTTCGTTTAGGTTAGCTAGATGCCCTCATACTCGTCAATGCTCATATTTCTGCATACGAATGGAATTGGGTATAGAATAAGACATTACAGCGTTTGCTTAACATGATGTATTAGGAGAATAAAAACAATATGGATATCAAATTACCCTCGTCAGGGTTGATTATTTCTTCATTGTTAGCGACCGGTTTATCGGCTTCAGCATTCGCTGATGCATTACCGAATGGTGTGCAACTTGATCCCGTTCAACAATTGATCCGTGCCAATGATGCTGAAGCCGCGACACTCGATCCTGCTAAAGCAGAAGGTTTGCCTGAAATGCACGTATTACGTGATTTATTTGAAGGGTTGGTGATACAGGATAGAGAAGGCAATATCGTGCCTGGGGTTGCAACCTCTTGGGAAACCAATGACAACAAAACTTTCGTGTTTCATCTGCGCAAAGATGCCAAGTGGTCGAACGGCGATCCTGTTACTGCGGATGACTTTGTCTATGGCCTCAGACGAGCGGTGGATCCTAAGTTGGCATCTCCCAATGTTTGGTATCTGAAGATGACCAATATAAAAAATCTTGCAGATGTTGCTGATGGGAAGAAACCTTTGACTGCGTTGGGTATTACTGCGGTAGACAAACACACATTACGTTTTGAACTGGAGAGTCAAGTTCCATATTTTGTTGCGATGACAGGACACACATCGATGATGCCCGTTCATCGAGCAACGGTGGAACACAATGACAAGCCTTGGAGTGAACCTAGTCAATTTGTGGGTAACGGTGCATTTGTACTAAATAAATGGGTGATCAATGAACGCATTGAATTGGTGAAAAATCCGAATTATTGGGATAGCGAGAATACACATCTTACTAAAGTGACGTACATACCGTTCGAGAACCAAAAGGCGTCTATTAACCGTTATGCAGTTGGTGAGGTAGATATCACTTCGGATGTTCCTACCAATTTGGCGCATAAGCTCAAAGAAGATTACCCTGAGGCTTATACAGCCGTGCCTTTACTGTGTACTTATTACTACGCGTTTAATACGACTCGACCACCGTTTGACGATGTAAGAGTGCGCCAGGCGTTTTCCTACTCGATCATGCGAGATGTGGTGACCAATGGTGTGACTCAAGTGGGGAACCTGCCTGCATACACGTTTGCCCACAAATACACGGCGGGTTTTGATGCGACCCAGCCCAAGTATAGCCAATGGACACAGCAACAGCGCGATGAAAAAGCCAGAGAGCTCATCCAACAAGCCGGGTACGGGGATAGCAAGCCACTTAAATTCAAATTGCTCTATAACACCAGTGAAGCCAATAAGTCGATCGCAGTGGCAATTGCTTCGATGGTCAGTAAAAATCTCGGGGCAGATGTCGAGTTAGAAAATCAAGAGTGGAAATCCTATTTGGTTGCAAGGAAACAAGGTAATTTTGATGTGATGCGTGCGTCTTGGTGTGGCGATTACAACGAAGCGTCCACGTTTTTAAGTTTGTTGCGTTCTGGCTCGTCGGGGAACTTTGCTCGATACAGCAGCCAAGCGTATGATCAAGCCATGAAACAAGCGCTTGCTGCAACAAATGAAAAACAGCGTCAAGGGCTCTACGATCGAGCTGAGCAGTTGCTTGCGGAAGATATGCCTATCGCTCCTATCTATTACTACATGCAGGCGAGACTGGTTCGGCCAAACGTTGGCGGTTTTGCTAAGAACAACGTAGAAGGGCGTATTTACTCAAAAGATCTGTACATCAAGCAGTAATCCAATACAAATGGCTCCAAGTCTTTACAATGTAAAGTTTGGGGCTACTTTTTTCTCCGCGTGTAAATTCTAGTCGCTGTTTTGACGGGTACGGGTTTGCTTTTGGCCAGTTTTAGAACGGCTTTTTGCAGAATTTGGTTGTTCGGATAGGTGATCAGGTGACCGTTGTCATGCTTGATCAACACGTGAAACATGCTGATCTCTTGGATCTCACCACTGATGTCTTCATCTTTATCGACCACTTTAATCCGATCGCCGACCCGATAGGGGAACACAAAGAAGATCAAAAAACTGGCAGTGATATTACTAAGTATCGACCACTGGGCGATAAACGCCACACCTAAGACCGCAAAGATAGATGAAATAAAGAGCGAGACGTCACCATAGCCAATGCCGGTAATAACCGCGAAGATAGATGCGGTTACGAACAAAAGGGCGACATTAAAGCAGCGTTGGATAAAACTCACGCGCGCCTTTTTAACGCGTTTCGCGGATGCAATGTTTAAGATCGCGCGGTTGGCGATTGTCTTAAGTATGCGGTAAGCAATGAGAACGACGATCCCCATTAGTATTTTGTACCCCAACGACCTTCTGTGAGGTACGGGCTTAGTTGATCCAGTTGAATCCAATCATTCATTTTATTACTCGCAGATATCAAGAAAGTCGCTTTTAGAGCCTAAGTCATACTATAACCAAGTCTTGTTAACACCTAAACCTTACGACTAGTCATTATAAATTTGGTATTGCCATAACCATCATCAGTGTATCAGTGCAATTCGCCGGAATTATTTTGCATGACGTATCACTATTGGCACTAAATTTCGCTGTATTCAAGTGTGTTAGCTAATCTTAATGGGTTTCCTTTGTTTTGGGGAGAGTCTTGGTATGAATCGAATGAAAGAAGATGAAAAGGCCATTATGATGCTCGTGGTGATCGTTGGTTTGGTATTGATTTGGGTGGTTCTCGAAGAGCTGAATTACCTTGGTTTTAAATAATTATCTTGGTCTGAAATAAATTGGCTTGGACGAATGGTTTGGTTTTGCTGTCGGTGAACAACAAAGATTGAAACGTCTCGACGCTTTTTGTCGTAGCCTGCCTTTTGATCCTTTATCGTTTTCGCGCATAAGTACGAGTTTGGATATAACCGAACTTATAGCTAATCTGACATGCCAAACTCACAAAGTATGAAAAATGGGTATCATTGTGTGATTCATTTCTCCAAATGAATACGATGACTTTTGCCCTATGAATCGCTCCAAAATCTTCTACAGCCTTATCATAAGATTGATTAACTTGAGTTTCTTCATCTTTCAGTAAGATAAATTCGGGCCAAGTCTCTGTATTGATATTAATCATCGCACTAGCTCTTCACAACAACTTTGCCATACCTGAAGATATTGATGGTTTTCTAAATTAGAAAAAGTGCTGATAAAGTTTTCCCAAAACTCTCACGGCTGGCATTTCTAACGCCAAATAAAGTATAAATTGTGAACAATATTTCTATTTTGAGTTTTTGACTTTCTATTCATCATCAAGTCTGTATTTTTATTGGTAACGATTACAAATCATGGCGTAATTTTAGTTTTTATTTGAGTTTTATTCCATGATGTGAGAGTGAAAACTTGTTTAATCCTAAACTATAGAATCTAACGGTGATACTCTTATTCAAATCCAAATAAAGTTTTTATATTTACTGTGGAAACGTTTACACTAATTTGAGGTTGATCACGGATCTTAATCTGTGTTGGTTGATAGACTTTTAACCAGTAAAGAATTCGGCGTATCGACTTGGTGTGATTAAACCTGGCTCAGTGAACATCAGTGGCGATATTCGTGACGAAGTGTTTGTGGACTTGGTACTCGCTAAGCTTGATATCCAATCGTTGATTCATTTTTCTGGACTGAAAGACGGATCTCGCGTAGCGGTAGAAACTGAACATTGGGTTGCGGTTGTCCCTTATTGGACGGCTTGGCTGTCGCTATCTAAAAGCTGACCAGCTGCTACGGTAACCTGTTCCATTGTTCTTTCCCTTACTCCATGGATTGTCACTACAAAGAGCAGCATTCGCATGATGTCAAACGCATGAATGGTGGTGGTGGCTTCGGTGGTTGTATCGTCGCTCTCGTTCCACCTGCATTGGTGGATAAGGTGAAATTGACGTTAGAAGCTACATAAAGTAGCAACAGGTTTAAAAGCGTCGATTTATGTTGGTAAAGCTCTATATGGCGCAATGGCGCAGGTCTGGTTGAAGTATTGTAAAGGCAAATAATGACAGCATATTTTGAACAACTAGAACAGTCGATGATGCAAACTCCGTCGTTTGACGGTCAAGCGGCGAATCTGTTTCATCTTACTAATGCTAATGGTATGACCGCATCGTTTATGGATATCGGCGCGACTTGGTTGAGCTGTACGCTGCCGTTAGATGGTGAACAGCGTGAAGTACTATTGCGCTCGCCAAATATGGTAGAGCATATGAGGCAAGATGCTTACTTTGGTGCCGTTGTCGGTCGTTTTGCCAACCGTATTGCGAAAGGTCAATTTGAGATTGATGGAGAGCTTTATCAACTTGACGTCAATAACGGTGAAAACTCACTCCACGGAGGTTTGTATGGGTTCGACAAACGCCGTTGGAAGATTGTCGAGCAAAGCGATCAAGAAGTAATTCTTGCGCTTCACTCACCTGATGGCGATCAAGGCTATCCAGGCAATCTCGATGTTAAAGTTGTATATACGCTAACCGACGAGAATGAGCTCGTTATTGTCTATGAAGCGAATACCGATAAAACATCTCCGGTGAACTTAACTAACCACGCTTACTTTAACTTGGCGGGAGAGGCGAGTAGCGCAAAAGGTTTGGAGCATACGCTGCAGCTTAGTGCAGGACATTACTTGCCAACGGATGCGCGGTTAATTCCTACCGGTGAACAGAAGTCGGTTTTAGGTAGCAGTTTTGATTTCACCGAGCCAAAACCTATTGGCCACTCATTTCTTACCGAGCCGGATCAGAAAACCGCTGGTGGCTACGATCACGCCTTTGTGCTCAAGCCTGAAGTGACCGATGGTGTGTCTGTTGCCGCGGTCCTGACGGCACCGAAAGAAGATGTCGTGATGAAGGTCAAAACCACGAAACCAGCTATTCAGTTCTATTCAGGAAACTTTTTAGCAGGGGTGCCGGGTGCAAGCAAAATCTACACACTTTGTGACGGTCTTGCTTTGGAAACTCAATACTTTCCTGATGGACCAAATAAACCAGAGTGGGGACTCAACAAGGGGGTGTTGAGCTCCGGGGATTGCTATCAGCATCTGACCGTGTATCAGTTTGAATTTTAGATAGCCTTTTTGGTGGGTTCTATGCCCACCTTTTTTCCAACTAAGCACTGTAGGTGCAACTTTCTCGGCATACGTAAGCATCCTCTAAAACAACTTATGTGGACAGTAAGCTTAGTAAAATAATTCTGTTCTTCACTCGCTAATTGAGAGGAGTTTTGTTATTTGAATCTGTTCAAGACATAATGCAGCTTACTGAAGAACGTCTCACTAATATTGGTACGAACAGTTTAAATTCTGTCTCTTCTATGTATTCCTTGTCTATTAGTTTTAGCGAAAGCTTTACCGCTTCATTTGCCATCACTTGAATGGGGTAACGTATTGTTGTAAGACGAGGGTATATGTAACGCGCGATGTGACCATCATCGAAACCAATCACTGACATATCTTCTGGAATTCTGACGCCGTTTTCTTGCAACAGTGTCATACAGCCCGCGGCCATGTAATCGTTGTAGGTAGCGACGGCTGTGATTGGAACGTTTTTCGCTAGCAGGTTTACGATGGCTTGCTCACCACCGGTTTCATCGGGTTCACCATATTCAATATATTCTTCACGGATTTCGATGCCGTTGTCACGCAAAGCGTCTAGGTAACCTTCGCATCGGTCACGTGCATCGTCGATATCATGACTGGAGCAAATGTAGCCGATGTGTCTGTGGCCGTTGCGTATTAAATGCTCGGTAGCAATGTAAGAGCCTCTTCGGTTATCTAATGCAATACAGCGAGATGCAATCTCCGGAACAATACGGTTGATTAACACCATCCCCGGGATTTCCTTTGCTAGCTTGCAAAGCTCAGAGTCACTCATCCCTTTACTGTGAACGACTAAAGACTCGCATTGGCTGTTAATCAGCAGGTTTATTGCGTTACGCTCTTTGATCGCATCGTGATAGCCACTACCAATAAGAAGTTGTTTTTCTAGCTCGCTAGCTATGGTATCGATGGCTTTAACCATGGTGCCAAAAAAAGGGGCAGAGACGTCGTTGACTAACACTCCGATCGCATTCGAAGATTTGCTAACTAAAGCTCGGGCATTGGCATTCGGGCGATATCCCAGTTTTTCCATTGCTTCTTTCACTGCGACAATGGCAGTTTCACTGGTGTGAGGGGCGTTATTGATCACGCGTGATGCGGTAGCAATTGATACTCCCGCTTCTTTTGCGACGTCTTTGATGGTAGCCATAGGAAACTCAGAATCTTTAATTTCAGCTATTTAACTATGAAGGCAGTAGGAACTCAATTAGTGAGATAAGAATAGTGGCGGTGTTTCAAGGTTTTGTATTAATTACGGGCTGAATTGAATAAAAAATCCCCAAACCTGTATTTGGGGATTGAGTCGACCTTGGTGTCTAGAGTGCCTTACTTAAAGCATTATTGAGCGGGCTGAAACGAGACTCGATATGCATAGTGATTGTCATCGAGCTGGAACTCCTTATGCACGCTCGGGCTCCAAGAGTCATCACCACCGACACCCATATGTTTATGATCCAGACGCAGATAAACCTTTTCTTCTTTGACTATCTCGTTAGTGTGTTTCGCTGCTGCCAAAGCGTGAGAAGCATATTGGCTAACACTGAACTGGAAATCACCAGAAATGGTCAGATCGTTAATTTCTAAACTTCGAGTACCACAGCGTAGGCCACTGTCGGTAGGAAAGATGTAAGGCGTGTGCATTTGTTCCAGTGTTTGGGTGTGCAGACCAAAGCGTGCAGCAGCTAAACGATCCGGATAGTTCTCAAACGGACCTAAACCTTGCCACGTGACCGTCGTATTTTGCTCTTGTAGTGGCAATTGCAATTCCAAACCAATACGTGGCATCGGAGGTAAGTTATCTGCCAGTTTCACCTCAACGTCTAGTTGAATTTTCCCGTCATTGTTTAGAGTATAAATCCACGTCGTGATAGCCTGTACATCTCCATTGAAGTGGTAGGCATAGATAGAGGTCACTTGTACGGCCTGTTCAAGCGGCTCGCATTGGCAAGATACACATTCACGTTCCCACCGACCAATACCAGCCATATCCCATCGGCATATCCAAGCGTTAGGATCAACATTATCAACTTCACTGACGCCAATGTCGTTATCCAGCGGAGCACGGAAGAAATTGTCTTGCGGCGCTGCCAGAATCTGCGTTTTACCTTCGATTTGCCAATTAACCAGTAAGCCAGTACGGCGATCCCAGCGCCATTGATATTTATCGTCTAAGCTCGATACCAAAATTTCGTTATCTTTTTGAATCAAAAAAGGAATTGTTTTTGACTCAAGTGTTGGTATCTCCAGGCCAGCATTGTTGCGCAGAGAAAATTGCTCTGTCGCACAAATATGGCCCGCAGGAGCCCATGGTGTCTCTTTTATTAAGGCAATGTCTGTGTTGAAGTGATACACCGCTTCTGCTTGTGGTTCGAAGCTCAGTTCGATTTTAAGCAGGGCTTGGCTGTTGGCTTCGATATCCAGCAGTACTGAACCAGACTGGACCACTTTACCATTCTCCAAGAGTGACCAGTTCAGCTGTTCATTATCCGTGGAGCGGAAAAGGTTTTCATTGTGCACTAGAAGATTACAATGCGTTTTAGTTTGCTCTTGCAGTGATACGGTGATCATACGCTGGCAATACTTTGCTTCTTCTAGTGTTGGATGCACGGTGCGATTAGGGAATATCAGCCCGTTGATACAAAACTGACGGTCATTAATTTCATCGCCAAAGTCACCGCCGTATGCCCAGAAGTGCTTGCCATTTTCATCCCACTGACTCAAGCCCTGGTCTACCCAATCCCAGATGAAGCCGCCTTGTAAACGTGGAAACTCGCGGAAAGCATCCCAGTACTCGTTAAAGCTCCCTAAGCTGTTGCCCATCGCATGCGCGTATTCACACAAGATCAGAGGACGTGTTTCATTGGGGAGTGAAATCCATTTTTTGATTGGCCACTTAGGAACCGCTTCGTCTTCGATTACCGTATTCACACGTGCATACATTGGTGCAATGATGTCAGTAGCTGTTGTATTTGAGCCACCGCCTTCGTACTGAATAGGACGTGATGGATCGTAGTTCTTAGACCAAGCGTACATTGCGTTATGGTTGCTGCCATGACCAGACTCATTACCCAAAGACCAAATAATGATAGAAGCGTGGTTCTTATCGCGCATGACCATTTGCGTGTAGCGACTCATGTAGGCGTTTGCCCACTGAGGATCGCTCGACAGGCGGTTCATCGGCTGCATACCATGAGTTTCAATGTTTGCTTCATCACACACATATAAGCCGTATTGGTCACACAACTCGTACCAACGTGGGTGGTTCGGGTAATGGGAGGTACGTACCGCATTAAAGTTGTGTTGTTTCATTAGACAGATGTCACGAACCATATCTTCTTCGGTCATCACATGTCCGAGCTCAGGGTGATGCTCATGACGATTTACGCCGCGAATCAACAATCGCTGACCATTTAACTTTAATTGTCCATCAGCGATCTCAACTTTACGGAAACCAACTTGGTAGGCTTCGCTTTCCAAGTGCGTGCCGTTTTCGTCTAGTAGTGAAACAACAAGGCGATATAGATTTGGTGTTTCTGCCGTCCACTTTTTCGGGTCATTCACGTGCAGGGTTTGAAATACAACGTCATTCCATGAGCCGCGTTCGTCAATACGGCGGTTGTTCGGCTTATCGATACGAGGGTTCGTTACCGCCTTCTCACCATCAAATAATTGTACATGGACTTGGTATGTATCTGGTGCAGAAATATGGGTCACGATAGATAAAGAACCATCGCGATAGCAGGCGTCAAAATCTGGAGTGATGAATACATCTTCAATACAGTGTTGTGGTTTAGATAATAACGTGACATCGCGGAAAATACCGCTTAACCACCACATGTCCTGATCTTCTAAGTAACTGCCATCACTCCAGCGAATCACCATTACTGCGAGACTATTCTCTCCTGCGACCAAATGAGGCGTGAGGTCGAACTCTGCTGGGAGACGGCTGTCTTGGCTATAGCCAACCCAGTTGCCGTTACACCACAAATGGAAAGCTGAATTAACGCCATCGAAAATAATGCGTTGCGTATCTACAAGGGTTTCTTCGGTAAGAGAAATCGTTGTGCGGTAACATCCAGTTGGGTTGTCTGCCGGTACAAACGGAGGGTTCACGTCAAATGGATATTTGACGTTAGCGTAAATTGGCTTGTCGTAACCTTGCATCTGCCAGTTTGAAGGAACAGTAATTTCATCCCAATGGGTATCATTGAAGTGCGTTTCAATGAACTTGCCGTCGACCTGTTCTGGTGATTCGAATAGCTTAAACTTCCACTGACCATTGAGAGATTGTCGCTGAGCATGAATTTCGCCACGGGCATGGTCAATATTGCGATAACTAGAAAGCGGGCTATGTGCTTTCAGGCAGTGAATGTTCACTGATTGCGGGTTTTCCCAATCGCGTCGTTGAATAATATCTGAAAATGCCATCATGTTACCTACTTAATTTTTTATTTTTAGTCTTGCTTCATTACGTTAATCACGCACGTAATAAATAAATCTCTGTATCTATCTCGCTATTTAGCTAACTGCTTCACGAGATAGTCTTTTGCTTGGGTAATGCCTTGTTCCTCGGCTTTGTTTGCGATTTCTGCTGCTTGTTTTATGTCGTTCTCTTCCAAAGCCGCATCAATTTGTTCCCGGTAGTGCGCCCACGCTTGTGGTGATTCTGTTACTGATGCGAGTGACACCTCTCCGTGTCTTTGAGCGTCAGGGTTCTTGCCGAGTTCTGCCAAGAGTGTCAGTACCGCATTGTTGTCCGACACACTTGTGGTCACGTCAATCACGCCAAATGGTTGGTATTCTGCAGTGAGAGGTAATTGCTTATTACCAATAATATTTTGTGAATCTGCGTAGACTTGTTCAGGATGAATGCGAGTTAACTCCGTACCAAGCAGAGCATTATCTGACGCGATAACAATGTATTTCGCGCCATTAAGTTGTGGATTGATAGTGACGACTCTCTCAATACGTTCTAGTCCCCGCACTCCTATCGTGTGGTAGTCGAAAGTTTCAGCTGAGTAGTTGGAAATTAACTGCCAGTTACCATCATAAATACGAATACTCGCAGCAAATAGAGCATCGTTATCGATATAAGAACGAACTAACAGCGAGAAAGGCGTATCCGCTGTAATTCGGTAGCTCGTTACAGGAAGTGCTTGTGATGAGGCGGTTTCTGAACCAGATAAAACTGCGGTACTTAATGTTGGCAAATTGGCGTCCATAACCACTTGTTGGTGGAAAGGCGTCGACAGTGCGGTCAGAGGTAACGCGTCTAATGCTGAACAACAAGCCTGCGTGTTCAAGTCAGTATTAAAGGCTTGTTCTGGTAAGCTACTGCATGCGCCAAGAGACAGTGCCATGAGTAGAGTTGCCAATGGTTTTAGTTTCATCGGTTTTGTCCTTTTACGGGGTGAGCGAATCTCTCACCCCATTGCGTTCAAAAATAGTAGCCTTGGTGTATTACCACCAGGTTTCGACGTTAAAGCCGAATGTCACTTCATCTACGTCGTTTTTGCCTATGCTTTGTGAGTCGCCATAAACGTCACCACCGCGATTCCATTCATCGGTTTTTTCTGAGTAAGTTGCGAATAAACGCAGTGACGGACGTGCCCAAACTCCTTTGCCTGCTTGGAACATCTGCGCCAGCGTGATTTTGTACATATCGTTTGTGCCAGCACCGTTTTGTGCTTCTACTGACTCGTACCCCATTTCTAGTGCGGTCGCCATGTATTGAGTCCAGCTGTATTGAGGTCGAGCTCCCACGCTAAACCACTTTTCGCCTTCGTTGTTATCCAGGTTATTGTCTTGGTAGGCGATGGAGTACATCACTTGGAAATCTTCATTGATGTTCAGATCACCTGAATTAAAAATTCGCCAACTGTAACCATCGTGTTCTACTCCAGTGCTGTATTTACGATTAGAACCACCTTCTGCACTCATTAAGCCCCCCGCAAGCGCATCGGTACCGTATTGGAATGCAAACGTGTTTGAACCATAGTTCCAGGCTTGACGATAAAGGGCAGAAAACATCGCACCAGACGTGGTTATGTCACTCTCGTCATAGCTTGAGTTTTGGGTGAAAACGTAATTCAGACCGACGGTAAGATCTGCACTGTCGCTTAATTCGATATTGCTCAAGCGTGCATCCAGGTTGTGTAAGCTACGTCCATCTGCACTCGAATTTGGAGCCATCCACGCAAAATGGCCTTTAGCAAAACCGAGATCCCAGTTTTCAATACCGATACCGGTACTTGAAGTATCCCAGTATTTAATGTCGATCATGTGCACTTCATGACGGCGGTAAAAACGTTCACCCGCCCAGACGGAAGCGTCCTCTTGGCCTTCGAACAGTCCGTAACCAGCTGACCACATTTGGATCAAGCTTACGTCACCCCAGCTTTCGCCGCTTCCTAGGTACAGGGTGGTATCAAAGTACGCATCGCCTTGCTGCCATACGTCAGCTTTTACACCAGCTTCCCACCAATTTAGTTCGTTACCCAAACGGTAATTACCATAACCTTGTCCTGCTCGAATCACGTCGTTACGTTCGCCTTTGCCATCGTTATGTTCGTCGTTATCTGTGTAGATATTGCCCCATTTGGCGTAGCCAAAGTAAGTCACGTTTTCCACTGCAGCCATACTAGCAAGCGGTGCTAGGGCAAGGGTTAGCCCAAGCGCTCTTACAAGCGTTTTTTGTTTCATGAAGTGTCTCCATTCTATTTTTATTTATGGATCTATTTTTTTTATTTGAGTCCTAACTCGGCGAGCAGTGTAAATAAATACTGGAAACGTTTACATGATGAGGTTGGCATTTTTGCTCTGAACTGGGTTTGCTTGTGGTTTTGTGTGATTAAGATCGCTTTATTGGCTTGGTTTGGTGGGTTTAGGGTATTTTTTTTTATGGAATCGTTTACGTATTGAGGAGGGCTTACGTGGTTAGGCGGGTAAATGATAATGGCGGGTTTTGGTGGGAGTAATAGGATGAAAGAGAGCCCAATTGAACTCAATTGGGCATGTGAGACAAGGAAGTATAAACAACAAGTCGTTCGTGGGCGTAATGCTCACGGCAACATGCTGAATCGTCAAGCTGGGATATAAAGTTAGGACCCAAGAGAGACACTTCATTATGAATCTCGAAGCATTAAGAATACGAGTGTCGCGTAATCACTGCAAGAGTTCTAAGGTTTAACTGCGTGGTCTTTAGCCGTATTTGCATTTTTGTTAGCCGGATATTCAGCAATACGAACGTATATTCTCTTTCTGACAGGAGCTAAATATAGGAGGAAGGTAGGCCAAATGGCTGTCTACTTAATATGAAGAATTTATCTGTAAACGTTTCCATGATTTAGGCTTGGCTCACAGATTATTTTGTTCTTTTCATTATGATGCGACGTAAATTTCAGTTTCAAGGTAAGACAAGATGACGGACAAAACGCTGATTGAGCTAGCAGGTAAAGAGACTCAACTGATCGTAGAGCTGGGTGAGTATGCGGAGATTCTGCATTGGGGACAGAAAGTAAATGGTGACCTAGAAGGTTATCGTGTCAGTCTACAACGTCCGGTGCCTTATGGACGTTTAGACAAAGACGTATCCATGACACTACATCCTGAGCTTGGTCGCGGAGTGTTCAGTAGCCCTGGATTGGAAGGCCATCGCAATGGGCAGGATTGGGCTCCCGTATTTGTTATTACTCAAATCGAACAGAGTACAAACTGCATTGTTATCGAGAGTGAAGACACCGTTGCCGGTCTACGCTTAAATACTATTTTGGAGATGGATAAGCATGATGTGGTCAAGACTCGTCACACGCTAACGAACACCAAAGCGGGGACGTATCATGTAAACCGTCTTGCTAATACACTTCCGTTGCCAACAAGAGCAAATGAGTTGATGACGTATTATGGACGTTGGGTACATGAGTTCCAGACTGTCCGTCAATCTTTAACCCAGGGTGGTTACCAACAAGAGAATCGCCGAGGTCGTACCTCTCATGAGCATTATCCTGCACTTGTTGCTGGTACGACTCACTTTGATGAAATGAATGGTGACGTATGGGGATTCCACTTTGCCTGGAGTGGAAACCACAGATTGCGCGCGGATGTGAAAGCGGATGGACGCCGCTGCATGCAGGCAGAAGTGATTTATCTACCGGGTGAAGTAGCGCTAGAAGAAGGTGAAAGTGTGACTACGCCTTGGTTATACGCAAGCCACAGTAGTGCAGGCTTGAATCGCATGAGCCATCACTTTCATGCTCACGTTCGCGATGCGATTTTGCCAAGTGACTTTAGCTGCAAACCGCGCCCAATTCATTTGAATACATGGGAAGGTATTTACTTCGATCATGACCCACAATACATCATGTCGATGGCCACTCAATCGGCAGAAATGGGTGTCGAGCGATTCATTATTGATGACGGGTGGTTCAAAGGACGCAATGGCGACAAAGCAGGTCTAGGGGATTGGTTCTTATGTGAATCCAAGTATCCAAATGGCTTGCAACCGCTTGTTGAACACGTAAATGTACTGGGTATGGAGTTTGGTTTGTGGTTTGAGCCAGAAATGATCAACAAAGATTCTGACTTGTACCGCACGCATCCCGACTGGTTACTTGCGGTAGATGGATACGATCAGCCCACAGGTCGCAACCAGTATGTAATTAACCTGCAAAATGATGACGCCTTTAACTTCTTGTTCGAAAGATTGGATCACTTCCTGTCGACTTACAACATTGCTTACATCAAATGGGATATGAACCGCGAAGTTGTTCAGCCTGGTCATCTTGGTCGAGCGGCAGCGCACAATCAAACTCAACGCTACTATGAGTTAGTTGATAAAGTACGCGAAAAACATCCACAAGTTGAGATCGAATCGTGTGCGGCTGGTGGTGGCCGTATTGATTACGAAGTATTAAAACGTACACATCGTTTCTGGGCTTCAGACAACAACGATGCGCTTGAACGTCAAACCATTCAACGCGGCATGAGCTATTTTTTCCCACCCGAAGTGATGGGGAGCCATATCGGAGCAAGCCACTGTCACAGTACGCGTCGTCGTCACAGTATTGAGTTTCGTGGTCTAACCGCTCTGTTTGGTCACATGGGCATAGAGCTGGACCCGGTAAAAGAAGAGCAAGAAGAAAAACAAGGCTTTGAGCGCTACATCAAACTACACAAAGTATTGCGTCCGTTGCTACACAGTGGCAGAACATGGCGAGTGCCAACTGATGATAAAGCCCATCAAATTCATGCGGTTGTTTCTGAGGATCAGTCCGAGGCTGTGGTCATGATCGCTCAGCTCGCGATGCCGACGAATGCACTCAGCGGTCATTTACGCGTTCCGGGTTTGGATCCTGAGGGGATTTATCGAGTTTCTGTGTTAGATAAGCCTTCGAATTACGATGATATTGTTAATTATCAACCCCCATGGACAGAGTCGGGTTGTGAACTCTCTGGTGCTTGGTGTGCGGAAGTGGGATTGACCATGCCTATTTTAGATGCCGAGACGGCGATGTTAGTGAAGTTTAAAAGGGTCTGCGGATAGCACCTTAAAACTCGATCTTAATTGAATCCAGTGTTGTTTATCCAAGCCGTACAGAGGTAAATTCTGTACGGCTTTTTGCGTGCTTTTAAAACGTATTCATGAAATTGTTCATATTGAAGAACTTTTTAAATGAATGAATATAAAGGATTATTTTTGTTTCCTGAACGTGCAAATAGACAATAATATTGTTCAATGTCTCATTTTTAAAAACCGACTGTAAACGTTTCCATAAGGTGGTCATGGATCACAGTAAGGCGTCAGACGTGTGAGTAACATTACCATCGAAATATAAATAAAATACGTCGACGTTATGAATTCTAGTTAGGGGAAAGCATAGCAGTACGACACTAAGGAACGATTATGTCTGAAAAAATCACTCTAAAAACCAAGGCTTCATACGGTCTTGGTGCACTTGGTAAAGACTTTGCTTGTGCTCCTATCTATATCTTTTTAATGTTTTACTTTACTGATGTCGCGGGTTTGTCTGCTGCATTTGTTGGTACCATCTTCCTGGCGGCTCGTATCATTGATGCCGTCACCGACCCGATGATGGGGATGATCGTCGATAACACTCGCTCTCGATTCGGAAAATTTCGACCATGGATTGTGATTGGCACGCTATTAAACGCAGTGGTATTGGTTGGTCTTTTCAGCACTCACATGTTTGAAGGTACGGCACTGTATATCTATGCAGCGGCGGCTTACATCTTATGGGGGCTAACCTACACCATCATGGATATTCCTTATTGGTCAATGATTCCTGCGCTATCCAGCTCTCGAGAGGAACGTGAAAAGTTAGTTGTTTGGCCTCGTCTGTTCGCTAGCTTTGCATGGTTCATCACAGGTACTTATGGCTTGCACATTGTGGGTGAGTTAGGTAACGGTAACCAAGGTGATGGCTTCTTTAACGTGGCAATGCTGATTGCGGTACTGTTTATTATGAGTGCCTTCCTGATTGCGCGTAACGTAAAAGAGAAAACAGTACCTACAAATGCAAAAACGGCAGAAAAATTTAACTTGAAAGATGTGCTGGCAATTATTGGCAACAACGACCAGTTAAAAGCACTTATCGGTACGGTTCTTTCATTCCAAATCGCAAACTTGCTGGTTGGTGGCTTTGCCATTTACTATTTCTCTTATGCGTTGGGTGATGCTGACTTGTTCCCTGTATACATGATGGTTGCAGGTGTGGCTGAAGTTGCTGGTGTATTCTTATTTCCTCGTATCGCTGCGGCTCTTCCACGTAAAAACTTATGGCTAATCGCAAGCGGCTTCCCTGTTCTTTCTTGTGTACTACTGCTTGTTATGGGTATTGTGTCTCCAGCGAATGCAATCATGATAGGTATGGCTGGTGCTGCGATTAAATTTGGTGTGGGCATTGCAAACGCACTGCAAACGGTAATGTTGGCTGACGTTGTGGACTATGGTGAGCACAAAACCGGTCGTCGTAGTGAAAGTGTGATTTTCTCAGTACAAACCATGCTTGTGAAATTCGCTGGTGCGGCTGGTGGATTCATTGTCGGTATAGGCCTGTCGGTTATTGGTTACGTACCAAACGTTGAACAATCAGAAAGTACTATCATGGGACTTGAGTTTATGATGATTGGTTTGCCTGCAATCATGATGACCATCAGCGGTATTATTTACCAACGTTACTACCGCTTACATGACGGTTTCAATAAAGAAGAACTCAAGTCAAATGAACAAGTTGAACCTGTTTCAGTAGAAGCTTAGTATTCTCCAAATTAAGTACATTTGACTACAAATTTAATTTATAACGGAAGGCTGTTTAGCCTTCCGTTTTTTACTGCGTGATACAGAGGTGACTTCAAAAATAAACCGCCTAAGTCGGTGTGAGATGATAAAACATACTACTTCTACTCTACTGGTTATTTTTTTCTTAATTCCAATGATTCACAATGTTATTTTTAGCAAAAGATGTCCTGCTGCAGGAGAGTAATAAAATGTCATCTTAAGTATTAAAGGTTCATACCAAAATGGTGGTGATCACATCGGTATGCTTCCATTTCTAAATTGAAAATGCCCCATTTTGAGCTGAGATTACCACTTTCACTTATGTTAAAATTCTATTTTTATGTTGAAGTCGATTATGAATCACAATCATTTCCAAGGTAAATACGAGGTTGAGCTCAAGTATCGACTCGACTCGAAGTCGGTTTTCCTCGAAGTATTAAGATTATTACCTCACGAAGTTATGCTCGAAGATAACATTGAACGCGACTGGTATTTTGATTTACCAGCTAAAGCCTTACAGACTGAGAGTAAAAGCGTTTGTATTCGAACGATGGAGCCTTCGGGGATCAAGTTGTGGATAGTAAAGGGACCGGAAGCTGATCGCTGTGAGGCGACAAATATTGCTGATGCCTCAATCGCTCGTAGCATGTTGGAAACTATGGGGTTTGAAGTGGTGCTAAAAGCGGAGAAAACTCGGAGTATCTACTTTGTTGGCGATTTTCATATTACCGTTGACTCCTTGGCGGGTATCGGTGATTTTGCCGAGTTCGCAATCATGACAGATGATGAATCTATGTTATCGTCTTACAAAGTTGAGTTGGAAGCTTTGGCTAATAAATTTGGCTTAACACGGGCAGCATTGCAAACGAAATCGTACAAGCAAATGTTTGCTGAAAAAAGTGCATCACTAACGACTAAGGTTCCAGATACTTTTTCTTATCCGAACTGATGTCTCTAAGTCATTTAAGTTAAGAAGCTTTGTCCGTGTGACCTGAAACCGTATCGAGCGTTGCTCACCACAACATAATCCAACGTGACCAGCCACATCTTGGAAAATTGTGTTTTTCAACTTAAGAGGCGCAGTTATGTTTTTCGGCGACCAACCAGACCTAATGCTCTTTGATGTTATACATCCCGTACACTTGATCTTTGGCATCATTGTCTTTTATAGCTTGTTTTATGTCGTCAGAAAGATCCACCTACGTATCAAACGTCTCAAAGTGGAGCGTGAAATATTTGAGTCCGAGCTGGCTGAGATCCGTGCGAGCCACAGAGTCAATGGCGCTCCGTTTCACAGTGATACCAACGGATATCTTTCCGGGTTTCACCCCGGTACACCCTGCATCCGTACTTCCCCTAGAAGTAGTAGCGCGGCCAAAGACGATGTTTGATGCGCTTGGCGTGTTCGATTAATACCATTAATGCGACTGTAGTCTTTGGCCTGTGCGGTGTTACGAATGTTCAATGGCTCGATGTCACAAAAGGCCGCAATATGAAGTAAAGCTTGGTCACATTCATTTGACATTAGTTTGCCAATTATTGAGTCAACCATCACTGAGCTGACTCATTTATGCCCCTTTCCAAGTTTGCGCAACAAAATGGTGGTAAATCTCGCCAGAAAATAGCCCGACTTTTACTAATGGCAGACCGCGCAACATCGATGCGCGAATCTCCCAGTTACTTGCACCATACTGCGTACACAAAGTAACCTCACTTTTGCATAACAATTCGCTTGGCTAATCGCCTACTCTAAAAGAAGTGGTTCAGACAAAGCCTTTCATAGAAATTGTTCTTCAGCTTATGTGCTTTTATCTAAATTTGCTTGGTGCTGTAAGTGTGCAATAAACATGGGGATCTTTTTTGCCAAGTGTTTTCTGGAAGCATAAAAGACATACAAAACTAGATCTTCAGGTTCGTACTCCAGTTCTACGACTTTCAAAGTGCCTGCATCTATCTCATAGCGACAGGATTCGATTGGTAGTATCGCGAATCCCAAACCAGCTAATGCGCCAGATTTGGCAAGATGTCCGCTATTGACCTTAAATGAAGACTGTACCTTTTGGGTAATTGGCTCACCTTTAGCATTTTTGAAAACCCAAGGAGTTCCATTTAGTGCTGTAAAGCTATTGATGCACGGAACGTGTTTTAAATCGGTAATCTGAAAAGGTCTGGGAGAGACCTGTAGAAGTTGGGGGGATGCTACAACAGCACTTTGCCAGCGTTTAATCTCCTTAGCTACCCAATTATTGTCTTCAAGCTTTCCTCTGTGAAAGCTCAAAATAACGTCAAACCCATCAAGTAAATCCTCTTTAGGGCTGATGCTCGTATCACAACATAATGAAATTGAGGGATGCTGGGTACAAAAAGAAACCACTGCTTGAGCCAAAACAGGCGAGTCTGGCATTAAAACTTTAAGTTGTCCCATGACTTCATAAGAATGCTGAGTCACTTCCTCAAGTGCGTCATTAAGCTTGTCCAGCAGTGGCTGTGTTCGTAAATAAAGATGTTCCCCTGCATCTGTCGGAGCTATTCGGCGTGTAGTCCTATCAAATAGTCGTGTATCCAGTCGTTCTTCCAGTAAAGCGATATGGCGACTCACATTTGACGTCGGTAAGCTTAGAAATTCCGCCGCGCGTTTAAAGCTGTTGTTTTCATAGACACAATGAAAACTTTTTAGCCACTGCTGGTCAATCTTATCAAACATTTCATTTAATCCCATAATATTGGATTATAAAACCCATATTAGACACTTTATTACCAGAGATTGGCTTATACAATACTCCTTACTAAAGTTATCTGGTAAAGGTATCCCATGAGTTGGTTAGAAAAGCTGTTAGATAAAAAGAATATAATCAGTACACGTAAAGCGTCGATTCCAGATGGGGTATGGACTAAATGTCCCTCGTGCGACCAG
This sequence comes from Vibrio mytili, assembly GCF_000830505.1. GTDB lineage: Bacteria > Pseudomonadota > Gammaproteobacteria > Enterobacterales > Vibrionaceae > Vibrio > Vibrio mytili. The sequence continues at coordinate 72,040 of NZ_JXOK01000026.1, read as the reverse complement.
ATCCTTTACCGCATGGCTCTTGAGGAAAACCTGGAGGTATGTCCAAAATGCGATCATCATTTGAGAATGTCGGCACGCCGCCGCTTAGACAGTTTTCTGGATAAAGGAGAACGAGTTGAGATTGCCAGTGAACATGAGCCACAAGATTTACTGAACTTTAAGGATCTGAGACGCTACAAGGAACGCCTTGCTATAGCCCAGAAAAGTACAGGAGAAAAGGATGCCTTGGTTGTGATGAAAGGAAAGCTACTGGGCTTACCAGTTGTTGCCTGTGCTTTCGAGTTTTCTTTTATGGCTGGCTCAATGGGTTCTGTTGTCGGTGCTCGTTTTGTTCGTGCCGTTGAGGCGCTATTGAAGCTAATTGTGGATTAGTTTGCTTTTCTGCCAGTGGTGGTGCTCGTATGCAAGAATCTCTAATGTCGTTAATGCAAATGTCAAAAACCAGCGCTGCGTTAAATCGTTTATCCAATGAAGGCATCCCTTATATATCTGTATTAACTGATCAGACATTGGGGGGTGTATCAGCGAGTCTAGCCATGCTGGGAGATATTAACATCGGCGAACCGAAGGCAATTATCGGTTTTGCTGGGCGTCGTGTTATAGAGCAAACCGTTCGTGAGAAATTGCCCGAAGGTTTTCAGCGGAGTGAGTTCCTTTTAGAGTATGGCGCTATCGACATGATTGTCGATCGACGGGAGATGCGCGAGCGAGTCGGGAGACTAATAGCCAAGATGACTAATACTACTATTCCGTTGGAAGCATAATTTATAGGCCCTGCAACAAAGTTGGATGAACGAACGGAATATAATTCACTCTAGCTTGCATAAAATATTTAGAGTATTGCTTGGTTACGATGCTTGTGATTGTCCAAAAGCGTTCATTTTTAGCACCTCCCTCGATGGTGCCGCTCTTCATTTTGATATACGAAAAGTTATTCAAGGATAGCTAAATTAGGATACTCACTGGCAAGCTTCTGCCCCATTCGGAGTTACGCCTAGTTGATATATTATTTCACCTAGCGGTGATTTGACATACTTTTGATCATACTAGAAGTGGCTACTATATTGGTAGCCATTCAGATTCATTGGAAAGTGTTACTTCTAGAACCTCTACTACGGTGAGTGGGGAGCTTGGCAGTGTAGTGAATATTGGTGGGACGCTCAGTTATAACTCAAATAATGAGTTGATTGGAGGGGAGATTAGTGTTGGCTTTGGAAGCGCTATTGATGTAGATCTTTCTGTTACATAGAGTACTGTTGTATATACAACGCGGACTTCAAGTGATGAGTCGGAGCGCGGAGATGGAAATCGTAGAGATGAATATAACGAGCGCGAAGGTCGCACTAGTCGTGTAGATGGTGAGAGAGGGAGATCAATTGAGCATTGATAATTTGATGGTGTGGTTGAAAGACAGCCTTGGTGTGCTTTTGGTTGCGGCTGTTTTTTTTTATGGCGGGTTGAAGTTTTTGCATTGGGGGCGCACTGGTGTGTTGGATAGACGTGATATAAGAGATAATCCGAGCTATCTGAAGTTAGCTAAGGCTTGTGGTTATTTTTCGATTGGTTTTTCTGTTTTTATAGTTTGTTTAATGTTCTCTTTAAAGTGGCCGACGTGAGATTGGTGCTCTTGGTGGTTTAAGAACCTGCAAATAATATTGTGTAACTGCTTTTGGTTCATCGCGCTTTCCTGGGAAAGCCGCTTTTATCTTTAAGAAGTAATCAGTATCTCGATTGTCAGTATCCGCCTCATGAACCCACGGGGCGATTTGCTAGTGTTTGAAGTTACATGGTAGAAGCGCATCGATATCAGGCTCAGCTTTCGCCAACTCCTTCATGCACTTGACCATATAGTCGTAGAGGCTGAGACCATTGGCTTTCGCGGTTTCAACGATGCTGTAAAGCATCGCACTCGCTTCAGCTCCATTCGGGTTGGTCGAGAAGAGCCAGTTCTTTCTGCCAATGACCAGCGGTTTAATGGCGCGTTCGGCTCGATTATTGTCTATAGATAAGTGACCGTTATCGATATAGCGGATGAGTTTCGGCCATTGGCCAAGCGTGTATTTTATCGCCTTACCCAGCGAGCTAGACTCTATCACTTGCTGAGTCGTCATCCACTCGTATAACTCATCCAGTATTGGTTTGGCATGCAGTTGACGTTCTGCTTTTCTTTTTTCAGCAGATGGGCGTTTCAAAACAGAAATGCCCCATTCCTTCTTAGAGTATTTGCCCCAAACAAAGTGACGGCCCCATATCGCATTAGGAAATGTTATCCAAAATTGTCATTTCCAAAATTATCTAGTTACTCAAACAACCTATGGAGGTGGAGCATGGTAATTACTAATAAACAGAGAAGACACTTAGGACAAAAGAAGCCATTTAAACTTGAAGATATCTGGCGTATCCGCACACGCCTTGAGCTTGAGATAGAAGGCAACTTGATCAGTGCCGCTTGTTAAGGCCAACTAAACTGATTAATGCAACCTTCTTTTGGCTGCTGTTATTTTTCGGGGGGAATGGCAGGTTACTAGAAGCATACTGGTTGCATTCAATCTCTAGGTAACTAAAATATACCGCAAGACTCTCGCCATTAGGTGCCCACTCTTACACCTAATTCGCTGAGCGTATTCAATAACTCTGAGTGACGTTTTTATTGTCAGTGCTGATAAGTTACGTTACTTCTCAAAATGACGCGGGGCTGTATGAAAGCACAAGTTAAAGTTGACCCAAAAGGGCGTAAGAGCGTTGTTGATGCTTGTACCGAGCCTTGTGCGATCGAAAAAGGCATGAGGATTTTGGGCTCCAAATGGAAGGGCTCCATCATCTACCATCTGAAAGATGGCCCTGTGAGATTCAATGATCTTTCAAGAATGTTGGGTGGTGCAAGCAAGAAGATGGTCGACCAGCGTCTAAAAGAACTAGAAAGTGAGAACATGGTAATACGTCGTGTGCTCAATGAAAAACCGCTGGCAGTCAGTTACGAACTCACCGAGTTTGGGCGCAGTGCGTTAACGATTCTCGATGCATTGAGAAAATGGTCAGAAAGCAACAATGTGCAACTCAAATAATGAATGTTCCGCTTAAATAGCGTGAGTGACCTTCATCACTTCCCTTTTATAACGTAGCAAGGCAACCTAAACAGTTGCCTTGTCGTATTTCAAACTGGAGGTTCAGTAGTCTAGTGTGCCACGGATAGGGTAGTGGTTTTCTGGGTTACGAATCCATGCCAAACCTCGGGTCAGTGCACCGAGCTCTGGTCTTACAAACGGGTTATTAGATAGGTCAACCACGTGTAGGTTGCCGTGCTCATTGACCACAAACAACCCCGGCTCTGCAAAGTTATGGTCGGTTTCAGCTTCGGAGCGTGGTAGCGATATGTAGAGCCCTAAAATCTTCATTTGTTGCTCAGTAAGACCATAGGCGATTGGAAAACTGATATCGAGCTTTTCTAGGTGTTGCTCCAATTGTTGCTTCGAGTCACCAGAGACAGCCAGAATATCAACGCCCGCCTCAATAAAGGCCTGTTTATAGGTCTCAATTTCATTGAGGTACTTGGTGCAAAGTGGACAGTGTTTACCACGATAGACAAAAACTGCTTGCCATGTTGCATCACCTTGAGGTTGACCTAACTTGACTTTGGTTCCATCAAGCTTTGTTGCCTCTATTGTAGGAAAAACGTCATCCGCTTTTAGTTTTTGTGAGTATGTCATCTGGGCTCCTGAGATTGAGGTCAGAACTAGTTAGAAAAAGATAAGACACTAAGAAATAAGTTGCAACCAGTGTACTTTTAGTAACCTAGTACTGATTCGCCTGAGCCATTAACTCAGCTAAGATCTGTTTGTAACCTTCCACTGGATGCGCACCAGAAACACCATGTTCCCCATTGAAAATCACCGTTGGCACACTCGATACGCCCATTTTTTGCCATTGTTTCTCTGTACTACGGACTGAGCTTCGTCGCTGCACATCATCTAGCCAACGTATTCCTTCTTCGGGGTCAAGATCTACAGCAATTAGCTCTTGCTTAAGAATCTCGCGGTCAGAGACGTCTTTCTGCTCACTGAAAAAGGCGGTAAATAAACGCAATTTTAGTTCAGTTTGCTTGCCCATACTCTTGGCGTAATCAAGTAAAAGGTGTGCGTCAAATGTGTTCACCATCTTCATGTCATCAAAGTAGTTAAACTTGAAGCCATGCTCCGCACCAATACTAGCGATACGAATACGCGCGTTTTTACTTTCCTCTGCGCTACTGCCATATTTACGAGCAACGTGATCTCGAAGGTTTTCACCTTCGGCAGGCATATCAGGGTTCAGTTCAAAAGGCTGCCACTCAATCTCGACCCGATCTTCAATGCCAAGCTGTTTGATTGCTGCATTTAAATGGTTATATCCAATGATGCACCACGGGCAGACAACATCACTAATAATGTCGAGCTTAATTGTATTATTCATATAAGTTTCCTACTCAAAGCACTGTGCTCACGCGTCAAACAGTGCTTTGCTTTGCGTTTGCTATCTTTGACTAAGTTTAACGTTCGCTAGGATGCGTCCACGCAAACTTCTGGAATGGTGCATCGGGTTCAGTATGTGCCAATGCATTAGTGAAGTTTGAGATAAGCTTAGCAGCCAGACCAGTCAGCACTTCCAGCGCTTGACGTTTAGTAAATCCAGCGTCGAAGAATGCTTGCAGTTTTTCATCACCGATATGACCACGGTTATCGAGCAGTGCCTTGGTAAAATCATGCAGTACTTGTAGCTTGGCATCAGGAATGACGGTGCCTTCACGCAATGCTTCAATCACGTCATCTGGCATTTTGCCCGCCTTCATCATCCATGTATGACCAGGAACACAGTAGTGACAGTTATTTTCAAAGTTTGCGGTCATAAAGACCACCTGCTGCTCCAATGGACTGAACGTTGTGTTTTTCATAAACAGGTCGAAGGCTGTGTTGTATGCCTCGTAGGTTGCCGGCGCTTCGGCGAGAACGGCGTGCAGGTTTGGCAGCATACCGAAGCCTTTTATTGACTGAGCGACCAGTTCTTTAGACTCGTCAGGGGCCGTTTCTGCATTGTAGTAAGTAAATTCAGTGCTCATGACTACCTCCTTAGAAGTGTGCGTCTAGATGGGCTTCAAAGCGAGCAAAGTCGTTCTCAATGTCTGCGTTTTTCATCACGTCGTAGCAAGCAAAGGTTGGCAGTGCCGTCATGCCAAAGAAGCGGAAGTTTGCGTGCATGTGGAACATCAAGTCATCCACACTGCGACCTTGGAATAAGTATTCGCTATCATCATTAAATGACCCTTCTGGCGCATTGAATGTGAAAGAAAGCATGTATTTGGTATTGGTACGAGTGCCGCCTGTTCCATAATTTTTCTTTGGTTCTTCTGGCGTTCTGCCATCAAAGGCACAGAGCGCACCTCCCATCCCCGCAGTGAATACTTCATCCATGTATTTCTTGAAAGACCATGGGATGGTCATCCAATTGACAGGTGACTGTAGGATCACTCGATCTGCCCATTCAAAGTTCGCCAGTTGCTCGTCAACGACGATGTCATCTTGCATTGTGACAACGCGAACTTCGTGACCCTTTGATTCTAACTGGGTACGAGCTTTTTCAACTAAAGCCGTATTGAGTTTGCCTTCAGAAAATGGAGATGGTTCGTGTGCGTTAATGATTAGGACGTTACTCATGATATTAACCCTTCAATATTTGGATGTTTACAAAGCGAATAATGATTTCGCTGTCTTGCGGTTTATTATGGTTACCTGCATCCCTAGTGCAATTAGTTAACTTTTAGTAACCACCATGAAGGTCGATTAAAACAACATTAAGTCATTGTTTAATATCAGGCATTTAAAATGGAAATAGTTCAGACATTGTGGCCGTCAGTACCTCGTTCATTGCCTTATGCCCGATGAAGTTCTGCCATATTCACCGAAACTGTAAGATCTGATATGAGCTACTACAAACACAACCAAACGGATGTTACTAAGGACCGACTGGACTAGTTTTTGGGGAGCAGGTCACTTATCTGAAGTTATCCGAACTGTGCAGTCTGAAACGCAATCCCGAACTCGAAATTGTCCAAAGATGTGTCTGTACGAACATTCGCAACACGTTCTTAGCATCATCAGATTGGGTGACAACAGCGATAGCTCTAACCACCTCTAAACAAGTTCTCGTTCAAAAATAATAAGAACAGACTATATACTTGTATAGCGTGCGTTGTTATAAAATCGCGAAAAATTCCTGGTCTTTGGTTTTAAAATATCAGAGCGGTCTGGGTGCCGTACTTTACATAATCAATGGCACTTATCGACTCAAAATACTGTCCAATTCTGCTCGAATGAAAGCTGAGATCTCGGCCAATTTTCTCGGCAGTGGATTTTGATAAGGGTAAGCGATATACATCGAACTTTCCGTATCGAAAGTGTCCACAATATGGATATGCCTATCTATGTGGCTATCTTTCATAAGATAATTTGGAATGACGCCAACACCGATTCCTCTAGCAACAAAGTTCATTAAAATGGATGTATTATCAACTTCAATGACATCATTGTAATTCTCTTTTATCAACTCTTTGCACGAGTGGTTTTTATATATGAGTAAAGTTTTATTTTTAGTATCGTCAATTTTTGATATTAAAACATCGTTATAATTTGCTACTTTATGTGCAATTAATGCATCATCAACAACGTTATTAAGTCTAATTGCCATGTCTACATTGCTTTCTAATAAGTTTTCAATGCTATTACTTGAGGATATTTCAAAGTTAACAGCAGGATATCGCTCTTTAAGGCCTTTTAGAACCTCACCAAAAATAGAAGAGGCTATCGAATTAGGCATTGTTATTTTAAATTTTCCACTAATGCAATCACTCAGTGATTTTGCTCTGTAATTCAATTCTTGTAAATTATCTAAAGCTTCGATGGCAAGTTCTTTGATGCTTTCACCATGATCAGTCAGAACAAGTTTTCTTGTTGTTCGATGAACGAGCGTAACCCCAAGCTGTTTTTCTAGGTTTGCCAGTTGACGGCTTACTTGAGCCTTTGACTTTCCAAGCTCCTTTGAAGCCTCCGTCAAAGAAAGATGCTTACAAATTGCTGCAAAGCAGATTAGCTCATTGTTCATCAATTCCATGATTGTTACCTATTTGCAACTCTGAGTCACGTTGTCTTTTAAATGCCCGTTAAGTATAACTAGCTTTTGTCGGATGATGAAAGTTATATTTTTATAATTATTGATATTATTAATTATTTTTATGTGTTTTTAAATATTTATATAACCTAATAAAAGCAGAGAGTAAACTATGAAAGAAGAAGTTATAAATAAGAAGAAGTATAGATGTTATCGCGAATTTATTATAACCATGATAAATAGTGTTATTCAGTATTACACAAAAGTGTTTGTTACTCTATTTGGTGATGAAATGATAATTCGCCACAGAAAGAATAATATTAATTTACCAAGTAAAGATGAGCTTAGTGAGCACATGAAACGAGATCTTGGTTTAGATTGATTAGCTGTTTCTACTGCAGAGTTGCAACTGAGACCTGTAAACTGTTCCTTATCTAGTAGCTTTGGACTCTGAGCTAGGTTACTCATCCTCCCTATAGTTATTCGAAAATTGCAAATTTAGTAAAACGGCTAGCACGTTTTTCTCAAGAGTTATGCTGGCGCAGTTCATAGCAAACACTTGCTTTAGATTACTCGACTCCTAGTAACTTTATTGCTATGTTTCGCATAATAAATGGAGAATCTCCTGCGCGTTATTGTTTCCAGATGCCGTGCAGAACAATGTGTTGGTCGGCTGAGGGCAAAATGAAAGCCAAGATAATGATGTCGTTTCTAGTCGCTATATCATGTTTCAGTGTAAGTGCGAAGGAGCCGAAATATCATTCTGCGCTAACAGTCAAAACGGTATTCAGTGAAGAGAGAAGCAAGCCTGTAGAAGTCTACTACTGGTATCCTACGACGAGCGAAAAAACCAACTTCACGTTTGGTAGGGGTAACATTTTTAAATCAGTGGAAACACAGTTAGATGCCCCTTTAGCTAGTGGAAAATTTCCCGTTGTGCTTTTGTCACAGGGCGGAACACGGTCAGCGTTTTCCCACAATGGTTGGATAGCCTCAAGCCTGGCGCAACAAGGTTATGTCATTATTATCCCCAAGCCTCCTGAACCGAACGAAATCAGTGCGGAAATGGCTGTTGATGAAATCAGATTCAGAACCAGTGATTTGGTGCTTGGGCTGAACGAATTAAGTTCGGTCGGGATACTGTCCGGAGGCGTAGATACTGATAAAGTGCAGGGGGTCGGCTTTTTTCTGGGCGGCACATCTATGCTGATGCTCTCCGGAGCACAAATAAGCCCGGAAAAATACCGAACATCGTGTCACGATGACACCAATATCGACTGTCATTGGTTACGTGAAAATAACGTTGATATTACCAACATCCCGGATCAAAAATTCCCCCGATTTCAGTCTGAAAACAGACTGAAATCCGTCGTCGTTATCGACCCAGAGCTAACGAAAACCTTTGCCCCTGAAACGCTGGCGTTGATGAACAATGCCATCACCGTGGTGACGCTTTCTGCTCAGCAACATCCCGCACTGATACCTGCTGAATCACTCGTTACTCTTCCCAATGTAACACTTCAAGAGATTCCCAGTGCGACTCAGTTTAGTGCGTTCGCAGAATGTACTGAACGTGGCATTAAAATTCTCACATCAGAAGGGGAAGAAGCACTTTGCCAGGAGCGTGACGAGGTTTCCAGACAGGACAATCACCAGAACATTTTGGATGTAATTCTGGCTAGGTTAACAAAGTCATAAGAATAGCAGACAATGCGGAGCTTTCTTACGCATTGTCTGCTTGAACCAGCAAAGCGTGGTGTAAGTTTTTGCGTTTTTAATGGCTTGCCTCGACTCTAAAATTAGTTACGCCTTTAAGCACAACACGATAATCATCAAATAAATAATGGATGTGCAACAGCAGGTTGTCCCTACATCATATTGTAAGACCTGCTGATGACAGTATTATTTGCCCTAATTAAGTACCTGTACCAACATTTTGAAACTTAGAAGAACACACAAAATACCAACGATCTTCTTAAGAACATTATTTGGGAAATACTCTGCGCAACGTACTCCGAGGCTAGTAGTTAAGTAGCTGCTAATGGAGAAGCTGATCATTGCAGGAAGGTATATATATCCTAATACTAAGTTGTTCCAATCTGTATTTTCCCATCCGTTTAACATGTATCCGAGGCTTCCAGATAGCGCGATAGGGAAGCCTATCGCAGCAGATGTGCCAATAGCACGTTTTACCTCAAAATTTTGCTGGACAAGGTAAGGGATGATCAAGCCCGCACCGCTTATAGAGACAAGTGCTGATACAGAGCCAATGACAGAGCCTACCGTGACATTACCTATGGCCCCATGTGGATTTGGATTGTACTCATGCTCAGTGTTAAGAAACATTTTATAAGCTATATACAACATGAATACGCTGAAAAATCCTGCCAGATAGACTCCCTGTAGATACGATGCCACGAATGTCGCACAAAATGTTCCGACTAGAACTCCGCTCAACATTTTTATCACCATTATCGAGTCAACATTCTTTTTTTTGTAGTGAGCGCGCATGCTACCCAATGTTGTAATAATCATCGAAGCCATCGATGTCCCTAACGCAAGATGGACCACTTCTGTATCAGCTATTCCCTGTATTGAAAACAGAAGCGCAAAAATAGGGACGGCCATTCCTCCACCACCTACACCAACGAGTCCAGCAAGAAAGCCAATGCCCAAACCTGCTGTAATGTAATAGATAATAAAAATAGGTTCGTTCATGGTGGCTCTGCCTTCGATAAAAGTGGTCGTTGTTCAGATGTTACTCGAACGCTAACTTGCTATGGTAACGTTAAGGGGACAGAAAATAATGAATATTGGCCAAAATGGAATTCAGTAAATAAAATGACAAATTGTGATTATAGTGAATGGAAAAATGGAGCCTCGCTGATCGCTAAGGAGTGGCAGCATGAACGGACTGACTTCAATCATTTGGATCAACGGCCGCATAATTGGCACAGTCATCATCGAGGCCAGCTACTGTGTATAGATGAAGGGCTAATACAGGTAAAAACCGATGAAGGGACTTGGATACTACCACCTCACCGAGCTGGTTGGATCCCCCCAGGTGCGATGCACAGTGTCTATTTTTGTGGTTCTCTGAAAGGCCGTTCATTACTGTTTACTCCTGAGAGTTGTGAGCCGTTTCCAATGAGACCTTGTGTGATCCAAATGAGCGATGTTTTGAAAGTTTTATCGATTAGGGCATCGATATGGAGCAAAACAGACGATCTATCTACACAGTGTTTACATATTCTTTCCGTAATATCCGATGAAATTGTCAGTAGCCCTCATGAGTCACTCTACATCCCATTACCCAAAGACCCTAGATTGCAAAAAGTCACTCAAGCAATTTTAATAGACCCAAACAGCAAACACTCTGTCGAGCATTGGGCAAATATCGGGGCATTCTCATCTCGGACGTTAAGACGATTGATTCGAAGTGAGTTAAACATGAGTTTTAGTGAATGGCGGCAACAAGTACTGCTAATACACTCGTTAGAAATGATGGCAAGCGGAGAATCGGTAGGAGAGGTTGCACATGCTTTGGGTTATTCGACGCCCAGTAACTTTATCGCTATGTTTCGTCGGGTCTATGGCGATTCACCTACGCGTTACTTTTCGAATCGTGGCATATAGTTACCAAGAGCTTACCTTAATCAGTTTTGTTTTTATGTACTGAGGTTTACATACATTAACTAATCTAACACAGGCAAGTTAGCTTTTTGTTTCTAGCTTATTTCCGTACAAAAGTGTGCCAGAACCAAAACATGCAGTGACATTCAGTCTGAGAAAAGTTTCAAGCTCTCATGTACTAGTTACGAATTTATTGTCAGAATTCGATCTTAGTTGTTCACCAACATTTGCTATAAAAAAGCCCTCAAACTTGCACTGAAGTGAGGGCTTGATTGATATCATGCAAAATAGAGAGACGATGTTAATCTGCTCGTACTTTCCCTTGTTTCAAATCGTTCAAGATCTTGCTTTTTGGACCATCGGCGATGATGCTGCCTTTTTCCATAACAATGACACGATCGACAATATCGAGCATGGCCGTTTTATGCGTGATGAGTATCAGCGTTTCACTCGGTTTGAGCTGAGCCAACTGGTGCTTTATATGCATTTCAGAGCGGTTATCCATCGCACTGGTTGGCTCGTCCAGCAACAGTACTGGCGGTCTGCCCACGAACGCACGTGCAATCGTTACGGCTTGGCGCTGGCCACCCGAGAGCAGGGCACCACCTTCTCCCACCTGACGTTCTAATCCTGCGGGATCAGATTGTGTAAAGGCGGTGACACCGGCACGGTTTGCTGCATCCATCACATCACGATCATCTGTCAGTGGACGACCTAAAGTAATGTTATCGCGAATGGAACCAAAGAACAGGTTCGGATCTTGAGGGACACAGCCAATATTGCGGCGAATATCAACGTGATGTAGCTGAGCAATATCGGTTTCATCTATGCGGACATGACCTTCCGTTGGTTGGTACAATCCCATTATGAGGCGCTCTAATGTGGTTTTACCTGAACCTATACGTCCAATAATGGCCACTTTTTCGCCAGGCTCTATCGTCAGGCTCAAATCACGAATCGATGGGACTGGCGCATTGGGATAGTGGAAAGTCACGTGTTCTAGCTCAATCTTACCTTGAATGATAGGACGGTGGATGTAACGCTTGCCTTCTTCCTGTTCATCAGGCATTTGCATCACTTGGTGGATGATGGTCATGGATGATTTTGCTTGATTATAGCGCGTAGAAAGTAATGAAAGTTGTACCAGCGGACCAATAGCGCGACTGCTTAACATGGTCGCTGCAATCAACCCCCCCATCGTGAGCTCACCCTCAGCGATGAGGTAAACACCTAAAATGATCATCCCTACGCTACAGCTCTGTTGTACAAATCCGGCAGAGTTTTGGATGCTATCAGTAATGCGGCGGCTCTTAATGTTCCAGTTTGCCATGTGCGCGACCGCCTCTTCCCAACGATATTGGAATTGGCTCTGCGCACTGAGCATTTTTACGGTTTCAAGTCCTGCTAAGCTTTCGATCAGGTTGGCGTACTTCTGTGAAGCGAGACGAGAACCTTCTTCTATCGAGCGTCTTAACGGTCCCTGAATGATTAAAGAATGAATCACCAGCAGCACGACACCAACTAGAGGGACGAGAACAAGGTTGCCAGTCATTAGCCAGATAATAAACAAAAATAGTAGGGCGAATGGCAAGTCAATCAGCGCACTGATCGTTGCTGAAGTGAAGAATTCTCGAATCGACTCAAACTCTTGTAAATGCCGTGCAAAAGCACCAACAGAAGGCGGTTTAGACTCCATACGAATCCCCATCACTTTACTAAACAGTTTGGACGAGATCAGTATGTCGGATTTTTTCCCCGCGACATCGATAAAGTAATTTCGTAATGATTTGAGTATAAAGTCAAAGGCGAAGACAACAAAAATACCACTGGCTAAGACCCACAAGGTTTCAAACGCAAGGTTTGGAACGACTTTGTCATACACCAAGCGTGTAAACATTGGCGCTGCGATAGCAAAAATATTGATGAGTATTGAGGCGATAAATACATCGCGATAGATTCGTTTTGATTGCCACAGCGTGGACCAAAACCAGTGCCCCTGTTTCGTGTCGAGAACTTCAGGTGAGCGCTCATCGAAACGGAATTGTTTCTTAACTAAAAAGTAGCGACCTGAGTACTGCGCTTGTAATTCTTTCAACGGAATGGAGATTGGCACAATGCCGCTTTCCATGGTGGTGATTTCAGCCTCTTGCGTCTCATGATTGATGCTGTTTAGTACGCAAGAGTCTCCGTCATTCAGAACCAATATCGCGGGCAGAATTAAGCTGGAGATATTCTCCAGCTCTGAGCGGTTTTCTTTGGCGACCAAGCCCGCTCTTTCTGCCGCTCTAGGAAGCAAAAACGGGGTAAGTTTGCCCTCTGATAGAGGGAGCCCATTAACCAGAGCTTCTGGTGAATTCGCCAGTCCATAGTAACGACTAACGTAGATAAGCGAATTCAGTAAAGGGTCTTGCATCGTTGAAGCCTTTTATTCTTTGTCGACAATAAATCCTTGGAATACTTCTACAAAGTGTTCGTTGAGGAAGTCCAATTGGATTTGAGTTTCGATACGCGATGCAATGGTCGTAATACCTAAATTATGAGCAGTACGCGAAATCGACGTTAAGGTGAATTTCTGTTTTTCGTCGTTTAAGTTATGGGTAAATAGATAGTCGAGTTTGACGTAGTTGGGACGAAACTCGTGAATGTACTCAAGCGAGTGGAAATTGCGGCCATAATTATCCACTCCGAATACTGCGCCTGCTTGACGAATGGCGTTACACAATAGGGCAGTGTGGTGTGGGTGTTCAATAAAGCATTCTTCGGGGATCTCAAAGTGCAGCTGCGAGACAACGTCGGCATGTTTTGCCAAGGTATTGGTTGCCCAACGAATGAAAGAAGGTTGAGCAATACTACTATGAGCAATATTGATTGCGACGGGATCAGTCTGTTCACCACTTTCAATCATTTTGATCATGGATTCAATCACATACTGGTCAAAAATGTTGGTCGCATTTAATTGCTCTAAAGCAAACAAATACTGGTTGGCACGGAAGGTTTCACCATCCTTTTGGATGCTTGAAAAGACCTCGTTATGAAAAACTTTGCCCCAAACATTTTTGGCAGATTGGAAACGGAAGTTCACCCAGCCACTGTGGATCGCTTCTTCGACCAATGCTTTCCACTGCTGTTTACCCATGAGGTTCGATGGCGATTCACTACCGATAAATCCGTACAATTTATCCGGTTCCGCTTTTGCTTTCGACAGCGCGTTATCCACCATCGATAGCACATCAGAGCGACTTCTGTGCTCTTTACTGTGAGCGACACCCAGAGCGGCTTTAGGTTTAGCAAGTCCGGTAGGATCAGTATTTAAGCCATTGACGCAGTTCATAATACTGTCGGCAACGATACGCAGTTCGCTTTCATCCATGTGCGGGAAGAGCAGACCGAATTCGTCACTGGAAAGGCGAGCGATGGTTGCTCCTGGAACATCAATGGTATTTTTAAGACGTTGGGAAAGCTCTTTTACGTGCGCATCGGCGCGTTGATAGTCTTTGGTTTCGTATATATCGCCGATGTATTCAGCATGAAGCAACGCGATACCGCCTTGGGTTTCCTCAGCCAGCCATTGATCCACTTGGTTTAGATAAAACGAACGGTTACCCAACTTAGAAATTGGATCGAGGTAAGCTCTCGCGCGAAGTAGTCGTGCCTCGTTGGCCTGCTCTCTGAATGATTGTTCAATCTGAGCCGACATGATGTTTATACCATCAACGACAGCGATCAGATCTTGCGTTTTAGGACGAGTCAGAGGTTCACCGAACTGGTTGTTTGCGATGTCCTTCATTTTCTGCACGATCTCTCTTAATGGTTTAAGCGATCGACGTAAGATGTATGAGATCGCAACTAACCCCGCTAAGAAAATGATACTGAACGCAGAAAGTAGGCCGACGAACCCCTTCCAAAGCTGTTCATAAGCGGCGCCCGGATGACTGATGATCTCAACTTCTGCCAGTTGCATCCATCCACTGGTGATGACCCGTTTATCATGAATCGCTTTAAACAGATTGAGGTTGATAAACCACTCTGGAACGGTGCTTGGCTTGATAGGATAAGAGCGCACAACCTGGTAGTCAGAGTCAAGCGAAGTGAGTCGAACAACGGAATAAGTACTGCCATCAAACAACGCGTTGATGACTGACTCGATCGCGACCTTATCGTTGTCCTTTAGGTAAGGCGCTAACGCCAAACCTACGGTGTTTATGGTGTTATTGACCTCTGAACGCTGCTGTTGCTCCAAGCTGGTTCGAGTAGTATTGAATTGGATTACGAATACGCATGTCATCAAGAGTACAAAGACCGTAACCATTCCCACTACTAGCTTTTTATATAGGGTCATGTTTCTCACTCGTCGTAGTTTATTTTAGGTTTATTTAACTGTAACTTACGCTCGCGCGAACGTAAGTCATTCCATAGGCTCAATCGTGATGATTTTCCAGCAAGCTCTCCATTGCCTGCAGAAGACTTAATTAACCACAAATTTGTACCATTAAAACTGTATATTGGTAGCAAGTCGCCACGTTTGGAGGCTCTCACAATCTCTGGGTTGATGTTGTCGAGGATCAGCGGTTCAGAGCTTGGGGTAGGGTAATAAGCCAAAACCATGTGAAACTGATTCAGTGCTATCGCTTTTACGTAGACCAAACGCATTTTTGTGTCTGGTATCCCCAACTCAAGCAACGAGAAGTATTTGGCGATGGTGAAGTCTTCACAATCTCCGCCATTACTGCCCAAAAACTCGAGTGGTGTCGCCCAGTAATCCGCCTTTCCCCACAGCTGAATATCATCAACAAAGTATAACTGGTTGAAAAAACTGTTAACGCCCGCAAGTTTGTCACGAGTCTCCATATTGTTTAAATGGGCAAGTTCCTTTCGCCATGTTTTGACGCGGATGCCCGCTCGTTCGCCATACACTCGTGTGACTGCATTCACCCATTGCTGCTCTTCTTTCGTCAATGGTGCGTTAGTATTGTTTTGCCCGTCACTTTGGAACGAAAAACAACTTAAACTGAGTATTAATGTAACTTTACGCTTCAATTTGGCTCGCATATTAGACTCATATCACAAGTGTACTCTTCCAATGGCGTAATTAGTTACAAGTAAGTGCTTTTTATTTAACCACTTATCGAGCGCTGTCGCACATTGTAAATGCTTTTGTGTGACTCACTCCTTCAAGGCGTTCGTTTTGGCTCTTAAAATCGGTTCAAGCAAATATTCCAAAACGGTTCGCTTCCCGGTGATGATATCGATTGAAGCGGTCATACCCGGGATAATCGGTAAATCCGCGTCTTGGCCAAAATTGGTTTTGTCTGTTCTGACGCGCACGATATAAAAACTGTTGCCGTCTTCATCTTGCGTGGTATCTGCACTGATGTGTTCCAACTTACCTTCTAGGCCCCCGTACTTAGTAAAGTCATAAGCGCTAAACTTAACAATGGCGTGGAGATCTGGGCGTAGAAATGCGATGTCTTTTGGCGCAATTTTCGCTTCGACGAGTAACGTGTCTTCGGTTGGCACAATTTCGACAATATCCATTCCCGGCTGTATAACGCCACCCACGGTGTTCACGTTCAAGGTTTTTATTTTGCCTGTGACGGGCGAGTTGACGACAGTTCGATTCACTCTGTCTTCCAGCCCTACGGCAGATTCTACTAATGCGGAAAGCTGGTCTTGGGCGTCATTAAGTTTTTCTTGCTGCTCTGAGCGAAACCTTAATGCGACATCCAGGCGTTTAAGCATCGCTTCTCTTATGGCGGATTTTAGAACGGGAATTTTCAGTTCACTTGATGTCATTTCGCGACGAGTGTCGTTTACTTGTCGCTGAAGTTTAAGTAGTTCCACTCGAGGTACGACACCTTCATCTGCGAGAGGTTTGGTGATATCCAGCTCTTTGTAGGCGTATTGATAGCTTTGGCGTAAGTTGCGTACTCGAGCTTCTATTTCGACCAAGTCTTGTTGTTTTTGCTGTACTTGCTGATCGATGACAGAAAGCTGACTTCTTAAATTATCCAAATTTTCTCGGTATTCTGCCTTCTGGCGTTGCGTGAGTTTCGGTTGACTCTCTTCGAGTGCCGGCGGGAAGGTGAGTTTGCCATAATCTAACACCACACTTTGTCGCCAGTCCTTGGATTCAAAATCACGGTTCACGGTCACACTGCTGATGGACGCAGACAGTTGCAGTACTGATGCTGTAAGGTTGGCCACTTGCTGTTCGCGCTCGCGATAGTCAGAACGAAAGCGAGTGTCATCAATCAACAGTAGCTGCTGACCTTTTTCAACCAGTTGGCCTTCTTTGACCAGGATTTCTTTAACCAAGCCACCTTCGAGATTTTGTACTACCTGGACTTGTGATGAAGGGATCACTTTGCCTTGACCAACCGTCACTTTGTCTATTTGTGCCCAAGATGCCCATGCAATGGCCGCAATAAAAAATAACATCATCACCCAGAGCATTAAGCGTGCACTGTGTGGCGTGTTGAGAAGCAACGCCGCCGTTTTATCATCGACGAAGTTCAATTCATTGTTGCTTAGCTTGCTGTAATTATCTCGGCTCATCTTACTTCTCTAATTTATGGCGACTGCTTACCCTTTTGATTCTATTTCCTTTACTGGTGTCTGTCAGCAACGACAGCCAATAATGATATGAAATTAGTGGTATTTTCTTCATTCTCGTTGGAGACAATGCTTCAACCTGTGATTAAAAGGCCTTGAATTTGGTTTTATCCAGTTGATGCTTTTTCAGTTTGTCGTACAAGGTTTTACGTGATACTTGTAATTCTAGTTGAACCTCTTTGAGTCTGCCTCTATGTCGTTGTAACGCATCAAACAACAGGCAATATTCAAAGTGCTCTGTGCGTTGAGTCATGCTTTGTATTTCAATGCTTTTTTCAGAGTTCCAATCTTCCATCCGAAAGTGCTCTGGTTTAAGTGCGCGAAGTTCAGCAAATTGCCGTAACTGTCGAATGTTTTCTGGCCAAGATAAGTTGGTCAACTGCTTTACTTCCTCTGAGCTGATATGAGGAGGTTGAAGTTGATATCGACTCGCGGCGTGACGAACAAAATGTTTGTAAAGAGGGCCGATATCTTCTTTCCGTTCATCAAGAGGAGGCAAGTGAATCAATGTTGCTAGTTGGTTCAGTTCTGTTTCGTGTATTCGAGTGGTCGCACCAAACACTCGCTCTAACCCCGGATGGTTAAGTAAGCGTTGCCATTGCGAAATCGATACGTGCTCTGCGCTATGCAAATACAAGCTGCAACGCTCTTTTCCCTGCGTCAAATGGTAGATGCTTTTGTCTAAGCCTTCGAGTGAAAGCTCGCATATGTCTTCGCCAGACGCTGCAATCAATTCGCTATCAGGAAGCGCATGGATATCATGAGCGAATTGTGCCGCTAATCTTCGTCCTGTGCCCTCTTGTCCGACAAAAATTAGAGGCCGCCTTTCAGGAGCGCTGATTAATGCTCGGCGAATGTCAACGATGGCTTGACTGTGCCCAATCATTTTGGGTCCAACATGCGTTTGCATATCGAGTTCTTTTTTCAACAAAATGTTTTCTTGCAACAGGCTGAGTTTATCGCTGGCCTTATGTAGGGAACTCAGTAATTGTTCCGTTGAAAACGGCTTTTCGAGAAAGTCATAAGCGCCACTTTTCATTGCTTCCACTGCTGTTTTGACGTCTCCGTGTCCCGTTAAAACGATAAATTGGAAGTGAGGGTTTTTACTGATAAGTGTTCGCATAAATTCCAAGCCGTTCATCACTGGCATGTGGATATCAGTAATGATGATGGCAGGTAAATTGGGGTCTATCTGACGTAACGCTTCGACAGCATTGGGAAAACAAGTTACATCCACCCCCTCGATGACAAGGGCTTGTGATACCGCATCTCGAATATGCGGTTCATCATCGACAAAGAAAACAGAATTATTCACCGTTGTTTTCCTTTATTGGTTATCTTTTCTATGTTTGTGGCTTTGTGCTGTTGCCATTGGCACGGTGACCACAAACGTCATGCCGGTAGGTTGATTTGACTCAAGATCGTAATGTTTGTGAGCGCTCAATGAACCTTGGTAGCTTTCTAGAATTCGCTTTGAGATGGTTAACCCAAGTCCTAGTCCTTCCGGCTTAGTGGTAAAAAATGGATCGAATATTTTATCTAGCGCTTTATCTGACATACTTGGGCCATTATCCGACACTAAGATGTCGCAATGCGATTCGTGGCATTGAACCGAAATAGAAATCACAGGATTGAGACTATGCCCATCCATCGCTTGTGCGGCGTTGTGGAATAGGTTGATCAATACTTGTTCTAACTCTACGCTGTGAATGGCTAATCTCAAATTATTATCTATATCGGGCACTTTCAATGTCACCCCTTGTTTGATTAATTTGTTGCTTAATATGCTGGTGGCGTTATGAACGGCATCGTGCAATATCGATACTTCATGATGAAATCCATGATCGGTTTTGCGGGTAAAGACTTTTAATCGTGCGATCACTTCTGCAATCGTATCATTGAGCATCAGCATCTTATCTAAATTATCTGCCACCATAGAATAGCGTTCCATGGTTAACAAACGCTGCGAGTTTTCCGTGAAGGTTTTTAATGCCGATAGAGGTTGATTGATTTCGTGGTTAATACTGGCAGAGAGTTCACCTAGCAGCGCGAGTTTGGCTGCTTGGGTCAATTCTTGTTGGGTTTGCTTCAGCTCTTCTTGGCTCTGCTCATATTGAAGGATCGTTTGCTGCAGTTTTTGGTTGGCTTCACTCAAAATGTGTGTTCGTTGGACGACTTTCTCCTCAAGTTCGACATTAAGGTTCGCTAGGCGGGCTTTATTGGCTAGCATTTGGAACCAAGCAAGGGCGATTAAGGCGAGCAGCGCATATAAAATTAAGTAAATCACGTCGGCTTGGATAACGGACGTAAGTACTGTGTTGTGATTAATAAACGCAATAACCCGAAAACCTTTGTCTAACAACGGCGATGCATAGGCGAGATAGTGTGGTGAAAGAATCAATTGATTATCAGTAAACGTTGATGCGTTTCGGTACCCTGTAAGCTCTCCATAATAGGCTGGTAAAGTATCGCCATACTGTCGGGTTTTGGTCAGTTCATCGACGGCGGCCGTGGAGAGTGGAAACAACGCTCGGTAACGCCACTGTGGTAGGCTGCTCATGAATACGACGTTATGTTTATCGGTGAGCAATACATCCGCTCCATTTTGCGCAAGTCGTTGTTCCAGTTGTTCTAGATTCACTTTTATTGTAATGACACCGATTATTTCGCCTTTTTTCCACAAGGGAGAGGAAAAGAAGTAACCGCGTTCGTTCGAACGAATACCTAACGCAACATATTGTGCGGCCTGTCCGCGGCGGGCAATTTGAAAGTACGGGCGAAAACTGAAATTCGAGCCAACGAATGAATCAGGCTGCAGATAGTTACTTGAAGCGATGACCAGTCCAGAACGATCGTGTACATAGATGGTGTCTGCCAGGCTTTGCGTCAACCAGTTGGCAAGTAATAGATTGAGCTCTTTAGACTCGGTGCCTTGTTTAATGGCTTGGATCAGGCGCGGGTCATGACTGAGAAGATTTGGGATTTGCTCAAATTTTGCGAGTTCGTAATCGACTTCCTGCGTGACTTGTGCGGCTTGACGTGTGAGCTTTTGTTGCCACTTATCGTGTTGGTAAGTTGTCGCGTACTGATGAGTAAATACAAGCCCTGTCAAACCAATGGTAAACAAGAGCATTAAAAAGTAGCGTACGGCTTTAGGGTTGAGTAAATTCACAGACGACTCACTGGTTTTTTGCGCTATGTTATCAAAATGTATTGACTGCTGCTGTGAGCCGTAACGACAACGAGAGATGTCCTTGTATTTAGCCATTATCAAGCGCACAATCGACAAAAAATTGTGAAGGAGTAAAGATGGAACTTGCTGATATTCGTAGAGAGTACACTAAAGGTGGGCTGCGTCGTAAAGATTTAAAAGCGGATCCGATTGAGCAATTCAATTTCTGGTTGGAGCAAGCGGTAGCGGCGGGATTAACTGATCCGACGGCAATGACGGTTGCGACCGTTGATGAACATGGTATGCCTTATCAACGTATCGTTCTACTGAAAAACGTCGATAAAAATGGATTCGTATTTTATACCAATTTAGGCAGTCGTAAGGCATTACAACTGGAACATAATCGAAACATCAGCCTTCACTTTCCTTGGCATCCGCTAGAACGCCAAGTCCACATTACGGGTACCGCAGAGAAGCTGACGGCGATGGAGAATATGAAGTACTTTACCTCTCGTCCGAAGGAAAGCCAGCTTGCTGCTATTGCCAGTAAGCAAAGTAGCCGTATTTCGGCTCGTGGGGTGTTAGAAGGCAAATTCCTAGAGTTGAAGCAGAAATTCGCCAAAGGTGAAATTCCAATGCCATCGTTCTGGGGTGGGTTCCGGATAAAACCCCAGAGTATTGAATTCTGGCAAGGTGGCGAGCACCGTCTACACGATCGCTTCTTATTCTCGCAGCATAATGGTGAGTGGGATATTGATCGTCTCGCTCCATAAGGCGTTCACTGAACAATCAATACCGCTCATTCGTAGCGGTATTTTTATTTGAGCACAGCAAACATAGTCTTCTCACCTATAAGTAGGTTCTTCCTTTATCCTTGATCATGCTTTCGCTATTTTAACGTCTATTACTGGCATAACGCCGTTAGGGTGGGGCGTGTCTGTGCTGTACATAGGCCAAATCGTCTTATTAAAGTGGCTGAATTGAACATTTAAGGATAATTTGATGAGGATCTTTGGCGATATGTTACAAAGATGCGCTGCTCGTTTATTATTATATTGTTTTATATAGGGAAATTGATTGTTCGTTGGCCGTAACTTAACCAGGCATGATCATCGTTCCGGAACAATGATCATGATGTTTTCCTTGATCATGTGGGTTTGATCGTGCTTGTTGAGAGGGGAGTAATTCCAAATTTTTGGCATAAAGTATATTATGCACTGATATACGCCTAGTGCATGATATGAAGGTATGAGATGAGTGATGTCAGATAACGTGAAAGCCCCGTTGCATAAAGGAAGCACGCTGCCTCGTCCAGCAGAACTTATTACACTTCCTTCTTATATGGAGTGTCACGATCATTCTTATACCCAGATCGTGATCGGTTTGAAAGGGCAGGCGGAGTTTGAAGTGCGTGGCCAGGGCAATTTAGTCGGTCCTGGGCAAGGATGTGTAGTGAGTGCCTGCTCTGATCATGCTTTCGGCGGCGTAATTCATCAATCGGATATTTTGGTATTGAATATGCCCAAACCGAGCAATGATGATCCCGAAATGTTGCAGAAACTCAATAATATAGAAAGGTCTCACCTTTATTTTCAGTTAGATGCTCAAATTCAGAAGCTGATCCAAATGCTGGTTCATGAGATGAACAATCATCCTGATGATCTACTGCTGAGCCGTGCTTGTAACGATACCGTGATTGCGTTAATGCAACGGCATATTTCGGCTTTTGAAACGGGTCGAAAGGAATCGCGTTTTGACCTGGAAGTGATAGATCGCTATATCGAACAGCATTTAAGTCACAAGATCAGTGTCGCTCAGCTAGCAGGACGAGTGTTTTTAGGCGAAAGTCAGTTTCATTGTTTGTTTAAAGAACAAATGGGGATCACGCCTCACCAGTATGTCTTGGGTAAGCGCATCGATATGGCTCGTGACTTAATAAAGCAAGGCAATCTTACTTTAGGTCAAATCGCGGAGTTTACTGGCTTCTCGAATCAAAGTACTTTCACACACACATTTACTCGTCTTCAGGGCCTGTCTCCTTCTCAATACAAGAAACAAGTCGGCTAAATTCTTCTCTGTGCTTTTTGACTTTTCAGGGGTAAATCATCTCGAAAGGTCAAAGGTGTTGTCTCCATTTGATAAAACCATTTAATTTATAAGGTCTATTTTGTGATCTTGGCCGTAGTTTGTTTGGGTCTGGGTCAACAAGTTGGTTAAACCCCCCATTTGTTCTGAAAAATACAATTCTATCGATAATTCAGAGAATAACCTTATTGATATTATTAATGTTTTGTTTTTTATTACCCATAAAAATTAAAATTTACAAAACAAAATATTACGTATTTGCATGTGATTGTGTGGATGTTTTGTTATAAAAGCGAGTTTTTAGCAAAAACTCCGTAGTTTTTGACAAGTATTATTGTCGGCCTCAAAATACACTCCAGCCATTGATGATCCTCGAAGCGGTTTTCGAGGAGTGAGATTGAGGAACACACATGTTTACAGCTACAAACGTGTTGACACCGGAATTTATCGAGCAACCGCTTGATAAGTTGTGGTCACTGATCTCGCCATTGTATATGGTGGACGAGTCTCAATGGCTAGAGCAACTACTGCCGCTAGCGACGCCGACAGAGGACGAAAAGTCGGCGATCACTATCCAAACAACCCAGCTTATAGAAGCCATTCGTGCGGATAAAAAATCAATCCAGATGATTGATGCTTTACTGCTGGAATACAGTCTAGACACACAAGAGGGCATTTTGCTGATGTGTCTAGCAGAAGCGCTCATGCGTATCCCTGATTCACTGACGGCAGACGCGTTGATCAAAGATAAGTTAAGTGTTGCGGACTGGAAATCCCACCTGAAGCACTCCGACTCTGTTTTTGTGAATGCATCGACTTGGGGTTTAATGCTCACAGGTAAAGTGGTTGGTCTTGGCGAACAAGGTAGCCAAAGCCCAGGTCAAGCTGTAAACCGCTTGGTGAACAAATTTTCAGAGCCTGTGATTCGCAAGGCGATGTACCAAGCGATGAAGATTATGGGCCATCAATTTGTGCGTGGTCGTACGATTGAGGAAGCGCAGAAAAATGGCCGACCAATGCGAGATAAAGGATTCACCTACTCGTTTGATATGCTCGGAGAAGCGGCATTAACGACTGCGGATGCCAATAAATACTTCAAAGATTACCTCATGGCGATTGAAGCCGTTGGGAGAGATACCTACGGCAACGATACCAGTCCAGCCCCTTCGATTTCCATTAAGCTGTCTGCGCTACATCCACGTTATGAGGTCGCCAATGAAGAGCGAGTGATGACAGAGTTGTATGACACGGTAATGCAATTACTCAAGCGTGCGATCGAAGTGGACGTTGCTATCACGATTGATGCAGAAGAAGCGGATCGTCTCGAGCTTTCTTTAAAGCTGTTTGAGAAAGTATACCGCAGTGAGCTGGTGCAAGGGTGGGGTAAATTCGGCCTTGTTATCCAAGCCTACTCAAAACGTGCGCTACCTGTATTGGTGTGGATAAACGCTTTGGCTAAAGAGCAAGGTGACTTAATCCCACTTCGTTTAGTGAAGGGCGCATATTGGGATAGCGAAATTAAGTGGTCCCAGCAAGCTGGCTACGAAAACTACCCAGTCTATACGCGTAAAGAAGCGACTGATGTCGCTTATCTTGCGTGTGCTCGTTTCTTATTAAGTGAAGGCGTACGTGGCAACATTTTCCCACAATTTGCCAGCCATAATGCGCACACTGTTACCGCGATAGCCGTGATGGCTCAACATAATGACTATGAGTTTCAGCGTTTGCATGGCATGGGCGATTCTCTGTACAACCATGTAATGAAGAAGTACGGCCAGCCGGTACGAATTTACGCGCCAGTCGGCAGTCACGCTGATTTGCTGCCTTACTTGGTTCGTCGCTTGTTAGAAAACGGAGCGAACAGCTCTTTTGTCCACCGCCTGGTTGATGCTCGATGTCCTATCAATGAGCTCACTCATCACCCTGTCGATGTATTAAACAGTTTTGCAACGTTAAATAACGACAAGATCCCACTACCGACGGATATTTTCCCGGAACGCAAGAACGCTTACGGTGTAAACATTGATATCGATAGTGAGGCCAAGCCATTCGAGGCGCAAGTGGAACGATTCCTGACAAGTCAATGGACCGCGGGTCCAGTGATCAACGGTGAGACGTTTGCCGAAAGCATGATCAAGGATAACGCTTGCGAGACCATTACGGCACCTTATGATCGCCGTATTGAAGTCGGCAAAGTCGCTTTCGCAAACCTTGATCATGTTTCCGCAGCAATCAATGCGGCGCAAGCGGGTTTCCCTAATTGGAAAGGAACGCCGATCGAGCAAAGAGCACAATGCTTAGATACATTGGCTGACTTGTTGGAAGAAAACTTGGCAGAGCTGGTGGCTATTTGTCATCTGGAAGCGGGAAAAACCATTCACGATAGTATCGATGAAGTTCGTGAAGCGGTTGATTTCTGTCGTTATTACGCCAAACAGTCCCAAAACCTGCAACCATTTGAGCTAGAAGGTTTTGAGGGGGTGAAACGTATTTCCAGCCGTGAAGGCTAGGGGTGTTTGTTTGTATCAGTCCATGGAATTTCCCGTTAGCGATTTTCTTAGGTCAAGTTACCGCTGCGTTGGTTGCCGGTAATACGGTCGTCGCGAAACCTGCAGAGCAAACAAGTTTAATTGCGGCTCGTGCGATTGATTTGATGTTGGACGCTGGCTTCCCTGCGGACGTGATTCAATTGCTGCCTGGTCGTGGCAGTGAAATAGGCCATGCATTGACATCTCACGATGCGATTGCAGGTGTCGCCTTTACTGGTTCCACAGCAACTGCGCAACGTATTAATGTGACGTTAGCTGAGCGTAGCGCAAAACCCGTTCCGTTTATCGCCGAAACCGGCGGTCAAAATGCGATGATTGTCGATAGTACCGCACTACCAGAACAGGTCGTTCGTGACGTGATTCGCTCTGCTTTTGCATCTGCCGGTCAGCGTTGTTCAGCTCTACGTGTGTTGTTTGTGCAGCAAGACGTTGCCGATCGCATCATCACATTAATCCAAGGGGCGATGAATGAGCTGCATGTTGGTTTGCCATATTTACATAAAACCGATGTGGGTCCAGTTATCGACCAAAATGCGAAGCAAAAACTTCTTGCTCATATCGATCATATGAGTAAAACGCAGAAAAAAGTTGCGGAGTTGGCGTTGGATGACGTGTGCCAGTATGGTGATTTTGTGTCGCCAAGTGCGTTCGAAATTTCAGGTATTGATGTGCTGAAAGAAGAACAATTCGGTCCTATCCTGCACATTGTGCGCTTTAAAGCGTCAGAATTGCCGAACGTCGTTGAGAAGATCAATCAAACAGGGTTTGGTCTGACAATGGGTATTCATAGCCGTAATGAAACGACGTACCGTTGGATTGAAAAGCATGCGCGTGTCGGTAACTGCTACATCAACCGAGATCAAGTTGGTGCAGTGGTTGGTGTCCAACCATTTGGGGGGCAAGGGTTGTCTGGTACTGGTCCGAAAGCTGGTGGACCTCATTACTTGTATCGCTTTACTCAACATTGTCTTGCGCAACCAGAGAACGCATAAGGAGTCGCATTATGGTTCATCAGATCACCTATTTTAAAGATGCATTCTCTGCGTGGCAGCAGTGGAATTTGACAGATTTTGATTTTAAGTGTGAGCACGTACTTGCCTTTAAATCCGCTTTTGAAGCTCAGCAACCCTTGGTAGCCAAACTGGTGTCTTACCACTTACAGCAAGCTTCTGCTCTGCTTGCTGAAACGCATCAGTTGGTCGGTCCTACGGGTGAAACCAACGAGTTGTACTCTGCGGGACGCGGCGTGGCGGTTGTGATATGCGAAAATACTGTCGTCAATGAAAACAATGTCGTCAATACTGAAAACGCGCTATACAGTGCCGTTTCAATGATCACTTGTGCTCTTATTGCGGGTAACAGTGTGATTGTTTGTAGCGACAACACAGAGCTAACCGAATTGGTTAAGCAAGCTGTGGTGTCGGCAAATGTCCCATCTGACTTGATCCAAGTGGTTGCGTACGATGCATCAGCTTCGCTGCTTGAATGTGACGTACGTAGTGTTGGTTATGTGGGCAATTCTCAGGTTGAGCATACGCTCAATCTTCAATTAGCTAAGCGCGACGGGGCGATCGTCGGTTTGGTTTCTGAAACGGATCTTGATTCACCTAAGTTGATTCATGATCCTCACCTTTCGTTGCGTTTCATTACTGAGCGCACTCGAACGATAAATATTACCGCAGTGGGTGGCAACGCGACTCTACTCGAGTTAGGGAACGAAACTCACTAACCTGACTTGCGATACCAACCGAGTGCAACTACGTTGAGTACTTTGCCCGGTTGGTATCTCTTACTTTGATGTATTGCTGAGAGGGCAAAATATCAAAGAAGACAAGGACGGAAATAATTATAACGAGGACTATCTAATGATAGAAAATAGCTTTGCTATCACGTCCACTTTTGTGGCGTATTTAATACTTATGATTGCGATTGGCGTTTACGCGTATAAGAGGACTTCCAATTCATCAGATTACTTTCTAGGTGGCCGTAGCCTGGGTCCGTGGCCTGCTGCGTTATCCGCCGGTGCTTCAGACATGAGTGGTTGGTTATTGCTCGGCCTACCTGGTTACGCCTATGCTGCAGGATTTGAAGCATTCTGGCTCGCAGGTGGTCTGCTTGCAGGTACTTGGGCAAACTGGTTGATCAGTGCGAAACGTCTTCGTACATACAGTATTCAGACTGATTCGCTTACGCTGCCGGAGTTCCTGTCGCGTCGATTTAATGACAACTCCAAACTGATTCAGACTATCTCTGCGTTCTTCATTCTTCTATTTTTCCTTTTCTACACCAGTTCTGGTCTAGTTGCAGGGGGCAAACTGTTCGAAACAGTCTTTGGTCTTGATTACACCTATGCCGTTATCATTGGTACTGTGTGTGTGGTGTCCTACACCTTATTTGGTGGCTTTTTAGCGGTATCTTGGACTGATTTAGTCCAAGGTCTTCTGATGGCTGCTGCCTGATGATTGTGCCTGTGGCTGTGATGGATGGTGGCCTTGGTCAATTATCTTCTGATTTGCACAATATCAATCCAGAGCTGGCTACATTTTGGAATGATGTGAAAGGGGAGCCACTTTCGGCTATCGCGATCATCTCTCTTGCTGCGTGGGGCCTAGGTTACTTTGGTCAACCCCATATTCTCGCTCGCTTTAAAGCTGCGCGTTCAAACGCGTCACTAACAAGCGCTCGCCGTATCGCTGTTGGTTGGACTGCGCTCTCTATGGCGGGGGCTATGTTGGTTGGTCTTGTTGGCCTTGTTTGGGTCACAGGCCATCCTGGTACGCAGTTAGAAGATGGTGAGAAGATCTTTATGCTACTTGTGAATACCGTTTTCCATCCGGTGATTGCTGGTATTCTATTAGCTGCGATTTTGGCTGCGGTAATGAGTACTGCGGATTCTCAGCTTCTTGTTTCATCTTCAGCACTTGCAGAGGATTTCTACAAGCAAGTGATTAAACCTGGTGCATCTTCTGAAGAGATTGTGATGATTGGTCGTATAGGTGTGGTGGTCATTTCAATTATCGCGCTATTTTTAGCAATGACGCCAGACAGCTCTGTATTAGGTCTTGTTTCTTACGCTTGGGCGGGCTTCGGTGCGGCATTTGGTCCGGCAGTTGTGTTAAGTCTTTACTGGAGTGGTATGAACCGCAACGGAGCGTTAGCGGGCATCCTAGTTGGCGGTATTACTATCGTTGTGTGGAAACAGTTGTCGGGTGGTTGGTTCGACGTGTATGAAATTGTTCCGGGTATCCTCTTCTCAACGCTTGCTATCGTATTGGTAAGTAAGTTAACGGGTGGTGCCGCACATGACGTGCTAGAGCAACATAAGTCATACAAGCAAAAATTGATTGATTTAGACTAGACTGACTTTATCTGAATGTACTAACCACAACGCCCGCTAATAAGCGGGCGTTGTTTTTCCTGTTAATCCAATCTGATGCGGTACTGATGTCCACTGTTCGTGGTGAGTTCAAGTCAAATGTGGTCTTAACAATGTAAATTTTTATAAGAAGTTAATACGAATTTGCGATTTTTAGAGTCAATTAATTAACATTAAATTGTCACCAATCACCTTTTTTAACAGTAAGTTATGCGCGTTGTATCGTAGCCTTGAGCTCACCTATACGAGTTTGTAGATAAATCGAACAAAAATTGACATCTGACCAATGTCTCAGTTTTTTGGGGAATTGGGGCTATTTTTTGAATATGCGACACAAAATAGTAAAGATACTTTTTCTTTGTGGAATTATTTTGAACAAAATATGTCAATTATCAGTAGTAACGAAAAACTTTAGGAGAATTAAGATGCCAGAGATGTATTGCTCGGCGTGCAGAAAGTCAACTCAGCACAAAGTGGTTATGAAGCGTTGTGAGCCTCAAGTAGGTGAAACACTGACGGGCAAGGTAGTAAGTTTTACACAGTTGATGGCGAAGTTCGTATCAGGTGAGCATTATTATGAAATGGAGCCACATTACTATTGTCGCTGTTGTAACCATCGAGCGATAGGTGAAGTTGTCTCCCATCCAACGAGACGAAGATCTGCCGTGGTTTAATTTGAGCGTTGTTTATATCTCGTTTTTGCCCGTATTACTGTTCTGTTTGAAAGTGATGATGAGTAGATCGTGGCAAGTCAGCGTTTTGAATTAAATAAAAGGTACTCAAGATCCAATTAGGTATACAGCGATGCCGCGACAAAGCGGTTGGTGACCTATTCTCTTTATCTACTCTTAAGATGCTCTATTGTTAAAACTATTTGCCGTTCAGATAGTGCTTTGCATCGCATGGTAAACGTACTTTGCTAATCCTTAGTGCGTCTGGTGATTTTATTGGGTGTTTTTTCCTTTAGGTGGCGATACGTTTTCTGTTAGGCGACCCGCAGAAGTCTTTACCTTGGAAACTGTCTCTGTTTTTCTGATTTACTTCGTTTAAAAACTCTCCCCGTATGAGCAAACCCTCGGACATAAAGCGTGCGAGTTAGGCTATGTTGGTCTGCTTTTCATGCTCAGACATCATAAAACAAATCTAATTTCACACCTTCTTTATTAATCCATTTGCAAATCTCCTCGTAACGATTAATGTGGAGCTCTTCGAGTTGTTACGGGAATGTAGTTGATGAGTTATCAATTGGATAGAATTGACTTACATATTTTGCGAGTGCTGCATTCGCGAGGGCGAATACCTGTTGTTGAGCTAGCAAAGCTGATTAACTTAACCACTTCTCCTTGCTCCGACCGGGTTAAGCGCCTTGAGAAAGAAGGTTATATTAATGGCTATCATGCCGAGCTAAATGCGGAGAAGTTAGGCTTGGATGTACAAGTGTTCATTCATATCCGCCTTGATCAAACCAGTTTTTCTATTTTCGAGAAGTTCGCAAAAGCCGTTGAGTTGATACCGGAAGTCGAAGAATGCTATTCGTTGTCTGGTGATTTCGACACCATGATCAAAGTGCGAGTAAAAAGTATGAAGGCTTACCAGGAGTTTATGTCAAGTAAGATGGGGACGTTACCCGGCGTGATCCAGACAAGAAGTGAAGTGGTGATCGAGGAGCATAAAAAGGGATTTGGAGTGAACCCTGAATTACTTGGTTGATGCTGTTTGTATCACGGTGGCATTAGTTGCTGAAAAAGTATTTTGAGGTTACTTGAGTATACGAAAAAGGAGCCGAATCGTCAGGCTCCTTTTGGGGTAAGAAAGAGAGTGTTTAAGCACTGATCACACTGGTTATCACACCAATTAATCCACCAAAAACACCACCCCAAACCACGAGCCAGCCGAGGTGTTCCTTAATCATTTTCTGCACCATTTCCTTAACTAGAGCGGGGGTAAGCTCGTTTAAGCGTTGGTCGATGATGCCCTCAATATTCTGTTTTATTTCATCCATCATCGCGGGTGACTCTAGCTGTTCTTTTAGCGCTTCTTTAACGGTATCGCTTTGGCTTAATTCGACTAGCGATTCCTGCATTTTTTCAACGAAAGGCTGTTTCATCGGTTGAAGTGCTTCTGCGCCTCCGAACATGGCCAACATACCACCAAATTGAGAACCTTCAATCACCTCTACCAGCGAGTCAAACGCCGGGTTGAAGTCAACTTTATCAATGACTGGTTTTAAATTGATGTTGATTCCACCCGTCATTTCTTTATTTAAAAAGCGATCGATGTTCGTATCGGTGAAAAATTGTTCCATCATCAAGTTTTTGATCGCACGTTTGAACTCTTCAAAGCGCGCTGGGATAACACCAGAACCGTACAATCCAGGCACTTTCTCAAACAGCATATGTATAGCAAGCCAGTTGGTAATTGCACCAGAAAACGCAAAAAGACCTGCATACCAAAGGTAATCGTTATGCGATTGATAGCCGGTTCCCATCAATATGATTGCGAGGATATTCGTTAGCAAACTTTTGTTCATAGTGACCAGTAATGTGTTAGGGATGAATGAATTGGAGCAGATTTTATACCCAAATAACCTCAAGATGCTAGGTTCAGCGAGAATGACTTGGTTCACAGACGCGGCAACGATTTGAACCCTGCATCTTGAAGTCATTTGGTATACACCTAAGCAAGGTCGTGCTGCAATTGGTCTGAAAAGTGGATAGGGTGAAGATGGGATAAAACAAACCCGGCCTCAAGGTGTAAAAGCCTTTCGCCGGGTCACTGCTTTTTCTTAGAGAAACTAAGTATAACCAAATAACCTCAAGGTGCTAGGTTCAGCGAGAATGACTTGGCTCTCAGACGCGGCAACGATTTGAAGATCTAGTGGTTCTAAATCAAAAATCGTTAACAAAGGCTGTGAGCCAAGGCAACTCGCCCTTCGGGAGCATGTCACTGACACGATTTCAGCGTCAAATAGCTTGGAAAGAGCTCACTATTCCGCTGCGCTATTTTCCTTGAACTCATGCCAGTGACAGTGCTCTGAATCCTGCATCTTGAAGTCATTTGGTTATAATTTTTTTGTTTTTATATGCGGTAGATCTTACAGCAAAGCTGACATTTCCATCGTTCTGAATAGCCAAATAATTTGTCAGCCCAACTCGGTTTGATTTGCACTATCTGCATTGAACCACATTTACACATAAGCCAATTTACCTTTTTATAATACTTAAGCCGTCTATCAAGTATAGCGGCTTCTCAAAAAGTAGATTCACAAAGAAACCAGCCGAAACTCCGTATCGTGCCCATTACTCAATATACGTAAGGAGTTGTTATTTTAGCAGAAAAAGTGTGAGCGTTATCATCATTTGTGTCCCATGAATGAGAAAGGACATCAGGATAAATGAACGTTTTTAATCGTATTACACGAAGTAGTGAAGAAGGCATGACAGTCCAGTTCAAACCAACATGATAATTATGGGTTATGCTTTATGGGTAATGTATATGTTTTTAAATGCGGCTAGTTGTGTATGGTTGGGCGCTTAATTCACGGTATGACGCGGATTGTGTCGTAACCATGGAACGCCCTCAACTGACAAGCTGACCATAAAAAGTCGGGAGATAGGACTTAGATCCAGTGGAAATTACTTTTTGATAATTAAATTGATAGTGAAAACAGCAAAACTGGACGTAACAATAAATTTACAATCTCCTCATTCTAGTGAGAAGGAATGTTTTGGATGCGATTACACGAATCTGTGCCGCCACTTTCAGGTGGGCAACAACAGAGCACAAAAAGTACTTTGCGCCATACCGCAAATTGCGTAGTGATGGTGCCACCAAAAGAATTTCGGTTTAATGAAGAGACGGCTCAAGACAATGAGTTTCAAACCAAGGTTGCGCTCAGCCAAGAAGAAGTGTTAAGTCAAACCATGGAGGAGTTCAATACCATGGTTGCTGGGTTACGTCGGCACGGAATTCAGGTTGTGGAGTTTGACTACCCAATGTCTAATACAGCGACGCCCGATGCTGTATTCCCCAATAACTGGTTTAGCACTACCCATGACGGTACCTTGTACACCTTTCCGATGGCTTGTGAAAATCGTCAGCTCGAAGTGCGGCCAACTGCACTTGTCGATACGCTCACGCAAGCGGGAAGGTCAGTGCTTCAACAAAGTAGTCTCACACAGTACGTCGAAGAACAAGCGTATTTAGAAAGTACCGGAGTGATGGTT
Organism: Vibrio mytili; assembly: GCF_000830505.1. Taxonomy (GTDB): domain Bacteria; phylum Pseudomonadota; class Gammaproteobacteria; order Enterobacterales; family Vibrionaceae; genus Vibrio; species Vibrio mytili. The sequence continues at coordinate 39,250 of NZ_JXOK01000026.1, read as the reverse complement.
TTCGACCACCTTAATAAGACGGTTTATGCTGCGCTTTCTCAGCGCTGTGACCGACTGGTACTTGAAGATTATGCGGACCGCATTGGTTATGAGCGCGTGATTTCATTTCAAACGCATTTACCATCAGGGGCTCCGGTTTATCACACCAATGTCATGATGTCTGTGGGTGAGCAGTTCTGCGTGATTTGTGATGAAGTGATTCCAGAATTTGAGCGTCGCTTTGTGATTAAATCATTGGCAAAAGATAAGCAGGTGATTTCGATTTCACTCGCTCAGATGAATCAGTTCTGTGGCAATATTCTTCAGCTAGAGACCGCTGACGGTGACAAGGTGATTGCGATGTCTCAGTCAGCGCATAACGCCTTTTCAGCAGCGCAAAAAAAGCAGCTTGCTACTCATGGTAAGTTGCTGCCGTTTGATGTTTCTACCATCGAGTCGATTGGTGGTGGTTCGGTGCGGTGTATGTTGGGTGAAGTCTTTCTACCAAGGTCTTTATAATCGGTGTAAGTATTCACTTACTTTTATTTGTTTAGCTTGTCGCGGTCGTTATTACGTGATGTTTGTTTAGCGATAGCTATTACGCGATAGTTGTTTCGAGATAGTTTAAAGCCAATAGCTTCGTGCTACTGGCTTTTACTGTTACGCACCCTGTCGGCGATGTTAGCGGAAACGAGTGGTTATCCTTGTTTACGTATCAAGTAATCAAATGCGCCTAAACTTGCTTTTGCACCTTCACCCATCGCAATGATGATCTGTTTGTAAGGTACTGTCGTTGCGTCACCTGCCGCAAACACACCTTCCAAGCTGGTTTCACCATGGTTACCAACTTCAATCTCACCGCGTGGAGACAACTTCACGTCTGAATCTTTCAGCCATTCAGTATTCGGAACCAAACCGATTTGGACGAAGATACCTGATAGCTCCAGCTCTTTTATTTCATCGGTGTGGCGGTCTTTGTATTTAAGACCTGTTACGCGTTTACCGTCGCCCACCACTTCGGTTGTCTGTGCCATGGTAATGATGTCGATGTTTGGCAGTGAATTCGCTTTGTTGATCAGCACTTGGTCGGCACGTAGTACATCCGCAAATTCAAGTACGGTGACGTGCTCTACAATTCCAGCCAAGTCGATTGCCGCTTCGATACCTGAGTTACCGCCACCGATCACCGCTGTTTTCTTACCTTTAAACAACGGACCATCACAGTGTGGGCAGTAGGCAACCCCTTTGTTGCGGTACTCTTGTTCACCCGGTACGTTCATTTCACGCCAGCGTGCGCCAGGACTAAGGATGACGCTTTGACTTTTAAGCGTTGCGCCACTTTCCAGCTCGATATGGATAAGACCATCATCCGTGTGTGCTGCACCCATGAGCTTTTTCGCTTGTTGCTCAGTGACCACATCCACATCGTACTCTTTCAAGTGTTCGCCAAGATCAGCGGCTAGCTTAGGACCTTCAGTGCGCTTGACCGAGATGAAGTTTTCAATCGCCATAGTATCCATCACCTGACCACCAAAACGTTTGGCCACCACCCCTGTGCGGATGCCTTTACGCGCTGCGTATAGAGCTGCCGCGCTACCACCCGGACCACCACCAACAACAAGTACATCGTATGGGTCTTTTTCGCCCAGTGCTTTCGCCGCTTTCTCGCTGGCGCTGTCGTCGACTTTGTTAAGGATTTCAGTCAGTGACATACGGCCTTGGCCGAATAGTTCACCGTTAACAAACACACTTGGTACCGCCATGATATCGCGCTGTTTCACTTCTTCTTGGAATAACGCACCGTCGATCATAGTCGCTTTGATTTTCGGGTTGATCGCCGCCATCATGTTGAAGGCTTGAACAACGTCAGGACAGTTTTGGCACGACAGAGAGATAAAAATTTCCACATCCAAATTTTTGTCTAGTGCGGCGATTTGCTCGATAACTTCTGGCTCAAGCTTGATTGGATGACCGCCTGAGTGGAGCAGTGCAAGAACCAACGAAGTAAACTCGTGACCCATTGGCAGACCAGCAAAGCGAAGCGAAGTGCCTTTCGCTGGATTTGTTACTGCCATTACTGGTTTGCGGTCACTTGCCGCGTCGTCACGAACAACAGTTATATGTTCACTCATCTCTGCAATTTGATTCGCGAGAGATAAAAGTTCGTTTGCCGCTTTGCTTTCATCTAGCTAACCACTAGACGGACGTCTTCTTTTACATTAGCCAGATATTGTTTGAGTTGTTGTTGGATCGCTTGGTCTAACATAGTCGTTACTACCTTTAATAAATAGACAGAAGAATGGTTACTCTGGATAAAAAACAGTGAGGGAGAGCAAATCGGGCAGAAGGTCGTCAAGGTCTCTGACCCGATCTGCTCTCATTAATTAAGTCTGGTTCTTGAATTGAAACCGATAGAGGCTAATCAGAGATTAGATTTTGCCTACTAGGTCTAGAGAAGGTGCCAGTGTTTCTTCGCCTTCTTTCCATTTTGCTGGGCAAACTTCGCCTGGGTGAGCGGCAACATATTGAGCTGCTTTTACTTTGCGTAGTAGATCTTCTGCATCACGGCCGATACCTTCTGCTGTGATTTCCATCGCTTGGATTGTGCCGTCTGGGTCGATTAGGAACGTTGCACGGTCTGCAAGGCCTTGACCTTCACGCATTACGCCGAAGTTATTGGTGATATTGCCAGTCTGGTCGCCAAGCATGTAGTAGTTGATCTTACCGATTGTGTCAGAGCTGTCGTGCCAAGCTTTATGAGTGAAGTGAGTGTCAGTTGAAACTGAGTACACTTCAACCCCACGTTTTTGAAGCTCTTCGTAGTGGTCAGCTAAGTCACCTAGTTCAGTTGGACATACGAAGGTAAAGTCTGCTGGGTAAAAGAAGAATACCGCCCATTTACCGAGAACATCTTGCTCAGTTACTTGTACGAATTCGCCTTGTTTAAATGCTGTAGCTGTAAATGGTTTGATTTTAGTATTGATCATAACTTTACTTTCCTTTCGGTTAATTTGGTTGAGCAAATCTTGCTTTCGGAAAGTATATTCGCATCGGAGTGAGGTTAAATAAAATTGCTTTTAGCTATCTCATTGATAGCTGATTCCTATGTACCGAATTAACCTCAACGCTTCTGGACAATGTAAATCAATGCGTGCGGGCTTCTTGTTGTTGCTGTGTTGGGTGAGTGTGAGTTATGACAGTGTATCTAATAGCTTATTGCACAAATTCTTTAAAGTAACCAGTTCATCCAATTCTAATGTTACTTTGCACGCTATAGCGTCAGGAACCGATTGAGCGCGTATTTTTAACTGCTCTCCTTGCATGGTGAGATTCAAAACTCGCACACGCTCATCGTTTTCGCTTCTGCCCCTCGTAACGAACCCTTTCGCCTCTAGTCGTTTCAGCAGAGGCGTGAGTGTGCCTGAATCCAAATAAAGACGTGATCCCAGCTCTTTCACACTGACACCGTCTTTTTCCCACAGAACCATCATGACCAGATACTGAGAGTAGGTCAGATCCAGCTCATCAAGTAGGGGACGATAAGCGCGAATGACAGCATTCGCCGCACTGTAGAGTGGGAAGCAAACTTGATTCTCCAACAGTATTTTCTCTTGGTCGCTCAGTGAGTTTTCTGTATTGCACTGGTTCATGGCGTGGCCTATTTAATGACTTGAAAATGGGGTATGAAAATAAATTGCGCACAATATAGTTGCAAATCATCTTGGTTTCGATATAGAATTGCTAGCAATTAAATTGTACACAACTTAAATTGAAAGGGGTACTCTTATGTCAACACTATACAAAACTCAAGCGACAGCGCTTGCTGGTCGTAATGGTCAAGTAAAAACAGACGATGGCTTGCTAGAGCTTGAACTGGCGTACCCAAAAGAAATGGGTGGGACTGGTGCGGCAACCAACCCTGAGCAATTGTTTGCGGCTGGTTACTCTGCATGTTTCTCTAATGCGGTTTTACATGTGGCACGTGAAGCAAAAGTAAACCTAAAACATGCGCCAGTAACAGCAGAAGTGGGCATTGGCCAGAACGGAAATGGCGGTTTTGCTCTTACTGTTAGCTTAGCGGTAGAGCTGGAGTTACCACAAGATCAAGCTCTTGAGCTGACTCGTATCGCACATCAGGTTTGCCCTTACTCAAATGCAGTCCGTGGTAATATCGACGTAGCGGTAACGGTTAATGGTGAAGCGATCTAATGGCTTGGTAATACGCAATCCGATAAAAATGCCTGCTTCTTCGCAGGCTTTTTGTTATTTGATGGCAGTGCAAAAACTGACATCTGCATGGTGAGTTTGTGGGTCAACGCTATGGTAAAGCTCGAAGCAAGGACGATCATCACTTTCAATGCCAGATTGAACCACTTTACTCAGTAATTCATCCCACGCTTTTGGGTATTGGCTCTTTTCCGTAATGTGTTGACGCATAACCGCGTATTGGCCTCCCGAAAAGTCTTGCAGTTCAATATCTCTTGGGACTTCGGTGTCTTCTGAGACCATCAAACAGATGTCAGTACGGCATTTTTCGCTGGGGGTGGTTTCGGGGTTATCGTGATAAATGGAAATACAGGTATTGCCTGCTAGTCCATTGATGCCCGCCCATGTGTAAAGATGGCGCGCTGGTTCTTCATAGCCTTCACCGTAAGGCCCAGTCACACGTATATACGCTAGCTTGGTGGGGGCAAAGTGTTGTGTTTCCATAATGATGCTCCTTGTTGCTAAGGTTGCGATCGTAGATATCATTTTTATCGGTGTGATTGCCTACACACTGGATTTTTTATGCCACTCCGTTGGTGAACTCATCCCTAGTCTTTCAGTTTAACAGCATAATCTGTATTCAATAGCCCGTCAGTTCCATATAACCAGTTCCTGAATGGGAGCCTTCAATCGCCACTGGCCCTTCCCAATAAGACACAGATAGTGGCATTTTCGCTCTTGGATTGAGCGCGGTAATCGTCAGTTTAACGTATTGGCTTGGAATGGAAAGCTGCCACTTTGTCGGGTAATGGTGCCCTTGAATTTTGGTCTGCTTGATAACTTGCAAATGGATGTCGTCATGTTGAATCGCAGTACTTGTTCCGTTTTGATTCATCAATCGCGCATGGGAATAACTGGATTGTCCGGTTTTTGAATCGCGCAGCTGGAACACAACTAAGCTCGTATGCTCATTCAGTCTAAGGGCGAACCAATCCCAACCTTGCTGTGAATCGAGTAAGAATTGTGAACTCCACTCTCTGTCAATCCACCCTTTACCAGTCACCTGATGCGTTTTTCCATCAATAGTGACTTCTCCTTTAACATCAATAAACGGCTGACTGTAGTAATACGATGCGACCTGACCATCGGCACTCTTTATGCTGTAACCGTGCTCGCCTTGTTTTTGGTAAGGAGCATCGCTGGTTAGCGTCAGTGAGTAAGCGAACTGCTCGGACTGGGTTACTAAGGTTGCCGGGAAAAGGTCATCGCTGGACGATAACCATTGCCAGTCATCGAGATAAACACGAAATGGTGAGTCATCTACACCGGCTAACTGAGTGTGATCCCGAGACCACTTCTCATCGGCATAGTGTTGCTCGAGAGTTGTGACGGCACTGTGCGCCATATAAATTTGTTGGCTGTGCCATGTGGTTTGTTTTATTGATGGCTTATTTTTTTGAGGCGCCGCTGCAAAACGAAATTGTGTCCATTGCAAACCGAGCGGGCGGCCGTGTTCATCGATTAGGTTTGCAGTTAAGTACCACCACTCATGACGAAAATCTCGATGGGCTTGATGGTCGGTAGGGAAGGTGATCGTAACGCCCCTCTCCACTGGCGTGAATAACTCACTTTCCGTTTGGCTTGCACTGTTCCCTAATAGCAACGTCATACTTTTTGGCTCCGGCTCTTCACAGCCAATAACAGACAACCAACCGAGAATTAGCGTGATGCTTTTCATATTGCGCTTCATCACAGTACCTCGCTCTGTAAACTGGACATCATAGGTTTGCTTACTAACCGCCAGAGAGGAATCAGGGTCGCTAATACTGCAACGATAACGGTGATGCAGGCGATACTCATCGCGTCACTCCAGCTCCAGAGGTAAGTTAAACTCCAGCCAAAAGCGCGCAAGGTGACAACGTCAGTCAGTATATATCCGACTAACGCACCAAGGGGTAAAGCGATAACCAGTGTGAAGCAGACTAAGGTGACGATTTGACCGACCACCATGACCATCAGCTTGCGACGATTGACGCCCAGCGCATACAATCTTGCGATAGCCGCTTTACGTGCATCGAGCAACATGAAGCAGGCGCTGAATAATCCTATTACGGCCACCATTAAGGTCACGCTGTTGAGTGCGCGAGTGATCGCAAACGTTCGCGAGAAGATATCTAACGCCGTGGACTTGATTTCCTCCTGATCGTACAGCTGGCTAGGATGCAGATTGAGTTGTCGTTGCAGTTGTTCGTAGATCACTTTTTTGTCTCCCAATACTTTGAGGCCAAGGCTGGTTGGGATATTGGTAAAGCCGCTTTGTTGCCAAAGTTTGGGCGCGATTAATACTTCCCCTTGAGGTGAGCCGTAATCGTGGAATATGGCGCCAATGAACAGAGTTTTGTCTTTCAGCGCGTCGAGCTTCAATGGGTCTCCCACGGATAAACTCAGTTTCACCGCGGTGGGTTCACTGATCGCAACCAACTCCCCTTTGTAAAAGCGCGGCCAGAAATTAGGAACGTGAGATTTAAACACCATGGTTTGTTCCAATGTGTCGTTATCTTTGGTGCCGAGCAAGATGGGTAAACCTTGTAAGTCATCTTCGACATAGTACTGCTTATAGACCTTTTCAACGTTGGTGAATTGCTCTAGAGATCTAGCGACGTTAATGATTTCTCTTTGTGAAGGACTAACATAAATATCCGCATGCAGCCTTTGTTCTAGCCACAGTTTTAACGTGGATTCAAAACTGCCGACCAAGGTATTCATGCCTATGTTGGCAGTCACCGCGAGCAGTAACGCCATCATGGCCAGTGAAAGTGGAGCAATCAGTTCAATCAATTCGGCAAAAAGATATTGGAGTAGGCCGGGTTTACAACGTCGCTGACTCCAGTGGGCTAACACGCTGAGCGTTTTTGGCAGATACAAAGGAATGGCGACAACGAACAAACCCAGCCAGGCCATAGTGAAGCGATGGTGCTCACTCAACCACAAGCCAGACATCGCAAGTGCTGTGAGAAAAGCGCCAAAGGCAAGAAGTTGGCCGTCATTGGATGTCTCCGGTGTGTAATAAAAGCCGCTGTGCGAGGAAAGCGGTTGGTGAACTCGCTGTTTAAAATGCTGCCAACACGCGATGAGGGTCGCGACTAAAGTAAGCACTAATGCTTGCCCCCACCATAGCCACTGCCAAGTGCCGGGCAACAGCGTCGCGCCATACAGTTGCTCTAGAGTCAGAGCAACGGCCGGATGTAACCAGTGGCTCAGCTGAATTCCGAGAATAAAGCCAAGGGATGCGCCAAATATCACCAGTATGGTTAATTCGACCAATAACGCAGAGAGCACGACCACGGGCTCTATGCCCGCCTGTTGAATTTGCACCAGTAGGCGGTGACGTTTGAGTAAACTGTATCTTACGCCGTTGTAAGCGATAAACAGGCCAACCAAAAACGCTAATAAGCTCATTGCAGTGAGGTTGAGGTGGAAACTTGCCGTAAGCGAACCAAGATCTGCACTTTGATTGTTGGCAACCCATTGCCCTTGTTCTCCGACGAGATTCTGCCATTTCGATTGCGCATCACTGCCTGTGTTAAAGACTGCGATATAACTTAGTTGGCCTTGCTTGTTGAGTAGCCGCTGGGCGAAACCAATATCCATCAACATCCGGCTGCCGAGTTGCCATTCATCGGGCAGTACAACCACGTTGGTTTTGATGTCATCCAGAACCATGAATGTTACTTCACCTAAGCTTTGGTACTGGGATTCACTCATCATAACCAGCGGTTTGCCAGCCAAAAGCTGAGGCAGAGGCAGTGTGCTATCGAACAAAGAAATATCTTGCTGGCTATTGGCTTCACTGGAGTCACGAGATCTTGAAGCGATCGCTGCAATAAGGTCACTGCCCTGTACTGACCATCGGCGACCTTGTGCATCCCTGACTTTACCTTCAATCACTGGAAGTGAAGCGCTTAATCCGTTTTGCCTTAACGAAAAGTAGAGTGATTCAGAAAAGTAACGCTGCCCGGCTGGTGGAATAATGAAATGTTGTGCTTGTGCTCCAAGTGGTTCGGTCGCTTCAGCATAGCTGTTTTTAGCATTAAGATTGATGGCTTGTACTGCGACAAATAACGTGACCGCGAGGATAATGCCAATCAGGATCGCTGCCGCTTGCAGTGGCGCTTGTCGGTAATGGCATGCAAACAAATATAGCGTCAGTTGGGTGTGAGAGATCCTAGTTGGCTTCATGGCAATGCTTGTCGTTTTCTTGATTGCGGGCAAGCGGGAACTGATGGGGATGACCATTGTTCAAGATGACCGTCGTTCAAACGCAACTGAGACTGCATAAAATCGGCGCATTCTTGGCTATGAGTGACCAATAATACCGCGGTGCCGCCCTGGATGGTGAGGTCACGAAGCAACGCCATTACCTCTAAACCGGCTTTTTGATCGAGGTTGCCTGTTGGTTCATCCGCGAGTAAGAGTTTTGGTTGTTGGGCTAAGGCTCGAGCGATCGCGACACGTTGTTGCTGACCACCAGAGAGGGAAGAAATATGTCTATTGAGTAGAGCTTGTATATCTAACTTTTCTACTAAGTAATCACACCAGCCGTCCCATTTCTTCTGGTTCAAATGCAGCGGAAAGGCAATGTTTTGTTTCACATTTAATGGCGTTAACAGATTGAATTGTTGGAAGATAATGCCCAGTTTATTGTGTCTAAAGCGGCTCCATTGAGGGTCTTTCCACACAACCGTGTTTTCTCCGTCTAACCATAATTCACCGTTGGTAAGTGGTTCAAAGCCTGCAATCACATTGAGCATCGTACTTTTACCACTGCCGCTTGCGCCTGTTAAAGCAACGCTTTCTCCATTCGCAAGGTTGAAGTTGACCTCTGTTAGCACGCGATGTGTCTCTTTGCCATCGACAAAGTTTTTGCTAGCACTTTTCAGTGTAACGAGTGGGGTGTCCATTTCCTCTTCCTGAATCCCGCGTCTTTAAGCTGTTTGGGTACATCTATAACAGTCTAGACAACAAAGTAATAAGAATAGTGATTTATCGTTATTGGTCTTTTTACGAAGAAGGGAAGATGTTGGATTAGTTGAGGGCGTAGATGGCGGGGGAATAAAAAAGCCCGAGCGAAGCTCGAGCTTTAGCATTTCGTCGTTGTCGCTTGTTGACGAGCTTACACGTAGTAGGCTTCAACCGCGCCTTTAAGTTGAATCAGCATTGGGTTACCGAAGCGATCTTTTGCTTTTGGAGAGGCAATTTTTACCCAACCTTCGCTGATGCAGTATTCTTCTACGTCAGTACGCTCTTTACCATTGAAACGGATGCCAATTTGGTGCTCAAAACATTCTTTGATAAAGAATGGGCTACGAGGGTTACCCGCTAAGCGGTCTGGTAGAGCTGGTTTAGTCGTATCGTTCATTTTATGACTCTGGGTTTCGTAAAAAGTGCTTTATTGTAGTCAGGGTGTGTTTGGTGTTCAAGGTAAGGTTTATGCTCATGCACTGATTAACTGATTTGTTCGCGGTACAGTTTTGGACTTGCGCCAGCTTTTCGCTTGAAAACACGAGAAAAATAAAGCGGATCAGTATAGCCAACAATTCTAGCGATGTGGTTTACCGAGTAGTTGGTGGTCACCAGTAGTTGTTTGGCTCGACTGATGCGCTGGTCATCGCGCCACTGGGTTATGGTCATCCCGACTTCGTCACGAAAGAGGTGACCTAAACGCGAAGCCGATAAGCAAATACAGTCTGCAATGTCTTCCAATGTAAAGTTCTGGTTTAAATTTTGCGTCATATAATTCATCGCTTCAATCACACGTGGGTCAAGCGGCTTACTGACGACATCGGGTTGAATACTTTTACAGCGAATGAGCAATTGCTCGAGTAGGTTGATGGCGAGATCATCGCGATAGGGCATATCGGATTTAGAAATATACTCAATATCGGTGAACAAACGCTCAATTTGGGATACCGTACCGTTATCCAGTTCTTTGGTGACATACACACCATTTCGGTTATCGTGCCAGCACAGCCAGTCATTCCAAAATGCACGTGGGCGAAAATAGACCCAACGGTGAAACCATGACGAGTTATCTTTTTTACGATGATAGTAGTGAGTCGCACTGGGTGGAAAAAGCAGTAAGTCGCCTGCTTTGACATCAAAAGCATCATCACCATGGAAAATCGTCCCTTCTCCCTGGCAAGTGATATTAATGATAAACCCTTTCATGCCACCAGGACGATCAATAACAAAATCCAGCTCGTCGCCTTCAATGATTGGAGTAAGGCCAGCAACTAGATGAGCGTCGAAGTTGTACCCAGGTTTTAATGGATCGTTGTTTTGCATGCAGTATCAATTTAGGCTTTTAACTTATTGTATTGTGGAATCATAAGCTTTGCTCTGCCGCTTCTCACAGTTCTTTTAAAACTATCCACTGCTTAGCCGAGAAAGCCTCTCTGAAAAAGTCGGTTTTTTCTGTTTGAGGAAAAAAGTCGCTCGGAAGCCCATCTCGCTTATGCTGCCAATTGGGTGTTGAATTGCGTGACTCTATCTCGTTTTGTTGCGGTAAGTGTTGAATCGCGTGTCGAATGTCTAAACGAGTTGGTACCGTGTTGCGTGCTAAGTACTCAATCACGAGGGCATCGTCAGCGAAGTAGTAATTCATATTTATGGACAAAGTGTCGGTGTGGTGAACTTGACACCATTGCTCTAACTTGTCGGGTTTGTGACGAAATTGCCAATTTGCCTCACTGACAGAAATATGCTCTCCGTTGTTTACCACTTCCATCGTGCCGACATAGTGTGTTTCTCCGTCATATTGAAGTTCAAAATTCGCAGGTTGTGCGGTAGACAGCTTCAATACCCAGCGTGATTGGTTTATCTCAAAGGTTGGGGGAATTACGACATCTGTATCATTCACAAGTGGACTCCAAAGTGCCCCCCTCAGGGAGCACGTTTGTTGGGTGGCATTAACGACGGTAGTATACCCCGTTGTTACGAAGATCTTGTTTGAATTGACGTAGGTTAGTGTCGTTATCAATAACCACCATCTCAATCCCAAGGATTTCTGCGTAGTCAGCAAGCATTGGTAGTGTTACTGCTTGGCTGTATACCGAGTGGTGAGCGGCACCAGCATGAATCCAAGCTGCGGCTGCAACATTTAAATTAGGCTGCGGCTCCCAAAGCGCATGCGCCACCGGTAAGTGAGGCAGTGATTGCGGAGGAGTGACGGTATCCAATAAGTTCACTACCATTCTGAAGCGATCGCCAAGGTCTATGATCGACACATTGAGCGCTTCGCCAGATGCACCGCTAAAAATTAAACGCGGAATATCGCAGCGACAACCAATGGTGTGACGATGGATTTCTAGTTTTGGTTTGGCTGCCGCAATGGATGGACAAACTTCCAGCATATGAGCACCGAGCACCTGACCTTTACCGCCAAAGTTGTAAGTGTAGTCTTCCATGAACGACGTGCCGCCTTGCTTACCTTGACCCATGATCTTCATAATGTGCGTCATTGCTGCGGTTTTCCAGTCACCTTCGCCACCGTAACCAAAGCCTTTGCTCATCAAGCGCTGTGTTGCTAGGCCTGGAAGATTTGTGATGCCGGTTAGGTTTTCAAATGTGTTTGTGAAAGCACTCGCTCCGACTGACGTCAAGAATGACTCCATACCGAGCTCTAGACGTGCTTCTTGCACCATCAGTTTCTTGAGATCAGCATCACTGAATAGCTCTGGTGACATCTCGTACGTTGAAGCGTATTCATCCAACAGACTGTTTACATCTGCATCTGATACCGAGTTAACCACGTCGCTCAACTCACCAAGGCCATAGGCATTCACTTCGTAACCAAACTGAATCTGCGCAGAAACCTTGTTGCCTTCTGTGACCGCGACTTGGCGCATGTTGTCACCGAAGCGAGCGACCTTAAGTTGTTGACCAGCATTGACACCAATCGCCGCACGACACCAGTCATCAACGTCTTTATGTACTTGCTTGTCTTGCCAGTGCCCAACCACGACTTTCCGTTCAATATTAAGGCGAGTGCCGATGAAACCAAACTCACGACAACCGTGCGCACTTTGGTTTAGATTCATGAAATCCATGTCGATTTCATCCCACGGTAGCGCGGCGTTGAACTGAGTGTGAAGATGTAGGAATGGCTTGTTGAGCTGGGTGAGACCTGCAATCCACATTTTGGCTGGCGAGAATGTATGCATCCACAGCATCAAACCAACACAGTCAGGATCGTTGTTCGCAGCACGGCAAACCGCAAGAATTTCGTCTGGTGTTTTTACGGTTCCTTTATTTGCGATAGATACCGAGATACTTTCGGTAGCGTTTAAGCCAGCGACAATCTCTTCACTGTTGTTGGCAACACTTTCTAGTACTTTTGGACCGTAAAGGTGCTGAGAGCCTGTTACAAACCATACCTGCTTTTCATTGAAAGTTTTCATCTTGTGTCCTTATTTTTTGGTTTGACCGTAGTAGGCGTTTGCGCCGTGCTTACGTAAATAGTGTTTATCGAGAAGCGCTGAGTTAATTGCGCTGACGCTTGCGTTGATTTGCAGAGTTTGCAGTGCCATGCCAGCAACAACTTCAACCACAACCGCGTTGTGAACGGCTTGATGAGGATCTTTTCCCCAAGTGAACGGCGCGTGCTCTTTAACTAGAATCCCGGGTGAGGCCATCACATCAGAATCACCAATGGTTTCGACAATGACTTTGCCAGTATTGAGCTCGTAGTCCGTCGCAATCTCTTCATCACTTAATGCGCGCGCGCACTCGATGGGGCCGTAGAAATAATCAGCATGGGTTGTACCTAGGGCTGGAATGGCTTTTCCGGCCTGAGCCCATGCCGTTGCTTGTGGTGAATGGGTATGGACGATGCCACCGATTTCTGGGAACTGACGATAAAGCTCCAAGTGAGTAGCGGTATCAGACGACGGATTAAGATCGCCTTCGACAATTTGACCTTGCAAGTCAACCACCACCATATTTTCTGCACAGAGATCGCTATATTCCACACCGCTTGGTTTGATGACGATTAAACCAGACTCACGATCAATGCCGGAGACATTTCCCCACGTAAAGGTCACGAGATTGTGGCGTTCGAGGTCCAGATTGGCTTGCCATACCTGATGGCGCAGTGCTTTGAGCCTGTCAGATAGCGCCGACACTTCATTCAAAATGCTTTGTTCAGACATCTTTTCGCTCCTGCTCTTGATGGAATTCCGCAATTTGTTCCATATGTTGACCTAATTGACGATACGTCGCGTAACGGTCTGCACGTAACGCTTGGACGCTTGGATCTGGCTGGTAAGTCTGACGAACAGGGCTTGCCATGACGGCTTGTGCCGCGTTGGTATCTTGGTACACACCGGCTGCAACGGCGGCAAAGATAGCTGCTCCTAAAGCACAGCATTGATCCGATTCGACTACGATGATCTCGCGACCAATAACATCAGCACACATTTGCATCACGTAAGGTGACTTTTGGGCGATGCCGCCAATAGCAATGACGCGCTCTACGTTGACATCTTGATCGATGAAACAATCAACGATCGCTTTAGCGCCGTGTGCAGTGGACTCGACTAAGGCTGAGAAAATCGCGGGTGAAGCACTGCCAAGATTTAAGTCGCAAATTGCACCTTTTAAGCGCTGATTGGCGTAAGGCGTTCTTCGTCCATTGAGCCAGTCCATGGCCACTGGTGTGTATTGATCAATCCGTTGCTGTGCCGCAGCATCTGACAACATTGGCAATAGCTCAGAAGCAATGTCATCTGCTGTTTTAGCGAAGCTTGGATTTTTCTCTGCATACGCTTGCAGCGGCCACATTAGGACGTTTTTGAACCACGCGTACATGTCACCAAACGCGGATTGACCGGCTTCTAAGGCGAGCAGGTTTGGCATTGCACTGCCTTCTACTTGGCCGCAGATGCCGTGAATTGTGCGGTCGCCGACTTGGTCAGCTTCAACCATCAGAATGTCACAGGTTGATGTGCCGATAACTTTTACTAAGTCATTGGCACCAGCACCAGCGCCGACCGCCCCCATATGGCAGTCAAATTCACCAATCGCAATGGCGATACCTTCTGGCAATCCTAATTTCTCTGCCCAGTCTTTAGACAGGTGCCCAGCAGCTTGATCGGAAGTAAATACTTCGGTAAACATGCGTTCACGCATGCCATCCAAAGTTGGTGAAATTGCACTTAAAAACGCTTGGTCTGGCAAACCACCCCAGCTGTCATGCCACATTGCTTTATGCCCTGCAGCACAAATGCCGCGTCGCAATTTTGCTGGATGTTGAGTCTCCGCTAGAGTTGCTGGGATCCAGTCACAAAGCTCAACCCAGCTGTAAGCGTGTTTTGCAACCTGTTCATCTTGTTCACTGACCCAGGCAGCTTTTGCCCAAAACCATTCCGAGGAATACACCCCACCAATGTAACGCGTGTAATCGGTAAATTGGCCTGAATGTGCCAGCTCGTTAATCAGATCCGCTTTGGTCACAGATGTGTGGTCTTTCCACAGTACAAACATCGCATTTGGGTTGTTTTCGAACTCAGGTAATAGCGCCAAAACTGTACCGTTTTCATCTACCGGAGCAGGGGTTGAGCCAGTCGTGTCCACGCCAATACCAACAACTGAAGCCGCAATTGATGCTGGAACAGTGGTTAACACTTCTTGAATTGCGCTCGTCATTGCATCTAAATAATCTTGCGGGTGATGTCGGAACTGTGATTGAGCTGGCTGGCAGTAGAGACCTTTCATCCATCTGGGGTAGTAAACAACAGAAGAAGAAACTTCTTGGCCTGTTTCTGCATTTACAATAAGAGCACGTACGGAATCCGACCCGAAGTCCAAACCAATTACATGCTGCTGCGTATTCAATGTATCCATGACAACTCCAACGTTTGGTCAGCAAATTAAATCTACTTGATGTTATAGACTCAGCTTGCCATTTATCCCATAAATAACGTTGCTATATTTATGGACAAAAACGTCGAGGGTGGTTTTTTGTGTTACTTGTAACTTAGTATTTCAATTGGTTAATCATTAAACAAAAACGGTCTCATTTAACGTTTTGATAACTTAAATTAGGTGATTTTCTCGAAATGGAGAATAATTGCGAGCTGAGTCATATCCTCTTTAGCTAAATGGATGGACAAAATTGCTACATTTTTTTGCTGTGATTCTCGTCACTAATAATCTTGTCAGAATGCTCAAATATGTATAGCGAACACTTACCTCTACCAGTGGATGGATAACAATGAAACTAAAAAAACTACTCACAATTGCTGCTCTATCTGGCATGACTATGCTCAGCGCGTCTGCTAACGCATTTTTCGGTTCAGATGATGGAATGAGACTTGGCTACCTAGTTAAACAACCAGAGGAACCTTGGTTCCAAACCGAATGGTCGTTTGCAGAAAAAGCCGGTAAGGATCTCGGCTTTGAAGTGGTTAAGATGGCGGTGCCTGATGGTGAAAAAACCCTTAATGCGATTGATACTCTTGCGGCTCAAGGTGCAAAGGGCTTCGTTATCTGTACGCCAGATCCGAAGTTGGGTCCAGCGATTATGGCCAAAGCAAAAAGCTATGACCTGAAAGTGGTTACCGTGGATGACCAATTCCTAAATGCTAAAGGTGAGCCGATGACAGATGTTCCGCTTGTCATGATGGCGGCTACCGCAATCGGTGAGCGTCAAGGTAACGAACTGTACAAAGAAATGCAGAAACGTAACTGGGATGCTTCTACAACAGGTGTCATGGCAATTACAGCCGATGAGCTTGATACAGCACGTCGCCGTGTAGACGGTTCTATTTCTGCTCTAAAAGCTGCTGGCTTCCCTGAAGGGCAAATCTATCGTGTACCAACCAAAACCAATGATATTCCTGGTGCATTAGATGCAGCAAACTCACTGCTGGTTCAATACCCAGATGTCAAGCAATGGCTTGTGGTTGGCATGAACGATAACACCGTGCTTGGTGGTATTCGTGCGACAGAAGGTCAAGGTTTTGGTGCTGACAACGTAATCGGTATCGGTATTAATGGTGTGGATGCGGTGAACGAGCTAGCGAAATCTCAGCCAACTGGTTTCTACGGTTCATTACTCCCTAGCCCAGATGTACATGGCTACAAGAGTATCGAATCGCTTTACAAGTGGGTGAAAGATGACGTTGAACCAGAGAAATTTGTTGAAGTGACGGACGTGGTTCTTATTACACGTAAAAACTTCAAAGACGAACTGGCGAAAAAAGGGCTGTAAGTTCACCTTGGGTGACGGCTACGTTGGCCGTCACCAATTGATTTAACGGAGAGAATGTCATGGCGAAGTCCCCCTCTTACCTAGAATTTCGAAATATCTCGAAGCACTTTCCAGGTGTTAAAGCCTTGAACAACGTTAGTTTTCGCGCAGATGCGGGCAGTGTTCACGCTTTAATGGGTGAAAACGGTGCGGGTAAATCGACTCTGCTCAAAACGTTAAGTGGCTTTCACCAGCCTACCGAAGGCACATCGCTATTGATGGTAAAGAAGTGGCTCTAAACTCCACCAATGATGCACTTGATTATGGCATAGCGATTATTTATCAAGAGCTGAACCTTGTGCCAGAACTGACGGTTGCTGAAAATATTTACCTTGGTCAATTACCGACCAAAGGTGGTCGTGTTGATACCGAAACCCTCAACAATAATGCCCGAGTTCAGCTAGAGCGTTTAGGTGAAACCTTTGATCCGTCTTGCCAGTTAAAAGAACTGTCAATCGGTCAATGGCAAATGGTAGAAATTGCAAAAGCACTTAGCCGTAACGCGCAAATTATCGCTTTTGATGAGCCCACCAGTAGCCTATCCCAGCGTGAAATTCAGAATCTATTCAAGGTCATTCGTGAACTGCGAGACTCTGGAAAGATCATTATGTATGTATCACACCGTATGGAAGAAATATTTGACTTGTGTGATGCCATTACCATTTTCAAGGATGGTCAACATGTTCAGTCGTTCCACGATATGTCGGAACTGACTCATGACCGCTTAGTTGAACTCATGGTTGGTCGTGAAATTAATGATATTTACAACTATCGCTCTCGTCATCTAGCAAAAGTGGCCTGCGTTTGGACAATTTCGAAGGGCCGGGGCTCACTGCACCAGTCTCTTTGGATATCAAGCAAGGTGAGATACTGGGTCTATTTGGCCTCGTAGGCGCTGGCCGAACAGAGTTAACTCGCTTGATTTTTGGTGCGGACAGAAAAACGGGTGGTGACCTTTACTTGCATGATGTAAAGATTGGGATCAAAACCCCCCAAGATGCGATTCGTGCCGGCATTACACTCTGTTCCGAAGACCGGAAAGCAGACGGTATTGTTCCTATTATGTCGGTACAAGAAAACACCAATATCAGCGCTCGCCCTTGGAATTTAAAACTCAAGAGTTTGATCAATTTTGAGTGGGAAAATGCAAACGCCACTAAACAGAAAAAGGCGTTAAATGTAAAAGCGTCTTCATTAGAGCAACCCATTGGCAAGTTATCCGGCGGTAACCAGCAAAAAGTGATTCTTGGACGTTGGTTATCAACGGCAATGAGCGTCATTTTATTGGATGAGCCGACGCGTGGTATCGACGTGGGTGCCAAATCTGAGATTTACGAACTGATTTTTAAGCTGGCAGAAAACGGAGTCACGGTACTCGTCGTTTCCAGCGATTTACCGGAAGTGTTGGGTATCTCTGACCGTGTTCTTGTCATGAAAGAAGGAGAGGTCACCGGTGAACTACAACGCGACGAATTTAATGAACAAACTGCGCTTCGCCTAGCAATGTTAGATAAAGAAGACTCAGCAGCCGCTTAAAACGAAGGAATATCATTATGTCTGTTACAACCTCTACAAAAGTACTAGAAGAAAAGGGCGCTAAGCGTTCGTGGAATTTTGCTGGGATTTGGGACCGATTCGGTATGCTGATGGTGTTCGCGGGTCTGTTTTTATTGTGTGCGTTCTTCGTACCTTACTTTGCTACTTTCATTAACATGAAAGGTCTTGGCTTGGCTATTTCGATGAGCGGGATGGTGGCATGTGCCATGCTATTCTGTTTAGCATGTGGCGACCTTGACTTATCTGTCGCTTCCATCATTGCTTGCTCTGGTGTCGTCACCGCCGTTGCAATCAATGCCACTGGCAGTGTTGTGCTCGGTGTCGGTGCTGGCCTGTTATCTGGTGTTGCTTTTGGTTTGCTTAATGGTTTTGTGATTGCCAAACTGCAAATTAACGCATTAATAACCACTCTGGCGACAATGCAAATTGCGCGTGGCCTTGGCTACATTATCTCCGACGGTAAAGCGGTTGGTATCACAGAAGAAAGCTTTTTCGCTTTAGGTAATTCTTCTTTGCTTGGCATCCCGACACCAATCTGGCTAACGATTATCACTTTTGCGGTGTTTGCTTTTTTGCTGAATCGTACGGTTTATGGCCGCAATACGCTGGCGATCGGCGGTAACGAAGAGGCAGCGCGCTTAGCGGGTGTGAATGTTGTTAAAACTAAGATGATCATTTTCACGGTGTCTGGCTTCATCTCTGCTCTTGCTGGTGTAATCTTAGCTGCGCGTATGACCAGTGGACAGCCAATGACATCGGTCGGTTTTGAGCTGGTGGTTATCTCTGCTTGTGTATTGGGTGGTGTGTCGCTAAAAGGCGGTATCGGTAAAGTCTCTTACGTTATTGCGGGTGTGCTTATTCTGGGAACGGTAGAGAATGCGATGAACCTACTGAATATGTCGCCATTTGCTCAGTATGTTGTACGTGGTGCAATCTTACTAGCCGCGGTAATATTTGACCGTTACAAACAGGGTTCAAAAGCATAATTTTAAATATCGGGGAAATACCTAAATTTATTATTTGGTTCGCTATTTAGTTTTAAAGGCTCCTTTACTTAAGGAGCCTTTTTTATTATAGAAACAGAACTAAATAGACATTGCGATCACATCTCGAAATCTTAGTTCAAGACCATTTTATAGCAGAAGTTATTTCTTATTAACCAAGCAAATAGATATTGGAAATAGTGTTTATTTTCGTGTATTCGTTCGAACTAGACCTTGGTTTGATTGAAAATGAATCTTTTGGTGAGTGTTTTTAAATAAATCATTAATTTAATTGCTATTAAAATGGATTTTTTTGCTATCGAAAACTCAATGTGACCAAGATCTAATCTGATCATATAAATGTGTCCTAACCTCTGAATGTATAAGAAATATACATTCATGCAGTACCTTTCCAATAATTAAATGTGAATTATAAATAACAGGTAGAGAACGATTATGCTAAAAAAACTGACCCTAGCAACGGCAATCGGTAGCCTTTGTATGTCTGCTTCCGTATTTGCTAACTCCCTGACAGTAGGCTTCTCACAAATTGGTTCAGAATCTGGATGGCGCGCAGCAGAAACCGCCGTCTCAAAAACTGAAGCGGAGAAGCGCGGTATTAACTTAAAAATTTCTGACGCTCAGCAGAAACAAGAGAACCAAATCAAAGCGGTTCGCTCCTTCATTGCACAGGGCGTGGATGCCATTTTTATCGCCCCTGTGGTTCAAACTAGTTGGGGACCGGTACTGGAAGAAGCAAAAGATTATGATATACCAGTGTTTTTGCTCGACCGGGGTATTACCGTCGATGACGATTCTCTTTATATGACCGCAGTGACAGCGGATAATGTACTAGAAGGTAAAGTCGCAGGTGAATGGTTACTTAATACCGTCAAAGACAAGCCTTGTAACGTGGTTGAATTGCAGGGTACGGTAGGCGCGAGTGTCGCTATCGATCGTAAAGAAGGCTTTAACGAAGCGATCAGCCATGCCGACAATGTCAAGATTGTACGTACGCAGTCAGGCGAATTTACCCGGAGTAAGGGTAAAGAAGTCATGGAAAGCTTCATTAAAGCAGAAGATGGCGGAAAGAGTATTTGTGCCGTATTTTCGCATAACGACGATATGGCGATTGGTGCAATACAAGCGATTAAAGAAGCCGGTTTAAAACCGGGTGAAGATATTTTAGTTGTCTCTATTGATGCGGTTCCAGATATATTTAAAGCAATGATTGATGGAGAGGCAAATGCAACTGTTGAGCTTACGCCAAATATGGCAGGTCCTGCATTTGACGCGCTTATTTCATTCAAAAATGATGGCGTGACCCCACCGAAAAAAATAGTGACAGAGTCCAAGCTTTATTTACCTAAAGATGCGCAGTCGCAACTTGAAATGAAAAAAGATTTGGGTTACTAAAAATTAGCTAAAAACCTCTCACTGACTATTAGTGGGAGGTTTTGGAGTTTGTATGTCTTCTGCTCAACCTAACGATGACTACGTCTTACGTGCCGAAGGAATTAGTAAACACTTTCCTGGCGTAAAAGCACTGCAAAATGTCGATTTCTCGCTAAAAAGAGGGGAGATCATGGCATTACTTGGAGAAAATGGTGCAGGTAAGTCGACTTTAGTCAAAACGCTCACCGGAGTTTATCATCGCGATGCGGGTGATATTTTCCTAGAGGGGCAATCTATTTCTCCACAAAATACCGCACATGCACAGCAATTAGGTATCGGTACGGTATATCAAGAAGTCAACCTGTTGCCTAATATGTCCGTCATGGACAATTTATTCATCGGTAACGAGCCGAAAAAATGGGGATTTGTTGACCGAAAAGCAATGACGCAACAAGCCACCCAGATCATGTCCAGTTATGGTCTTCACTTAGATGTGACTCAACCCTTAAATAGCTTTTCGGTTGCTATTCAGCAAGTTATTTCCATTGCTAGGGCGGTGTCCCTGTCAGCCAAAATCCTTATTCTTGATGAGCCCACCGCGAGTTTGGATAGTAATGAAGTCGAGATGCTGTTTGGCATCATGCGTGATTTGCGTGAGAAGGGCATTAGTCTGGTATTCATTACGCATTTCCTCGACCAAGTGTATGCAGTGAGTGATCGGATCACGGTTTTACGCAATGGCGAGTTAGTGGGAACTCGTGAAACCAGTGAGCTTCCTCAGATCGAGCTGGTTAAGATGATGCTAGGACGTGAACTCGAAGACAACGCACTTAAGCGGGCGGGTAAAACTCAACTAAGTGTTGAGCCCACGGTTGAGTTTTCTCAATATGGAAAAAAAGGCACGATCGAGCCGTTTGACCTCAAAGTTCATGCAGGTGAAATCGTCGGTCTTGCGGGGCTGCTAGGCTCAGGCCGGACCGAAACGGCAAAAGTGATTTTTGGGATTGATCCCAGCGACAGTGGTAGCTGTAAACTGAAAAGTCGGCCAATCAAAATCACGTCTGCTCGCCAAGCGTCACAACATGGCTTTGGATTTTGTCCTGAAGACCGCAAAACGGATGGCATTGTGGGCGCGGCTTCGGTTAGAGAAAATATCATTTTGGCCTTGCAAGCTCAGCGGGGTTGGTTCCGCCCAATACCTCGAGCAGAGCAAGAAGAGATGTCTGAGCGTTTTATCAAGCAACTGGGTATAAAAACCCCGGATATTGAGCAGCCGATAGAGTTTCTTTCTGGAGGTAATCAGCAAAAAGTTCTGCTTGCTCGCTGGTTGTTGACCAAGCCACGTTTTTTAATTTTGGATGAGCCTACTCGAGGCATCGATGTTGGGGCGCATGCGGAAATAATACGTTTAATTGAATCTCTGTGTGCGAATGGTCTTGCGTTGTTGGTGATTTCATCTGAGCTGGAAGAGCTGGTGGGCTATGCCGATCGAGTCGTTGTACTCCGAGACCGAAAACAAGTCGCGGAAATCCAGACCGAGGATCTTTCCGTTCCTGCGATCATGCAAGCAATAGCGATGTGAGGCTCCGATGACAACAATTAATCCTTCAACTCAGGGAAGTGCACGACCAAAGTCGAGGTTTAGCCTCCCTAAAGGTGCACCTCAGATATTGGCACTTTTGTGTCTGTTTTTAGTAAACGCGATAATCGCTGATAATTTCTTTTCGATTCATATTCAAGATGGTCGTTTATTTGGCAGTGTTATCGATATTTTTAACCGTGGTGCGCCTGTTGCGCTCTTAACGATTGGAATGACGTTAGTGATCGCGACTGGCGGAATTGACTTATCTGTTGGTGCGGTCATGGCCATTAGTGGGGCAGTGATGGCAAGCATGGCAACACAAGGCTACGCGCCAGAAACCATTTTAGTTTGCGCCTTGTTATCAGGTGTCGCATGCGGTTTGTGGAATGGCTTTTTAGTTGCGGTATTTAAGATCCAGCCCATTGTCGCCACCTTGATATTAATGGTTGCAGGGCGAGGTATTGCACAGTTAATCACGCAAGGCAGATTGTGACCTTTGATAACGACACCTTAGCTTGGTTTGGTAGCGGATCGTTCATGTTGCTGCCGACACCGATCATATTGTTGATTATTGCTATGCTTGGCATCTGGTGTTTAACCAAAAAAACCGCACTCGGGCTGTTCATTGAATCTGTTGGTATCAATATTAAAGCGGCCAAAAACGCGGGGATAAATACCCCGATCATCGTGATGTCTGTGTATGCGTTGAGTGGTTTGATGGCCGCGCTTGCGGGTATTATCGTCGCAGCAGATATTAAAGGTGCAGACGCAAACAATGCGGGCTTATGGCTCGAAATGGACGCGATTCTTGCCGTGGTGATTGGCGGAACGTCTCTGATGGGAGGGCGCTTTAATTTATTCTTGGCATTGATTGGGGCATTTATTATCCAGAGTATTAACACGGGTATCTTGCTTTCTGGCTATCAACCTCAGTGGAACCACATCGTTAAATCCGTCGTTGTACTGACTGTTCTAGTGATGCAGTCTCCAGCCGTGATTCAAGCTATCAAGAGGAAATTCCATCATGATTAAACGTAACTTTCCTCTGTTTATTACGATTTGTGTTTTCTGTATTGGTTATGTCTTTTGTGCGCTTGAGTTTCCTGCGTTCATGACGACCCGAGTGATCTGTAATATTCTGACTGATAATGCCTTTTTGGGAATTCTTGCCGTTGGCATGACGTTTGTGATCCTCTCTGGCGGTATTGATTTGTCTGTGGGTTCCGTCGTGGCGTTTACGGGCGTATTCATGGCAACCATGATCGGTGAGTGGGGCTTTGACCCGTTCTTTGCCATGGGCATTGTGCTGATCATGGGTATGCTGTTTGGTGGCTTTATGGGCTGGATCATCGATACATTAAAGATCCCTGCGTTTATCGTCACGCTGGCTGGGATGTTCTTTTTACGTGGGGCTAGCTTTTTAATTTCAGAGCAATCCATTCCTATTCAAGATCCGGTGTTTAAAGAGCTTTCTCGCACAGCATGGCATATATGGGGCGGGGGACGCTTGAGTCTGATGGCGGTGATCATGCTTGTTGTCGTGGTCGCTGGTATCTTGCTCGCCCACCGCACCCGCTTTGGTAACAATGTCTATGCCGTTGGTGGTAATGCGACCTCGGCTGGATTGATGGGCGTGCCAGTGCGCAGAACAGTCATTGGCATTTATATGCTCTCTACCTTTTTGGCGACTTGTGCTGGTATTGTGTTCTCTATCTATACTTCTGCGGGTTACCCACTCGCTGGGGTTGGGGTTGAACTGGATGCCATTGCCGCGGTTGTAATTGGTGGGACGTTGCTCTCCGGTGGGGTCGGCACGGTGCTAGGCTCGCTGTTCGGCGTGCTCATTCAAGGCTTAATTCAAACCTACATTACCTTTGACGGTACATT
Organism: Vibrio mytili; assembly: GCF_000830505.1. Taxonomy (GTDB): domain Bacteria; phylum Pseudomonadota; class Gammaproteobacteria; order Enterobacterales; family Vibrionaceae; genus Vibrio; species Vibrio mytili. Next base: position 15,351 of record NZ_JXOK01000026.1, on the reverse strand, counting down.
GAGCTCTTGGTGGACAAAAATCATTGTCGGCATTTTGCTGTTTGGCTTCATTGGGCTGCAACGTTTACTCCTCGTAATGGGAGAACGACGTAAGCAAGTCGCGAGCTCTGCGGAGTTGAAATCTGTTCCCAGTTAATATGCCTCTGTGAACAGAGCCATGCAGCAAGTGTTTACGCACCCTTGATAATAAAAAACCCCGTGATGACTCAGCGGGGTTTTTATTATCGTTGATTTATCGTGCTGGTATTAGGATAACTTAAATGTCGCTACTTTTGAGTTTAGGCTTTCTGCTTGGGATTTGAGCTCGGAAGATTGGCTCATCGAATCTTCGGCTCCCACGACAAGCTGATCGGTGACATCTTTAATCGATGTCACGTTTTGCGTAATCTCATTGGTCACGTGTGTTTGTTCCTCTGCGGCCGTTGCGATTTGCGTTGCCATATCACTGATCAGTGCGACCGCGGAATTGATTTCATCCAGTGCAAGCGCTGCACGATCGGCATCTTCTACCGAACCTTGGGCCAGTTCAGAGCTCTTTTCCATAATAGTTACGGCTTTTTGTGTGGTTTGTTGCAGTGTCTCGATGGTTGTGCGGATCTCTTCAGTCGACGTATGGGTTCGTTGAGATAGAACGCGAACTTCATCCGCCACAACCGCAAAACCACGTCCTTGTTCCCCTGCGCGGGCCGCTTCGATTGCCGCGTTAAGAGCCAATAAGTTGGTTTGTTCTGCGATGTCTCGAATCGTAGACAGTACGGTAGAAATGTCCTGCGCGTGCTGATTCAGATCGCCAATGACCATGCTGGCTTCATTTACCTCAGACGACAGGTTGTTGATTGATGATTTCGTATTGATCACCAACTCATGACCGTTCTGAGTACTTGATGAGGAATCTTGCGCAGCTTTCGCGGTTTGTTCTGCATGAGACGCAATCTCTTGAGTTGCTGATGCCATTTCTGTTACGGCAGTCGCCACCATCGCAATTTCTTGTTGCTGGTGGTTTAAATCCGTCACCGATTGGTTCGCACGAGTTGTACTATGTTCCGACTGTTGGTTGAGTTCTTCTGCTTGTGTTCGAATATGACCGATCAGTTGATGCAAGCTTTCGACAAACAAGTTAAAGTTTTCTGCCAACTTGCCCACTTCATCATGATTCTCTACCTGAATACGCTGGGTGAGATCCCCACTACCGTTAGCGATTTGCGATAAAGCGTTAGACACGTTGTACAATGGACGGAACAGGATATTACACAACAAGTTAAACAGTGCCACACAGATGATCACTACGATACTGGTTGCTATAATTTGGTCCCAAACGGCATCGTATATTGGCTTCACCAACGAGCTGTGATCGACGACGGTCACCGTTGTTAGTTTTGTTCCCTTGATCGGTTTTGAGTAGATGACGTAGTCTTCCCCATTGATCGTAACTCGGTGACTGATGCCGGCCCCTGACGCCGATTTAAGGTCGTTGCTATTTAAACCAAGCTTGCTCAAAGGTTGGTTAAGCAGTTTAGTATTATTGTGCGTAAAGATATTGCCGTCTTGGTTGGCGATAAACATATAGCCTTTACCAGGAAGGATGACTTGGTTAAGACTGTTGAGGATGTCCGTGATCTCAACGTCAGCACCCAGTACCACGGTTTGACCATGCAACTGCAATGCTTTCCCTAGGGAAACGACATTGGCCCCGGTCGCTGCCGCGACAGTCGGATTATCCATAAACACGGAACTAGGGTCCGCTTTAGCGTTGATGTACCAACCCCACTTACGAGGATCATTGTTTCCTGGCGGTAAAATCACACCGTTAGCGTTTTTTTGTGACCCGTCCGGGTAGGCCAAAAATACATTATCAAAGGCGCCAGAATCTCTAACTTGTTTTAAATGGGTCACAAGTGATGAAGGCTCTGCGTCTTGAGAAAGTGCCGTCAGTGCACGTTCTTTAGAGGTTAGCCAATCACTTACATATTGATTGTAAGATGTGCTGGTGCTTTCTAAGCGCTGTGCGACTTCGATATCGAGTCTTTGCAGAGAGTCTCTGAAAGACAACCCTTCAACCAACACTCCCCCGAGGATAATGGCAGCACTGGCGGAGATCGCCAGTTTGTTTTTTAGTGACAAGTTCTTAAACATATATGCCCCATGATTAATAGATGCTTATTGTTGTTCATATTCCCCCTGCGTTGCTTAGTCTATGAGCATGATCTCTCCGACTGAGGCAACACTGGTAAGGTCGCTATATGAGCTTATTTATTGTTTTTGTTTTTATTGCTTACTGTAGATGTTTCGACTGATATGACTAAAAACTTGAGTCGATTCTCGTTGCTATGACCAATAAATTTCAGTCACGAAATTAATGCAGGAATCGGACCCTTTTGTCAGAGTATTCTTACTTTTGTATTTATTATTTAAAAACATGGTGTTGGAAGAGGTAGGCAGGTTTAGCGTGTGATCATTGCGGTCTTTCTATCAAATCTTAGCGTGGTGTTGCTATGGAGATTTAGCAATCACCACCTTGTTATTGGATAAAGAGGCAGTGAATTGCCATATGTGTTTGCATGACTAGCAAGTAGGGGGGTTATAGGTTTTTTCTTAGCCCGATTCGGCTATGACCTTTGGGAAAATCGTCTAAACGAGCAAACTCTTCAAAGCCCAGTCGTTGGTAAAAACCAGGTGCCTGCCAGCTTTGCGTCCAGAGCCATAAACCGGATAACTCGAGTGTTTTCGCATGCGTCTCTGCTTGAACCATTAACTGTTTCCCCATTCCGGTCCCGCGACAGCTGTCGTCAACCCAAAGCTCATCGATATAAAGCCAATCCCAGAGTAAATCAGCGGTAAGTACCGCAATGAGATTGCCTTGTTCATCCTGAACCGTCCAGTTGAACCGTTCTTTGTGATAAGGAGGCGCGAGTTGGGTTTGGCTATGGGACTCAAAGCCAGCGGTCAATTGATTTTGCTGGTGAGCGGTGAGATTGCCTTTCGAAAACTGTATTGGTGACATGTGCTTCTCGACTCGTTGAACAAGGAGACAAGAATACAGCATATACCCAAACAACCTCAAACCACTCAGCGTTTATACCAATCCGGATGAGATTGGTATTCAACGGGAAGAAGCAAGCGAGTTATCAAACCTCCTCACCGGCTTCATCTTCTTCCACAATGTCGGTTTCTAAACTCGCTTGTTTCAACCACGGTTGCAGCGATGCACTGGTCAACACTTTGCGTTGGTAAGCGCTCGCACTTTCGGAAAGCTCAATACCATAGGTTTGAAAACGTAGTGCTACTGGTGCGTACATGGCATCAGCGATAGACCATTCGCCGAATAGCCATCCTTGCGGATACTGTTTGGCTTGCTCTGACCAAATCGCGTCGATACGAGCAATATCCTTCATCGCGCCTGCACTGAGTGTTACGTTTCTGCGAGCTCGGATATTCATCGGCAGCTCATTCCTGAGGTCGGTAAAGCCGGAATGCATTTCCGATGCTATTGCCCGTGCTTTTGCTCTTTCTGCCGCATGACTTGGCCACGCTTTTCCTTGTAGCAGTTGTTCGTTCACGTACTCCAAAATCGCGAGTGAATCCCATACTGTGATATTGTTATGAACTAGGGTTGGGACTTTAGCGGTTGGTGTGATGCCTTCCAAGGTTCGGTAGAAATCTTCAGTGAACAGTTTCAGCTTGGTCACTTCCACATTTAGATCATATTGAGAGAAGATCAGCCAGGCACGCAGTGACCAGCTTGAGTAGTTTTGATTACCAATAAACAATTGCATTTGAGCCTCCATGCGATGGGGTGTTGCGAAGAATGAAATAACAATATCTGATTGTTTTCCAGTGAACTAACGGATAGTTTTGATGGAATACTTTCACAAAAACGATGGATGAACTTTCGACATGGATATCGATGCCTTACGCAGTTATCTTGCTTTCGTAGAGACAGGCAGCTTTACCCGAGCCTCCCGACAAATCAATCGCACCCAGTCTGCGTTTAGCGCTCAAATGCGTAAGTTAGAAGAGGAACTCGGAGTAAGCTTATTTGAGAAACATGGTCGTAACCTGGTCTTAAGTGAAGCTGGGTTAGCCCTTCGTTCCCATGCGGAGCAACTTGTTAGGTTACACAATCAAGCGCTCAAGCAAGTAAAGCGGTATGAGAATAAACGCCCATTCCGGTTGGGTTGCCCAGAAGATTACAACGATAATATTTTGCCGCATGTGATTCGTGTTCTACAGCAAGCGGAGCCGACATGTTCTATTCATGTGTACAGTGAACCTAGTATTAGCCTGAGAGAGAAACTGGATCAGGGAAAACTGGATGCGGCGATTGTGACTCGGGCGCCGGACAGTGAAGAAGGCTACTGGCTTACCAGTGATAAAGGTGTGTGGATTTGCCATCCCGATTTCACATTCAATGACGCCGAGCCTTTGCCTTTGGCATTATTTCAGACTGACTGTAAGTACCACGCCGCAGCGATTGATAGTTTAACGAAGCGAGGCACGGCTTATCGATTGCTGGCGTGTAGCAATACTGCCTCTGCTCAGCGAGCGATTGTCCGTGCAGGAATGGCTGTCGGAGCGATGGGCAGGATAAGTGTCACTAGCGATCTAAAGATTCTCGATAATATGCCTTCATTGCCTGCCGTCGATATTGTGTTGATTACCGGCATTGAGCCTCATCCGGTGCTTGATACGGAGAGCATAGGAAAATGGTTCGAAGCAATGCCAGAATACAACGTGTGATCACGCGGTGGTTTTCTCACTCAGCGTTTTTGTCATAAATCGACTCATGGGATCTTCTGTATAGCCGGCAAAAGGCTCGCAATAGCAAAACCCAAACTTTTCGTACAAGTTACGCGCGGGTTTAAAAAAAGCTTGGGAACCTGTTTCTAAGCTCACTTTTCGATAACCATTTTCAATCGCGGTGTTGAGTGCATGAGTTAGGAGTGCACTAGCCACACCCGAGCGTCTCGCCAAGGATGACGTTCTCATCGATTTTAACTCTATGTGCTCTGGGGTCAGTTGTTTTATGGCAAGGCAGCCTTGTAATTCACCTCCTATCCAGGCACTAAAAAAGGTAATGTCGGGTGACTTAAGGCTTTCGACATCTAGAGCATGAACACTCTCTGGTGGCGAGTTGGCATACATGTCTGCAAGGTGCTCTTCCAACAAGTGGATCACTTCACCACCGGATAAATCATCAATCACGATGTCCATATCTTTACTTTCCTTTATTCATGTGTATTGAGAGAACCGTTTTTTGTTTTTATACCAATTAGTTTAAATTATAAAAACCTCGAAAAGTGTGTGTTTTCTCCTTCTTCATGATGGAGCCCAATGTCTTTTCGGATATGAGGTGTGAGATTCGTAACCTGATTTCGATTCCGACGAAATAACAATTTTAAGCATATGTTTTTCAGTATATTAAAGAGTTTTCCCTTTTGGGTTAGCCTAAAGTTTAACATTCGTCGAGCCTTGATTCTGGATTAGATACCTTTATTATCAAGACTATGAAGACCAGTTACGAACAACCATTTATTACGGGAAGTATAAGTACAGCTTATGGACAACCGACTTCGTTTCCTTTCGGCACTTCACTATTTTGAGTCTGCCTCGCGACTAAAAAGCTATAGTAAAGCAGCTGAAGAGTTACACGTAACCCAAGCTGCGATTAGCCAAAAATTACGCCAGCTTGAAGAGCGTTTAGGGTGCAAATTGTTTATTCGTCGCGGACGAGAAATGCACCTGACTGACAAAGGGAAAATCCTTCAACATCATGTTAATGATGGCTTTAAACACATCATAACTGGGCTGAATAGGATTCAGAATGAACCTTTGGAAGGCATACTCAATGTGAGTGCTCCGCGTTCATTCTCAACGCGTTGGTTGATGCCTAGGTTGTGGAAATTCACGATGGCGTTCCCACACATCCCGATTCGAGTGCAAACCGTCAAGGATATTGATATTCGGCATACTGAAACCGACGTATTAATATGGCAGGGAGATGAGCGTGTCGAACACCTAGATTTAGAGCAAGAGTCATTGTTTGAAGAAGCGATCTATCCTTATTGCTCGCCCCAACTTGCCGAGTCCATCAACTTTGTTCGACCAGAACAATTGCTCAACTGTTGGTTGATTGACTTTCACTCGGCATCGTTTAGCTGGGAGCAATGGTTTCAAAGTGCTAATGTCAGCACGAAAAGAGAAGTGCTTCAATGGATGGAAGTGAGTACCTTTGATATGGCAATCAACGCTGTTGTCGCTGGACATGGGGCTTGCCTAGCGACGGAAAGCATTTCGGCAGATTTTGTCGAGCGCGGCTTGCTAACCAAGCCTTTTGATATCGGGTTGAATCCAGGTATTCGATATACTGTCATTAGCGATCCTGCTTCTTCACGCGCGCTAAGAATTAATGCATTTAAATCTTGGCTTCATAAAGAGCTCAACTTCGACTAATTAACCTCGATTATTACTAACAGGTATTATTGGTTGCGTTGATCCGGTTTCTCACAGTAGAGCCAGCCTTATCTGCGGTATCGCAAATAGAGAAGCCAATTGCGATATTTGGCCCGTTTGTGAAGAAAATATCGGAAGCAGAGCATTTCATTCGATCAGTAAGATCAACTATTTACAGCGTTTGAGATAATGTTTGTAAGACATCGTTTCTGGCTTCGATACAATGCGTGTATATTCAAACACTCGACCATCAGTAAGAATGCCGACTGATGAGATGCACATCAAGGGTTTGTTCTTATCTACTCCTAATATCTCACACATGTGTTGAGTGGGCATAATGGCCTCAAAGTCTTGATATGCACCATCGATTTCAAAACCAAGTTCGTTTTCTAAGTAGGCGTATTTAGACCCTTCTAGAGACATAACCTTCATTTTGGGGTACATCGCCATTGCCATATATGAGTCTTCGTAGACAGAAGGCACGCCATTGATTAGTTTGAAACGACGGATAAAGTAGACTTTTTCACCTCTTTCTAACTGTAAAATCTGTGCTAACTCTTCGTCGGCATCAATAACAGTAAACTCAACGATCTTGTACTCAAGGCTGCTACTTGAATCAGTAAAGTATTCACTTGTACTTTTTAATTCCAACATTGAGCCAACCATCGTTTTACCAATGATGGTTGTTCCGGCCCCTTGGCGCTTTTCTACTAAGCCTAGCTTCACCAGTTCATCAATTGCTTTTCGAATGGTAATACGACTAACTGAGTATTGTTCAACCAAAGCTTTTTCCGTCGGAAGCGTATCACCAATTGCAAATTCATCTGAATCAATACGGTTTTTTATCTCCTGCATGATTTGTTTATACAGCATAAGTTACCTCTCTAATTACTGACGAAATTATCACATCGCAGATAATACAAATCAATGACCTTTGTCGCTCTGTATCGCATTTATGCGGTTTTTAAGTGCATATAAAACACGTAAAGGTTATTTATAGGTTATGCAATGTGACCTAAATCTCAATGGTTGTTCTTTATTTGTATCAGATCACAAATTAATTGTATTTAATTTGTATTGTTTTGGGCGCGGGAGTAATTTGACAGTGTCGAAAGACGGAACACTGTGAAGATGAATAAATAATAAATTAAGGATCCTGCCATGTTGAGTGCGATACAACGTTTAGGCGGAGCAATGTTTACCCCTGTTTTACTATTTCCGTTTGTCGGGATATTAGTAGGACTAACCATTGTTCTCAAAAACCCGATTTTTGTTGGTGATTTGGCCGATAAAAGCGGCCTTTATTATCAAGTGTTACAAGTGATTGAAGAAGGTGGCTGGACCATCTTCCGTAATATGGCGCTATTGTTTGCGGTTGGATTACCAATTGGTTTAGCAAAAACCGCCCATGCCAGAGCAGTCATGGTGGTGATGGTTTCATACTTAACCTTCAACTACTTTATCGGTGCAATGGGAAGTGTTTGGGGGGAATTTTTTGGTGTCGATTTTTCTCAATCCATTGGTGGAACTTCAGGGTTAACTGAAATTGCAGGTATCAAAACCATCGATACTGGTATTTTTGGCGCAATTATTATTTCCGCTTTGGTGACTTATATACATAACCGCACCTTTGAAAAGCAGCTACCTTCATACTTAGGCATTTTCCAAGGGGCCTCTTTCGTCGCGATGCTTTCGTTCTTCGCTATGCTTCCTTCAGCTTGGTTAACGTTGTTCATTTGGCCTTCAATTCAACATGGGATTCTGAATTTACAATACTTTATGGTTGAGTCTGGCTCGTTTGGAGTTTGGTTATATACATTTCTTGAACGCATCTTAATCCCAACAGGGTTACATCACTTTGTATATGCTCCGTTCGTGTTCGGTAATGTGGCGACGCCAAATGGTATTACCGTTGACTGGTTTACCAATCTAGAAGTGTTCACTCAGTCTAGCCAAGCGATGAAAGACCTTTTCCCAGCAGGTGGATTTGCATTGCACGGTAATTCCAAGATTTTTGGTTGTACAGGTATTGCGCTTGCGATGTACCACACAGCAAAACCAGAAAACCGTAAAAAAGTTGCAGCGTTACTTATCCCGGCCACATTAACCGCAGTGCTGGTTGGTATCACTGAGCCACTCGAGTTCACGTTTCTTTTTATTGCACCTTGGCTATTTGCTATTCACGCATTGCTTGCAGGCACTATGGGCGGTGGCTTGATTGAAGTTGCAACGGGGAATTGGATTCCATTACTTGGCAATCACACCAGTATGGTGACCACACAAATCGCAATTGGCTTATGTTTTACCGTCCTTTACTACTTCGTATTCAAGTACCTAATCATTCGGTTTGATGTGCCAATTGCAGGTCGAGGCAAAGGCGAAATGAAACTGCATACCAAAGAAGACTTTAATAAAAAGTACGGGATTACCAGTAAAGACAATCAAGGTACTAGCCCACTACAAATCCAAGCATTTGAGACTATTCATGGCTTAGGTGGTGTCGTAAATATTGCAGATTTAAGCAACTGTGCCACTCGCTTACGTGTGACCGTGGAAGATGCAAGCAAAGTCAATCCTGCTGAATATTTTATAGATACTGGCGCGGTGAACTTAGTAAAAAATGGCAATGCTGTACAAGTGATCATCGGCTTGAATGTGCCCCAGCTACGTGAGGAGTGCGAAAAGATTATTAACGAATATAAGTCAGAGCAACGAACGGAAGAATTAACGCTTAGCTCGGCTAATTAGAAGCCAATTAGAAGCAAATAACTTTAAACAATTATTGTAGCGGCGGCGAAAGCGTTGCCCGAAAAAAGAGAGGCATATTATGAAAAAAGAATTCTCAGTTGTTATTGCAGGCGGTGGTTCAACATTTACTCCTGGCATCGTAATGATGCTGCTAGAAAACCAGGAGCGTTTTCCTATTCGCAAACTGAAATTCTACGATAACTTTGCGGCACGCCAGGAAACCGTGGCTGAAGCTTGTAAAATCTTACTTCAAGAACGAGCGCCGCATATCGAATTTTCTTACACAACTGACCCAGAAGAGGCGTTTAGTGACATCGATTTTTGCATGGCTCACATCAGAGCAGGACTTTACGCCATGCGCGAACAAGACGAGAAGATTCCACTTCGTCACGGCTGTGTGGGACAAGAAACATGTGGCGCTGGTGGTATGGCTTATGGCCTGAGATCGATTCCTGCTGTTATGGAATTAATTGATTACATGGAGAAATACTCGCCAAATGCTTGGATGTTGAACTACTCAAACCCAGCCGCGATTGTAGCTGAAGCTTGCCGTGTTATGCGTCCAAACTCAAAAGTACTGAACATCTGTGATATGCCAATTGGTATCGAAACTCGTATTGCAGAGATTTTAGGTTATGACGATCGTAAGCAGTTCGACATCATGTACTACGGTCTTAACCATTTTGGTTGGTGGAAAGAGTTCAAAGACAAGGCAACCGGTGAAGATCTCATGCCGCGTATCAAAGAATATATTAAACAATATGGATATTTGCCACCAAGTGCGATGAATGGTGCTCAGCACACCGATGAATCTTGGAAGGAGACTTTCATTAAAGTACGTGATGTGTATGCACTTGATCCTGAGACTATTCCGAACACATACCTAAAATATTACATGTATCCTGATTACGTCGTAGAACACTCTAACAAAGAGTTCACCCGTGCAAATGAAGTCATGGATGGCCGCGAGAAGGAAGTGTTTACCGAATGTCATCGTATCATCGCCAATGGTACTGCGAGAGATACGACGATCGAAGTGGAAGAGCACGCTTCATATATTGTTGATTTGGCGACAGCCATTGCGTTCAACACCAAAGAACGCATGCTACTTATAGTGCCCAACAATGGTGCGATTAATAACTTTGATCCAACAGCAATGGTTGAAATTCCATGTATCGTTGACAACACGGGCGCTAAGCCGCTGCAAATTGGAGAAATCCCTGAGTTTCAAAAAGGGATGATGAATCAGCAAGTATCGGTAGAAAAACTGGTTGTTCAAGCGCACGTTCAGGGTTCTAAACAAAAACTATGGCAAGCGCTGACGCTGTCCGCAACCATCCCTAGTGCCAAAGTAGCAAAAGAGATTTTGGAGGATTTACTTGAAGCAAACAAAGAGTACTGGGTAGAAATGAAATAATGACTCACAATTGATAATGCCCTGCTCATGCAGGGCATTTTTTTATCGTTGAAACGTATTTTGAGTATGCGAGTTTTGGCTTTAAGCTCTCTCGGTAGTATCAATGAGAACAAACTGTGACTTTGTTTTCTTCATGATTAAACGCATTATAGGCATTTGGCAAAGAATATTAATAGTGAGTTAAATGAGTATAGCGATACATACAGAGCGATTGATATTAAGGCAGCTGTCAGATAATGACTGGAATCTATTTCAACGCCTTCACTCAAACCCTGATGTCATCAGCTTATGTTTTGATGAGCCAAGTGTGGTAGAGATAAAAGATAGGTTTGAGTCTCGGCTGCCACCATGGTCAATCGGCTCGGAGCATTGGTTGTGTTTAACGATCATCGAGATAGAAACAGGCAAGAAGGTAGGAGTAACAGGGTTGCGTCTATCCGATGGAGTTGCGGAGGTTGGTTACCTATTCCTCCCAATGTTTCATGGTAAAGGGTACGCTACTGAGTCACTTCAAGCGGTATTGAGGTGGTCAACTTCTTTTGGCGTAATTTCTCGCTACAAAGCCGTAGTGACAGAAGCAACGTTGCCTCGGAGAAAGTGCTCGAAAAGTGTGGATTTTGCCTCTCAGAGGTCGTAAAGGACGCTTATGTGATTCGAGGAAGTGTTTTTGACGACCATATCTTTACAAAGTGTATTACGGCACAATGAATTAGGCTAGGTGGCCGGCGTTGCTCACTACATCCGTTAGGCGCAATATATGCCATACATTGACGTGATAAGTGTAATACCACCAATATTATTCTATGCATATCAGGTCTATAATAATTCATACGCACGTCGCAGATATTATTGTCCCATTCCTTTTATAGAACCCACATGTTGAGAAAGTGATTTGGCAAAGAAGAAGCCAGTAACATAACTTACTGGCTTTAATTAAAAGACTTTCAACGTATTTTGGAACGACAAATCCACTGACAAGAGATGGTTCAGCAACAAAAAGTCTCATGACAAACTAAATGATGAAGCTGAATTTTGCCTATCAATTTAGGCCTGAGGCGCTGCCATCAAAGGCTTCTGGATCAATAGGTTATTAATGTATTGTAGAGAGACATAAGTAACCACAATTGTCGCAACAATCAACTCCAACCCTGCTAAACCACGAACTTGGTGGACATAGTCAGCCGATAGACCGTGCGCTTCCATCCAATTGGCCATTTTAAACAGTGCCGTTGCTCCAATGACCATCGGGAAAGTAAACGCTGCATAACCAGGACTAAATGGCAGCCTTAACAATTTGAAGAAGGCTAAGTAGATGATGGCTGTCATCAAGACTGAGATACCAAATAGTAGAGCAAGAATCACGGGTGATGGTGTAGCTGTAACGGTTAAGTAACCAGCCAACGATAGGCTCGCTGGCGCCGCTAAAATTGCCATGGTTGGTTTAGCCTCATCTGGGATCTCATGAGTAAACATAAAGCGGTAAATCATCATTGGTAACATCACCGCGTAAGCGAGCATACCAAACACCAATGCACCATGCGCAATTGGCGCAAGCAACAGATTTCCAGAGAACGAAACATCAGCCACAATAATACCAACAGGGGGTACAAACCAACTTGGTACCATGTGGTGAAGTTCGAAATTTTTCGCACGATGGTACAAAAAAGTCACCAAGAACACTATGTGTAACAACACTGCAAACAACCAAAGTGCATCACCTGCAATCGGGAAAAAGTGTCCTAATGAATTGGATACCACCATAGTTCCCATCACAAAAGTTGGAACAACGCTGCCAACCACAGGATGGGCAAGATCTTGTCTCAACAGATGATTGTGAAAAAGAAATTTAACCGCCAATATGCCTAGCAATACACTGGCAATACCTGCGCTAATCCACTGTCCATAGCCATGTAATTCAGCGAAGTTTTCCCAACTCCAACCTAAGCTCGCAATACCAAGTGCTAAGCCCGCCATTGGCGTTGGTGCACCCATTACTTTTGCTTTTGTTCTTTGAATCATGACGACCTCTAAGTCTGGCTAATTTTCTATGAGGTGTATCTTACGCCTGAGATTCGTTTTAATATATCTAGTTATTTAGAATGTACGTTCAAAATTTCTTAACGAAAAATCATAGCCAGTCATTTATCTCTTGATATATAGGTTACCTCTATCATCAGTTACATGTTTGATGATAGAGCGAACGCATCAAGCCATCAGTATTACTCGCAAGTCACACGTTGTATCACACCACTTCAATTTACATGTTATGCTCTTGAATCGCGCCAGGGAGAGGCTCAAAGTTTCTAGCAGTAGTTAAAACAACACTTGGGATAAAGCATAGTGATACAAGCAGCAATTTTTGATATGGATGGTTTATTGATTGACTCTGAACCACTTTGGCAACTCGCGGAACGAGAGGTATTTTCTTCCCTTGGTGTGAAAGTAACTGACGAGTTAGCTGCGCAAACAGCTAAGATGACAACGAGAGAGGTTACACAGTTCTGGTTTAAACTCTATCCTTGGTCTGATCTGCATCTTGATGACGTGGAGAATGCTGTCATAAATAGGGTCGAAGCTTTAGTTGAAGAAAGGGGGAGCGAGTTACAGGGTGTAAGTAGAACTCTTTCCTTGCTCAGAAGCAAAGGTATGAAGATAGGACTTTCAACAAACTCGCCGTATCAACTTATCCCTGTCATATTGAATAAGTTAGGTATAGCGAGTTTCTTTGATGCAATATCTTCTTCTGACGATGTCAAAAAAGGCAAACCCGAGCCAGATGTCTATTTATCGACAATCAATAAGTTAGGTGTTGAGGCCGCTCACTGTATTGCGTTTGAAGACTCGTACTCAGGAATGCTCGCAGCAACGAGAGCGAATATCAAAACCATTGTTGTCCCCCATCCAGACAGATATCAGCAAGATTTTTCTGAATCACACCTAAAATTACAGAGTTTGTCTGAATTCAATGAGAAACACTTAGCGGCCTTAATGAGCTAGCTGATGTAGATAGCTCAAATTTGCCCTATTCGGTGTTACTAACTTCAATTGCTTAGCTTGAATTCCAGATTCACTGACCAAATTTATCTAATACTCAGGATGTGAGTAGCCTATAGAAAAAGAAGGAGCTGTCAGTGATCACCTGTTACGTTAGATACGTTATTGACCCTAAGAAAATCCCTGAATTTGAACATGCCCGTATGTGGATTCCACTCGTTGAACAGTTTGGTGGTATACATCATGGGTATTTTTTACCGTCGGAAGGAGCGAATAACATTGCAATGGCATTGTTTTCATTTCCATCTTTATCCGACTATGAAAAATACCGTCATGACTCGGCATCAGACGAAAATTGTAAAGCTGCATTCAAGTATGCAGAAGAAACGGACTGCGTAGTGAGTTATGAACGTAGCTTTTTCCGTCCAATTCTTACTGAGTGATTCTGTGTCAGCACCGATAAGTTCTGACACTAGTTTGCCTATCATTGAGTCAGCCAATAGTGAGCTGACTCATTTATGCCCCAAAATGTTCTAGATAACTCTATCGCTAATGAGAAAGGCTGCATTTGTTTCATTACATTCTTAACCTAAACTTGGAGCTGTCTAATTTCTAGCTGGCGATTCACTAAAGATAAAATGGGACTGTGGCCAAGCGCTTGCTAATAAAGCACAGCTCGCCTGCCCCAATCTAGAGCGAATAACTTTTTTCAACAGCGCCGCATACTAATGTTAGAGCGATAGGTGCTCTACGCGCCAATTTGCCCCCTTAAAACAGGTAAATTGAGGGGTTGTAATGTGTTGATATAACAGGGTTTTATTCTGATGTCTTCGCATATGTATAATGGTAGGCTTGCCCTCAGTTCAGCAAGGAGTACTCATGGAAACCTACAATCATACATATCGGCACCACAACTTTTCACATAAAGACTTAAGTGCTCTCACCTTCACTGCTTGCACATTTATTCGCAGCGACTTTCGACGTGCTAACTTGCGCGATACGACATTCGTCAACTGCAAGTTCATTGAACAGGGTGATATCGAAGGTTGCCACTTTGATGTTGCAGATCTTCGTGATGCAAGTTTCCAACAATGCCAACTTGCGATGGCAAACTTCAGTAACGCCAATTGCTACGGTATTGAGTTCCGTGCGTGTGATTTAAAAGGTGCCAACTTTTCCCGAACAAACTTTGCCAATCAAGTGAGTAATCGTATGTACTTTTGCTCAGCCTTTATTACTGGATGTAATCTTTCCTATGCCAATATGGAGCGGGTTTGTTTAGAAAGATGTGAGTTGTTTGAAAATCGCTGGATAGGAACTCATCTAGCGGGTGCATCACTGAAAGAGTCAGACTTAAGTCGAGGTGTTTTTTCCGAAGATGTCTGGGGGCAATTTAGCCTACAAGGTGCCAATTTATGCCACGCCGAACTCGACGGTTTAGATCCCCGAAAAGTCGATACATCAGGTATCAAAATTGCAGCTTGGCAGCAAGAACAGCTTCTCGAAGCACTGGGTATTGTTGTTTATCCTGACTAATTGCTTTGATGTGTGATTTTAAACGCTCAAATTTATAAAACGAATAATATTCTCACCCTTGCAATAATAGACATAGGAACAACCATGTACAACTTTTTATCCTCTGGCGCATTTGTTGAAACCTTCACAATAGAGCCATATAGCAGTGGGTCACTTAATGGGCTTAAATTTGCCATTAAAGATAATATTGATATTGCTCCCGAATT
>NZ_JXOK01000025.1 GCF_000830505.1 Vibrio mytili | reverse complement strand
ATTATATCCGGTGTTTATGTTGAGTGGTTTGTCGTAGACCTGGGCTGCACAAAGGGTGGGCGAGAGACTTGCTCATTGTCGCAGCTCGCTGCGTACATGCTAGGAGAGAGAATCGCTTTGAAGGCTTAGCCCGTAACATAAACTCGTATAATACGAACTATACTTATATTAGCTCTTGCTTTAGTAATTCGAATGATGATGAATGACGACGACGAAGACTGAGGAGGAGGATTGAAGAAGAGGGAGAGTTACGGCTTAGTCTAGTTTTTTGTTATCTTGCCTCCGCACCTCGGGAGGGACCCGTTTCGTCGGGAGGGTACCGCAGGTGCGGAGTAAGAGAACCCCCGTCTTGTACTACGGGGGTAAATTCCACCATAACTCAAGGCTTTCACCTGAAAATGGTATCTGCAAGCATAGCGCGCCAGTGTTTGAGCGCTAGCGAGTCTTATGGTAATCCTTCTACCTTATCTATGTGTTCTTTATATTTTTCAGCACCGTATATCTCATCAGGAGACATCCTATCTATATCGCTTCGCTTAAAACCCTGGGTCTTATTTAGTGCTGCATCTAAGTCATTTATGAACTTGTCTTTATCCTGGATGTGATCAAATAAGATCGAGGTGAAACTTACTTCGTCAATAAAGTTCTGATATTGAGCGACTTTTTTCATAAACTCGATAGGGTTTCCATCTTGATAGAACAGTGCTCCTCGACATAGTTCTGTTTCAGTTACGTTGAGTATTTCGGCAAGCTTTTTTATGTAACTTGCTTTTGGTTCATTCTTCCCGTTTTCCCATTTCATGTATGTTTGAGGCGTTACGCCAATACGTTCAGCTATTTCACTTTGCTTAAGGCCAGCTCGCTCCCTGGTTTCCTTTAATACATCTTGAAGCATGATTTTCATTTCCCATGTGTCCTTTTTTTAAATTATACATATGGTTTTTCATACCTATCACTTTACATATACATTTTCATCGCTTAAAGTATGAAAAATCATACTTGACAGAGTTTCCTATGAACAAGGTTTTCTACGACATGATGCCAGACTTCACCGTATCGGTTTACGTATATGGTGAGTGGGACTTATTCCGTTCGTATGGAAGTCTTGTTCAGTGGTGTGATGGTGAGTTCATCGACTACGAACTGGTTGATATTACTGACACAACTAAAGCTGAGCGTATGGCTATCATGGAGGGGTATGTATGAATAACCGTCTGTGTATGGAGTGCGGTGCGGTTTATCATTCTCCTGTTACTTGCTGCTGTCCTGAGTGTGGTAGTGGTGTGATTTGGCAGCAAGCTACCAAAACAGATACCGGATGGAAGCATGCTCATAAGCTTTCATCTGAGTATGTTTTTAGACCTAAAAAAGCAGGGTTAAGACCTGAGTTTGTTCCTCATCATGTCGAGCAATATCGTGAGATTGAGGATTATGAGCAAAGTCCTGTTATCATCGATTACCTTACTTTTACGGTTAAAATCAATAACTTTCGTCATTGCAAAAAGGATTCTCCATATTCTGGTATTCACTTCCCAAGTGAGCCTGTTTTTAATGCTTGTCATGCTAAAACGGCTGAGGATATCGAGGCTTATAACCGTTATTACCGTGATGCCTATATGGATTACCTACAGGAAACGGTTAGGCGATTTATTACTCATGTCCTTGGGTTTAACTACAGTGCTCCACGTGGTAAAGGCTTCCAGTTCTATGATGATTCATTTGTCTTAACCTCCGCTGATGGTGATGATTATTGTGGTCAAGTTGGGGTTGGTGGCAACAATGACACTATCCACTTTCAGATTAACGGGCATGGTTGTAAGCATTTGTTCTTGTCTCGTTCTTGTCGTTATGTACACCACTGGTTAAATACGGTTCTGGGTGTAAAACACTTGGCACGTGTTGACCTTGCTTTTGATGATTTTGATGGCGTTCATACTTGTGATGCGGCGGAGCGTGCTGCTTGGGACAATGGTTTTCGTACTGCTGTTCGTGGGCGTTCTCCTAAGATTGAGCGTAATGATGCTTACACTTTTAATGCTTCAACTGGTGAGAAGATCTTCTCTAAAGAGCAATGCAGTATTGGTTCTCGCCAGTCTAATGTCTATTGGCGTATCTATAACAAAAAGCTCGAGCGCAATATCGAGGCTGAGGACTTTGTATGGTATCGCTCTGAGGTTGAGCTTAAGAAGTGGGATGTTGATGTTTTGCTTAATCCATTGGGTGCTTTTAAAGGACTCTGCGCTTACTCATCCTCGCTTATTTCTGATGAATTCACGCCTGTAAAAACTAATCGCAAATCTAAGTCTAAGAAGCGTGTGGCCTTGGATTTGGTTTCTGCTGCCTACTGGATGAAACGACAGTACGGCAAAACACTCAACGCTCTTGTTGAGTTTCATAATGGCGACCTTGAGAAGGTAGTCAGTTCTCTGGTGAGGGATGGGACTGCGTTTGCGTTCCCGTCCAGTCATCAACGTTTAATGAATGTAATTTTGGAGTAACGTATGGCTAAGCCTGTGTTTGTTCTTGGTATCGATATCATGTGGAATCCGTCCCGTGGTGAAATGGCTCAACTCAATATTTCACGTCCTTTGAAGCCTGTTAATTCAGATAACTTTAAACGTCGAACGATTGGTGAGTCTGGTGATGTAAATCCCAAGTGGGATACGCCTTTAATGATTGACCCTGTTTATGCTTTAAAACTTGAAAAGTCGGGTGCTTTAGTGCCTCGTCGTGAATATGAATTGGTGCTTGAGCTGAATCAAGATGACCCGTTGGCAGGGGCAATCGTTACTGAGTTGATTCCGGTTGACGATGAAATTAAACGGCATTTTCAAGCTTCTTTGAAATAGCATTTTGTATCAAGAAATCATCAACTTAATTGCTTTAGCTTCCCTCTTTTCGGCTTATTTCTATTGGGGAGGCTAGGGTCTCTCACACTAAAAATAAGGCTAGGGGGCATAATGGAAGGCACCTCATTTATTGCTCAGGATGTGAATCTTGAGTGTTCATTTTCTGATTTATTAGTTCGACGTCCTAAAGTATCAGACAAGGCTCTTGATGTTGAGGAAGTCGAACAACCGAAAATTAAAACGACCAAAAAGCGTTGGACGCCTGAGGAGTCTGAGCAGCTTAAAACTCTGTACCATGAAGGCAAGCGAGTCACGACGATTGCTGATTCTTTAGGTCGAACTGTTCAGGCTGTTAAGAATCAAATACGTAAACTGAAGCTGAGGCGCTTTAGAAATCTTTCTGATGAACATATTCAATATCTTAAGGACAACTATTGGCTTCATGATGTTGATACGATAGCGAAACGTATTCAACGCAAACCTTCAGCGGTTGTCTATTATGCTGAAAAGCTCGGTTTGAAACGTCCTAAACTGGATGATGTTGAACCTCCAATCCCAAGACGTTTGATGCCTTATGACATGGTTAAGCGTGTCGCTGTTCTCGAACGTAATTGTCCTGATTCAAAAAATCGAGTTGATGACTCGGTAGTGATTTTTTATGACAAGAAAGGGCCGTCGGTACCAATGATGGCCATGCATCTTGATGAACTTTGTTCTGCCCTTGATGTTCATTTTGGTCGTCGAGCAGGTGTTACGGCTTCGGCACTGACTCATGGTTATAAGGCGGTGTGATATGGTGATTCAACATAGAACTAATCGATTTAAACGACGTGACCGTTGTCCCCAATGTGGTGATATAGACTTTCTTTGTACCGAGTACATAGCGGATAATCAGGTTTACATGTATGAAGAACAGTGTCCTAGGTGTTATGACTTTTGGCAGATAGGCTAGAAGACGCATTCCCAAATCGACACAAGTTAGCTAAGGACCCTTATGATGAAAATTTTTTACGATGAGATTTCGCCTGATATGATTTCTACGTTTACGCCAGGTGAAGGTTGGTACACGTTTAAATGCAAAGATATGATGATTGCTTCGCTGACTGCTGAGTTTGGAGATGCTTTAGAGTTAATCGAACTCACGCCAGACCTTTACAACACCATGCTTGATGCGGGTGATTTTGAGGGTTATGAGCCTGCATAATCTCTACTGTCATAAAGAAGCATATAAATGAGTTGAGAGTGATTCTCAGCCCCGCAGGGATAAGGGCATTCTTCATAGTTCTGGGGAGTGCCTTTGCTTATCTGCCCGAAAAGCAGGGAGCTTGCGACCGTAGCTCCCGTTGCTGAAACCACAAATCCATCCTTCATCCTGCTAGAATCTGCCTTCCAGAGCCTAACCACATCCAAGGCGACTTATCCAACTGGAAACCATCAAGACGAACAGCGTTAAGCTTTGCGAGTGTCGAGCAAGGCTTCTTGATTGTTGTAACGTAATTCAAGGCTATTGATTTCTGTAACATTTTTCATGGTTTAGTGCGT
>NZ_JXOK01000024.1 GCF_000830505.1 Vibrio mytili | reverse complement strand
CTTTCTTATATTATAGAAAGTGAGAGTCGTCTCAGTAAACACGAACTACAGGGGTGTGCTCCAATTGGCAGAGCAGCGGATTCCCCAAGTTTTTGCGAGATGGCGCGTGTTGGGAGTTCAAATCTCCTGAACCATCAAAAATTTAATTACCTATTTCTAGGGGTGTAGCTCCAATTGGCAGAGCAGCGGATTCCAAATCCGCGTGTTGGGAGTTCGAATCTCTCCACCCCTGCCATATTTAAAGCCTCAGTCGAAAGACTGGGGCTTTTTTACGTCTGTTGTCTTCTGCGAAGCAATGTTGGGAGTTGGATTGCCAACCCTGCCGAACCCCTCCTATCTCCACTATTGAGCCCTAAATAAGAGAAAGGGGCTTTTAGGTGTCAAGGCTGACCTTTAACCATAAGCTTGGATGATTAGCTAAAGTGTTCCTGCTATTATCAATCCTTAAAGATAATAATTAGGAAGTAAACTTATGCCACATTTTCGATTCCGAGCAGTCGAACCTCAAACGGTTCAGGCTCTTTCAGCACCGCTCACTGATACGCTGCAACCTCTTATGGAGTGCCCAAGAGAGGATTTTACCTTTGAGTATATTTACACGACGTTTTTTAGCGAAGGGGAGGTCAGTAGCGCCTATCCTTTCGTCGAAGTGCTTTGGTTCGATCGTGGTCAAAAGGTGCAAGATGAAGTTACCAAGGTTATTACTAAACAGATAAGAGGCATCGTGGGAGAAGATGTCGATGTCGCAGTCATCTTTTCTGCGTTATCTCCTAATAGCTACTATGATAATGGTGAGCATTATTAGGGGATGAACACTATGAGGTTGAGACGTTTATTATATTATTTCTTTCTTTGCTCAACCTCCGTGCAAGCTACTCAATGGGAGGATGTTTCTACTCCGACGAAGAACCTTTCATCATCAATTGGTAGTTACGCTAATGGCTGCTTAGATGGCGCGAGCTCCCTACCCACCGAAGGCATCGGCTACCAAGTTTTACGTAGTAGAGCGAATCGCTATTATGGTCATCCTCATACGATTAAGTTTGTACAAGACTTAGCTCGAGAAGCTCATCAAAAGCTGAATAAGAACTTACTTATCGGAGACTTGTCTTTACCGCGGGGCGGGCGTTTTTCTTCAGGACATAATAGTCATCAAACGGGATTAGACATCGATATTTGGTTTCGATTAACCGATACTCCGCTTTCCTATAATGAACTTCAATTACCTAAGCCAGTGAGCGTTGTTGATCTGAAAGCATATTCGATACGGAAAAACCGTTGGGAAAAACGACATTTTGAGTTGATTCGTCTTGCCGCGCAAAGCAGAGATGTAGCGCGTATTTTTGTTCATCCTGTAATTAAAGAGCAACTGTGTGTGCAAGAAGTCAACGCTGATCGTCGTTGGTTGAGAAAAGTCCGTCCTTGGTGGGGGCATCATTATCATTTTCATGTGAGGTTGTCCTGCCCAAGCTCAAGTCTCAATTGTATCGCTCAAAACCCACCACCTGCTGGTGATGGGTGCGGAGCCGAGCTAGCTAGTTGGAAGCCTAAGGTTACCCCACAACCTCAAACTGAGTTAAAAACGGTGGCGGTGCGCAAAAAAAAGCAAAAAGACATGCCAAATCAATGTCTGGCTTTAATCGCTAAATAATGACACTCATTCTTCCTGAGCATGTGTCAGGGCAGAGCGTTCAGAAACGGTTGATCTATGTCCTTCAGGTCATTAATTCACACTCATACCAATCGTAGTAAATAACTGGTCATTCTAGCTTGTTAAAATACTTGATAACTCCGTTGCTATTTTTGATTGTAGAATAACTACTTATCGAAAAATAATGCCTCGTTCTCAAGCATTTTTCCTACGCTATTTATGATCACTTATTTCCTGTGATTGGTATCAGCCATTGATTTTATGATTGGTATTGTTTGCCTAGTTATCTTTTTATCAAACTGGAGAAACATAGCGCTTTTGTCTAAAGTGAATAATACCTAGACAAAAGTTACTTTAAGCTGTTTAGGTACTAATTATAAAAAATGAATAAACAAAGGGTTGTAATTGTTGGTATCGATTAGCCTTATTGTTTTTATATGTAAAGTCACCAGACTCTGGTTGTTGCTCGCTCCATTTATCTTTTTCGCTTCGATTTCATGAACTAAGATAAGAGCATAGTAGTAGTTATCTACTATAAAGAGTTTAATAAGGGAAAAACCATGACTATGATTTGTGCAAAAGAGTTTGCAGAGTGGTTGAGACACAGATTTAGCAGTGATCCTAAGGGCGTTTTCTTAACTCGAGAAGATGTTAACCATCTGACAGGGCGTCAACGTCTTGACCCAGGTTTTGTTAACGATGTGCATTATGAACTTATGCAATACGGAATGGCTTTTGTGACGGACACTAGCCGGGAAAATTTTTACTTAGTGCCGGTTTCTCAAGCCGAGAATTGGCGCGAAAAGCTAGAATATCACTTTGAGAAAGAACTGTTCTGCAATATTTACCCGATTGGTAAATCAGGCTAAAAAAAGGTTCAACTTTGTTGGCTAAGTTGAACCTTTTTTATTATGCAAGTCCTTGTATTATTACAAACTTTTCAAGTAATTGTTCTTCGGTTTCAATGTTGCTTGGGTCTGTAATGATGCATTTCGATATTGGACAAACTGATTGACAGGTCGGTTTATCATAATGACCTTTACACTCCGTACATAAGTTCGGGTCTATTTCAAAAATACGTTCACCCATGCTGATTGCCCCATTGGGACACTCAGGATCACACATATCACAGTTAGTGCATTTATCAGTAATGAGTAATGCCATGATTACTTACCTGTTGGGTTGCGGGTATCCTGTCCAGAGTTTAGGTTGCGCATTAACAGACCATACGACAAGTCCATGTCTTCTGGTACTGGAATGAATACGAAGTGGCCATTACCTTTTGCATCTTCAATTGACTGTGACTTACGGTTTTCCATTGCTTCTAAGGTGAAAACAACGTTGCCTTTTGGTGTCATTAACTCAAGACTGTCTCCAACAAGGAACTTGTTTTTCACTTCCACTTCTGCCAGGTCTCCACGACGCTTACCTGTAAACTCACCAACAAATTGTTGTGCGTCGGATACTGAATAGCCATAGTCGTAGTTTTGATAGGTATCATGGGTATGACGACGTAGGAAACCCTCTGTATAGCCACGGTGAGCGAGGCTTTCTAGCGTGCTCATGAGGCTTTCATCAAATGGTTTTCCTGCCACGGCGTCGTCAATGGCTTTACGATAGACTTGCGCCGTGCGAGCACAATAATAGAAAGATTTTGTGCGGCCTTCGATTTTCAGCGAGTGGACGCCCATCTTTGTTAGGCGCTCAACGTGTTGGATTGCACGTAGGTCTTTAGAGTTCATGATATATGTACCATGCTCATCTTCAAAGGCTGCCATTTTTTCTTCTGGACGGTGGCTCTCTGAAAGCAGTACCACTTCATCCGTCGGTTTACCTCGACCGATAGTCGTTTCAGGTGCTTCGTCCTGAACTTCGATTGCTTGCGCGGTATTTGGGTCGAATTGTTCGACAATTTGACCTGCGTCGTCTTCTTTGCCTTTCTCTACTTTATATTCCCAACGACAGGCGTTAGTGCACGTGCCTTGGTTAGGATCACGTTTGTTAATGTAACCAGAAAGTAGACAGCGACCAGAATAAGCCATGCATAGCGCGCCGTGGACAAACACTTCTAGCTCCGTTTCCGGGCAGTGTTCACGAATTTCTTCGATTTCTTCTAGAGACAATTCTCGAGAAACAATGACACGCTCTACACCGTTGGCCGCCCAAAATTTAACGGTCGCCCAGTTGACGGCGTTAGCTTGAACAGAAAGGTGAATTGGCATCTCAGGGAAAGCTTCACGAACCATCATGATGAGGCCTGGATCTGACATGATTAGGGCATCTGGACCCATTTCTACGACTGGTTTTAGGTCGCGGATAAAGGTTTTAAGCTTGGAGTTATGGGGTTGGATGTTACAAACCACATAAAGCTTCTTGCCTTGGGCATGCGCCTCGTCAATACCGATTTTTAGGTTATCGTGGTTGAACTCATTGTTACGGACACGAAGGCTGTAGCGTGGTTGTCCTGCATAAACAGCATCAGCGCCGTAGGCGAATGCGTAACGCATGTTCTTTAGGCTACCTGCTGGCGATAATAGCTCAGGTACGAATGCTTTCTCAGTTGTCATTGTTCAATTCTCTTAATATCTGATCACAAGTCAGGCCAATTCCACCTAATGGAAATGGGGCGCAAATTTTACGTCAAAATGTGAACTGTGACTAGAGGGATTGTTGATTATATAAACAAACGCCCTACAAAAAGTGAGGGCGTTTGTTTAGGAAAGGTAGTTTAGGCGTTTGGGTTTGGTAAGCCACCCAGCGCTTCATAGAGATTTGGTAGGAAGGCGCTGAACTCTCCACACATTAATGAAAAGTCTGCATCGAAGCGGGCCGCTTGATCTTCACGGGGAATATCATCGTTTTGATCTTTCAGTTCGTCAGAGAACTTGAGGCGTTTGATACCAGCATCTTCAGTCATGATGAACTCGATGCGATCTTGCCAATTGAGAGCAAGTTTGGTCACCACTTTGTCTGCTGCTATATGGTTGCGAATCTCATCTGTTGTCAGCTCTTGCTTCTTGCAGCGGATCACGCCACCTTCTTCCAGAACCGATTTCAGTTCGGCTTCATCCATCATGGTAAAGCCTGCTGGGGTATCTCCAGTTTTAACCCACTCCGTCAGAGTGGTTTCGATGGCGGTTTCTGGAATTGCAGGGATAACAGGTAAGCTCCCCATCGTTTTTCGAAGTAGCGCAAGCACATCTTCGGCCTTTTTGTAGCTACTGGCGTCAACAAGGATAAAGCTTCTTTTGGCATGATCAGTACATGTGTATGGTTACTGCGGCTAAATGCTCTTGGGAGTAAATCCATCACAATGTCTTCTTTTAGGTTGTCCTTTTCTTTTTTCTTAAGAGGGCGGCCTTCTTGCTCTTCCATGGCTTCTACTTTTGCATTCAATGAGTCTTTAATGACAGAAGCAGGGAGCATTTTTTCTTCTTTTTTGGCACAAATCAGGATACGGTTTTCTGAAACATGCGTCATCATATCGCCATGTCTCCCCATCGCATTTACCCAGCCAAACTTCTGTTTATCTTGGCTACCGCAAGGGGTGAATTTAAATTCGGCAAGTTGAGTTTCAAGTTGATCTGCATTGAAGTTAACCTCTCGGTTAACACGGTATACCAGACAGTTTTTAAACCACATAAATCTTCTCTAGGCTTGATGACAAGGCTCTCATAATAGGGAATTTTGTCGCGGATGTCTTAAATGAAATGAAAAATATCCTCATGAACCTCAAAAGAAAGTTATATTAAAATTTGTTTTCAAGGGTCACAAAAGTGTCATACTTTGTAGTAATAATGCGTATGCATAGAGGGGCGCTTGGTCTCTTTAATGAATAAGTTCAACTAACATAAATAACACAAGGTTACTCAATTATGTCTAGAAGGATTCTGGTTGTTGAAGACGAAGCGCCAATTCGTGAAATGCTATGCTTTGTACTTGAACAAAAAGGTTATCAAGCGGTAGAAGCGGAAGATTACGATACTGCGGTAACCAAACTGGCTGAACCCTTCCCTGATCTAGTCTTACTAGATTGGATGCTACCTGGCGGTAGTGGTATTAACTTTATCAAGCATATGAAACGTGAAGAGTTGACTCGAAATATTCCAGTCGTAATGCTTACTGCTCGCGGTGAAGAAGAAGATAAAGTTCGTGGTTTAGAAGTGGGTGCCGATGATTACATCACTAAGCCATTTTCTCCTAAAGAACTTGTTGCTCGTCTAAAAGCGGTTATTCGCCGTGTGACCCCTACGGCATTAGAAGATGTTATTGACGTACAAGGCCTTAAGCTAGACCCTGTTTCACACCGAGTAACCGCAAATGATGAAGCGGTTGATATGGGACCGACAGAATTCAAGATGTTGCATTTCTTTATGACGCATCAAGAGCGAGTTTACAGCCGTGAGCAACTGCTAAACAATGTTTGGGGCACTAATGTTTATGTTGAAGACCGTACGGTGGATGTGCATATTCGTCGCTTGCGTAAGGCATTAGAGCTAGCTGGACATGATAAGCTCATCCAGACGGTGCGAGGCGCTGGATACCGCTTTTCTGTTAAGGCATAGATGCGCACCTAATTTTATCTCGTTTTGGAGTAATGAGTGGTTGAAAGATTAACATGGAGAAAGCTAGCCTGGGAGCTGGCTTTTTTTTACAGCCCGTGGATTATCGTCGGCTGGGTGTTTGGTTATATGTCGTGGTTATTACTCGCAGCTACGGCAATACAACTTGTGTGGCATTTGCATAACCAGGTGAGATTATCGTCTTGGTTATGGGATGAAAAGCGCCTTACACCACCCTCTGGGAGTGGTAATTGGGAGTCGCTATTTAACGGTTTGTATCGTTTACAGCAGCGTCAGCGACGTAAGCGCAAAGAGCTGACTAACCTCATCCGTCGTTTCCGCAATGGCGCTGAATCTTTGCCCGATGCGGTTGTTGTGTTCCGTGCAGAAGGTAATATCGTCTGGTGTAACAAACTGGCTCAACACCTGCTCGGTTTTCAGTGGCCAGAAGATTCCGGTCAACCAATCTCAAACCTTATCCGTACTCCTGATTTTATCAAATATTTAACTAAGCAAGATTTTTCTGAACCGTTAGAGATGCGCTCTCCTCTGAACGTCGAACGCATGCTGGAACTGCGTATCGTGCCATATACCGAGGGTGAGCATTTGATGGTAGTGCGTGATGTGAGTCAATTAAAACAGTTAGAAGGTATGCGTCGAAACTTCTTTGCTAACGTTTCCCATGAGTTGCGTACTCCTATGACGGTGCTGCAAGGTTATTTAGAAATGACCGAAGATCCAGATATGGTGGTAGGCCCTATGTGGACAAAAGCTCATGGTGTGATGACTGAGCAATTAAATCGTATGAATGGGTTGGTAAATCAATTGCTCACATTGTCGAAGATTGAAGCTGCGCCAATGCATGAATTAGAAGAGGTGGTCAATGTCCCTGCAATGCTTGAAGTATTAGAGAAGGAAGCGGCCAGTTTGAGCGGAGATAGCATCATAAGTTGCAGTTTGATGTCGATCGCGAATTGCGTGTTTTTGGTGACGATGATCAGTTGCGCAGTGCAATCTCCAACTTGGTTTACAACGCCGTCAAGTACACGCCACCCGGAGCGAATATCAATGTCCGTTGGTTTAAATCGGCTCAAGGTGCCCACTTGGAAGTAGAAGACAGCGGTGATGGCATTGAGCCACAACATTTGCATCGCTTGACGGAACGTTTTTATCGAGTTGATAAAGCTCGCTCTAGAGATACTGGGGGGAGTGGTCTGGGATTGGCGATTGTAAAACATGCGCTCACACATCACGACTCACATTTAGAAATCAGCAGTGAAGTTGGTGTGGGCAGTAAATTTTCTTTTGTGTTGCCGAGTCGTTTGGTGGTGAGCGCATGAGAGAACAGTTGAAATGGTTACTTCTTTTGACGACGTTCGTTGCTTCCTATTCTGTATCTGCACAAGACAAGGCGTTGCCTAACTACCAAAAGACGACGGGCGTTGCGGGCAATTTATTGTCAGTAGGTTCTGATACGCTGGCGGGGATGACGACGCTATGGATGGAAGAGTTTAAGTCGATATACCCTAATATTAACGCACAAATCCAGGCATCTGGTTCCTCAACTGCGGCCCCTGCACTGACAGAGCAGACAGCGCAGTTTGGCCCAATGAGTCGTCCTATGCGTTTAAGGGAGGTAGAAGCTTTTGAACGAGAGCATGGCTATAAGCCGACGGCTTTAAGGGTCGCGATTGATGCTATCGGGATTTTTGTTCATCAAGATAACCCGATTAAGGGACTGAATTTTGGTCAGTTAGATGCGATGTTTTCTGCCACGCTGCGTTGTGGTGCAAGCGCGTTTATCACTAATTGGCAACAGCTGGGGATTAAATCTAGTTGGGCTAAGCGAAATATACAGTTGTTTAGTCGTAATTCCGTGTCTGGAACTTATGGTTACTTTAAAACCAATGCATTATGTGGTGGTGATTTCGACACCCATGTGAATGAGCTGCCAGGGTCTTCATCGGTTGTTCAGTCGGTGGCCTCAACGATCAGTGGGATTGGCTACTCTGGCGTTGGTTATCGAGTGGCGGGAGTTAGATTGGTTCCTGTCGCGAATAAGGGAACAGATTACGTCGAGCCTACGCGAGACAACATTGTAACGGGTAAGTACCCACTCTCTCGTTATCTCTACGTGTACGTAAATAAACACCCATACCAACCATTAAGCCCCGTTGAGGCGGAGTTCATTCGCTTTATATTTTCTGCTCAAGGGCAGGCATTAGTCGAGAAGGATGGGCATGTTCCGATTACTGCTGATTTTGCGCAAAAAGAGTTACAAAAAGTCGGTTTATAAACGACTTTTAAGTACTTCAATTGTTGCTAATGGAAGCCTTCTTTACAGCACGGCTCAGAATGTCAGTGTCCACTTCACATTCTCCCACCGAGTTTGTTCTTCTTGTAGATCTGCATGAAGCAATTTGTTGTTTTCTAACCATGAATCATCGGTGCAAGTAAGTGCCCACTCATTTTCTTTGATAGATAAAAAGATTTCCGGTAGAGGCTCGTCACTACGCTGACCATTTAATACGATGGAAAGGCGTAAGATTTTTATCAAGCTAAGTACATCGTTTTGCTTGTAGAGGTTAAACTCTGGCAGTTCCTGCAACTTTAATGCTTTGCGTTGGAATCGCGCCAGTGTGGCTAACACAAGTTGTTGCTCGCGGTTGAAGCCAGGTAGTGTCGAATGTTGTAGAATATAAAAAGAATGGCGATGAAAGCTGCGTAAATTAATACTCAGTCCCACTTCGTGCAAAAGCGCGGCCCATTCGAGTAGGTCAAACAGATCACTCTTTTTCTTGATTCCAAGAGCTGAATGCACTTGATGGAGCATATCACGGGCGAGACCTTTTACGCTGGCTGCATGCTCAAGATCGACGCGATGTTTTTGTGCCAAGTTTTCTGTGGTACGCATGCGAATGTCTGAACGAGCGAAACGTTCTTCCATTTCATACAGTACGCCTTCTCTCAGCGCTCCGTCAGAGAAGAACATCTGATCAATGCGTAGCGATTGAAAAATGGCGCTCAGAATCGCCACCCCAGCAGCAAATACAGGTTTGCGCTCCTCCGTCAACCCTGTGAGCTCAATATCATCAATTGAATCGAATGCGCACAAAACTTCTATCAACTTATTGAGTCTTTTACCTGTAATCAGGCCATCATCAAAGCCTAATCCAATCAATACTTCTTGAATGGCCTTTATCGTACCCGATGATCCAAGTGCAATGTCCCAACCTTTTTTACGGTATTTGCTCGCGATCGACTCTAATTTTTGTTCAGCCGCGAGCATGGCTTTGGTGAAGTTTTTTCCTGACAGTTTGCCATTTTTAAAAAACTGCTCGGTAAAGCTAACACACCCCATTTGTTTGCTGTTGAGCAATTCAGGTTCGAATCCTTGACCGATGATCATTTCGGTACTGCCGCCACCAATATCAACCACTAACTTTGAGTTGGACTCGACTTGGGTATGAGCAACACCTAAGTAAATCAGGCGCGCTTCTTCTTCACCGGGAATCACTTCAATCGGAAAAGGCATCACCGTTTTCGCACGTTCTATAAACAAACGCGCATTTTTGGCTTGCCTTAGCGTATGTGTCGCGGCGATACGGACATTGGATTCATCAAAACCTTGCAAACGTTCAGCGAACATTGCAAGGCAATCCAACCCACGCTGCATGGCTTCATGGTTTAAATTAAGTTCGCTGTCTAGGCCAGAAGCCAATCGAACGCGCTGCTTATGTCGGCTGACAAGTTGCAAGTCACTGCCGACCACCTTGGCAACGACCATGTGGAAGCTGTTGGAGCCTAGGTCAATTGCTGCGATATAGCGTTCATCTTGTTCAAGTATCTGATTCATCTAACTTCTGTTTTCTAGTTTGTTTTTCTGTATTTTTAAGATAGTCGTAGATGGCAATTTGAGAGCGAACTTTTTTGCGGTTGCCTCGTGGC
Organism: Vibrio mytili; assembly: GCF_000830505.1. Taxonomy (GTDB): domain Bacteria; phylum Pseudomonadota; class Gammaproteobacteria; order Enterobacterales; family Vibrionaceae; genus Vibrio; species Vibrio mytili. Next base: position 67,440 of record NZ_JXOK01000024.1, on the reverse strand, counting down.
ACGTAGTTGTTGCTCATCTCTTTATCTATTATGCGCGCCTTTACTGTATCGGTAAAATGGATGTTGGTAATATCAATAATTCTCTGTTTCAAACGTGGATCACGAACTGGGGTCGCGACTTCGATTCGATGATCGATGTTTCTTGTCATCCAGTCGGCTGAAGAGATGTATACCTGCGGGTCGCCATCATTGTGGGTAATAACTACCCGAGGGTGCTCTAAAAAACGATCCACAATACTAATAATACGAATGTTATCACTTACCCCTTCAATCCCTGGTGCCAATGAGCACATACCACGAATGATCATATTTATTTTCACGCCAGCGACACTGGCGCCATAAAGCTTGTTGACGATCCCCCTGTCGACTAAGTTGTTAACCTTAATCGTTAGGCTCGCTTTTTTACCAAGTTTTGCGTTGGCAATTTCGTTATCAATCAATCGGTATAATTGGGTGCGAGAATTTCGTGGTGAAACGATCAAGTGATTAAATCTTACGGGGCGGTAAGGGTTCTCAATGTAGCCAAAGACGTTACGCACTTCATTGGTGAGTTCTTGATCGGCAGTCAGCAGGGCAAAGTCAGTGTAAATACGTGCAGTTTTTTCGTGAAAGTTCCCTGTTCCAATATGGGCGTAACGAACGATTTCCTCACCTTCTCGACGACTGATCAGTAGCAGCTTAGAGTGAATCTTCAACCAGGGGCGCCGAAAACAACATGGACTCCGGCTTCTGTGAGTACCTTCGACCATTCAATGTTTGCTTCTTCATCAAACCTTGCTTGTAGCTCAACAACCACGGTGACGTTTTTGCCATTGTGAACCGCATCGATCAGTGAATTCATTAAACGGGAGTCTTTTGCAACCCGATAAATGTTGATCTTGATGCCTATGACCTTCGGGTCGAAAGAGGCTTGGCGAACCAATTCACTAATATGATCAAAGGTGTGATAAGGATAATAAAGTAGAATGTCGTTGGCTTTGATGGCTTTAAAGCAGTTTGGATAACCTTCAAAATCGGCACACTTCATCGGTGGTAGAGGTTTGTTTTCTAGATATTCTCGACCGACGTTAGGAAAAGCAATGAAGTCTTTAAAATTGTGGTAGCGGCCGCCAGGTGTGAGGTTATCGTAATTGGATATCTGTAACTTCTTACATAAAAAGTCGAGCATTTCTTGAGGCATTTCACGTTCATACACAAAACGCACTGGCATCGCAGTTAGGCGCTGATTTACCCCTTCGGACATTTGCTCCAAAAGACTGTATTCGATTTCGTTGCGTAAATCGTATTCCGCATCACGTGTCATCTTCATGGAGTAACCTGCGAGCTCATCGTAGTCGAAAAAACCCTTAAATAGGTCATCCAAACAATAGCGGATGATGTTATCGAGCAAGATAATCGTTTTACGCCGCTTACCTTTTTGCTCAGGAACCATGACAAAGCGGGGAAGGTGATCGGTAGGGATTTCTAGTAACGCGTATTGAGATTGGTCCCCTTTGCGTAAATCAACCGCAATATAGGCGTATTCATCTTTTAAAAATTGCAGGACGTCTATGTCGTCTTTCATCAGCAATGGTGTGATGTGTGGAACGACTTCTCGATGAAAATATTTGGAGATCCACTTTTGTTGAGTCTCATCGAGTTGCTGTTCATTGACGAGAAAGATCCGACGACGAGCCATTTCTCTAATCAACTCGTTATACAATTCGTCGAATTGATCATTAAGCTTCATCGATTTTGCTTGCATCTTAGACAACAACCGTTTCGGGGCATCACTGCCACCTCGCTCTTGGTTGATTAGGATCCGACGCTTAACGTCAGCGAAACGAACTTTATAGAACTCATCAAGATTATTGGAAAAAATACCTAGGAAACGAATGCGCTCAATCAGAGGCACGGTTTTATCTGCGGCTTCTTGCAATACACGCTCATTAAACGATAACCAACTAAGTTCTTTTTCTATATAGAGTTTTTCTGTGCTCATAACTTTTGCCTAGCGAGAAGGGATCTGACTTATTTAGTATTATTGTTACTCTGTATGCACATTATGTGATTTTTGTTTCATTTTTATTTCACATCAACCGGTTGCATCGCTTTATACCAGAGAAATGTTGAATCCCCCTTTTTTGCACCGAACTGATCGGGGGGGATTTGGTTATAGAGTTTTCAGTCATTTAGTAACAGGTGTAATATAATTGTCATCTTAAAGACATATTCTAGTACCAAGTCAAAAAAGGTAGAGCGATACATGCCACAAGCTGAGTTTTCATTGCAGGAAAAAGATAAAAAACGTCTTGTCAAAGATCGTTTAGTTCGATTTGCAGTGACTTGTGGTGGTTTGGGGGTGCTTGCCGCACTTATTTTGATCTTTATATATTTGGCTATGGTCGTGATGCCGCTTTTCTCTGACGCAGAGATAAAAACAAACCATTCGGCTAGAATGACGAATGTAGGTCAGCCTCTTGCAATATCTATAGACGATTATGCTCAGCTTGCTTTTGTATTGACGCAAACTGGACAAGTACAGTTCTTGCCAATGGATGCCCCGAATCAACCAGCGATCCATACTCAGCAAATTACTCAACAATCCATTGCCGCTTTTCATTCGGCATCCAGTATCGGTTGGTACGGTTTGGTGGATATTCAAGGTGTTGCTCATCTCTTTAAGCCTGAATTCCACGCGACATTGAAACAAAATACCCGACCACCGGAAGTCATGGTGTTGAACCCAAAGTTTAATTTGGCGCTTGCAGACTCGTCGGATCCTGTCATTCAATTTACTTTTAGTAATCCCATGCAATCTGCCACTTTTGTGTGGCAAACTCGAAGTGGACAAGTCAAAGCGCGCTGGCAGGCATCGTCATCGTTAGATTCAGAGAGTGCTACCGTTGACTATGCTTTCCCTTCCACTTTCGATGCGCCGGAACAAATGGTGATTACCCCCGATGGGGAAACCTTATACCTGCGAAATGGTTCTGAACTGATTGTGTTGAAGAAAGGGCTATCGCGGTTTACTGTGCGTGAAGTGGTCGACCTTACTCTTGGTGAAAAAGCGCACACCGTGCGACACATTGACTTACTCGCCGGTGCTTATTCACTGCTTGTTACCCATAATGACGGTCGAGTGTCGCAGTGGTTTGATACGCTGCAAGGTGCTGAGCGTAAGCTAACGTATATTCGAGACTTTAAATTGGCTGCCGAGCTGAAATATCTATTGCCGGATATGCATCAAAAAGGATTTTATAGCTTTTATACCAACGGTACATTACAAAGCCACTATACGACGAGTGAAAAGCTGGTCTTGTTCAAGCGTGCATACGCTAAAGCGCCTACAATGGCCGCAATGTCTCACAATGAACGCTATCTGATTTCATGGCAAGACAATCAGCTGAGTGTGGCTGTCGTCGACAATGCTTATCCAGAAGTGTCATTTTCATCTTTATGGCAAGAAGTCTGGTATGAAGGATACCCCGAGCCGGAGTTTGTTTGGCAATCCACTTCGGGAAGCGATGCGTTTGAAGCGAAGTTCAGTTTAATCCCCATAGCTTTTGGTACGATCAAAGCCGCACTTTACGCCATGTTATTTTCTGTGCCTTTAGCGGTATTTGGTGCGATTTATACTGCGTATTTCATGTCACCAAGGATGAGGCGAGTGGTAAAACCGTCGATTGAATTGATGGAAGCACTACCCACGGTCATTATCGGTTTTCTTGCAGGACTTTGGTTTGCTCCTATTGTGGAGGATCATTTGATCACCATGGTGGTCATGTTATTCATCTTACCCATCAGTGTGATGCTGATCGGTGGAGTTTGGGCGCTATTACCGCAACCGTTACGTAACCGACTTCCTAATGGTTGGCATGCTTGGTATTGATGCCGTTGATTTTACTCATCATTGTAGCGGGGGTTTGGTTATCCCCAAGTATCGAACACGCATTTTTTGATGGTGATATGCGCTTGTTTCTCACGGAGCATGGCATTGGCTTCGATCAACGAAATGCGCTTGTCGTTGGTTTAGCGATGGGCTTTGCGGTAATTCCGACGATTTTCACGATTGCTGAAGATGCGATTTTCTCGGTCCCTAAGCATTTATCGGATGGTTCGCTAGCATTAGGTGCGACACCATGGCAGACGCTCGTTCATGTTGTTTTACTTACTGCGAGTCCAGGAATCTTCTCCGCCATCATGATGGGGTTGGGACGGGCCGTAGGTGAAACCATGATTGTATTGATGGCGACAGGTAATACGCCACTCATGGATTGGAACATCTTAGAGGGTTTAAGAAGCTTGTCTGCAACGATTGCGGTTGAGTTACCTGAATCTGAAGTTGGAAGCTCACACTTTAGGTTGTTGTTCCTGGCTGCGTTGATTTTGTTCGTGTTTACTTTTGCGGTCAACGCACTCGCAGAGTTCGTTCGTCAGAGATTAAGAGATAAATACCGTGCGTTGTAATGATGCTTTGGATAAAGAGCGAGTAGCGACATGTTAAATTGGATTCGTTCTGGCGCACCGTGGATTTGGCTAACCGGTGGAGCGGTCAGTGTTAGCTTGCTCTCAGTATTGGGCTTATTGCTTTTGATTGGCTGGAAAGGATTAACCTATTTTTGGCCGGCTCCGTTGTATCAATGGAATGTGACAGCATTGACCTCAGTACAAGGGGAAGTATTGCAAGAAAACCCCATTCTTATTGGGCAAGTTTATGAACGCAGCTTTGTGCCAAAGAGCTACCTCCCGGAAAATGCAGCCCGAAAACTCGATGATGATGAAGATTTTGCTACACGTTTAAATATTAAAATAGCCAACCGCGAGCTTTATCCCTCTGATTTTATCTCTGTGCTTAAAATACAGTTGAGTGAGCCCACGACACCGAAAGAGTGGGCGGTTATTGAGCGCAGTAGTGGCGGCTACTTTTTTGGCAAGCTGGTGGCATTTCGAGATGGTGAGAGCATTTATAAAACGGATATTCAGACCGTTTTAGATAAAAAGCTTGGCGATGCAGAGAGCTTACATGACGAGATTGATAAACTTGTTCAAACTCAGCTAAAGGCGCTAGGTTGGCAGTTAGAACAATTAAGGCTCGAAAAACGTAAACGTGAGCTCAATAACCGCATTACTGATGAGTTCCTAACCCAGAACCAAGAGCGGGAGCAGCAAATAAAGCAGCAGCTTGCCAGCGTTGAGTTACAGCTGGATGGGTTACGTTTACAATTGTCCGATTATGCTTTGATTGTTGAAGACATGACTGGCGAGCAGATTGCGATCCCTTTAGAAGATATATTGGACTACTGGTATCCAAATCAAATGTCTTTTGTTGATAAAGTGGTGCACTGGGGCAAACAAGTATGGAAGTTTCTCTCCGACGATCCTAGAGAATCAAACTCAGAAGGCGGTGTGTTCCCGGCGATATTTGGGACCGTATTTCTCGTGATTATTATGTCAATTATCGTCATGCCTCTTGGCGTGATCGCCGCGATTTATCTTCATGAGTATGCGAAAAATAATGCACTGACTCGAATTATCCGCATTGCGGTGATTAACTTGGCTGGGGTTCCGTCTATTGTGTACGGCGTGTTTGGTTTGGGGTTTTTCGTCTATACCATCGGTGGCTCAATTGATAGCCTCTTTTATGCCGAAAAACTGCCTGCTCCAACATTTGGTACCCCAGGTTTGTTATGGTCTGCATTAACCTTGGCGGTATTAACACTTCCAGTGGTCATCGTTACCACAGAGGAAGGTTTAACACGTATCCCAAGCTCGGTACGACATGGTTCTTTAGCGCTTGGCGCGACACAGTTTGAAACGCTATGGCGAGTGATTATACCTATGGCCACGCCAGCAATCATCACCGGCTTAATTCTTGCGATCGCTCGCGCGGCTGGGGAGGTCGCCCCGCTGATGTTGGTTGGTGTCGTAAAGTTGGCTTCGAGTTTACCTGTCGATGGCCAATTTCCGTATGTGCATCTGGACCGAAAATTCATGCATTTAGGCTTTCATATTTATGACATCGGTTTTCAGACTTCCAATATTGAAGCAGCGCGACCTTTGGTTTATGCCACTTCGTTTTTGCTCGTCACCGTCATTGTCGGACTAAACTTAACTGCAATCAGTATTCGCAATAATTTACGCGAAAAATACAGAACGTTAGGACAAGATTAAGTATGTTTAATTTTGATAATACATTAGGTTATCAACCGCCGCTGGACGTGCATAACTTAACGGATGCGCAAACGGCAATTTCAATAGAGGACCTTAATCTGTTCTATGGTCAAACCCAAGCATTACATGATATTTCAATGCGAATTCCCAAAGGACGAGTAACCGCATTTATCGGACCTTCCGGTTGCGGTAAGTCGACCTTATTGAGTTGTATCAACAGGATGAATGATCTAGTGGAAGGCTGTAAGGTGAGCGGCAAAGTTCGTTTGCATGGCAAGAACGTCTACCATCCTAATGTGGACGTTGCGACACTCAGACGCCGAGTGGGTATGGTGTTTCAGCGTCCCAACCCATTCCCTAAATCGATTTATGAAAACGTGATTTATGGGCTGCGTCTACAAGGCGTAAAAAACAGCAGAACTTTGGACGATGCAGCGGAACGGTCTTTGCGTTCAGCAGCGTTATGGGATGAAGTAAAAGACAGACTGCATGAGAATGCATTTGGTTTATCTGGTGGTCAACAACAGCGTTTAGTCATTGCTCGAGCGATTGCAATCGAGCCAGAAGTTTTGTTATTGGATGAACCTACTTCTGCACTGGATCCTATATCAACTTTAACCATCGAAGAGCTTATCAACGAACTCAAGACTCAATATACTGTGGTGATCGTTACCCACAACATGCAACAAGCCGCACGGGTCAGTGATCATACTGCGTTTATTCATATGGGTAAGTTAATTGAATATTCGGATGCAGACTCGATCTTCACGTCGCCAATGAAAAAGCAAACGGAAGATTATATCACTGGCCGCTACGGCTAAGCTTACACAAGACGAAAGGACAATCATGCACTTTGGACGTCACATATCTGGACAATTTAATGTCGAGCTAGAATCGATTCGTACTCATGTATTAACCATGGGAGGCTTGGTTGAACAGCAGCTTTCATACGCCGTTCAAGCGTTGCACAAAGAAGATATCGAGTTAGCCCGTAAAGTTGTGCGTGATGACCATAAAGTGAATGCCATGGAAGTTTCCATTGATGATGCCTGTACGCGTATCATTGCTAAGCGTCAGCCTACGGCAAAAGATTTGCGTTTGATCATGGCTATTATCAAAACCATCGTGGATTTGGAGCGCATCGGTGATGTCGCGACACGCATCGCTTATGTTGCCATTGAAAGTCCATCTTCTAAAGAACGCCAATTTCAAATATCTTTAGATCCGCTTTGTCGTCAAGCCATACAAATGCTTCATCAAGTGCTGGATGCTTTTGCGCGTATGGACGTTGATGCCGCAGTGAAAGTCTATAAACTCGACGATAAACTTGATGCTGAATACCAAGCCATCATTAGCCAGTTGACCACGTTTATGATGGAAGAGCCAAATGATATCCCCCATATACTTCAAGTGATGTGGTCCGCAAGGGCGATAGAGCGAGTGGGGGATCGATGTCAAAATATCTGTGAATACATCATTTACTTCGTAAAAGGGAAAGATATTAGGCACCTAGGTGAAGACAGTATTGATGATGTGTTGAAGTAAGCATAAGGCCAGTATCACACTGGCCTTTTTCAATATTGACTCTAAAAAGCGCACGATAGCGAACCGTGTTAATATTTTTCAGGCACGAATGTTTGCTCATTGATTGGCGCTCGGATGTAGCCTTCTTTTTTGATGTCTGGCAATTTGATCGTAGGGTACTCTAATGTTCTATAGTCAATTTGGCTCAGTAGGTGACTGATACAATTTAGGCGTGCTTTCTTTTTCGAGTCAGACGGCACCACCCACCAAGGACTAGTTTTGGTGTCGGTGTAAGCAAACATCTTGTCTTTGGCTTCAGAGTATTCTACCCAGCGGTGGCGTGATTCTAAATCCATTGGGCTAAACTTCCAGCGTTTTATTGGCGTATTAATTCGTCCCATAAAACGTTTTTCCTGTTCTTCATCGGATACAGAGAACCAGTATTTAATTAAGATAATGCCAGAGCGCTGGAGCATTCGTTCAAATTCAGGGCAGGAGCGAAGAAACTCTTCGTATTCCTCTTTTGTACAAAAGCCCATCACTTTTTCGACGCCAGCTCGGTTATACCAACTGCGATCGAATAAGACGATTTCACCCGCAGACGGTAAATGAGCCACGTAGCGTTGAAAGTACCATTGCGTTTTTTCTTTCTCGGTAGGGGCAGGTAAGGCAACCACGCGGCAAACACGAGGGTTGAGCTTCTCTGTGATTCGCTTAATGACACCGCCTTTACCCGCAGCATCGCGGCCTTCGAACAGGACCACGACTTTTAATCCCTTATGTTTAACCCACTCTTGCAGTTTAACCAATTCTACCTGTAATTTTCTGAGCTCTTTTTCGTATTCCTTGTTTTTTAGCTTGGGCATAATCCGTTCCTCATTGAGCGATAATCAATATCTTAGCAATCAATACCGAATGACGGGAGAGTAATATCTCTATCTGAGAGCCTTCACTACGTTGCTATCGCCTGAGAGCTTGTTATGGGAATCATAAAGTCGTCTACGTCAGCCGAGCCCATTTTGCTGTGTTCCGCGACAAAACTCATGTGGCTAGGCCTTGTCGTCTTACCGGACAGATGAACCTCTTGGACGCCGGTTTGCTCTACCAACGAACGCACATTGCTGGCATTAATACCTGCGCCAGCCATGATTGCTAAACGGTTACCGGCTTGCTCTACTAATGACTTGATAACGTCAGCGCCTTCTGTGGCTGTTGCTCCGAGACCAGAGGTCAGTACTCGCTCGCAACCCAAATTAATGATTTGTTCCAGCGCTGTTTCTACATTGCAGCACTGATCAAAAGCACGATGAAAAGTAGTGCCCATATTCAACGATTGAGCAAGTTCACACAGCTTTGTACAGTAAGGTATATGGACCTCACCCTGTTCAGTTAGTGCGCCAAAGACGACACCATCTAGCCCTGCTCGATGGGCAGATTTGATATCTTCACTCATCACGTCGATATCCTCATCGCTGTACAAAAAGTCGCCTTGGCGAGGTCGAATCATCGCGTAAATAGGAATAGTGGATGCTCGGGCGGCTTGACGCATAAACCCGTAGCTCGGCGTGAGTCCTCCTAGTGAGAGAGATGAGCAGAGTTCAATACGAGTCGCCCCTCCCGTAATAGCATGATGTAAGGACTCGATATTATCGATACAAACTTCTAATTGCGTAATCACGTTGTCACCCTGCAAGTTTTCATTGAGATGGTTACAGAGTGTATCAAGGCGAAGCGGGATAATCTGTATCATAAAGGGGGAGAAATAGAGGTAAAGTTTGCGCTTTTAGATTGCCGTATTTGAGGAAGAAAAAAACAAAAAGCCCAGAGTAATCACTCTGGGCTTTGATTAGACTTTACTTAGACTGATTGGCGTTTGCAGTTTACTGCATATAGCTTTTTGCTTTTTATATCCATCCAACCAATTCACCCGTTGAGCTTGGGCGAAGGGTCTATTATTTTTTGCCTAGGTCTGCTGAGAACTCAGATAGGAATGCTGCAACGCCTTTTGGAGATGCTTCCATACCTGCTTTACCTTCTTCCCATTGTGCAGGACATACTTCACCGTGCTTCTGGTGGAAGTTAAGTGCGTCAACCATACGTAGCATTTCGTCGATATTACGGCCTAGAGGTAGGTCGTTTACTACTTGGTGGCGAACAGTGCCTTCTTCGTCGATTAGGAAAGAACCGCGGAAAGCAACACCTGCTTCTGGGTGCTCAACGTCGTAAGCCTTACAAATTTCGTGCTTAACGTCTGCAACTAGCGGGTACTTAACTTGACCGATACCGCCATCTTCGATAGCAGTGTTACGCCATGCGTTGTGAGAGAATTGAGAATCGATAGAAACACCGATCACTTCAACGCCTTTAGCTTGGAAATCAGCAAGACGGTTGTCAAATGCGATTAGCTCAGATGGGCAAACGAAAGTGAAATCTAGTGGGTAGAAGAACACAACGGCTTTTTTACCTTTGGTGAATTCTGCAAAGTTGAAGTTTTCAACGATTTCACCGTTACCAAGAACAGCTGCAGCAGTAAAATCAGGGGCTTGACGACCTACTAGTACCATTTTTTTGCTCCTAAAAAGTATGGTTAGTTCCGAACCGAATGTTGTTAAATCGGCTCAGTCCGTGTTTGTACGAGACAAACTATAGTACAGATTGTAGTATTGAAAAAAGCGAAATAAATAGATTGAGTTAATCGAAAAAAGCGATAATTGAAAAACTCTTAACTCGATCACTGGATTAGTGATAAGTATTGATAAAACTATGAATAAATGGCCTAGTTTAAAACAATTGCATTATTTGGTAACCCTGCATGAAACACGACATTTTAGTGATGCTGCGGTACGCTGTTTTGTGAGTCAGTCAACCTTGAGTAAAGGCATTCAAAACCTAGAAGATTTGATTGGTTGCCCTCTTTATGAAAAAAAAGATAAGAAAAGTCCTCTGGTGTTTACTCAAACTGGAGAGATGGTCGTAAAGCGCGGTAGAGAGTTACTTGCAAAAGGGCAAGACTTGGTTGAACTTGGCCGTCTATGCCAAGGTGGTGAGATGCAAGGTCAATTAAAAGTCGGATGCATACCAACGATTGCCCCTTTTTTACTGTGTGATTTGGTGCAAGAGGTGAACTACCGATTCCCACAGCTGAATCTTTTATTAAGAGAAGACACGACGACAAACCTGCTTCAAGCCCTTAGACACGGTGAGCTGGATGTGCTCATTTTAGCTTTGCCAGTCGAAATTGATGGTATGGAGAGCCGAGTGGTAGGTAAGGATCCATTTCGGATGGTCATTAGTGCTAATCAAGCTCAATCGGTGCCAGTACCTATTCGTTACGCTGATTTGCCTGACGAATCCGTGTTTCTATTAGAGAAAGAACATTGCTTAACAGAACACGCGGTATCGGCGTGTAAATTAACGGATAAGGAAAAAATCAATCCATTTACTGCGACGAGCTTACATACGTTGGTACAGATGGTTGCGAATGGTTTGGGCACCACATTCATTCCACAAATGGCAATAGATCACGGGCTTTTGCATAATCAAAATTTAGTCGTTTTAGATCCCCCGGGCACCCAAGCTTATCGAGAAATAGGCTTGGTTTGGCGTCCTAGCTCTTCAAGAACTGATACATTTATCCAACTCGCAGATGTTGTTTCAGAGCTGCTTTAGCTATTAGTCTTAGCTTCCATTAACCGCAATCTTACCTATTAACGCACTATAAATGGTGCGTTTTTTGGTTTTTTATCCTGCTGGTAATATTTAACTTGTAAAATTTTACAGCTCTACTGTCATGAAGCTTTCATAAAATAGTGAAATTTCACAATGTTAATTTTACACATCTTATGCCTTCCTTTGTTTAAGCTCTGTTTGAATATATTGCTCTAGCCCTTGCTACAGTAAGGCGTCTTCACTTCGGTTTATATTTATACGTGCGTTTTAAATGCTCAAGATATCAAAAAATTAATGTAATTTAATTACGTAATTAGATGCAAAAATAGGCTTGTGAATATGTCAATTTACTCAGCCGAATAAAACTTTGAATTTCCGGGTTTGTCGCTTTAGGGGGTTTCGCTTAATTCATTGTTGGTATAGCTTATTTAAAGGCCGATAAGACTTATGTCTAGATTGAAAAAGAACTCAAGTTTACGCAATGTATAGACATGGCCACACCAATCGAACGCAAATTTAAGGATGTATTTTGTTGTTCATAAATTACAAATGTAGCTTTTCGTAGGCCGATTAGAATGTTAAAGCACATTAAGGATGAATGATTATGCTTGCAGATACAGAGAATAAACCACAACCATCGATGCAGACCCAAGGCCAGCTTGAGGTAACGGGAGTTATTGCTCCTGAACATCAAGCTATTTTCCCTTTAGAAGCCCAAACCTTTTTATCTCTATTGTGCGAAAATTTTGCCGAACGCGTTGATCAATTACTGCAAGCACGAGAAGAGAAACAAACACGAATTGATGCGGGAGAGTTACCAGACTTTCTTACTGAAACTCAGGACATCCGTGAAGGCAGTTGGAAGATTTTGGGGATTCCACAAGATCTGCAAGATCGTCGAGTGGAAATTACGGGCCCTACCGACAGGAAAATGGTAATTAACGCACTGAATGCAAATGTAAAAGTGTTCATGGCTGATTTTGAGGATTCTATGTCTCCCGCTTGGAGCAAGGTTCTTGACGGTCAGGTTAACTTGCGTGATGCAATCAATGGCACCATCAGCTATACCAATCCTAACAATGGTAAGCATTACCAGTTGGTTGATGATCCAGCGGTGTTGATTTGTCGTGTTCGCGGTCTTCATTTAAAAGAAAAACACGTCACGTGGCACGGTCAGATTATTCCAGGTGCACTGTTCGATTTTGCTCTGTATTTCTTCAATAACTACAAAGCACTACTTCAAAAAGGCAGCGGACCTTATTTTTATATTCCTAAGCTGCAGTCTCATCACGAAGCAAAATGGTGGAGTGATGTATTCCATTTTACTGAGCAATATTTTGGTCTGGATACCGGGACGATTAAAGCGACGGTGTTGATCGAAACATTACCAGCGGTCTTTGAGATGGATGAGATTCTGTTTTCACTGAAAGAGCATATTGTCGGGCTGAACTGTGGCCGTTGGGATTACATCTTTAGCTACATCAAAACCTTGAAAAACCACCCAGACCGAGTATTGCCAGACCGCCAAGTCGTCACGATGGATAAGCCGTTCTTAAATGCGTACTCACGATTACTGGTACGTACCTGCATAAGCGTGGTGCGTTTGCGATGGGAGGCATGGCCGCATTCATCCCCGCTAAGGATCCAGTAGAAAACCAGAAAGTGCTAGACAAAATTCACAATGATAAATCGTTAGAAGCCAACAATGGTCACGATGGTACTTGGGTTGCACACCCGGGTTTAGCAGATACCGCCATGGAAGTGTTCAGCTCCATTCTGGGGGAGCGTTCGAACCAGCTTGATGTGAGCCGTGCACAAGACGCACCTATTACCGCCGCTGAGCTACTCGAACCCTGTGAAGGTGAAAGAACAGAAGAAGGGATGCGACATAACATTCGCGTTGCTTTGCAGTATATCGAAGCGTGGATTTCTGGAAATGGCTGTGTGCCAATTTACGGCTTGATGGAAGATGCCGCCACGGCTGAGATTTCACGCGCGTCAATCTGGCAATGGATTCAGCATGGTAAATCGCTAGATAACGGTGAAACCGTCACAAAAGCGCTGTTTGAAACTTACTTAAAAGAAGAGGTGGACGTTGTGAAACGAGAAATCGGCGAAGCGCGCTATCAAGCGGGGCGTTTTGACGAAGCCGCACAATTGATGGCCGAGCTTACAACCAGTGATGAACTGACGAACTTTTTAACCGTACCTGGATATGACTACTTAGATTAGTACAACCGAGATTCAGATAAGCAAGATTAAGAATACAAAACCAATAACGTGAAGGCTTAAAGGTAGATAGGGATGTACTACCTCAAGACGGAAACTCAACGCACCAGTAATGAGTGCAAATAATAAAGAGGGATAGACCAATGACATTAACTCGCCGCCAACAAATCGAAGCTCTGGAAAAAGACTGGGCAACAAATCCTCGCTGGAAAAATGTTAAACGCACTTACACAGCGGAAGAAGTGGTAGAACTGCGTGGTTCAATGGTGCCTGCGAATACAATTGCACAACGTGGTGCTGATAAGTTGTGGGACCTGGTGAATGGGAGTGCGAAAAAAGGCTACGTTAACTGTCTGGGCGCGCTGACAGGTGGCCAGGCTGTGCAACAAGCCAAAGCGGGTATCGAAGCTATTTATCTATCGGGCTGGCAAGTGGCTGCGGATAACAACACTGCATCTACTATGTATCCAGATCAATCGCTTTACCCTGTTGATTCCGTTCCTTCTGTGGTTAAGCGTATCAATAACTCTTTCCGCCGCGCGGATCAAATCCAATGGGCGGGCGGGAAATCGCCACAAGATGAAGGTGCGATTGATTACTTCTTACCAATCGTAGCGGATGCCGAAGCAGGGTTCGGTGGTGTATTGAATGCATATGAACTGATGAAGTCGATGATCGAAGCGGGGGCGGCGGGCGTTCACTTTGAGGACCAACTCGCATCGGTTAAGAAATGTGGACACATGGGCGGGAAAGTATTGGTTCCGACTCAAGAAGCGGTACAAAAGTTGGTCGCGGCGCGTTTGGCAGCTGATGTTGCAGGAACGACGACCTTGGTTATCGCTCGTACCGATGCTAACGCGGCAGATCTGTTGACGTCAGATTGTGACCCATACGATAAAGACTTCATCGAAGGCGAGCGCACGGCAGAAGGTTTCTACCGAGTGAGAGCAGGGATCGACCAAGCGATTTCTCGTGGTCTTGCTTATGCACCATACGCGGATTTGATCTGGTGTGAAACGGCAACACCGTGCTTGGAAGAGGCACGTAAGTTTGCTGAAGCTATTCATGCAGAATATCCAGACCAATTGCTCGCTTATAACTGTTCGCCATCATTTAACTGGGAGAAAAACCTGGATGCAGAAACCATTGCTAAGTTCCAGCAAGAACTCGCGGACATGGGCTACAAGTACCAGTTTATTACGCTAGCGGGTATCCATAACATGTGGTTCAACATGTTTGAGTTGGCACATGCTTATGCTCAAGGTGAAGGCATGCGTCACTATGTTGAGAAGGTACAGCGCCCAGAGTTCCAAGCGGCAGAAAAAGGTTACACCTTTGTTGCTCACCAACAAGAGGTAGGTACCGGTTACTTCGACAGAATGACCAACACCATTCAAGGTGGGCAATCATCGGTAACTGCGTTGACCGGCTCGACAGAAGAAGACCAATTTTAAAAATAGTGCTTAGTTTAAATAATTACTCTTAACCACGTCAGTAATGGCTTTTTGAGCGGCAGGATTGCCGCTCTTTTTTTTTGCTTGTGACGTATTGTTGAGATCACGTGCTGTAATTGTATGCCACGTTTGCACATCACTTTTCTCACCTACGGGTCATAGCGTTTCTTCGTCTGGTTCAATTTCTTCTGGTTCTACTTCTTCTTGCAGTTCCAACAAGTTAATCGCGATCGTTACGAAGTCACTGTCGGTAATAATGCCCACCAAATGATTATTACTTACGATGGGTAAACAACCCACTTTGTGCTTTTGCATGTAAACCGCACTTTCTTTTAAACCTGCACGCGGCTCTGCGGTCATGATGTTGGTGTGCATCATTTTTTCCAGAGGGGTGTCGAGAGTAAAAGAGTGCTCTGCTTCATCTGGATGCAAGCTTGATTCTTGAGCGGCAAGAATATCACGCTGAGTGACTAAACCTTGCAAGTGATGATGAGTATCCACAACCGGAATATGCCGAATATCGAGTTCATCCATCATTGCTTTTGCCTCTCGCAAGGTATGCGTTCGGGATAAGGTATGAGGATTGCGAGTCATCATGTCTTCAACCTTGATCATAGGGACCTCCAGCAGTGTTGTCCTTTGTTTAACTATAGGAAATATTTAGCGCTATATCTGAGAACTAACCCGTTTTTCATCAATAAAATACGTGATCTAATTCGAAGCTTTAATCGGCTGAATAGGAGGGCTTTATTTATGTTTTTATTAGTAATGTTGCGGGTGAATTGGTGCGAGGGAGTTGGCATTTTTAGTTGATAGTGGGTGAGGTCAAAATGTATTCCAATGAATTGAATCGCACATTTTTATTTGCTTGATGTTCCAATTTTCGTCTCTCAAGGAAAATAGGTCTAGGCTTAGCAAATTGAAGACGATTATGTACAAAAAACGACTAGCAATGACCACTATGGCACTTTTCGTTCACTCAGCGCATGCCATTGTATTGGGCACTGAGGAAACGAACCCGGTTGATCGAGTGGCCATTCGAGCCAGCAATATGGCTGAATTCCCAATCTGTGGCGGTACAATGGTGACAGACCAATGGGTGATGACCGCTGCACACTGTGTGGTGATGGGAGAGGGAGCGAACGAAGCCAGTTATTACGTGACACCGCCAGGAGAGCTTGCCATTACAGCAAGAGTGCATGATCTCAACAATACCACGATTGATAATTACTATTCGGTCTCTCATGTGGTGGTGCATCCTAGCTATACCCGTATTGCAAAAGCCGACATAAACGGTGATGGAGACATCAAACCAATCCAAACCGCCTTGGATAACGACATTGCTCTGTTGTACTTAACTCGACCAGTCGAAAATGTCAACCTCGCACAACTGGCCACTAAGGAGGATATGTTTGACATTGAAGCTCGGCTTGCAATGGATTGGAATGATAACTATGACACCAATCAGCGGATTGAAAACGTACAAGTATTTGGTTGGGGAGCGACCACGCCACTGGCTGGCGACGCCGCTTCCACCTTACAAACGACATCTATCGGTTTTTTACCGATTGATAAATGTTATGAGCGTCTGGAAATTGGCAATAGCTTTCCAGGGGCCATTAACTCGCGTGATAATAGGACAAAAATTTGCACTTTGCCGACGTTTAATGCTTTGCTCGAAGACAGCAGCAGTACTCAATACGGCAACTCTGCATGTAAAGGTGACAGTGGCGGGCCCCTTGTCGATATTGCAACGGGTAAGCAAATCGGTATTGTGAGTGGCGCGCCATTAATTCTGCCTACTTGTGGTTCACTAACGATTCCGAGTTTTTATACCAAAGTCAGTCACTACTATGACTGGGTGCAGGACTACATTACGGCGGATGCTCCACCAAGCCGCTATATCATCGCGCCAAATTTCATTACAGACAGCAGTGAAGAGGGAAGCCAAGAATGTCATGACGGTATTGCCACCAATAACTGTAATTTCAGAGAGTCCCGCGATGAAGGAGGGAGTGTTAGTTTATGGTGGTTGTCGTTACTGGTTCCTTTGATGTGGTGGCGTAGGCGTGAGGCTTAATTCTGAAAAAAATTGACTCAAGAGCAGTGAAATGCCTTTTCACTGCTCTGTTGACTGCCAGTAATCGTCACGCTAGCAGCGAACCTCACTTTTGTTGCTGATTGCTTCCTTATGCAAGGTAATCGTGAGGTTTTCTCCTTTGTGAGTTTCTCTCACTCATACTTGCCTTTGATAGCGAATCCCTTCTGCCAACCTAGCATCTCTGGGGGATTTGGGTATACTAGTCTGCCGCGAAAAACGCGTCGCAACCTTATCGTCTTTAATGACGTGATTTGACCAATTAAAAAGATCAGTAGCATGCAAGTATCAGATTTTCATTTCGACCTCCCAGATGAACTTATCGCCCGTTACCCTCAGCCAGAGCGCACCGCTAGCCGCCTGTTGCAAATGGACGGTAATACTGGCGAACTCGTTGATGGCGTATTTACCGATGTGCTCGACCAAGTTCAACCGGGTGACTTAGTGGTTTTCAATAATACCCGTGTGATTCCTGCTCGTTTATTCGGTCGTAAAGAGTCTGGCGGTAAACTTGAAGTGCTGGTGGAGCGAATGCAAGATGAACAGAGCATCTTAGCGCACGTTCGCTGTTCTAAATCACCCAAGCCGGGCACTACGATTTTTGTAGGCGAGAACGATGAGTATTCGGCAGAAATGGTGGCACGTCATGACGCATTGTTTGAGCTGAAATTTCATTCCGATAAAACGGTACTCGAGATTTTAGAAGAAATTGGTCATATGCCACTTCCTCCTTACATCGATCGACCAGATGAAGAGACGGATAAAGAACGCTACCAAACCGTTTATAATCAAAAACCAGGAGCCGTTGCAGCACCAACCGCGGGTTTACACTTTGATGACGTTCTATTAGACAAGATCAAAGCAAAAGGTGTTGAGTTTGCTTATGTTACGTTGCACGTGGGGGCAGGAACATTCCAGCCAGTCAAAGTGGAAAATATTAATGATCACCATATGCATGCCGAGTATGTGGAAGTGCCGGCGGAAGTCGTCGAGGCGATCAAGGCGACCAAAGCACGCGGTGGTCGCATCATAGCGGTTGGCACCACGTCGGTTCGCTCGTTAGAAAGTGCAGCGCAAGATGCAGTAAAAAAAGGGACTGAACTGGTTCCTTTCTTCGGCGATACTGAAATTTTCATTTACCCTGGATACGAGTACCAACTGGTAGATTGTCTCATTACTAATTTCCACTTACCTGAATCTACTTTGATCATGTTGGTGAGTGCGTTTGCAGGGTACGAGAACACCATGAATGCATACAAGCACGCGGTAGAGAATCGATACCGATTCTTTTCCTATGGTGACTCAATGTTCATTAAAAAGAAAACGGCATAGTTAACACTAAACAATAGATTTACGAGTGCTAGCAGTAAGCTAGGATATGAAAGCAAAAAATACTGCTTTTATCTCTCGCACGGAAAAGCGACCGCTCCTTACCGTAGGGGAAGGCCCCTAAACATTCAGTCAGACTGTTTCTCTGACACTCGGAGGCATCGTGAAATTAAAATTCGATCTTAAGAAAAAAAACGGCACAGCACGTCGTGGTCAACTGACTTTCGAACGTGGTACTGTGCAAACGCCAGCATTCATGCCTGTCGGTACTTACGGTACGGTGAAAGGAATGACACCAGAAGAAGTAAAAGGAACGGGCGCAGAAATCCTGTTGGGCAACACCTTTCATTTATGGCTACGCCTGGTCAGGAAGTGATGAAAATGCATGGTGACCTGCACGATTTTATGAACTGGCATGGTCCTATTCTTACTGATTCAGGCGGCTTCCAAGTATTCAGCTTGGGTAAAATGCGCACGATTACGGAACAAGGTGTGCACTTCCGTAACCCTGTTAACGGTGACAAAATTTTCATGGATGCTGAAAAATCGATGGAAATTCAAAAAGACCTTGGTTCTGACATCGTGATGATTTTCGATGAATGTACGCCATATCCTGCGACACATGATGAAGCGAAAAAGTCGATGGAAATGTCACTGCGTTGGGCACAGCGTTCTCGTGATCATTTCAATAAACTGGAAAACCCAAACAATCTGTTTGGTATCGTCCAGGGTGGCGTTTATGAGGACCTGCGTGATGTGTCAGTGAAAGGTCTAACTGAGATCGGTTTTGATGGTTATGCAGTTGGTGGTCTTGCAGTGGGTGAACCAAAAGAAGACATGCACCGCATTCTTGAACACACGTGTCCGCAATTACCTGAAGACAAACCTCGTTACCTAATGGGGGTTGGCAAGCCGGAAGATTTGGTAGAAGGTGTACGTCGCGGTATCGACATGTTTGATTGCGTCATGCCAACGCGTAACGCTCGTAATGGTCATTTATTCGTGACCGGAGGTGTGATCAAGATCCGCAATGCGAAACATAAAACGGATACTACACCGCTCGATCCACACTGTGACTGTTACACTTGTCAAAATTACAGCAAGTCGTATCTTCACCATTTAGAACGTTGTAATGAAATTCTTGGTGCTCGTTTGAATACGATCCATAACCTGCGTTACTACCAACGCTTAATGGAAAGCATTCGTAAGGCGATTGATGAAGATCGTTTCGATGAGTTCGTACAAGAATTTTATGCTCGTCGTGATCGTGAAGTGCCACCACTAAGCAAAGCTTAAATGAACGAAAGCCTCTGGTGTTGTCGCCAGGGGTTTTGCGAATAAAGTAGGCGAACGCACGTTATTTTTGAGAGAGTGATCTCTATTAGTCACTCGCAGACTTGAATATAAAGTACGTAGTCCCAACTTGGTTGGATTATCAATAATATATAATGAGGATGTTTTAATGTTTATCTCTCAAGCTCACGCAGCAGCAGAAGGTGCACCAGCAGGTGGCGGTTTTGAAATGCTAATCATGCTTGGCATGTTTGCAGTGATTTTTTACTTCATGATTTATCGCCCACAAAGCAAACGAGTAAAAGAACACAAAAACCTAATGGCTTCTATGGGTAAAGGTGATGAAGTACTAACCAGCGGTGGTTTAGTTGGTAAAATTACCAAGATTTCTGAAGAAAATGATTACATTTCAATCGAGCTTAACGCGAACAATGAAATTGTTATCAAAAAAGACTTCGTTACTGCAGTGTTGCCTAAAGGTACGCTTAAGTCTCTATAAAACAGCTAAAGGGTCCTCGCTGTGTTAAATCGTTACCCATTATGGAAGTACCTGATGGTGCTGTTTGCGATCATCGCAGCTGCATTGTACGCACTTCCAAATCTCTACGGTGAAGATCCGGCTATTCAAGTTACAGGGGCGCGTGGCGCCTCTGTAGATATGTCAACGCTGGATGCTGTCACTACTGCTCTTGATAAAGAGCAACTTTCTCATAAATCCATTGCTCTTGAAAATGGATCAATTCTTGTCCGCTTTAATGACACTGATACGCAAATCAGTGCTCGCGATATCATCAATGAAGCGCTTGGCAAAGACAAAATTGTTGCACTTAACCTAGCACCTTCTACCCCAGATTGGTTAGAAGCGATTGGTGCGTCCCCACTTAAGTTAGGTCTAGACCTACGTGGTGGTGTTCACTTCTTGATGGAAGTTGATATGGATGCCGCCATGGAGAAGCTAGTTGGTCAACAAGAAGAAGCTTTCCGTAGCGAGTTACGTGAAGCGAAACTGCGTTATCGTGCTATTCGACCTTCGGGTAAAGAAGCCGTCGAAGTGCTGCTTCGTGATGGCGATCAATTGGGCGAAGCTAAGAGCTTACTGCAAAAGAACCACCCGGATATGAACTTTGTTGAGTCGGATTCGAATGGTCGTTTTGCACTGCTTGCCACGTTTACTGAGCAGCGTCTACAAGAGATCCGCAACTACGCAGTAGAGCAGAATATTACTATTTTGCGTAATCGCGTAAATGAACTGGGTGTGGCTGAACCGTTGGTTCAACGTCAAGGTGCGAGCCGCATTGTGGTTGAATTGCCTGGTGTGCAAGACACAGCACGAGCAAAAGAAATTCTTGGCGCTACCGCAACACTTGAATTCCGTGAAGTTGACGAAAGTGCTGATCTTTCAGCTGCTGCCAATGGTCGTGCACCAGCAGGTAGTGAAATTAAGCAAGATCGCAATGGTCGCCCAGTCGTGCTGAAGAAACGAGTGATCTTGGGTGGTTCGAGCATTACAGATGCAAGCTCAAGTGTTGACGAATATGGTCGCCCTCAGGTGAACATTTCGCTTGATAGCGAAGGCGGCAACAAAATGTCTGCATTCTCTAAGAAGAACATCGGTAAGCTAATGGCGACGGTGTTTGCAGAGTACAAAGACAGTGGCCGTAAAAACCCTGAAGGTAAAGTTATCCTGACTAAGCATGAAGAAGTGATCAACCAAGCAACGATTCAATCTGCGCTCGGCCGTAACTTCCGAATCACTGGTATCGACTCTGCTGCGGAAGCTCATAACCTAGCACTATTGCTCCGTGCCGGTGCTTTGATTGCTCCAATTTCAATTGTTGAAGAGCGAACCATTGGTCCATCAATGGGTCAGCAAAACATTGATATGGGTATTCAAGCATGTGTCTGGGGTATGGTTGCCGTCATGTTGTTTACGCTGCTTTATTACCGTGGTTTTGGTCTTATCGCCAATATTGCGTTAATGGCTAACCTAGTGTTGATTATTGGTGTTATGTCAATGATTCCAGGTGCGACAATGACACTACCAGGAATCGCAGGTATCGTACTGACAGTCGGTATGGCGGTCGATGCGAACGTTCTGATCTTCGAGCGTATTCGAGAAGAAATTCGAGATGGGCGCAACCCGCAACAAGCCATTCACCAAGGCTACGCAAACGCATTCAGTACCATTGCGGATGCGAACATCACAACACTGATCACAGCTATTATCCTGTTTGCTGTCGGTACGGGTGCGGTGAAAGGTTTTGCAGTCACGCTTTCCATTGGTATTTTAACTTCAATGTTTACTGCTATAGTTGGCACACGTTGTATCGTGAATCTACTATATGGCGGCAAACGCATTGATAAATTGTCGATCTAAGGCTGGGAATTAATATGTTTCAAATTCTAAAAGCAGATAAATCGATCGGCTTTATGCGTTGGTCGAAGGTCGCGTTCCTGTTCTCGACCCTTATGATTGCGGCGTCTATCTTCACCTTGTCAACCAAGTGGTTGAATTGGGGATTAGACTTCACTGGTGGTACGTTAATTGAGGTGGGCTTTGAACACCCAGCTAATCTCGAGAATATTCGTACCGCGCTTGATGCGAAAGGCTTTGGTGACGCTACCGTGCAAAACTTTGGTAGCGCCCGTGAGGTTATGGTACGTCTTCGTCCTCGTGATGATGTGTCAGGCGAGACCTTGGGTAACCAAATCCTTGGTGCAATTAAAGATGGTACAGGCGAAAGCGTTGAAATGCGTCGTATCGAATTCGTTGGTCCAAATGTTGGTGATGAGTTAACAGAGGCCGGCGGTTTAGCTATTCTTGTATCGCTTATTTGTATCTTGATTTACGTATCAATGCGATTTGAATGGCGTCTGGCAGCGGGTGCTGTATTGGCATTGGCGCACGATATCATTATCACCTTAGGTGTCTTCTCGTTCATGCAAATCGAAGTCGACCTTACTATCGTGGCCGCATTACTGACCGTTGTTGGTTACTCGCTCAACGATACGATCGTAGTGTTTGACCGAATTCGTGAGAATTTCCGTAAGATGCGTAAAGGTGAACCTGCAGACATCATGGATGCGTCTATTACTCAAACATTGAGTCGTACGCTCATCACCTCCGGTACAACATTGTTTGTAGTTATTGCGTTGTTCGCGCAGGGCGGTGCCATGATCCACGGGTTTGCAACCGCATTACTACTTGGTATCACGGTAGGTACTTATTCGTCTATCTACGTTGCTTCGGCACTGGCGCTGAAACTGGGTATCCAGAAAGAGCACTTGATGCCACCTCAAGTAGAAAAAGAAGGTGCAGAGTTCGACGAGATGCCATAAGGTTATCTGAGAGCCTAAAATTAAAAACCGCTGAGCAATCAGCGGTTTTTTTTGCCATAAAAAAGCCCCACTCAGAGAGCAGGGCTATTCAAAAGCATCAGCGTGACGGGCTAGTTCAGACTCTATTACTTAAGCATCGCTTCGTTACCGTTCTCACGGATATGCTTAAGGATAGATTTTACGCCGCGAGCGCTTGAAGCAACGATGTTGCCAGACTTCATGTAATCAGTACCACCAGAGAAGTCGGTTAGGATCGCACCCGCTTCACGAGCAATCAGCTCACCAGCTGCCATATCCCAAGGTTTTAGGCCTAGTTCGAAGTAACCATCTACGCGACCCGCAGCAACATAACATAGGTCAAGCGCAGCAGAACCACTGCGACGGAAGTCCGCACATTCAGTAAATAGAGAACCCACAATCTTGATGAAAGATTCAGAGTGTTGTTTCTGTTTGAATGGGAAACCTGTTGCTAGAACAGTACCTTGAAGGTCTTTCAATTGAGCAACACGAATACGTGCACTGTTCAGTTGTGCGCCAGCGCCGCGTTGTGCGGTAAACAGTTCGTTTTGCATAGGGTCGTAAACACAAGCAACTTCAGTTTTGCCTTTGATACGAACTGCAATAGAAACAGAGAAGTGTGGGTAACCTTTTACAAAGTTATTGGTGCCATCCAGTGGGTCGATGATCCATTGTACGTCTTTATCTTTACCTTCGATAAGACCTTGTTCTTCAGCAACGATACAGTGCTCAGGGTAAGACTGCTTGATAGTATCGATGATGATGTATTCTGCTTCTTTATCTACATTAGTGACAAAGTCATGTGTGCCTTTTAGTGACGATTCTACTTTATCTGTGTTTTCTAATGATTTAGCAATATGATTGCCTGCCTTTCGCGCAGCGCGAATAGCAATGTTTAGCATTGGATGCATACGGTTTTCCCAACGGATGTTAAAGAACAAAATGAAAGCGGCGGCGAGTATACCAAAGATAAATAAAAAAGGAAGTGGTTATTTTTTGCTCTAAGTGTGCGTGTTTAATGTCGTGATTTCGCTGATTACGACAAGAATGCAGGAGAATACGAACAGACACATCGCTGGATATAGGGCGTGTTAAAAATTTATGATAATATTTCGCCGTTTTAATAAAGGCAGTAATCATCAATGTTGGATCAAGTAAAAATTGTGCTTGTCGGTACTTCTCATTCAGGCAACATTGGCTCGGCTGCGCGGGCTATGAAGGTTATGGGGCTCAGTCAATTAGTGTTGGTGGATCCTCAATGTGAAGTGGATGAGCAAACGCTAGCGCTCGCAGCAGGTGCCAGTGATATTGCACAGAACGCGACGATCGTTAATACGTTAGACGAGGCCGTTCATGATTGTGGATTAGTGGTCGGCTCAAGTGCTCGTTCACGAACGCTAGAATGGCCGATGTTGGAGCCACGTGAATGCGGTGAAAAATTTGCAGTTGAGGGGCAAAAACATCCTGTTGCTTTAGTCTTTGGTCGTGAAAGAACGGGACTAACGAATGAAGAGTTGCAAAAGTGCCACTACCATGTATGTATTCCTGCCAATCCAGAATATAGCTCGTTGAATTTGGCAATGGCAGTGCAAACACTAAGTTATGAAGTTCGCGTAGCACACCTTAATCTGCAACAAAGCCAGTACTCACCTAATGAACCGGAAGAGTACCCACGCCACAAAGAATTAGAAATGTTTTTTGAACACCTTGAAAAAGTGATAGTGGACACCCAGTTTATTAGTCAAGAGCAACCTGGTCGAGTGATGAGTAAATTACGCCGCTTGTTTTCCAGAGCACGACCAGAGAGTCAAGAACTTAATATTTTGCGCGGTATATTGACCTCTATAGAGAAAAATATTCGAGCAAAATAGTCGTTTTTAATGCGAAATACCCATTCTTTATGTAAGGATGAATACTTGAGTAATTTAGTCAAATAAATACTTGACCGTTTTACTCAGGTATGGAAAAATCATAACCATTACAAACCATGTGGATACGGTGTGGTATGAAACTTACATCTAAAGGAAGATATGCGGTGACAGCCATGCTGGATGTGGCACTGCATTCGCAACAGAACCCAGTCCCTCTCGCGGATATATCTGAGCGCCAGGGCATTTCGCTCTCTTATTTAGAGCAACTTTTTTCTAAATTGCGTAAAGCGGGTTTAGTTGCAAGTGTTCGCGGCCCTGGTGGTGGATACCGACTAGGAGCAGAAGCGGATACCATCGCAATTGGTACTGTCATTGCAGCTGTCGACGAGTCTGTAGACGCGACGAAATGCCAAGGGAAGGGCGGTTGTCAGGGTGGAACCCGCTGTCTAACTCACACGCTTTGGCGCGATTTAAGCTCACGCATCAGTGACTTCTTGAACAACATCACTCTTGGTGAGCTGATGACGGATAATGAAGTCCTCGAAATTTCAGATCGTCAGGATATCGACTTGGCGGTCAACCATGGGCTTTCAAACAAAAATACAACCACCGTGCCCATCGGTGTAAACGTCCGCTCTTAGCGGTCAGCTTTTTACATTGGAGTAGAGAATGAAACTGCCGATTTATCTTGATTATTCCGCTACATGTCCAGTTGATCCTCGTGTAGCTGAAAAAATGGTTCAGTACATGACAATGGATGGCACATTTGGCAACCCAGCGTCGCGTTCGCACCGTTACGGCTGGCAGGCAGAAGAAGCAGTTGATACTGCTCGTGAGCAAATTGCTGACCTTCTAAATGCAGACCCGCGCGAAATCGTATTTACATCTGGTGCGACAGAATCTGACAACCTTGCAATCAAAGGTGCAGCACACTTTTACTCTAAAAAGGGTAAACACGTCATCACGTGTAAAACTGAGCACAAAGCGGTTCTTGACCCATGTCGTCAACTCGAGCGTGAAGGCTTTGAAGTGACGTACTTAGAGCCTGAATCAAACGGCTTGATCGATTTAGAGAAGCTAAAAGCAGCCATGCGTGAAGACACTGTACTTGTCTCTATCATGCACGTGAACAACGAAATTGGTGTTGTTCAAGACATTACGGCCATTGGTGAGCTATGTCGAGAGCGTAAGATTGTGTTTCATGTTGATGCAGCTCAATCAGCAGGCAAGTTACCAATCGATGTTCAAGAAATGAAAGTGGATTTGATTTCACTATCAGCGCACAAAATCTACGGACCTAAAGGTATTGGTGCTTTATTCGTACGTCGTAAGCCACGTATCCGTCTTGAAGCACAAATGCACGGTGGTGGTCATGAGCGCGGTTTCCGTTCAGGCACACTACCTACGCACCAGATTGTAGGTATGGGAGAAGCTTTCCGCATTGCAAAAGAAGATATGCAGAAAGATTATGATCACGCACTGGCACTTCGTAACCGTCTTCTTGATGGTGTGAAAGACCTTGAAGCGGTCACCGTTAACGGAGACTTAGAGCAGCGTGTACCTCATAACTTAAACGTAAGCTTTGCCTTTGTAGAAGGTGAGTCATTGCTGATGTCGCTAAAAGATCTAGCGGTTTCTTCTGGTAGTGCATGTACTTCTGCAAGTCTAGAGCCTTCATACGTTCTCCGTGCGCTTGGCATGGACGATGAGTTGGCTCACAGTTCGGTTCGCTTCTCCTTTGGTCGTTTTACAACAGAAGAAGAAGTCGATTACGCAATTGAACAAATCCGCGTTGCAGTGACTAAGCTACGCGACATGTCTCCTCTATGGGATATGTACAAAGAAGGGATTGATTTGAGCACTGTAGAATGGGCTCACCATTAATCTCAGGGATGAATAAGTAGAGGATTCGAGGTAATTTATCATGGCATATAGCGAAAAAGTAATTGATCACTACGAGAACCCACGTAACGTTGGTTCATTTGAAAAAGACGATCCATCCGTTGGTAGCGGCATGGTTGGTGCACCAGCTTGTGGTGACGTAATGAAACTGCAAATCAAGGTAACACCGGAAGGTATTATTGAAGATGCGAAGTTCAAAACGTACGGTTGTGGTAGTGCAATCGCATCAAGCTCATTGGTCACTGAATGGGTTAAAGGTAAATCTGTGGATGAAGCTGCGGCCATCAAAAACTCAGAAATTGCAGAAGAACTAGAGCTGCCACCAGTAAAAGTTCACTGTTCAATTCTGGCGGAAGATGCAATCAAAGCAGCCGTTGCAGATTACAAGAAAAAACACCAAGAATAATTAAACCGTAATATAATGGGAGACGTTACCTCTCCCATTCCAATCGTAATATAGACAAATTAAGGTGCAGTATGGCCATCTCAATGACAGAAACAGCGGCAAGTCGCGTAAGAGCATTCCTAGATAACCGAGGCAAAGGTATCGGGTTACGCCTTGGAGTGAAGACGACTGGCTGTTCCGGCATGGCGTATGTACTGGAGTTTGTGGACGAGCTTAATGAAGCAGAAGATGAAGTTTTTGACCTGTCTGGGGTAAAAATTATCATTGATAAAAAAAGCTTGGTGTACCTAGACGGTACCGAACTGGATTACGTAAAAGAAGGGTTGAATGAAGGCTTTGAGTTCAACAACCCTAATGCGAAAAGTGAATGTGGTTGTGGTGAAAGCTTCAACGTCTAATTGATTGTCCTTCTGGGCAAACGAGTCCAGAAGGCATTACTAGGACCCGAACTTAATGAATCACTTTGAATTATTTGGGCTACCAAGTCAGTTTAAGCTGGATGGTAGCCTTCTTTCTTCTCAGTTCCGAGAATTACAAAAGCGTTTCCACCCGGATAACTTTGCGACAGCATCGGAAAGAGACCGTTTGATGGCGGTGCAAAAAGCAGCCCAGATCAACGATGCTTATCAAGTGCTGAAAAATCCTATCTCACGTGCTGAATATATATTGGCAGAGCAAGGGGTAGAAATTCGTGGTGAGCAGCAGACGATGCAAGATCCGATGTTCCTAATGGAACAAATGGAGCTGCGCGAGGAATTGGAAGATATTGCAGGCAGCTCTGATCCAGAATCAGCGCTTTTGGACTTCGATTCGAAGGTCAGCAACATGTATAAACAGCATTTGGCTAGCGTCGAGCAAGAGCTTGATGACGGTCTTTGGGCACAAGCCGCCGATCGAGTTCGAAAGTTAAAATTCGTCGCCAAGCTGAAGAATGAAATTGAACGGGTCGAAGAAAAAATACTCGGCTAGTTCGCGTGACAAGGACCAATCATGGCACTACTTCAAATAGCAGAACCGGGCCAAAGCTCGGCACCTCATGAGCATAAGTTAGCCGCAGGTATTGACCTCGGTACGACGAACTCTTTAGTTGCTACCGTACGCAGCGGTGATGCAACGACGTTAACCGACGAGCAGGGGCGGAGCATCCTGCCTTCCGTCGTCAACTACTCTCAAGCGATGCCAACAGTTGGTTATGAAGCGAAAGATAAAGCAGAGCTAGAGCCTGAAAATACCATCATTTCGGTTAAACGCTTGATCGGTCGCTCATTAAAAGACATCAAGTCGCGTTTTACCTCTTTACCTTATCAATTTAAAGAAAGCGATAACGGTTTACCGATTCTGCAAACCCCTCAGGGTGAAAAAAATCCTATTGAAGTGTCTGCTGAAATTCTTAAAGTTCTTGGTAAACGTGCTGAAGATACATTAGGCGGTGAGCTTGCGGGGGTTGTTATTACCGTTCCGGCGTACTTTGACGATGCTCAACGCGCTGGCACCAAAGACGCAGCTAAGCTCGCGGGGCTTCATGTGCTTCGTCTGCTCAATGAACCGACTGCCGCTGCCATAGCTTACGGGTTAGACTCTGGTCAGGAAGGGGTGATTGCCGTTTACGATTTAGGTGGCGGTACGTTTGACATCTCTATACTGCGTTTATCCAAGGGTGTATTTGAGGTACTAGCAACGGGTGGTGATTCCGCTCTGGGTGGTGACGATTTTGACCATCTATTAGCTGAATTTCTGATGGAGCAAGCTGGTCTTGAAGCCCCTCTTTCTGCAGAACAAAACCGCACATTACTCAACATTGCCACTGCGACGAAAATTGCTTTTTCTGAACAAGACAGTGTTGATGTCGATATTTTTGGTTGGACAGGCACCGTCACTCGTGAACAATTTGAAGCATTGATTCAGCCATTAGTGAAGAAAACGTTGATGTCATGCCGACGAGCACTGAAAGATGCTGATGTGTCGTCTGATGAAGTGCTTGAAGTCGTGATGGTTGGTGGTTCAACCCGTACGTTACTTGTCCGTGATATGGTGGGTGAGTTCTTTGGTCGTACACCATTAACAAGTATTAACCCTGATGAAGTCGTTGCGATTGGTGCTGGTATTCAAGCTGACATCTTAGCTGGTAACAAGCCAGATTCTGAAATGTTGCTTTTAGATGTTATCCCGCTTTCCCTCGGTATAGAGACGATGGGGGGATTGGTTGAAAAAATCATCCCTCGTAACACGACAATTCCAGTTGCGCGTGCACAAGAGTTCACCACTTTCAAAGATGGTCAAACTGCAATGAGCGTACACATTGTTCAAGGTGAGCGTGAGATGGTTGATGACTGTCGTTCATTAGCACGTTTCTCACTCAAAGGAATTCCACCAATGGCGGCTGGTGCTGCCCACATACGTGTAACCTATCAAGTTGACGCTGATGGTCTTTTGTCTGTCACGGCGATGGAAAAAAGCACGGGAATTCAGTCTGAAATTCAAGTGAAGCCATCTTACGGTCTTAGTGATAATGAGGTCGCTGACATGCTGCGAGATTCAATGAATCATGCAAAAGAGGACATGCAAACGCGTGCTTTGGCTGAGCAGCGAGTTGAAGCGGATCGAGTTATTGAAGGTTTGATCGCCGCCATGCAAGCAGACGGAGATGAATTGCTCTCAGCACAAGAGAAGCAAGACCTAGTTAACGTGATTGAAGCATTGATTGAGCTGCGTAATGGTGATGACGTTGATGCGATTGAGCAAGGCATTAAAGACACGGATAAAGCGAGTCAAGACTTTGCATCGCGCCGTATGGATAAATCGATTCGATCTGCACTGTCAGGTCAATCAGTAGACGATATATAAGAGATAAGTAGTTATGCCTAAGATTATTGTATTACCACACGAAGATTTATGCCCTGAGGGTGCAGTGTTGGAAGCAAACAACGGTGACACCGTTCTAGACGTAGCGCTGAAAAATGGTATTGGCATTGAGCACGCATGTGAAAAATCATGTGCATGTACTACGTGTCATGTCATTATCCGTGAAGGCTTTGACTCTTTGGAAGAGAGTGAAGAGCAAGAAGATGACATGTTGGATAAAGCATGGGGCCTAGAGCCAGAATCTCGTCTTGGTTGCCAGGCTAGAATTGCGGATGAAGACTTAGTTGTCGAAATCCCTAAATACACGCTGAACCATGCGTCAGAAGATCACTAAAATAACAAGACTACGCTTGTAGCCCTTAAATATTGAGGGATGAACAAAAGGAAAATGAGCATGAAATGGACAGACTCTCGTGACATCGCAATTGAACTTTGTGACAAGTTTCCTGATGTCGATCCTAAAACGGTGCGGTTTACCGATCTTCATCAATGGATCATGGAGTTGGATGAGTTTGAAGATGATCCAAACCATTGTAACGAAAAGATTCTTGAAGCCGTCATCATGTGTTGGATGGACGAAGCTGATTAGAGCTGCAAAATACAGCCTAGTTAACAATTCTTACTAAAAAAAACGGACTCTAGAGTCCGTTTTTTTATCAAATTGACATTTTCAACCTACAAAATGCTAACATCCGGGAGTTATTAAAATAAGCGGCACAGGTAATGCCGAGAATAAGACAAGGAGAAACCATGTCTACACAGATGTCCGTATTTTTAAGTCAAGATTCTGCAGCACCACATTGGGGTGAAAAAGCGCTGCTTTCGTTTTCAGAAAACGGAACAACCGTTCACTTAGGGGAAGGTCATGATCTTGGCGCAATCCAACGCGCAGCTCGCCAGCTTGATGGCCAAGGGATTCGCTCTATTTTGCTTGCAGGCGATAACTGGGACCTGGAAAGTGTTTGGGCGTTTCATCAAGGCTATCGCAATCCTAAGAAGCATGGAGCACTTGAATGGAAAGCGCTGCCTGAACAGGAACAGCTCGAACTTCAAGCTCGAATTAAAGCGACTGATTTCACACGCGATATCATCAATAAAACGGCAGAAGAGGTCGCACCTCGTCAACTGGCTTCTATGGCGGCTGAGTTTATTAAGTCTATGGCTCCGGAAGGCACCGTTACCGCTCGCATCGTAAAAGACAAAGATCTTCTTACAGAAGGTTGGGAAGGCATTTTCGCCGTAGGCCGAGGATCATCACGTACCTCCGCGATGCTGCAATTGGATTATAACCCAACGGGTGATGAAAACGCCCCAGTATTTGCGTGTTTAGTGGGTAAGGGCATCACCTTTGACTCAGGCGGTTACAGCTTAAAGCCTTCCAACTTTATGACGTCAATGAAGGCGGATATGGGGGGCTCTGCAACAGTAACTGGCGGTTTGGGCTTAGCGATTCAACGTGGGCTGAATAAGCGCGTCAAACTGATTCTTTGCTGTGCAGAAAACATGGTGTCTGGTCGAGCGCTTAAGCTTGGCGATATCATTACCTACAAAAATGGCAAAACGGTAGAAATCATGAATACCGATGCTGAAGGACGTTTAGTCTTAGCGGATGGCCTGATTTACGCCAGTGAGCAAAAACCAGAGCTTATTATTGATTGTGCGACGTTAACTGGCGCAGCTAAGAATGCGTTGGGTAACGATTATCACGCGCTGATGAGCTTTGATGAGGAGCTTTCTCATCAAGCGCTCACGGCAGCAAATCAAGAGAAAGAAGGTTTATGGCCACTTCCTCTTGCCGATTTCCATCGAGGTATGCTGCCTTCCAACTTTGCTGATTTATCCAACATCAGCTCAGGTGATTACTCTCCAGGCGCAAGCACAGCGGCAGCGTTTTTGTCTTACTTTGTTGAAGACTATAAGAAGGGTTGGCTGCATTTTGATTGCGCTGGTACTTACCGTAAGTCTGCATCCGATAAATGGGCGGCGGGCGCTACGGGCATGGGTGTACGCACGCTAGCTCGTTTACTGAACGAACAAGCGGGTAAATAATACCAATTGCGGTACTGATTTTGTTGGTGCCGCTTGCTTAATAATAAGCTATTCAGAACTATTACTATTACAAGTACAAAAAGGACATTTTATGGCTCTAGAAAGAACGTTCTCAATTGTTAAGCCTGATGCAGTGGAACGAAACCTAATTGGTGCAATTTACAACCGTATTGAGAAAGCCGGTTTGCGTATTGTCGCGGCAAAGATGGTTCATCTTACTGAAGATCAAGCCAGTGGTTTTTATGCTGAACACGAAGGTAAAGCATTTTTTCCTGCTCTTAAAGAGTTTATGACGTCTGGCCCGATTATGGTTCAGGTGTTGGAAGGTGAAAACGCTATTGCCCGTTACCGAGAACTTATGGGTAAAACAAACCCAGAAGAAGCAGCATGCGGTACACTACGTGCAGACTATGCGCTCAGTATGCGCCATAACTCTGTTCATGGCTCAGATAGCCCAGAGTCTGCTGCTCGAGAAATCGAATTCTTTTTCCCAGAGTCAGAAATTTATCCGCGTTAATGTTCAGCGACTTGTTGCGCTTTACGCTTATTGGGTAGTTAAGACTGTTAGCCTCGGAAACTTCCGAGGCTTTTTCTTATCTGATTCTTATCTGAAAACATCGACAATTGTTGTGGTTAAATTTTAAGCATAATGATTTTAATGCCTTAGCAAACTCAGGGGTTTACCCCTCTTGTTGTAGCTGCATAAAGGCTGTACAATTCGCGCCCTTATTCTTGTTTCAGTCATTGAGAGGCAACATGACCACTGAAAAAATCAATCTACTCGACTTTGATCGCAAAGGCATGCGTCAGTTTTTCGCGGAAGAGCTCGGCGAGAAAGCGTTCCGTGCTGATCAGGTTATGAAGTGGATATACCATTTCGGTGTTGATGACTTCGAGAACATGACGAACATCAACAAGAAATTGCGTGAAAAACTGCAGCATAAATGTGAGATTAAAGCGCCATACGTTGCCGAAGCGCAACACTCTTCCGATGGCACGATTAAATGGGCGATGAAAGTCGGTGACCAGGATGTAGAAACCGTATACATCCCTGAAGACGATCGTGCGACATTGTGTGTGTCGTCTCAAGTTGGTTGTGCACTAGCATGTAAGTTCTGCTCAACAGCACAACAGGGATTTAACCGTAACCTAAAAGTTTCAGAAATCATCGGTCAGGTTTGGCGTGCTGCGCGTGAGATTGGCCTGGAAAAAGAGACGGGACGTCGTCCTATCACCAACGTTGTGATGATGGGCATGGGCGAACCGCTTTTGAACATGAAAAACTTGATTCCTGCGTTAGAAATCATGTTGGATGACTTAGGCTTTGGTTTATCTAAACGCCGAGTGACTGTATCGACATCTGGCGTTGTTTCTGGTCTTGATCAAATGACGGGCAAAATTGATGTGGCGCTGGCTATCTCTTTGCACGCACCAAATGACAAGCTACGTAGTGAAATTATGCCAATTAATGATCGCTGGGATATTGAAGATTTTCTTGCTTCTGTGCGTCGTTATATTGCGTCGTCTAATGCAAACCGCGGTAAAGTAACGGTTGAGTATGTTTTACTAGATCATGTTAATGATGACATGGAGCATGCTCGCGAGCTTGCAGAGTTGATGAAAGACACGCCATGTAAGATTAACTTGATTCCGTTCAATCCTTACCCAGGTTCTCCTTATAAAAAGCCAAGTAACTCTCGTATTGATCGCTTCCAGAAAACGTTGATGAAATACGAACACACGGTGACTGTACGTAAAACGCGTGGTGATGATATTGACGCCGCTTGTGGTCAACTTGTGGGTGATGTGATTGATAGAACTAAGCGCACAGCAATGCTAAAAGCAGCACGTGGTGCAGAAAGCATCGATGTAAAAGCAGTATAAACGAGCAGAGTTAACGATAGCCAGAGCCTAGCTCTGGCTATTTTGTTTACCCTACCTCTTTAAATTGAGAGCATTTGGCGTTTATTTCAATTTATACTGTCAAAGTTTGGACAAAAGCTTCAGCTATCTGTTAGTTTGAGTAGAATGAGTTTTTGTCTTTGTTATACATTCGCTTATCATTATGTATGACATTAACGACAACGCTGACAACTTCGGCTCTTTTCTCCTACGCTTTGCTGTTTTGCGCAGAACGTGTATTCGCATATAGAGTGCTGAAGATTTGTTAAAATATTATTTTGGTTAATGCGTTAGGGCTGGCTACTTTTTAGTTGTAGTGAGCTTTCAGAACAAAAACGAAAATAAAGAATTGTATTAACCACTAAACAGATTAAATACCATCATTATGACAGAAAACGAAAATACCAATGAAGTCCCGCTTTCAACTGAACCGGGCACACTCCTAAAAAATAAACGCGAATCCATCGGTATGACCCAGAAGCAAGTTGCTGATCGCCTCAGGCTTCGTGTTTCTGTTATTGAAGATATAGAAGACAACCGTTTTGAATCTCACCAAGTTGCAACGTTTACTCGAGGTTATTTGCGTTCGTATGCAAAAGTGGTCGGTCTTGATGAAAAAGTGGTGCTGTCAGCTCTAGAGCAAACTTTACCGTCACAACCGAAAACTCAAGAAATAGAAATGCAGAGTTTTTCGCGCAAAACCAAGCACGAAAAGCACAACAGTCGCATCATGTTCCTGACTTGGTTAATTGCGATAGTGATTACTGGTATTTCTGCTGCTTGGTGGTGGCAAAATCAGCATGACAATAGCCTGACTCAAGTTGTCGCTAATGCCAGTAGCGATACGTCCGAGCAGAGCAAGCAAGAGCTCGCAGATATCGATTTGATGACAGCTGAAGAATTAATCGCTAGTGCTCCTAAAGACGTTGCACCTGAGGTGGTAAGTACTTCTGCTTCTGAAACTATGATGGCCGATACTGATATGAGCGCGGCTGAAACAACGGCAGTATTGACTCCGAACACCGACCAATCTGTTGATGAGAGCGCAGAGCAATCAATATCAGCGACGGATGTCGAAGAAACTCAGGAGCCGGCAGTAGTGGTTCCTGAAGGCATGACCTTAATCACAATGAAATTTACAGCAGATTGCTGGATTCAAGTGAAAGATACTAATGGAAAAACACTGGTAAGTGGCACTCATAAACCAGGTCAAGATGTAAAACTGACCGGGAAAGCGCCATTTAAAGTGATATTGGGTGCTCCTGAAGGGGTTACGATGACATTTGCAAGTGAACCGGTTGATCTTTCTGGGTATACTTCAGGCAGAGTAGCTAGATTCACTTTACCGTTATAAAGAATTATGCAACACGAATCTCCAATCATTCGTCGTAAATCGACGCGTATTTATGTGGGTGATGTACCTGTTGGTGATGGTGCACCTATCGCTGTACAGTCAATGACTAACACCCGCACGACTGACGTAGAAGCGACAGTCGCACAAATCCGAGCACTAGAAAATGTCGGTGCAGACATTGTACGAGTCTCCGTACCAACGATGGATGCAGCTGAAGCGTTTAAGCTAATCAAACAGCAAGTATCTGTTCCTTTGGTAGCGGATATTCACTTTGACTACCGTATCGCGCTTAAAGTGGCAGAGTATGGCGTAGATTGTTTACGCATCAACCCTGGTAACATTGGTAATGAAGAGCGAATTCGCTCTGTAGTCGATTGTGCCCGAGATAAAAACATTCCGATCCGTATTGGTGTCAACGGTGGTTCTTTAGAAAAAGATCTGCAGATGAAATATGGAGAGCCGACCCCGGAAGCCTTAGTCGAGTCGGCTATGCGTCACGTCGATCACCTTGATCGCCTCAACTTTGATCAGTTTAAAGTGAGTGTCAAAGCGTCGGATGTATTTTTAGCGGTAGATTCTTATCGTTTATTAGCTAAGAAAATCGACCAACCTTTGCACTTAGGGATCACTGAAGCGGGTGGCGCACGTGCAGGAGCGGTGAAGTCATCTGTCGGCTTAGGTATGCTGCTCGCGGAAGGCATCGGTGATACATTACGTATCTCCTTAGCGGCTAACCCAGTTGAAGAAATTAAGGTCGGCTTCGATATTCTTAAATCTCTACGTATTCGCTCACGTGGTATCAACTTTATCGCGTGTCCGAGTTGTTCTCGTCAGGAATTTGATGTTATTGCTACCGTTAATGCCTTAGAAGAGCGTTTAGAAGACATTATTACCCCGATGGATGTTTCGATCATTGGTTGTGTCGTCAATGGCCCTGGAGAAGCGGAAGTGTCTCATCTTGGCCTTGCGGGCAGTAATAAAAAGAGTGCCTTCTACGAAGATGGTAAGCGTCAGAAAGAGCGCTTTGACAATAACGACCTTGTGAATCAGCTCGAAGCTAAGATCCGTGCGAAAGCCGCCATGATGGATGGTGAAAATCGCATTCAAGTGAAAATACAAGATTAATCTCAACGAGAATTACGGTAAGTATTGTGGCAAAAACAATTCAAGCAATTCGAGGCATGAACGATTGCCTCCCAACTCAGTCTCCGCTGTGGCAAAAGCTAGAAAACACAGTGAAAAAAGTCATTAGCGCTTATGGTTACAATGAAGTTCGCATGCCAATCGTTGAGATGACGCAACTATTTAGTCGCGCCATTGGTGAAGTAACGGACGTGGTTGAAAAAGAAATGTACACGTTCGCGGATCGCAATGGTGATAGCTTAACGCTTCGCCCTGAAGGTACAGCAGGTTGTGTTCGAGCTGGTATAGAAAACGGTTTGCTTTATAACCAAGAGCAACGTTTATGGTACATGGGACCAATGTTCCGTCACGAACGTCCGCAAAAAGGCCGTTACCGTCAATTCCACC
Source organism: Vibrio mytili (assembly GCF_000830505.1). Lineage (GTDB taxonomy): Bacteria > Pseudomonadota > Gammaproteobacteria > Enterobacterales > Vibrionaceae > Vibrio > Vibrio mytili. The sequence continues at coordinate 30,458 of NZ_JXOK01000024.1, read as the reverse complement.
AGTGTGGTGTGGAAGTGTTTGGTCTCAATGGCCCCGATGTCGATGCGGAGCTTATCATGATGACTGCACGTTTATGGCGTGAACTGGGCATTGATAAACATGTGCGTCTAGAGTTGAACTCAATTGGTTCGCTTGAAGCCCGTGCCAACTATCGTACCGCGCTAATCGCATTTCTAGAGCAACATATGGATATTCTAGATGACGATTGCAAGCGACGTATGCACACTAACCCATTACGAGTATTGGATACTAAAAATCCAGATATCCAAGCGGTGTTGGGTGACGCACCTCGACTTTCTGACTACTTAGATGAAGAATCTAAACAACATTTTGCTGGTCTTTGTGAACTTCTTGATGCAGCAGGTATCGAATACACTGTTAATGAGCGTCTCGTTCGTGGTTTGGATTACTACAACCGTACAGTATTTGAATGGATCACCGAAAGTTTAGGTGCACAAGGAACCGTATGTGGTGGTGGTCGCTACGACGGTCTTGTGGAACAACTGGGTGGCAAAGCAACTCCAGCGGTTGGATTCGCTATGGGGCTTGAGCGTCTGGTTCTAATGCTTGAAACGCTTGAGCTTGCTGATGTACGTCGTAGCGTCGATGTGTATGTTGTGACTGCAGGTGAGGGTACGATGATGTCAGGAATGAAGCTCGCAGAGCATCTTCGTGAAGCCATCCCTGATGTCCGGATTATGACTCACTTCGGCGGTGGTAACTTTAAGAAACAGTTTAAGCGCGCAGACAAAGTTGGTGCTGTAGTAGCATTGGTTCTGGGTGAAAATGAGGTCGCGGATAACACCGTTGTACTGAAAGATTTAGCGGGTGGTGAGCAACATACTTACAACCAAGCAGAAGTTGCTGATAAGATCGCAGCACTGATCTAGGTCTTTTAGTAAGCTAGCAAATACATCCTAGTTCGTAAATTAAGGCTCCCAATCGAGGAGCCTTTAAACGAAATGGGAACAATGGCAGCCTTGCTGCCATTTACATGTTTTAAGAGGACAGGAAGTGGAACTTTACGATACTGAAGAACAACAAGTTGAAGCCATTAAAGACTGGTGGAAAGAAAACGGTAAAGCCGTCATCATCGGTGCGGTTGTTGGCTTAGGTGGTCTATTTGGCTGGCGTTATTATCAGGATTCTGTCGTTCAGGCGAGTGAAGCAGCTTCACACAATTACACTCAAGCGATTAATTTGTTGCAAGAAAAAGGACTAGATGCACAAGCGGATGTTCAGGCTTTCATCGACTCAAGTCAGGTCAAAGAGTACTCCGTTCTGGCGGCACTTCAGTTAGCCAAATCATTCGTCAATGAACAAAACCTTTCTGCGGCTCTTGAGCAACTAAAATGGGCACAAAGCAATACCAAAGATGCGGCGTTATCGCCACTTATCAGTTACCGTATCGCACGTCTTGAAGCGGAAATGGGCAACTTTGACGCAGCAAGTTCTGAACTAAGTAAAGTGACTGACGCGACTTGGAGTGGCCGTATTGCAGAGCTGCGCGGAGATATTGCACTGCGTCAAGGTGACAAAAATGCAGCTCATGCCGCATATACCGAGGCGCAACAAGCAGCAGATGCAAGCCCAACATTACAAATGAAACTGGACGATCTGGCGAAATAAGGACCGCATTGGATGAAAAGAGTCTTTAAAAAAGCCTTGTTAGGGGCGTTAACGGTGGGAGTTCTTGCTGGTTGTGCTGGTGAAGAAGATACCATTGTGATGGCTCCGCTACCGCAAGTAGACAGTGAATTTACCCCAAGCACCGAGTGGAGTACATCCGTTGGTGATGGTGTGGGACATTATTTTTCAAAGCTGTCACCAGTTTATGCTAACGATAAGTTATTTGTCGCTAGCCGTGATGGAAAAGTAAAAGCCTTAGATCCAGAAAACGGACAGCCTTTGTGGCAAACTGATGTTCAGCAAGACGTCATTGCGCGTCTTTCAGGTGGCATTACTGCTGCATACGGTAAGGTGTTCATTGGATCCGAAAATGGTGAAGTGATTGCTCTTGACCAAGAAACTGGCGAAGTGAGCTGGCGGGTTGAAGTTGGTGGTGAAGTGTTGGCAAATCCCGTCGCTGACTCCGGCCTAATCATGGTTAATACCAGTCGTGGTACACTCATTGCGCTTAACGAGAGCACTGGTGAGCAACGCTGGGCGCTGGCAACAGAAGTGCCAAACCTAACGTTACGAGGTGATAGTACACCTGTCGCTGCCGGTGGCGGGGTTTTCTGGGGAACCGCAAATGGTCGTCTAGCCGCTGCGATTGTTGAACGTGGGCAGCTCATTTGGCAACAGCCGATCGGAACTCCAAAAGGCGCAACAGAAATTGATCGTTTGGTTGATGTTGATTCTACACCGGTTATCTTAGGCGGCACGCTATTTACCGTGGGTTTCAATGGTCAGTTAGTCGCAGTTGATTTACGTTCTGCAAACCCTATTTGGAAGCGTAATTACTCCTCCGCCAACGATCTTGCAACAGATGGCAGTCGTATCTTTGTCATTACTGAAAAAGATCACGTTGTTGCTGTGGATGCTCGTAGCGGTACGGAACTGTGGGCAAACGACCAATTGGAAAACCGCCAGTTGACTAAGCCTGTTGTCATGGGGCGCTACCTTGTCGTAGGCGATACATTAGGCTACTTGCACTGGATCGACCGCTCGACCGGTGACTTTGTTGCGCAGCAGTATGTTGACGACAGTGGGTTTGCGGTTGGCCCTACGTTATTGTCTGACGGTTATGTCATCACCACTCGCAATGGTGATGTAAAGAAACTAACCATCACAGAATAATATCGTGATATAATTCACATTCGGCTCCTGGTTGGTGACAGCTAGGGGCCGTTTTGTTGTTTGTAATTATTGTTTGTAATTATTGTTTGTCATTGTTATTCCTGACGTGGTTATAGGTAAAATGCTGGTTTGAGTTGGCATTGAGCAAGTCGTTACCTATAACTACAGAAGATAGATTATTTTAGAGGTTGTTATGATACCTGTAGTGGCTCTTGTAGGGCGTCCGAACGTAGGTAAATCTACACTATTTAACCGATTGACGCGCACTCGTGATGCGTTAGTTGCGGACTTTCCTGGCCTAACACGAGACCGTAAATATGGCCAAGCTAGACTTGGTGAAGAACACGAATTTATTGTGATTGATACCGGTGGTATCGATGGCACCGAGGAAGGCGTCGAAACAAAGATGGCGCAGCAATCGTTAGCCGCCATGGATGAAGCAGACGTGGTACTTTTCATGGTTGATGGTCGTGCAGGTCTTACGCCTTCTGATGAAGCTATTGCTGCGCACCTGCGTAAAATTGAAAAGCCAGCCATGCTCGTGGTCAATAAAATTGATGGCATTGATGCTGATGCTGCTTGTGCCGACTTCTGGCAACTTGGTGTGGACGACATGTACCAAATTGCAGCTGCGCATGGCCGTGGTGTGACCGCATTACTTGAGCGAGCTCTTTCACCATTTTTTGATGATTTACTGGATAGTGAATCAGAAGCAGGCGAAATCGAAGATTTAACAGAGTTTGAAGATGCCGAATTTCTGCCAGAAGAGCGTACCGAAGAGGAAGCCGAGCAAGATCTTAAGCGCCTCCAAGAGCAGCCAATTAAACTGGCAATTATTGGTCGACCTAACGTGGGTAAGTCGACACTGACCAACCGTATTCTGGGTGAAGAGCGTGTCGTTGTGTACGATATGCCTGGCACGACTCGCGATTCGATCTACATTCCGATGGAACGTGACGGCCGAGAGTATGTATTGATTGATACTGCAGGTGTTCGTCGTCGTGGTCGTATCAACGAAACAGTAGAGAAGTTCTCAGTGGTTAAGACACTGAAAGCGGTAGAAGATGCCAACGTGGTGTTGTTGGTTATTGATGCGCGTGAAAATATCTCTGATCAAGATCTAAGCTTGCTAGGCTTTGCACTGAACGCAGGTCGTTCCATTGTATTAGCCGTAAACAAATGGGACGGTCTTGATAGTGATGTGAAAGAAAACGTGAAGAAAGAGCTAGATCGCCGCCTCGGTTTTGTCGATTTTGCTCGTATCCACTTTATTTCCGCACTACACGGCACCGGGGTTGGCCACTTGTTCGAGTCGATTCAAGAGGCATACAAGTCTGCGACTACCCGAGTAGGAACTTCTGTTCTTACCCGAATCATGAAGATGGCCGTTGACGATCATCAACCACCTATGGTTCGTGGTCGTCGGATTAAACTAAAATACGCGCACGCGGGGGGATATAACCCACCAATTATTGTTATCCACGGTAATATGGTTCGTGAACTGCCCGATTCGTACAAGCGTTATCTGATGAACTATTTCCGTAAATCGCTGGAAATTATGGGTACACCAATCCGTATTAATTTCCAGAATAGTGACAACCCGTATGAGAACCGTACGAATAAGCTTACCATGTCTCAAGAGCGCAAACGTAAGCGTATGATGTCTGCAGTGAAAAACCGCAATAAATAATAAAATCATCTCAATACCCAAGCCGCTGCTTGGGTATTTTTTTATCTTAAAAAGACAGAAACAAACGAATATGACGATAAACGCGACTAAAATCCGTTTTTGCCATCAAACGTGGCAATTAGAAGCACAAGTGCAACAAGTTGATCACCAAGAAAATGTTACTTATGTCGTGACAGAGACCACTCCGTTTCATCCCGTCAGTCATATTTGGCCAGACCATCCGGCTGACAAAGGTGTGCTGAGATATGGCGGCGAGTTAATCGAAGTGATGGATTGCCAAGTTGGTGCGATAGAGCAGCAGACTGGCGAGTTATACGTTGGAAGTGCAATTCCTGTAAAACGCGATACTGAAGGGTGGGTATTTGTGGTTGTGCATGTTATTCCGCCGTCACCGTCACTCGAACCGGGAGTGGTTGTCTCTATGGAAGTGGATAAAGCGTATCAGTCTTCATTAAGTCGAGGGCATAGTGCTGGACATCTTGCTTTTTTAGCCTTAAATAAAGTCCTTGCCGCAGACTACTGGCGTAAAGATGCAGATCGTAAAGACCCGCATGGCTACTATGACTTCAACAGCTATGCTCAAGAGAGCAGTTTTGTCACCCCTGATAAGTGCGTTGATACTTACCGCTTAGGCAAAACATTGCGTAAAAGAGGATTAAACAGCGCAGATATGCTATCTGATCTACAAGAGATTGCTGAAAGCGTGAATCGTCAATTGGTCGAGTGGCTTGCGCGTGATACTGTGATCACTATGGAATGCAAAGGTCAGCGTCTCACCGATTCCCGCTACTGGAAGTGTGATTTGGGAGAGAAAGAAATGGCCGTCATCCCTTGTGGTGGAACGCATTCAAGTCATTTAAATGAGTTTGGCTCAATACATGTGACGTTGATAGAGCGTGACAGTCAAACGATAGAAATGCACACGGATGTAAAGCCACTTTAGCTAATGAGATCTTTTTATTAAATTCTGATTCTTGGTTTAAAGCTGTCAATCAATGTGTTTTTATTCTGTTTTAAATTCATATGCAGAACATGTAACTTATGCTTTCGGTGTGTGGTGATATAAATATTCTTTTAATAGGTGATCGCTGATCAAATAGTAAATATCAGATGATCAGTGTAAGATCTTTGAGAAAGGTGCCCAGCGCTAGCGTTTTAGAGCGTTTTTACTATTTTAGAGCGTTTTAACTAATAGTAAGCAAATACACGCTTGTACTGGTAATGGGCATGACTGTGACGAGATGAGTTGAGGTAGAAGAAACATGCAGACAAACATGTGTCCGACTTGTGAGAAAGAATTGGAATGGACTGGACAGTATCACTGTAATCAGTGTGGTTCCGATTATAAAAAGGTTGGTTTTTGTCCTGATTGCGAACAAGAGCTAGAGAAACTGCAGGCTTGTGGTGCAGCAAACTACTTTTGCAACACCTGTAATGAGCTTAAATCAAAATCTCGCGTTCGGTTTGAATTTCAAAAGCTTGAGTCTGCAGCGGGTTAGGGATCGGCTGGTTAATTGACGGTCGAGCGAATCTCGCCACCGGATAAACGGGTCACAATAGCATCGCCAGCTTTCACATCTGAAGTTTGCGTGATGACCTCACCATTCTCGTTTTGTGTAATGGAGTACCCACGCTTTAGCGTCGCTAGTGGACTGACAGTTTCGAGCTTTTCTGCCGCGATAGCCAATTGATGACGCATCGACAGGAGTTTACGATCCATTGCATCCAGAAGTTTCTGTTCTACACGTTCAAGTGTCGATTTTTGCTGCGCCAGTTGTTTAACGGGTGAATTCAACTGTAGACGATAAAGTTTGCGTTCTACTGTTTGTTGCCGAGAATCAACAAAGCGTTGCATCGCTCTGCGCAGACGCATATCTAACTCATCCAGTTGCTGTGACTGACGGTATAATTGGTTACTTGGGTGTTGGCGTTCCAAACGATGTAACAATTTTTCCGCTTGCTGTTTTTGTGTCGCTAAATAGTAACGCATGGTACTGGCCAACTTATGTTGACGAGCTACAAGAGTTTGTTCCTTATGACTATTGTCACGACTGACCAGCTCCGCCGCAGCAGAAGGCGTTGGCGCACGAACGTCAGCAACGAAATCCGCAATGGTAATATCCACTTCATGACCGACGGCACTGATAATGGGAATTTGGCTAGCTGCAATGGTACGTGCGAGGATTTCGTTATTGAAACACCACATGTCTTCCAATGAGCCGCCACCGCGACCTACGATCAATACATCGCATTCATTTCTACTATTGGCTCGACCAATTGCTTGAGCAATTTGAATGGCGGCTTGTTCACCTTGCACGACTGTCGGGTAGATGATGACAGGAAGAGAAGGGTCACGACGCTTTAATACATCTAGAATGTCGTAAAGCGCGGCTCCTGTTTTTGAAGTGATGATACCAACACATTTTGGATGTTCAGGTAGAAGCTGTTTATTGGTTTGCGCGAACAACCCCTCTGCAGCCAACTTCATCTTCAGTTCTTCAAACTCTTGCTGTAGTCGACCGTCACCTTCAGGTTGCATGCTCTCAATAATAAGTTGGTAATCCCCGCGAGGCTCATACAGAGAGAGGCGAGCCTTTACCAGTACTTGATTACCGTTAGTCGGTTTAAATGACACTCGACGGTTATTGCCACGGAACATGGCGCACTTTACTTGAGCACGGGAGTCTTTAAGAGTGAGATACCAGTGGCCTGATACCGGGGCCGAGAAGTTCGAGATTTCTCCCACAAGCCAGACGATCCCCATTTCATTTTCTAACAGCAGACGGACTTCTGCATTAAGCCGAGAAACAGTGAAGATGTTTTGATTGGTCTTGGAGAGCACAGCGAATCTCGCAGACAAGAGTATGGAAATTAGCGGCAATATAATACATAGCAAGGGGGTGAATGCAAGAAAAAAATTAAAAAATTTGTAGTCAAGCGATTGCGTTAAACGTATAATCCCTCCGCAATATCTAATCCAAATGTAGCTTGTTAACCGAAAACTTGCTGCCCTCATTATGCGAAACGATGAGATTGGATTGTTCTTTTTACTCCTCTAATTGTGAGATATTGCAAATGCTAAGAATTGCCAAAGAAGCGCTGACATTCGACGACGTACTGCTTGTGCCAGCACACTCCACCGTTCTCCCAAACACAGCTGATCTTCGCACTCAGCTGACTAAAAACATCACTCTGAATATTCCAATGATTTCTGCCTCAATGGACACGGTGACCGAAGCTCGCCTTGCTATTGCACTTGCGCAGGAAGGTGGCATCGGCTTTATCCACAAGAACATGTCTATCGAACAACAAGCGGCCGAAGTTCGTAAAGTTAAAAAGTTCGAAGCAGGCGTCGTTACTGATCCAGTTACTGTTAATCCAGATGAAACGATTGCTGACGTAGTCGCTCTAACAGAAAAACACGGCTTTGCTGGTTTCCCTGTTGTGACAGAGCATAACGAATTGGTTGGTATCATTACTGGCCGTGACGTTCGTTTTGTCACGGATCTTTCTAAGAAAGTGTCTTCAGTGATGACACCAAAAGAAAGCTTAGCTGCGGTTAAAGAAGGCGCAACCCGTCAGGAAGTGCAGGAAAAAATGCACGAAGCACGTGTAGAAAAAGTACTGGTTGTGAATGATGACTTCAAACTGACTGGTATGATCACTGCAAAAGATTTCCACAAAGCGGAGCGTAAGCCAAACTCATGTAAAGATGAGCGCGGCAGTCTACGTGTTGGTGCTGCTGTCGGTGCTGGTGCTGGTAATGAAGAGCGTGTAGCAGCATTGGTTGAAGCTGGTGTTGATGTTCTTCTTATCGACTCTTCTCATGGTCATTCTGAAGGTGTGCTTACTCGTATTCGTGAAACGCGTGCTGCGTACCCGGATCTAGACATCATTGGTGGTAACGTGGCCACTGGTGCCGGTGCTAAATCGCTGATTGAAGCTGGCGTAAGTGCGGTAAAAGTCGGGATTGGTCCAGGCTCTATCTGTACGACTCGTATCGTAACGGGTGTTGGCGTTCCACAAATTACGGCTATTGCTGATGCAACAGAAGTAGCGAATCAATACGGCATCCCTGTTATTGCTGATGGCGGCATTCGTTTTTCAGGTGACATCTGTAAAGCTATCGTTGCTGGGGCATCATGTGTGATGGTTGGTTCTATGTTTGCTGGTACAGAAGAAGCACCGGGCGAAGTTATCTTGTACAACGGCCGCTCTTACAAATCTTACCGAGGCATGGGCTCACTTGGTGCTATGTCTCAAGGTTCTTCTGACCGCTACTTCCAGTCAGATAACGCAGCAGATAAGCTGGTACCAGAAGGCATCGAAGGTCGTATTGCGTACAAAGGTCGTCTAAAAGAAATCGTACACCAGCAAATGGGTGGTTTACGTTCAAGCATGGGCCTAACTGGCAGTGCGACGATCGAAGATATGCGTACTAAAGCTGAATTCGTACGCATCTCTGGTGCGGGTATGCAAGAGTCGCACGTACATGACGTACAAATCACTAAGGAAGCGCCAAACTACCGCCGAGGTTAATCCCTGATTAGCAAGATTTAAATAAGAATCTCTCGACGTAAACGTTTGCTTTTTCCTTGAAGCATTAATAAGAGGCGGGTACACTCGCCTCGATTTTAATCACTTAGCCTAAAAAGACTGCTCAAAATGACTAAAAACATCCATGACCAACGTATTCTGATCTTGGACTTCGGTTCTCAGTACACTCAACTCGTTGCTCGCCGCGTACGTGAAATCGGCGTTTATTGTGAGCTATGGAGCTGGGATGTCGAAGAAGCGGATATTCGTGAATTCAACCCAGATGGCATTATCCTGTCTGGTGGTCCTGAAAGTGTCACCGAAGAAAACTCTCCGCGTGCCCCTCAATATGTGTTTGACTCTGGTGTTCCTGTTCTTGGTGTGTGTTACGGCATGCAAACAATGGCAGAACAGCTAGGTGGTAAAGTTGCTGGCTCGAACGAACGCGAATTTGGTTACGCTCAGGTTCAAGTTTCTGGCGAGTGTTCAATTTTTAAAGATCTTGAAGCGACGCAAGATGTTTGGATGAGCCACGGTGATAAAGTGGTCGAGATCCCAGCAGATTTTGTCAAAGTTGGTCAGACAGACACTTGTCCTTACGCTGCAATGGCGAACGAAGAGAAGAAATACTTCGGCGTTCAGTTCCACCCAGAAGTAACGCACACCAAACAAGGCCTACAAATGCTTGAGAACTTCGTTCTCGGTGTGTGTGGTTGTGAGCGTCTATGGACATCTGAATCTATCATCGAAGACGCAGTTGCTCGTATCAAAGAGCAAGTGGGTGACGACGAAGTTATCCTAGGTCTTTCTGGTGGTGTAGATTCATCCGTTGTTGCAATGTTGGTTCACCGCGCGATTGGCGATAAGCTAACGTGTGTATTTGTTGACAACGGTCTGCTTCGTCTCAACGAAGGTCAACAAGTCATGGACATGTTTGGCGACAAGTTTGGTCTAAACATCATTAAGATCGATGCGGAAGATCGCTTCCTTGACGCGCTTAAAGGCAAGTCTGACCCAGAAGATAAGCGTAAGACCATTGGTCACGTATTCGTAGACGTATTCGATGAAGAGTCTAAGAAATTAGCAAACGCGAAATGGCTAGCTCAGGGTACTATCTACCCAGACGTTATCGAGTCAGCTGCATCTAAGACTGGTAAAGCGCACGTGATCAAATCACACCACAATGTGGGCGGTCTGCCAGACGATATGGAAATGGGTCTTGTTGAGCCACTACGTGAGCTGTTTAAAGATGAAGTACGTAAGATTGGTCTAGAGCTAGGTCTTCCATACAACATGCTTTACCGCCACCCATTCCCTGGACCTGGTCTAGGTGTTCGTGTTCTTGGCGAAATCAAGAAAGAGTACTGTGACTTGCTACGTCGTGCAGACGCTATCTTTATTGAAGAGCTACACGCAGCAGACTTATACAACAAAGTGTCTCAAGCATTTACCGTATTCCTGCCTGTGCGTTCTGTCGGTGTGATGGGCGACGGTCGTAAGTACGATTGGGTTGTATCGCTACGTGCAGTAGAAACCATCGACTTTATGACAGCGCATTGGGCACACCTACCATACGATTTCCTTGGTAAGGTTTCTAACCGTATTATCAACGAAATTGATGGTATCTCGCGTGTTGTTTACGACATCTCTGGTAAGCCGCCAGCGACAATCGAGTGGGAGTAGGGCGGGCTATAATAGCTAATTAGGCCATTAGAATAGAAATAGAATGCCAGTCAGTAACACTGACTGGCATTTTTTATGGCTTCTCACTTTACCCTAAAAACCTTGCGGAGGTATTTGGTTTTTTCGCAGTGATGTTCATTGTGATGCTGGTCTTCTATTTTTTGGGCCAGTGGCTGCACAACACCGGACACGGGCCGAAGATGAAAGCCATTGCCGACAAAATGGAGGTATTCCAAAATAAGTTGGCTGGGCGTGCTTACAAGGACATGACGAGCTCGGTCGACCAAATCAACAAAATGAGTCGCTGGCCGTTTGGCCGACGCAAGTAGTTAGAAAGCACACGGGCCGGTGATGGTGCACTGGCCGCATCTCCACATACCACCTGCCTTAGAAGTGACACATGACCATTACACGTAATATCGAAGTGTGCAGTAAGCAGCTGAGTTGGACAGTGCCTGAGTTGGCAGTACAGGAGTTTATTGAACACTACACCTTTTGAAGGTATAGAAGAGTTTTATCTATTCGAACACAAAGTAGCAGCTTCTGTTAATTCTTAATAAATAAGATTTCGGTTGCAAAAAGAGATATTGTTCATATAAATTTACTTTAACTTGACACAAGTCACATAAAAATGTAGCTGGTTAATATGAAATAACTCACTTAATGTCGGTAGGCGCGCAATGGAACTGAAATGAAAGCATTGATTGAACAACTTATAAATCTCGACGAAAAACTTTACCTCGAATTTAAAATGGAATGGTATTGGCTTGATAAAAAGCCTGACATTAAGGAGTGGGGTGAGTTTCTCAAGGATTTTTCTGCTCTAGTTAATTGCTCGTCATCACACATATCTAGTGACAAATATCTTCTTATTGGCATTAATGAAAGTGAATCAGGAGATAAAAGAGTCGTCGATGTAGACTTGAAACGTTTTGGTTTTAGTTCTATCGAAGAGTTTAAAATTAAAGTAGATGAAAAATTAGCGCAATTCTTTACATTTGAAAAAGAAACCCCAAGTTATTACGAAATTATACAAGAAGAATATAAAGGGAAAAATATACTATATTTCCACATAAAACCAGTTATGTCTCTTATGGTTTTAAAGAAAGATTTACAAGATAAGTCTCGTATGGAAAAAAAAGGAAACGTTTTTATTCGAGAGCTTAAAGCTAATAATGAACCTCAGGTAGCAAATGCTTCGCCAGTAGAAATAATAGAATTAACAAGAAGGCATGAAGAGAACACTCCATCATTACTAAGCGAAATAAATATAGGTAAAAGTATAGGTAAAACTGTAAAACTCTTTCTTAAAAAGAATGGGATATTTAAAGAAAGTGGACATGCTAAAAAGAAAATATGGAAAGAAAAGATACTTTTTGAAGTATATAATTTAAAGTCTGAATTTACTGATGATATTGATTTTATATATTTATTTAGGGATTCTAATCAAGTTAGAACTAGAGACTATTTACTGGAGAATAATATAATATCTAGTAATTCTAAGAAATACATATTAATTGATGATGGTTTAAGCAAAGATGTGACAGGAATAAAATCAAAGTTTTCTGCTAATGGTGTTTATTCTCTAGGGCAATTTGCATTAAATTACCTATATAAGGATTTGTTAGATGAGGATATATTTCATGATGGTAAATTTAGAAAACAAAAGCAGGTTAAAAACTTCATTGAGCCATTTACTAAAAACTCCGATGATAAAAATGCATTAGTAATGCTAAACGAGTGGTTTTCGAGAAGCTCCAGTCCTCTAATGGTTGTTAAAGGGTATGGTGGAGTAGGTAAAACCACCTTGGTTAAATATTTCTTAGATGAAATATATTCATCAAATATGAAGAAAGAAGATGGGTATAAGATACTTTTCATTGACTCTAAGAAGATAATTGATGAGATATCTTTAAAAGGTAATATAGACAATCTATTTAATTTTTATGATGCATATGCAAGTCTTTATAATATTGAAAATAAATTTAACAAAGACCTTTTAGAATTATCTCTAGATAATGGTAGTTTATTAATAGTTGTTGATGGTATAGATGAGGTAATTGCGAAGCTAAATAATAAATTTGATGTGAAGAAATTTATTTCTAGTATTTTTGAAAACTACATAATAGGTAGCGCTAAAACTAAAATAGTATTAACTTGTAGAGATTATTTTTGGGATGCTAATACAGATGAAGAATATGCAATAAGTAAAATAGAATTGAATCCATTCACTGAATTTTTGGCTAAAAAGTTATTCGAAAAAGAGTATTCTTCAAATTCTAGAGAATTTAAAAAATGTGTCCAATATGCTAATGAATTTAAGTTTAGTCCTGATAAAACTGATGGTGAACACGTTTTTATTCCCTACATACTCGATGTAATAATGGATGTTGTAAAACAGAGCCGTGATTTAGGGTATGTAAGTAAAGATGATATCGATTCCAACTTATTAAATGTAGAACTTACAGATGATTACTTTGTAGGTCGAATATGTAACCGAGAAATAGAGAAGCTTAATAATACTTCAATTGATAATCAAATTTCTATTTTCATGAAAATGGCGGTACAGTATAACGGCTATGTTCATGACTCAAATATAAACAGTATTTTTCAGAGTATAGAGGATAGTGACATCGAAGAGGTGGTAACTTTGTTTAAAGGTCATCCTTTTATCAGCTATGATCACGAAGCAAAGTTATCATCATTTAAGTACGATTTCTTTGAGGATTTTTTTGTTAATCTATTTATTTGTTCTTTTTTGATAAATAAAACAGAAAAAGAAGCTAGTGAAGATATTGAAAACCTTATTTGTGAGCATATTAAATACAATGCTAGTTTTACGGATAGAATAGCATCTAGAGTGAATTTTAACGATGAATTAGAATTGTTTATTATTGAGCTTATAGATGGGTACATATGTAAAATAAAGGATGCTGATAACTTTAAATATAGGAAGATAATATCTAGCTTAACTTGTATTTTACTATCTTGTGCTTATAAGAAAAATGGATCTTCTACGCCAGAAGAAAATACCAATCTATTAGATAGTATTTTCGGTAGGTCTTTTGATTACTTATCTATAATAAACCTCTTCGGAAAGGAAAGTGATAAACTAATATTTGACTTTAGAGGGAGAAGTATGACAAATGTCTGGTTTGAAAACTACCCGTTTTTTTGGGAGTGTAAAGTTAACGAAGAAACAAGTTTCTCTAATAGTACTTTCAAATATTTAGAGCCTAGAAACGGAGTTAGAATTCCAAAAATACACGAAAAGTTATTTGTTAAATGTGATTTGTCAGGAATTAAAGAAATTTTAAAGTCTAGTGATGACAATCATAATAAAAAAGAAAATAGTATCCGAAGTGATATTATAAAAATATTCAGACTTTTCGATAATGGTGGAACATTCAAGGAGCAAAAAAAAGAGTATATTGAAAAACATGCTAATGGTATTATTCTAAAGCAATTGATTAAAAAGAAGGTTATATCACCTTATAAGAACCCTAAAAAACCGAAGATTAACCAGCTTAGAGTTTCTGATGATTTTTTTGATATTATTAAGGTTCTTGATCAAAGTGGAAGTTGCTACGAGTTAGAGAGGGCTGTAAATCTGGTTAGCGAATAGATTTACAACCAGTAGAGCATTGTACTGGTTAAATATATAATATTCCGAATAAATTAAGGTTAGCGTTAGGTATGTATTCACTGTTAAGTCTTGTTATTTATTAGGGGGCAATTTTGTTGCATTGGCCTAAGTTGGATGAGTTTTCATGAGAGTCGTTATAGTTTGTTGTAGGAGCAAGAGCAATGGGAAAATCAATCTTAGGCTCTAGGTATGGAAGCTTTAGCTCTGGCACATTGAATACTTCATATATTGAACGTGACCTTTTCCTATGCTCGTTAACTTTGCAAGAAACGGATGCTTTGCGTCGTGATATGGCAGAATCCTCTGCTTGGGCCAAAGCCGAACTAAAACGTCGACGAGACGCAAAAAATCAAAAAAAATCTGCGCATGGTATAGATGATGGTATCGAGAAAAGCTAGCTTTCTAACTAGCTGTTATGTAGATATATTTTCTTCTTATTGATCTTCGAGTGGGAATGATTTTCCTATAGACTGTTGAGTTTTCAAGAACCAGCCTTCGGGCTGGTTTTTTTTCCTTGGTTTCGCTAGGCTCAATGTGATTTCTACTTTGGTATACTGAGTTTGCGAAGCGTTTTTTGAAGCAATTAACTACTTTAGTGCAACAAACGAGTTTTAATCGGCTTAGCAATTTTACCCTCACTCGCAAGTTGACCGTCATTAACCTTAGTGATCGTGAATCTTAATCTTCCTTTATCTACCCTTTTGTTACTTTTAACGAAAGGACTTAAAAGATGAAAAGAAGTAGCTATATTACTGCACTAGCTATGCTAACTGCGGCACCATCAGCTTGGTCTGATATGAACATTCAGCCAGACCCACAAAATCCCACAGGTTATGTCATTGCTCGTGGCGATATCCAAGCCACCGAACAGAGCAAAACCGCTGATCCAATGTATGCCATTTGGGCGAAAGCATTGGAAACTCGCTCGAATACGGTCGTTGAAGCCATCCTGCCTGGCTCAAACAGTAACCCTGAGAACGTCCAGCGTGTCGAGCGCGTCTTTCCTCAAAGCGAATGGGATTTCCTGACCCAGATGGCGGCACCAGAATATACATATACGCGCTTTCTCCGAGCGATCGGTAAGTTCCCGGCATTTTGTGGGGAATATACCGATGGGCGTGATTCTGACGCAATCTGTAAGAAATCCATAGTGACAGCGTTTGCGCATTTCGCCCAGGAAACTGGCGGACACATTTCGGTTGATAATGTATCTGATAATCCCTTAGGGCTGGAAGAATGGCAACAAGCACTGGTTCACGTACGCGAAATGGGATGGTCGGAAGGGCAGGCGGGTTATACGACTGGCTGTGGACAAAATGACTGGCAAAATAAACGTTGGCCGTGCGAACCTGGTCAAGGGTATTTTGGCCGAGGTGCGAAACAACTTTCTTATCACTTTAATTATGGTGCTTTCTCTGAAGTAATGTTTGATGGTGATGCAACCGTATTGCTCAAGAATCCAGGTCTGGTTGCCGATTCTTGGTTAAACCTTGCATCGGCGATTTGGTTTTTCTTAACGCCGCAGGCTCCAAAACCAGCAATGCTACATGTGATAGACCGGACTTGGGTTCCATCACAGCGAGAGCTAGATGCAGGGATTGGTTACGGTTTCGGAACCACGATTAATGTGATTAATGGGGGGATCGAATGTGGAGAGCAGAATAAAGATAAAGGCCAGCCTGTTAATCGTATTCGATATTGGGAAGGGCTTGCAGAGCACTATCAGATCCCAATTGAAGCTGATGAAGAGAATACCTGTTGGCAGCAAACGCCTTATGGTAGCTTAAACCTAAATGGTGCGACAGACGTTCTTTATACCAACTGGGATGGTAACTGGAAGTATTACTCTGACCGTCCAGGAGGGCATTCTTTTGAATGTGAATTAGTCGGATTCCAAACGGCCTATTCAGCATTAGTTGAAGGGGACTACGAAAAGTGTGTCACTAATTTCTATCAATCTCATGCGGGTTGGCCAGAAGTTCGAGTTGTCGAACAATTAGAGCCTGTTGATCCTGTTAACCCACCTGTTAGCGGCGTCGCTGCTTGGGAGGCGAGCAAAGTCTATACAGGTGGTGATCAAGTTTCTTATCTAGGCGCGATTTATGAAGCGAAGTGGTGGTCACAAGGGAACGATCCAGCAAAAGGTGACCCTTGGAAGCTGGTTTCTGAAACACCAACAACAGAGCCTGAAGAGCCCGTCACTGAGCCAGAAATTCCGGTAACTGAGCCTGAAGAACCAATCACTGAGCCAGAAACACCGATTACCGATCCTGAAGCGCCAATTACGGAGCCTGAAGTACCAGTAAGTGAGGATTTCATTGTATGGGAGCCTGGTATTACTCAAGTAGCAAATGGCGATAAAGTCATTTATCAAGCAAGTGTTTTGTCGCAAAGAATGCTCCAGGAGCATGGGAAACACCAAGACAAAGTAATTGGTTTTGGGACGAAATCTCCTGCCAATAGGAACGATAAACCCCTTCTTTTTCCAAAGGCTCTGTTTTCACAGAGCCTTTTATTTATGGAATCTAAGTTTTCACTAACGTATTTTCTCTTTTGTGACATCGTCCACTAGAATTTGCCCGCACTTTTTATCAACTTTTTTATAGGTATTAATAAAATGTCAACAAAACTGGCTAACCCTGCACCGCTAGGTCTAATGGGTTTCGGTATGACCACGATTCTGCTGAATATTCATAATGCAGGGTTTTTCCCAATGGACTCCATGATTCTAGCGATGGGCATCTTTTACGGTGGCCTTAGCCAAGTAATCGTTGGCATTATGTGCTTTAAACGTGGTGATACGTTTGGTACAACTGCTTTCACTTCTTATGGTTTGTTCTGGCTGACTTTAGTCGGTTTGATCGTAATGCCTAAAATGGGTCTGTCAGCAAGCCCGGCCTCATTTATGGGTTGGTACCTAGCGCTATGGGGTATCTTTACTGGCTTTATGTTTATCGGTTCACTTTGCTACCCAACGGCAAAACAAGTGGTATTCGGTTCGTTGACGATTCTGTTCTTCCTGTTGGCGGCGCGTGATTTCACCGGCAACGAAGCTATTGGCACTATCGCAGGTTTTGAAGGTATCTTCTGTGGTGCAAGTGCTATCTACTTCGCCATGGCACAAGTATTAAACAACGAGTTTGGCCGTACAGTGTTACCTGTTGGTCGCGCTAAGATTGCACGTAAAGAGCAAGTGCTAGCTACCGCTTAAGTGCTAGGCACCGTTTAAGTGATAATATCTTATACGGTTCAACCTTATTTAGGGTTGAACATGCAAATAAATAAGGGCCAGCATAGTTGCTGGCCCTTTTACTGCGTAATGCAATATTGTTGTGTAATGCAATATTTATTTTATCTATTAAAGCGAAGCTTCTTCTGCTGTTTTTGTTGTTTCAATTGCGGCAGTATGAGCTGATTTACCTGTCTTACGTTTGTATTTACCTTCCCAGTAATCTGCGCCTTTAATACCTAGTGCAACTGGGTTGAATGTATACTCCGTCACGCCTTCTTTCTGCTGTCTTTCATAATCGCTCAATGCTTTAAGCGCAGGCTTAGACATAAAGAAGATGATCAGAATGCCGACAATATTTAACCAAGCCATTAAGCCTACACCCACGTCACCCATCGCCCATGCAAGGTTTGCGGTTTTTACCGTACCGTAGAACACGGAGGATAGAATCACCAGCTTGAGAACAAACATCAGACCATTTACTTTAAACGTACGGCGAATGTAAGCAATGTTTGTTTCTGCAATGTAGTAGTACGCCAGAATCGTGGTGAATGCGAAGAAGAATAGCGCAATCGCGATGAACGGTTTGCCAACGCCTGGAAGAGCACTTTCAATCGCCATCTGAGTGAAGACAGGACCGTTTGCACCAATATCTGCAGGTAGGTTTTGTACTAGGAATGCGCCTTCTACTGCACCGTGTACGTTGTAAGCACCCGTGATAAGAATCATGAACGCTGTTGCTGAACAAACAAGCAGTGTATCGATGTAAATCGAGAATGACTGGACTAGACCTTGCTGAGCAGGGTGGTCAACACTTGCTGCTGCCGCTGCGTGAGGGCCAGTACCTTGACCAGCTTCGTTAGAGTAAACACCACGTTTTACACCCCAACCGATCGCTGCACCAATACCTGCCATTGGTGTGAATGCATCACCAATGATCATAGCAAAGATGCGTGGAACTTCGCCGATATTAAGTAAAATGATAACGAAAGCGGTCACGATGTATGCCAACGCCATGAATGGCACAACAATTTGTGTAAAGTTAGCGATGCGTTTTACACCACCAAAAATGATGAAAGCAAGGATGACACAAACCACGGTACCTGTGAAAATTTTTGCGAAACTGATAGTACCGACAGCCGTTTCAATCATGTCGCCAGAACCAAAAGCGGCTTCTACTGCGTTACCAATGCTGTTTGATTGAACGCCTGGAAGCAACACACCACACGCAAAGATAGTCGCAATAGCGAAGATCCAAGCATACCATTTCTGTCCCATTGCTTTTTCAATGTAGTAAGCAGGACCGCCACGGAATTCGCCTTCATCTTCTTCTTTATAAATTTGTGCAAGCGTTGATTCTGCGTACGCAGTAGCAGCTCCAAAGAATGCAACGACCCACATCCAGAATACAGCTCCTGGGCCACCAAAACCGATAGCAGCAGCAACACCTGCGATGTTACCTGTACCTACACGGCCGGATAGAGAGACCGCGAGCGCCTGAAACGACGAAATCCCTTTTGTTGAGCTTTTTCCTGATAACAATAATCGCCACATTTCGAAGAAGTGACGAATTTGTACGAAACGAGTCATGATGGAATAGAACAAGCCAGCGCCAAGGCATAGATAGATCAGCACTGGGCTCCAAATGATTCCATTCATAAAATCAACTAATGACTGCATGAGTTTTTCCCTGTTAGTTGTGTTTACGGTTACTTTTGCGGTGACACATTACCTTTTTTTGTAATGTAATTGTTAACTTTTGTGACAAATAATCCTTCATATCGTGATGTTGGACACATATTAAAGCTGAGATGTAAAAGTTTGTTTCCTGTTGCATATTGAACAAATACTAGTCAAATCTATAGCTTGATGAATAACTAGTCAGCATATTATTGTTGCTATTCAAAGGGCATAGAACGACAAGATATATTGTCTATGCCCCAAAATTAGGTTCAGTGAACTATTTTGGGGCGCTTGCCCACTTTTGTGTTATGCATAGCGACATAAATTCAGCTCAGAGTCCGTCATTAGACTTATTTTTTCTCCATTCATTAATGATGCAAGAATCTGGCCCGAACCGCATGCCATGGTCCAACCTAATGTCCCATGTCCAGTGTTGGTGAATAGATTGCTGTAGGGAGTTGCACCAATGATAGGAGTGCCATCGGGGGTCATTGGTCTAAACCCAGTCCAGAATTCCGCCTGACTAAAATCGCCACAGCGTGGGAATAAGTCTCGAATAACCATCTCGATGGTGTTCTTTCTCTTTTGTGGAATCGAACCATCAAACCCTGCTAGTTCAGCAGTGCCTGCGACGCGGATTCTGTCGTCAAAGCGCGTCATCGCCACTTTATAGGTTTCATCCATCACTGTAGAGCGCGGCGCATATTGCTCGTTTTCAATTGGGACGGTAAGTGAATAGCCTTTAACTGGATATACGGGAATATCAATGCCGAGCTGTTTGAGTAAGGCGGTAGAGTGGCTCCCAGATGCGAGAACAAACTGATCAGCTTTGAATAAACCGCGGTTGGTTTGGACACCAGTGATCTTTTTGCCTACTGTAACCCAATTGCTCACTTCGGTATTAAACTCGAACCTAACACCGTGAGCCTTTGCAAGCTCTGTAAGCTGTTGACAGAACTGAAAGCAATCACCTGTTTCGTCATCGGGTAGATGTAATCCACCCACGATTTTCTCTTTCACCAATGCCAGACCTGGCTCTTGTGTAATGCATTGTTCTGCATCCATGAGTTCAAATCGTGTTCCACTTTCCTCTAAAAGCTTGATGTCTTTTTCTATGGCTTTCAGCTGTTGCGATGTACGGAACACTTGTAAGGTGCCGAGTTGGCGACCTTGGTATTCAATCGAATGTTCTTCGCGCAGTTGTTTTAAACACGCTCGACTGTGGTTTGCGATGGATAACATGCGGGATTTATTGACTTGATAACGTGGTACCGTGCAGTTCCCCAACATTTTTGAAGCCCAACTGATCATCTCTGAGCTCAGAGTCGGTTGGATTTTCAGCGGTGCATGCTCCTCCATTAGCCATTTGATGGCTTTGAGTGGGATCCCTGGTGCAGCCCATGGAGAAGAGTAGCCATAAGAAATTTGACCAGCATTGGCAAAACTGGTTTCCATTGCGCTGTTTGGTTGACGGTCAATCACAGTGACTTGATAACCCGCTTGTGACAAATACCAAGCTGATGTTAATCCAATCACACCACTGCCTAATACGATGACTTCCATTCTTGTGCTCCATATATTGTTAACGCGCTCAGTTTCTTTTCTTTACCTCATGTTAACAATCGATATAAATTACATTTAGGTTATAGAAAAACTAAAGGCTTGAAGATGAGAAATCATGTGATGAGTGGAATCGCGTTATTCTGCCAAGTTGCTCAACATGGCAGTTTTACCAGTGCTGCTAAGTTTTTACATCTCACTACGGGGGCGATAAGCCAGCAAATTATTCAATTGGAAGAGTTATTAGGTTTTACTCTTTTTGAACGCCATTCTCGTGGTATTCGTTTAACCACTAAGGGGATCCAGTTGCACCAAGCGGCCCAGTTCCACTTTTCTGAATTGGAAAAGTTGCTCGACGAGTTAAAAGTGGATAAGAACAATAGTGAGATAAAACTCAAGTTAACACCGTCGTTTGCTTTCAAATGGTTAGTGCCCAAGCTAGAAAGCTTTCATCATGAAAGTCCTGATATTCAGGTGCAAATTTTTGCTGAAGGCGCATTAGTAAATAGCGATTTAAAAGATTACGATCTCGCGATTGATTACGGACTACACCCATACCGAAACAAGAATGCTGAACTATTACTGGATGAGCAATTGTTGCCAGTGATGAGCCATAAATACTTAGATGATCATCAATGGTTAGCAGCAGGGGAGACCCTTTCTGAATCCGCGAACGCTCGCGAGCTTTGGAAACAAGCGACGTTATTGCACGATGCTATGCCATGGGAAAAAGCGCCACGTGATTATGAGTGGCTTTATTGGGCATCGTCCATGGGGCTAGATTTTAAAACGGACGTCGGACACTTTTTTAACCGTACCGATATGGCCATGTCCGCTGCCGAAGCGGGAGTAGGAATTGCTATGGCGAGGATGGCTCTAATAGAAGATGAGCTTCTGACACATCGGTTAGTTTCTCCATTCAACCCTATCCCAGCTAATGCAGGTTATTATTTGATTATGAATACACAGAGCGACTCAACAGAAAAATTCCGCCATTGGTTATTCAAACAAGTGAGCTCGAGCAGCCTCAGTATTGTTTCTAAAAATAATGACTCATTCCTAAAACAGAAACAGGGGGAAGATACGCACTGTGACCAATCGCGAGGTTCTTTGTTTGAAAAGTAGGCATCATGGGGAGATGATTCCATAGAAAGTACGTGCAAGGATGAAAATGAAAGACGAAACGCTATCGATCCACTTTGGCTATGAAACGGATCCTACTACCAAATCAGTGGCGACACCGATTTACCAAACTGTTGCTTATGAGTTTGATAACGCTCAACACGGTGCTGATCTGTTTAACCTAGAAGTGCCGGGGAATATTTACACGCGTATCATGAACCCGACAAATGACGTATTGGAAAAGCGTATGGCGGCTCTAGAAGGCGGCATTGCAGGTTTGGTGGTGAGTGCGGGGAGTGCTGCTATCAACTATGCGATTTTGACGTTGGCACAGGCCGGCGACAATATTGTTTCTACGCCACAGTTATACGGTGGTACGTACACTTTGTTTGCTCATATGTTGCCAAATCAAGGCATTCAAGTGAAGTTCGCTAAGGATGATAAACCAGAAAGCCTCGCTGAGCTGATCGATGAAAACACAAAAGCGGTGTATTGTGAGAGTATCGGTAACCCAGCAGGTAATATCGTTGATTTAGAACGCATCGCTGAACTTGCTCACGCACAAGGTGTACCCGTTATCGTGGACAACACGGTGGCAACGCCTGTTTTATGTAAACCGATTGAATTTGGCGCGGATATTGTCGTGCACTCGTTGACGAAATACGTTGGCGGGCATGGTACTACCTTAGGCGGCATCATCGTCGATTCAGGTAAGTTCCCTTGGGCTTTGCACAGTAAGCGCTTTCCGGTTTTGAACCAACCTGAGCCTTCATATCACGGCGTTGTGTATACCGAAGCTTTCGGTGATGCTGCGTTTATTGGTCGAGCGCGAACCGTTCCATTACGCAATACTGGCGCCGCGTTATCGCCAATGAATGCCTTTATGCTTATGCAAGGTTTAGAAACTTTATCATTGCGTATGGAGCGTCATACAGAAAATGCATTGAAAGTAGCGGAATATCTCAACCAGCATGACAAAGTTAGTTGGGTAAGTTATGCCGGGTTACCGGAATCGGAGCATCATGAATTGGCCAACAAATACATGAAGGGCAAACCTTCGGCAATTCTATCGTTTGGTCTGAAAGGTGGCTATGAGGCAGGCGTCAGCTTCTATGATGCTTTGAAGATCTTCAAGCGTCTGGTGAATATTGGTGATGCTAAATCATTGGCTTGTCATCCAGCATCGACGACTCATCGCCAATTAAGTGAAGCCGAACAAAAACAAGCAGGGGTGTCTCCTGAAATGATTCGTTTATCGGTAGGTATTGAACATATCGATGATATTATTGCGGATCTCGAGCAAGCACTTAACGCTTAACTCATCACGTAGACTCTGCGTTTAGAACCAGTAAGGCCAGCCTTGAAAGCTGGCCTTACTTGTAAGGAAAGGATAGTTAACTTTCTGTTTGTCGGTTTTGTTGATGCGCGGTCTGGCGCGCAGGGTGTTTTATGAATACCGCCACAATGGCCGCCGCCGCGAGCGCAAAACAGTAGTAAGAATTACTGACCACATCAAGTGGCGACAAATTGAATACTGAACCGAGTAACAGCACTTGTGCACCGTAAGGCAATACGCCTTGAATGACGCAAGAGAAGATATCCAATAGACTGGCTGAGCGACGCGGTGAGATGTCGTTTTCTTCAGCCAATTGGCGCGCTACACTGCCCGACACAATAATCGCAACCGTGTTATTTGCGGTACAGCCATTAACGAGAGAAACCAACCCAGCAATGCCGAGCTCACTTGCGCGACTATTGGCATAGGTAGCGTGCTTGGAGCTAAAACTATGGATCATACGACTGACCACATTAGTCAAGAAAGCTAGACCACCTTGGCGTCGCATTAACTCACTTAAACCACCGATTAACATCGACAGGAGAAAGATTTCCTGCATGTTACCAAAACCCGTGTAAACGTCTTGCGCCAAGTTCGTCAGACCGTAGTTGTCGATTGAAGCAAGGCCGACGCCGCCGGCGAATAAGATACCTATCGTCAGTACCGCAAATACGTTTATACCCGTGACGGCTAAGGATAGGATAGTCAGGTACGGAAGCACTTTAAGCCATTCAATATTGTCCGTTTCTGGTACTTGAGTCGTCGTGCTGTAGTAAGCAAAAATAGTTATTGCGATCAGTGCTGCAGGCAGTGCAATACGAATGTTTTCTTTGAACTTATCCTTCATTTCGCAGCCTTGAGAGCGTGTGGCTGCGATTGTGGTATCAGAGATAATTGATAGGTTATCTCCAAACATAGCACCGCTCAGTACGACACCTGCGGTAAGAGGAAGGCTCATTCCTGCGGATTCTGCAATGCCTAATGCCACTGGCGCGACGGCTGCAATGGTGCCCATTGACGTGCCCATCGCGGTTGCTATAAATGCCGATATTAAGAAAATACCCGGCAAGATCATGCTGGTTGGGATTGCAGATAAACCAAGGTTCACTGTCGCATCGACGCCCCCTGACGCTTTTGCAACCGCTGCAAATGCCCCAGCCAACAGATATATCAAGCACATCGCAATGATATCTGGATGTCCAACGCCACTTATAAAATGCTCTATTGAACGGTTTAACTTATCTTTGCTCAATAAAAAGGCGAGGATGATCGCTGGCAAAACGGCGATTGGAGCAGGCAATTGATAGAAGGCAAACTCAACACCTTGCAGAGACAAATATGTCCCTACGCCAATAAATAAAGCAAGAAAGACAATCAGAGGAATCAGTGCCACACCAGAAGGTGTCACTGCGTGAGTGTGATGCTGGGAACCGGACATGAAAAATACGACGTTAGAAATAGGAAAGGGGGCAAGACTAATCTCACATTTAAGAGTTGTCAACGTCTAGACGTCTAAATGGCTGTTTGTTTTTAACCAAAAACAATGTAACAACGTGCTAGAGATTTATCTTTTTGATACTGCTGACTTTTATATTGCACGTAATTATTTAGCCGATTTGGTTTTTTTTCGCTTGATAATCCCAAGTAACATCCATACAAATAAAGCGGCAGCGAGTACCCAGATGAAGTACTTATACTGAGTATACAGATGGCTAAGTGAGTTAATGTGTTCAAAAGTAAAGTGTGCAAGTAAGCTAAATGCCATAACCCAAACTGTCGCGGCGAGTGCATTGCCAAGCAAGAATTCTTTTCTTGGCATTTTGGCTATCCCACAGGCCAACGGCATAAATTGTTTCATTCCTTCGATAAAACGACTGACCACCAAACAGGCGGGACCGTATTTTTGGATGGTGGTTTGAAGCTTCTGCATTTTGGGGCCAGAAATATAGCCTTTCTTATCGAGCCAGCCCTCAAAGTAATAGCCGATTAAGTAACCACAGGTATTGCCGAGAAAGCAGCTCAGCCAAGACACGGCCATGACCATGCTGAGGTTCATCACTTGTTCGGATGAGAGAATGGATGCTGCGATCATTAATGATTGGCCAGGCATCGGAATGCCAACACCTTCGAGAAAAATGCTGACAACAAGTGCAAGGTAGCCATACTGCTCAAGTAGAGGTTTCATGGATATGAGCAGCTCGTTTATTTGTTCCAAAAGTTTCCCCGCAATCACAGCGCTACGAACTTAACATCTAATTCTACTCAAGGTACTCCTTTATAGTGAGCAAGACAGTCACACCCTGAGCGCTGGGGTTAATGTTACATAACAGAGAAACTATTGCCAGCCGAACTATATAGTAGGAGCTGGCTTAGTTTGTTACTGTTCTTTTGCTTTAGTAAATCCACCGTATAAGTCGAGTCGACGATGACGTAAGTTGGTTACCGATCCCTCGGTGTTCAGTTGCTTGAGTTTGGTTAAGTCGACATCGGCAAAAATAATCATCTCCGTATTCGCGCTTGCTTCTGTCAACGTCGCATCATGCGGGAAATAAATATCTGAAGGAGAGAACACTGCGGATTGCGCATACTGAATATCGACGTTGTCCACCCTAGGTAAGTTGCCAACGCTGCCGCCAATTGCCACATAACATTCGTTCTCGATAGCGCGAGACTGAGAGCAAATTCTTACCCGTTGATAACCGTTTTTCGTGTCGGTCCAGAATGGTACAAATACGATTTGCGCGTCTTGTTCTGCCATCATTCTGCCCAGCTCCGGAAACTCACTGTCGTAGCAAATCAAGATACCAACTCGGCCTGCATCTGTTTCGAATACTTGTACGCCGTCACCACCATCGATCACCCAGTCTTTTTGTTCATGCGGGGTGATGTGGATTTTGTACTGGGCGTTAATTTGTCCATCGCGCTGCAGCAGATAAGCCACGTTATAAAGTTTACCGTCTTCTTCTATGACAGGCATACTGCCAGCAATGATATTAATGTTGTAAGTGACCGCCATTTGCGAGAAGCGGTTTTTTATTTCTTCGCTAAAGCTGGCAAGAAAACGTATTGCTTCTACGGAGTTTTGATCATTTTGCAGCCCCATCAGAGGTGCATTGAAAAACTCTGGGAAGAGGGCGAAATCGGCTTTGTAATTTGCCAGAGATGAGATGAAGAACTCCGCTTGGTCCAGTAAGTCTTCCAAATCGTTCATAGCACGCATTTGCCACTGTACGACGCCAATACGCACCAGTGTTTTTTCGACATCATGAATGGATTGAATGTCTTCTTCATAGAAGAAGTTATCCCATTCGAGCAGCGTTGCGTAGCCCATGGACGCATCGTCCTCTGGCAAATAACCGCGCATGATACGTTTAACATCGAAGTCATTGGCCAGTTGGAATGATAATATAGGGTCGTGAAGTTCGCGGCGTTTAACCTTATCGATATATTCAGCAACACTCAATTCGTCTGCGTATTTGTGATAATTAGGTATACGACCACCGGCTAATATTGCCTTGAAGTTTTTACTGCGACATAACTCTTTGCGTGCATCATAAAGACGACGACCTAAGCGTAACCCCCGATAATCTGGGTGAACAAACACATCCAAGCCGTACATGGCATCACCCGTAACTTTATTTTGAATCACGTTATTTTCAGTGATGATGTCGGTGTAAAGGTGGGGGAGTGATATACGGTTATAATCGACTTTCATTGTCAGTGCGGCACCGACAATCTTGCCATTATCTTCAATACATATTTGTCCGTCAGGAAACTGATGGATGAGATCCATAATTGTGATGCGTGGCCATGAGCCGCCCACGTCAGGAAAAACCAAGTCCATTAATTCCGCGAGCTCTGGGTAATCCGTCGGCTCAATGGTACGTAAAGAGAGTTTGGGCGAGTTGGTATCCATATCCTACTTCCATTTATCCTTTTCAAACATTATGAATGAGGATGCCACATATACCCAAATAACCTCAAGGTATTGATGACGATAACAATGATTCGGAATGTTACGGTGACATCATTTCAAACACTTTAGAATCCACCCTTATAAAACGGTATATTCAGACCGCACTGATCTCGCTCAGACGTTGATAAGTTGAGTGAATTTTTTGCGCCAAAATACCGTGTAGTTTCTCAATCACTGCTTTACGAGGGCTTGATTGTCGCTCGACAATTCCGAGCTGACGTCGGATCTGTGGACTGCCAAAGGGGATTTTAAAACAGTCAGACAGGGTGGGGTTGATCGACATTTGAGGGACAACCGAAACGCCAAGCCCGTGTTGAACGCAGGTAATAATGGACTGGATATTGTCCACTTCTGCGACGTCCTGCGTGATGACTTCCATTCTCGAAAGTTCAGTATTGATCAAATTGGCTAAAGGTACATTGTTACTAAAGCGAATAAAAGGTTGCTGACTCAAGATCTCCTTTAAAGTCAAACCGCTCATGTCCTCTGCTGAAATTAGCCAGAGGGGCTCACTGATAAACGGGCTCCATTTCAGGTTGGACGGAATGTTAACGTGTTCAGCAATGATCGCTGCGTCAAGTTGACCTGAGGACACCTCTGACACCAGATAGCTAGAATCTCCAACTTTCAGGTTGGTTTTCAGACTCGGGTAATCCTTTTTCATTTCGACCATAGCCGCCGGGAGTAGGTTGAGTGCACTGGAACGCACTGCACCAATAACGAATGTACCAGAG
This sequence comes from Vibrio mytili, assembly GCF_000830505.1. Lineage (GTDB taxonomy): Bacteria > Pseudomonadota > Gammaproteobacteria > Enterobacterales > Vibrionaceae > Vibrio > Vibrio mytili. The sequence goes on along the minus strand of NZ_JXOK01000024.1, from coordinate 2,461 downwards.
GCCAAATCACCTTTTAGTGACAACTTTGTGTCTTCTTCCAGCCGTAGGATCTGGTTGGCCATCTCTACGGTTTGCTGCCCTTGTGGGGTCAGCTTTGGTGGCCGACTGCTGCGATCAAACAATGAAATATTCAGTTCTTGCTCTAGAGCGGACATCTGTTGACCGACTGCCGCTGGAGTTAGGCAGACGTCAGCAGCGGCTTTGGCAAAAGTGCCGTGCTTCCAGATGGATACCAAGGTTTTTAGCTGTCTTGTGTCCACTATGTAAACCTTTCTTTTACTAAATGTTAAATTTTATTAGCTACCATAATAGTTTTTTGTTTTGTAGTCTACTTTTCGAGGTGCTGAAGGCTGGTAAATGACCTTTACGTCACTAACTTAAGCCTTCACTTTCTGCTGATACCACTACGAAAAAGACAATAACAATATGCAAAAAACCATCATTATCACTGGACCCGGTTTAGCAAGTTCAGCGACCGAGCTCCTGCAACAACAAGGCTTTACTTTGGTGCACACTGCACCTTATAGCCAGGAAGATGAGCTACTGGCGCTGGTTGAACAGCATCAGCCTGTGGGCATTATTTCGCGAATGGGCAAGATCACTGCTCGAGTCATTGATGCAGCATTGCCTTATCTGAAAGTGATCGCAAAGCATGGTGTCGGGGTGGATAACATCGATATAAAGGCGGCAGCTGAGCGCAACATTCCTGTAGTAGTGGCTTCCGGCGCCAACGCGGTATCGGTGGCTGAACATACCATTGCATTAATGCTGACTGTCACCAAACAGGTAGTTCCCCTAGATGATGGGCTACGTTGTGGCCGATGGGAAAAACCTGGGTTTTCCGGCTATGAAGTGGCGAATAAAAATCTTGGTTTGCTGGGTATGGGTTCAATTGCTCAAGAAACGGCGCGCATTGCCAAGGGACTGAACATGAATTTGTTTGGTTATGATCCGTATGCCGACGATGCGTTGTTTGAGCAATTTTCGGTTCAGCGCTGTGCGACGGTGAATGAATTACTCTCACACAGCCAGATTCTGAGCCTGCACTCACCACTGACAGACGAAACTCATCAAATCATCAATCAGGAATCCATCGCTAAGATGCCAGTTGGCAGTTTTATCATCAATACCGCCCGTGGTGGTTTGATTGATGAGCAAGCATTGGTTGCGGCAATCGAGAGCAAACACCTAGCCGGTGCCGGACTGGATACTTTCGCGGTCGAGCCACCAGCTGACGATCATCCGTTTTTCCAGCAAAAGAACATTATCGTGACCCCTCATATCGCGGGTGTTACCAATGAAGGAAGTACCCGAGTAAGTGAAAGTGCTGCTCAGGGCATTCAGACCATTGTCGCAGGAGAGAAACTGCCGGCTTATCGCGTTATTAACCGAAAGTTAATGGCATCACCACAAGAATTTGTAAACAGCGGAGAATAGAGCAAATGAGTCTAGGTTTTAAAATTAACACCAGAGAGCGCACCGCGTCACAGGAGTTGCTTGATGCATACAAGGATCTGCCAGTGGCCAACGTATCGGATTCAATGAATCGCTTGTTTGCAGCGGGCCCGACCATGCGTCCGATGCACACTTCTGGTCAAATGCTGGGTTCAGCAGTGACGGTTAAAACTCGTCCAGGTGATAATCTGATGCTGCATAAAGCTATCGATATGGCGGTGCCTGGTGACGTTATAGTGGTCGATGGTGGCGGTGACATCGCAAATGCATTAATGGGTGAGTTGATGCTGGCGCACGCGATTAATAAAGGGGTTGTCGGATTTGTCCTTAATGGTGCTATTCGTGATCTGGACGCGTTCCGCGAGACGAACCTGCCGACATTTGCGGTTGGTGTGACGCATCGTGGGCCGTTTAAAGATGGCCCTGGTGAGATCAACGTACCAATCAGTATTGATGGCATGGTGATTCATCCTGGAGACATCATGATTGGTGACTCAGATGGTGTACTGGCTGTTCCTCTCGATGATGCGAAGTGGATTTTGGACAGCACTCTGGAAAAGCAGGAGAAAGAGGTCAAACAAATGGCGGCCATCAGTAAAGGACTGAATGATCGTACCTGGGTCGACAGAACACTCCTCAGTAAAGGGTGTGAAGGTCTGTAAACTTAAAGTATCGAAAATTATTTTAATAAAAAAACTCTGAAAGAAAGATAATACACAATTAATAAAAACTCTGAAAGATAAAGAATACTCAAGTAATTAAATAATTAGTATACAGTGCAAAGGATTTGTATGACGTCAATCTCACTAGCGAGATCGAGACATGTCTCAGTAGGACGTAAATTTAAACTTATAGATTGTTACAATAAATCTATCTCATGCATATCTATATAAGTTGGTCATTGACTCATTTATTGCCAAATAATTTGTATGTTATTTTTCATACGGTTATCTTTGGCTTTTGATAGAAGTAATGATAACTATTTTGGCTGTCTATGGTTATAGTT
>NZ_JXOK01000023.1 GCF_000830505.1 Vibrio mytili | reverse complement strand
AGTTCCTGATACCCACTCAACTTTTTACCCAAATATCAAGCTCACCTAAGCGGAGAAGAACCGATTATGTATTGCACCAGGTTAGGCTCACCTCTATCCAATCTATCTTTCGCAGTGTGTGACCTATGTGGTGCCAGTATACTGCCTTATTGTTGTTCTACAACGATTCTCTTGCGCGCGTGTACAATCAGTACTTAAGTACCTAATGTTTAAGTGCAGTATTCAGATAGGGTAGGTACAACTCACAAATACTATCTAATTGATTGATAGAAAGAGAAAAAAAGGCGCCTGAATTGTCAGGCGCCTTTTTGAAAGGATTGGTCTCGAGCCTCTTCGGGATTCTACCACAGTCAAGAGGGGAGACCGTTTTTTTCTGAATCAAAGACTTAGGTGAATCTTTGATTAAAATGCTTTAATATGTATCGATTATAACAGAAAGCTTGTCAGAGGCAACATGCGAGTAGATCAAAACCCCC
>NZ_JXOK01000022.1 GCF_000830505.1 Vibrio mytili | reverse complement strand
CGATCGTGTTCCTTCCTAGTTATGATTCGCCGTGATCATTATTGATCGACGACGCGCCAGAAATTGTTATTTTATGCGCCAACGCCCGTTAGCGCAATATTTGGACGGTATGATCTCGCAAAAAGTCGTAAACTTTTTGCAATTCAATCGTCAATTAGTAACCACGCTCTGCAATAATTTTATCTGCGAAGTTTTTCGGCACTTCAGCGTACTCGTGAAACTCCATAGAGTAAGACGCACGGCCTTGAGTTGCAGAACGTAAGTCAGTTGCGTAACCAAACATCTCAGATAGTGGCACTTGAGCACGGATGATCTTCAGACCAGCCACACCTTCGTCCATACCTTCAATGATACCGCGACGACGGTTTAGGTCACCAACAACGTCACCCATCCAATCTTCCGGAGTGGTTACTTCGACATTCATCATTGGCTCTAGAATCACAGGTTGAGCTTCTAGTGCACCTTTCTTGAACGCCATTGAGCCAGCGATCTTAAACGCCATCTCACTTGAGTCTACATCGTGGTAAGAACCATCAAACAATGTTGCTTTGATATCCAATACAGGATAACCCGCTAGAACACCACTATTCATTTGTTCTTCGATACCTTTCGATACCGAGTTGATGTATTCCTTAGGAACAACACCACCCACGATTTCGTCGACGAATACGAAACCTTCACCAGGCTCTGAAGGCTCAAGCTTGATCCACACATGACCGTATTGACCACGACCACCTGATTGACGAACAAACTTACCTTCTACTTCCGCTTTGCCACGAATGGTTTCACGGTAAGCAACCTGAGGTTTACCAACGTTACAATCAACGCTGAATTCACGCTTCATACGATCGACGATGATATCTAGATGAAGTTCACCCATACCAGAGATCAGAGTCTGACCCGTTTCGTCGTCGGTTTCCACGCGGAAAGATGGATCTTCCGCTGCCAGTTTACCTAGCGCGATACCCATTTTTTCTTGGTCTGCCTTAGAACGAGGCTCTACAGCAATCTGAATAACCGGTTGTGGGAACTCCATGCGTTCCAGAATCACTTTGTGGTTCTGGTCACACAAGGTATCACCTGTGGTTACGTCTTTCAGACCGATGGCTGCAGCGATATCACCAGCACGAACTTCTTTAACTTCTTCACGCTTATTCGCATGCATCTGCACGATACGACCAAAACGCTCTTTCTTCTCTTTGACAGAGTTGTAAACCCCATCACCTGAGTTTACTACACCAGAGTAAACTCGCATGAAAGTTAGCGTGCCCACGAATGGGTCAGTCGCGATCTTAAACGCTAGCGCTGAGAAAGGTTCATTGTCGTCGGCATGACGTTCAACTTGATTGTCTCTTTCATCGACACCTTTAATAGCAGGAACGTCGATAGGCGATGGCAAGAATTCGATCACAGCATCGAGTACCGCTTGAACACCTTTATTCTTAAACGCACTACCACAAGTGGCTAGAACGATTTCGTTGTTTAGTGTGCGAGTACGAAGTGCTTGCTTGATCTCAGCTTCAGTCAGCTCACCTTCTTCAAGGTATTTGTCCATCAGCTCTTCGCTAGCTTCTGCGGCAGACTCAACCATATGGTTGCGCCACTCTTCAGCAAGCTCGATCATGTCAGCTGGAATGTCTTCGTAAGTAAACGAAGTACCTTGATCGGCTTCATTCCAGTTGATCATTTTCATCTTGATAAGGTCGATGACACCTTTGAAGTCCTCTTCGGCACCAACGTTAAGCTGGATTGGAACAGGGTTCGCACCAAGACGATTTTTAATTTGGTCCACAACGCGTAGGAAGTCTGCACCCGCACGGTCCATCTTGTTCACGAATACCATACGTGGAACGTGGTATTTGTCAGCTTGACGCCATACTGTTTCAGACTGAGGTTCAACACCAGATGAGCCACAGAACACAACCACAGCACCATCAAGTACACGAAGAGAACGCTCTACTTCGATAGTAAAGTCAACGTGTCCAGGGGTATCAATGATGTTTACGCGATGCTCTGGGAATTGTGCTTCCATACCACGCCAGAAAGTAGTAGTCGCAGCGGATGTGATAGTGATACCACGTTCCTGCTCCTGCTCCATCCAGTCCATGGTTGCAGCACCATCGTGAACTTCGCCGATTTTGTGAGAAAGGCCAGTGTAGAACAGAATACGCTCAGTTGTGGTTGTTTTTCCTGCATCTACGTGAGCACAGATACCGATATTGCGGTAGCGCTCAATAGGAGTTTTACGAGCCACGATTGTATCCTCTTACTAAGGTGTACCTTAGAGTATAGAAAAGTGCTGCGAGAGGACCTCGCAGCACAGAAGGTATTACCAGCGGTAATGTGCGAACGCTTTGTTCGCGTCTGCCATACGGTGAACGTCTTCACGTTTCTTAACAGCAGTACCTTTGTTCTCAGACGCGTCTAGCATTTCAGCAGCTAGGCGTTGAGCCATAGATTTTTCACCACGCTTGCGCGCAGCTTCAACCAACCAACGCATAGCAAGTGCGTTACGGCGAACCGGACGTACTTCTACAGGTACTTGGTAAGTTGAACCACCAACACGGCGAGATTTAACCTCTACCGCAGGGCGTACGTTTTCAAGAGCTTCTTCAAAAATAGCTAAGTGGTCTTTACCAGACTTTTCAGCCATAGCATCTAGTGCAGTGTAAACAATTTTCTCTGCAGTAGATTTTTTACCGTCAACCATTAGGATGTTAACGAATTTTGCCAGCAATTCAGATTTGAATTTCGGATCTGGAAGGATCTTACGCTGACCAATGACGCGACGACGTGGCATGGATTTTCTCCGTTGTCTTCTTCAGGTTTTATCCAAAACTTTTCAGTTTTTTCAAAAAAATAAAATTGAAAATAAGTGTTTGGCCTTACTTAACGCTTTCTTTTTAAAAAGAGAGCAATTAAGACTTAGGACGCTTCACACCGTACTTAGAACGACCTTGTTTACGGTCGTTTACGCCAGCACAGTCAAGTGCGCCGCGAACTGTGTGGTAACGCACACCTGGAAGGTCTTTAACACGACCGCCACGGATTAGAACAACTGAGTGCTCTTGAAGGTTGTGGCCTTCACCGCCGATGTACGAAGTCACTTCGAAACCGTTTGTCAGACGTACACGACAAACTTTACGAAGTGCTGAGTTAGGTTTTTTAGGTGTTGTAGTGTAAACACGAGTACATACACCACGTTTTTGTGGGCACGCTTCTAGTGCAGGCACGTTGCTTTTAACAACTTGCTTTGCACGTGGCTTACGTACCAACTGGTTAATAGTTGCCATTAACTAGCTCCTGAATTTACTTGAAAGTAAGCTTTGTGAAAAATCTAGCCCTAACTGCCATTGGCAATTAGGGACGCAAAATTCTATGCAGCAGTGGGAGGTGTGTCAAGAAATATACGAATCTTTTTTGTTCAATGCTATGAACCCAGCTGTAAAGTATGCTCGACAAGAAAGACGATTCAGTCCCAAGTTAGCGATTTGTCTTGATTTGCGGTTAGCTCAACAAAGCCAGAATAGTTTACGATTTGGATTGAGGGGCTGATACGATTGACCATGCCACGCGCCTGAATGTCACTCTCCAACACAAAGGTTGAGGCTTTTTTTAGGTGATGAAATGCTGGGTGCTGAGGGTTTGCACTGTATATCGCATCTTCGATCAGGAGAATATCATCCTGTTCGCTGTACATCGCCATCGCATCCTGTAAGGCTGGCACGGATTTTATGATATGTAACATGACTTCCTCAGAATGACAGTAATTTGCCAGCTTGCTGCAGCTTGTCTTTGACTTGCTCGGTATTTAGTGTCTGAGCATCAATCACGAGGTCCGCTTGAGCTAACCCTCGCTGTGCAAGTGACTCGACACAGACAAACACCTGCTCGATATCATAGAGATCGAACAACTTCAGCATAGGTGCGTAATCCTTACTTAAAATACCACTCGGGTCTTGTCCCAGTAAAAGCTGATACACACCATCACCCGCGAAGATCACACTAATGTTTTCACAGTATGCAGAAGCCGCCAACAGAGCGTCTACGCCTTCACGCCCAGCGGTACGACCATGAGGTGCACTACGAAATAGATACGTTAACTGACTCAAAATTGGACCACTCTATCTTGGGTGAGCATCGCTTCTGCTAAGCTGCCTAATCCCGCTTGCTCAAAACCCACCGCTAAGTTGTTTTGCGTTAAGCCGTGTTGGGTTGCCTCGCCTTCACTGATGATACCACGACGCAAAGCGGCAGCCACACAGGTTTCAAGCCGTACATGATGCTCTTTAGCTAACACTTGCCACGCGCTACTTAGATCAAATTCATCATTAGCAGGTACGCTCAGTGCCGTGCCGTTAGTGACCCCGTCTTGATAGAAAAAGACACTGACCAGTGTGTGGCCCTTCTCAATCACCGCTTGGGCAAATTGATAGGCACTGCGAGCCGATTGGCTACCGTAAACCGGACCATTGACGACCAGAGTGTAGGTTAATCCACTCACGCCTATTCATCCTCAGTTTTGCGCTGACGAATATACAAATACACCGTATGCTTGGAAATGTTCAGGCGGTCAGCAACACGGTTAATCGCGTCTTTGATGTCGAAGATACCTTTATCGTACAGTTCCATCACGATTTGACGGTTCTTGGTATTGTTGGATACCGATTTATCTGCGTTAATCTCTTCAATAGTACGCTCAACGGTTTGGTCGACGAGCTCTTCAACATCACTGGCAAAGTTCACTGATGAAGCTGCTTCCTCCGCTTCCTGTGTTGGCATGAACGAATGCAAAACTTGAGAAAATGGCGCGTCGAGATTGACGTTAATACACAGCAAACCAATCACACGGTTTTCACCGTTACGGATCGCGACTGTAATCGACTTCATCAATACGCCGCCTTTAGCGCGGGTAAAGTAAGAGCGTGAGAAGTTACGCTCTGAGCCTTCAATGTCTTTCAACATCTTAAGTGCCAAATCCGTAATAGGAGAACCGACTTGACGCCCGGTATTTTCGCCGTTGGCGATTTTAATTGCAGACGTATTTAAGTCTTCTAGAGAATGAAGAACAATCTCGCAGAATGGGCCAATTAAGCTGGCAATACCGTCGACGACCGCTTCATAAGATCTCAAGATGATTTTATCGTGCTCAGTAAACGGCATCACGTTAACGGATTCCATTTCGAGCAACATCTCTGCGTTTATTGTTTCTGTAGTTGTCATAAGCCTTCGAGCGAAAAATCAACAAATTGATGTAAGTTTATCAGAAAATTTGAAAAGCAGCCTAGCAAACTCACCAACTAGTGACCTAGAACAAAAAAGGCCCGCTAAGCGGACCTTTTTCAATAGCTTAGCTCGAAAAGTTCGAATTACTCAGCCTTGTCACCGTCATTCTCAATTTTTAGCAACTCAACCTCAAAAACAAGCGTTGAGTTTGCTGGAATGCTTGGTGTATCTTGCTCACCGTAAGCGAGCTCTGGCGGGATAACAAATTTGAATTTAGAGCCCACAGGCATGAGCTGAACGCCTTCTGTCCAACCTGGGATAACACGGTTTAATGGGAAGGTAGCTGGCTCACCACGATCGTATGAACTGTCAAATTGAGTGCCATCGATCAATGTACCTTTGTAGTGTACTTGTACCGTATCGGTATCTTTCGGCATCTCACCTTCAGCAGGTGTTAGCACTTGGTATAGTAGACCAGACTCAGTCTTCTTCACACCATCTTGCTTTTCAAACTCTGCACGGAATTCATCACCTGCTTTCTTAGAAGCGGCTGCTTTCTCTGCGGCTTGCTTTTCCATCTTCTCTGCGACACGCTTGTCTAAAGATTCTAGTGCAGCACGAGTATCTTCTTCGTTAAGCTCGGCACTGCCGTTAAAGACATCTTCGATTCCTTTAAGAACTAGGTCTTTGTTTAGGTCGATACCAATCTCACTTGGCTTTTCGATGCTAGTGCTTAGGTAGTTAGCAAACGAAACACCGATTGCGTAAGCCGCCTTATCATCGTCGGTTTTAAAGTGAACGGCTTTGCCGGTTTCAGCCTGAACTTGCTCCGCTTGAGGTGCTGCTGTTTCTTCTTTTGTTTCTTCTTTCTGACAACCTACCGCTAGCATAACTGTGGCAGCAAGTAGCGACACTTTTAAAACTGATTTCATTCATTTCTCCCAATAATGGCTTTGCCATTGTTTTTTACACAAATCTTCTTAAGACTAGTGAAGATAATCGTTCTACCAATATACTAGCTATATGTCTTAAGACACAAACCGGATTATTAGATGTGATACAAAGAATTTCTCATTTATTCCTATATTTAGTTGTCATCACAACGTTAAATGGCTGTTTTTTCATCGAGCAGGAAGTACAACGTTGGCCAATTGAACCCCAAGGCTCAACCAGTTTCGCACTGAGTAGGGATGGTCGGTTTGGTTTGCTCTATTCGCAACAACACCATCTGATGTTATGGGATTTAGAACAAAATGAACCACTCGCTCAACTCGGAGAACTGGATGCAGACAAAAATACGGTCTCCCATATTCGCTTTTCTGACAACGGTCGCTATGCGGTTACCGCGAGTCAAATGAACTTTGCAGTCTGGGATCTCGGCTGGAGTCAGTCTAAAGGGCTTTGGTCTATTTCAGACGCACTAATCCGAGACATTGACATCACCAACAATGGCGAACAAGTCCTACTTGGGCTTTCAAACGGTAAAGCCATTTACGTCAATTTAGTCACCGGACGGCGCTTGGAGTTCCTTGCCCACCGAGAAAAAGTGAACTCTGTTGCGATTTCGCCTAACGGCCGCTTCGCGCTCACCGGCGGAAATGACTACAAAGCCTACTTATGGGACACGGAATCAGGTCAGATTTTACGTACCTTTGAACATGAACAAAGAGTTGTGCGTGTGGCATTGCAACGGGATGGAAAACTGGCGATGAGTTCTGATGGGGGTAATCAAGCGATTATCTGGAACTTAGAAACGGGAGAGCAACTATCCCAACTGCGCAGTTGGTCGCGCCAATTGATTTTCTCTACCGCCCGTTTTTCCGATGATGGGCATCAACTGGTTACTGGAACCCCTTCGGGTCGAGTCTCGGTGTGGGAGACGAAAACAGGTAAGCGCGTTGCTAGATTTGAAGTGGAACCGAAAAAAGATACTCGCCCTCCACGTGCGGTCGTGTATGATGCAGCCTTTGATTCCAAACAACGTGTAATTACTGCCACTTCCGCAGGCATCGCCCAAGCTTGGCAGTTAGAGAACGGATCATGACAGAAAAACTAATTCAGCAACTGGAAGCGCGCATTAATGACCTTGAGTGTCAGGCCGCCTTTCAAGAACAGACGATTGAAGATCTGAACGAAGCGCTGGCTCAACAGCAGCTTTTGATCTCTAAGATGCAAGATCAAATGAAGTACGTGGTGGGGAAAGTGAAAAACATAGATTCATCTGAAATGAGCGATCCAGCCAATGAGCCACCACCGCCACATTACTAATGTTGAAATTGCTCAATGATATCAATAAAGCCCAGCCCTGACTGGGCTTTATACTGTTATCACACTTACTCATCAGCGTAGATTTTGATATTTAATTCACCTTGCGTGTTTATCCCCGCACGGTACATACCAGAACTGTTCATCGCAAAATGCAGCTCACCTTGCGCATCAATGGCAATTAAACCGCCTTCTCCGCCCATGGTTTTGAGTTCACCTTGAATCACCGCTTCGCTGGCGGTATGAACATCTTCTTGCAAATAGCGCATACGTGCCGCCACATCTTCTGCCACACGTTTACGAATAAAAAACTCACCTACGCCGGTTGTAGACACAGCAACGACGCCATTTTCCGCAACCGTCCCACAACCAATGAGAGCAGAATCCCCTACTCGTCCATACTTTTTATTGGTCACACCACCAGTGCTCGTCGCAGCAGCTAAGTTACCATGCAGGTCCAACGCCACCGCGCCTACCGTGCCGTGTTTACGATCATCTGGGTACTGCGATTCAGAAAGCGCAAACAGCCCCTTTTCTCGCATCGACAATAATTGTTCATAACGGCGATCGGTGAAAAAGTAATCCTGTTCGGTGTATTGATGTCCCTGCTCGAAAGCAAATGCTTCCGCACCTTCTCCGATAAGCAGAACATGATGGCTGTTTAGCATCACGTCTCTTGCTAGCTCAATCGGATTTTTAACATGCTTGATGCCAGCAATAGCGCCTGCAGCTAAGCCATTGCCGTCCATAATCGAAGCGTCCATCTCAACCATTTCTTTGTGAGTGAGCACCGAACCTTTGCCAGCATTAAAATGAGCAGAGTCCTCAAGTACTTTAACTGCTGCAACAACTGCATCAATGGCTGTACCGCCATGTGCGATAACATGATGCCCTGTTGTTACCGCTGTCTCTAAATCCGCCCTGATGGCTTGTTGCAATTCATCACTCATGTGCTCACGCAAAATCGTGCCAGCGCCGCCGTGAATCGCGATAGAAAATGGTTTACTCATACGTCGTCCGATAGGTTAGTTTCAGGGTTATACCAATCACAGTGAATAAGTGCTCAGAAATAGCGTAGAAAAAATGCTTGAGAACAAGGCGCAATTTTGCGGTAAGTAGTTATTCTACAATCAACCTACTTTATAAACGAGAAAGGCAACGAAGTTATCGAGTATTTTAACAAGCTAGAATAACCCGTTATTTACTACGATTGGTATTCTTAGCACGACACCGCAGATAAATAAAAAGCGCGAGTTGAAACCTCAACTTGCGCTTTTTAAAGCTTTATTAGATGCGTTTATCTAAATGAGTGCTGCGATTAGTGAGAGCCACAACCGCCGCCGCCACAACATTCGTGGTCGTCGCCTTTATCTTCGCCACCACAGCAGCCACCTTCATGATCGTGGTCATGGTCATGGCCACAGCCGCCCGCTTGATGAACATGACCGTGTTCGATCTCTTCCGCAGTCGCTTCACGAGTCGCCATCACTTCAACTTCAAACGTCAGTGTTTGACCAGCAAGCATGTGGTTGCCATCAACCACAACTTCTTCTCCGTCAACTTCCGTCACTTCGACCGGGATTGGACCTTGATCGGTATCAGCAAGAAAACGCATGCCAACTTCGATTTGATCAACGCCTTGGAAAACGTCAGCAGGAACACGCTGTACTAGCGCATCACTGTGCTCACCGTAAGCTTCTTCAGGAGCCACCGTTGCAGAGAACTTGTCGCCAGCCACTTTACCGTCAAGCTCTTTCTCAAGCCCTGTAATTAGGTTGTTGTGACCATGTAGGTAATCGAGAGGCGCTTCAGCTGTAGATTGATCCACAACAACACCATCTTCCAACATTACTTTGTATGCGAGGCTTGCAACAACGTTCTTTTCAATTTTCATACTAACTCCAGAGAGGTTCATTGACTTAACCTGAACGGGGTTAAGTACTGGGGTAACAGGGGTATTATGGGGATCAATTATCGAAGTTCAATTATTCCGGCTTAAAAATTCCGATCATTTCCTGCTCTGAGTGTTTATTTTTCTCTACAGATTGTGGTTTACGCTGTTCGCTAAAGCCACACTCGACACACTCGACTAATTCAATGTTATTTTCAATCCACCAGCGTAAAGTATCTTGCTGACTGCAGTGTGGACAACTCGCGCCCGCAATAAAACGTTTTTTAGCTTTCACTATTCTTCCTTTCTCGCGTATTTTCTACGCGTATTACTTCCAATGATTTGGCGACTGTCGGTCACTTTCCATCTCACGACCAAAGATCTCTTCAAGCTCTTTACGGGCTTCTTTAGCTCGCTGAGCGAGCTTCTTGTCTTCGTTATGTTGAGGTAATAAGTCCTCTAGCATAGCATTATCTAATTTACGAAAATGTGCTTCTGCCCGCTTTGCTTGGTATGGATGCATACCAAGTTCAATCAGTGTTTGACGGCCAAGGTCAAGCGCACCCAAAAAGGTCTCACGCGAATAATTAGGTACGTCGTGACTGATCAATTGATAAGCCTCGACACGGCTGCGTGCGCGGGCGAGCAATTTAAGGTTAGGAAAATGATCTCGGCATATCGCCACAATCGCCATCACCTCATCCGGAGAGTCAGTACAAATCACCAAGGCTTCCGCTTTGTCTGCACCAGCGGCGCGTAACAGATCAATCTGAGTCGCATCACCATAAAACACTTTGTAACCATACCTACGCAACAGATTGATCTGGCTAGCATCGCTTTCTAAAACCGTCACTTTGATTTTATTGGCATACATGAGTCGTCCAACTACCTGACCAAAGCGACCAAACCCAGCAATGATGACGCGCGGACTGCGATCAATGACTTTCGTACTTACTTTTTCTTGTTCCTGATTTAACGTATGCGCAAACCACTTTTTCTGCCCCATCAGGATCAACGGTGTGGTCACCATAGACATACTAACCACCACCAATAAAAACGCGACTTGCTCCTTCGTTAAAATGCCCTCTTGATTGGCTGCGGTGAAAATGACAAAAGCAAATTCTCCTCCTTGGCTTAATATCGCGGCCATTCGGCTACGCGCCTTTGAACTCACTCCCGCCACTCGAGCCAATCCATATAGCACCAACCCTTTTACGACGACCAACGCAACAACCGCAGACAAAATTTGCAGCGGATACAACGCCAGCAATCCTAGGTTCACCGCCATACCCACAGCAATAAAAAACAAACCAAGCAGTAAACCTTTAAATGGCTCAATTGCAATTTCCAGCTCGTGGCGGTATTCACTTTCCGCCAATAAGACTCCGGCCAAAAAGGTTCCCAATGCCATGGACAGACCGAGTTTTTGCATCACCACGGAAATGCCCAGAACCACCAGCAAAGCCGCGACCGTAAATAGCTCTCGAACCCCACTCATGACCACAAAACGAAACAAAGGACGCAGTAAAAAGTGCCCCCCGATCAACAACGCAATGACACTCCCCAGCACCGTCAATACATCAATCCAGCTCCCTGAACTTTGCCCTCCGGCTAACAGGGGTAACACCGCAAGCATCGGAATCACCGCAATATCCTGAAACAGCAGAACGGCAAAACCAGATTGCCCAGTTTCAGTACCATTAAGCCCTTGCTCCTCAATGACTTTCAGTGCGATTGCAGTGGAAGACAACGCAAGTCCCATCCCAACCACCAGACTGACTTGCATGCTCAAACCAAACAGATTGATAACGCTGCCCAATACCACGGTAGTGACCACCACCTGAGCCCCACCCATGCCTAGAATCGGCCCTCTCATCTGCCATAATTTTTTCGGATTCAGCTCCAGACCAATCAGAAAGAGCAGTAATACGACCCCGAGTTCAGCAAAATGCAGAATCGCATCGACATCACTGATCAATCTGAGTCCCCATGGACCAATTAGCACGCCGGCAAGCAGATACCCTAGTACCGAACCAAGTCCAAACCGTTGCGCTATTGGTACTGCTATCACCGCTGCAGAGAGAAAAACCACGCTACTTTGTAGAAACTCACTGGTCATCGCCATGTTCACCTCCCAATTCGTTTAACGGCCAACCTTGAAGCGGATTGGTTAACCATTGACGATAACACTCGGCATGCTCATAACGTTCAGCATCGGAGACATTCCGCGACCAGTACAAGACTAAGGGCTCTATCCAATTCATTTGACATAATGCTGCTGACAATTCAAAGGGTTGTAAAATCTGTTCTAACGGGTATTTGTTATACCCCTTGGTACTAAATGCCTCCTCTTTGCCACCTGTGGTAATCACACTGCGCCAATATTTACCTTTGAGCGCACACCCCTCACCAAAGGCAAACCCTTTACCCAGAACACGGTCTAACCATTCTTTTAACAGCGCGGGACAGGAATACATATAAAGAGGATGATGAAACACAATCACATCATGCTCTAACAGCAGAGCATGCTCATGTTTGATATCAATAAAGAAGTCCGGATAAGCCCCATATAAATCGTGCACCATTACATGTTCAAGTGATTGGATTTTCTTAATCATCACTTGATTTGCAATGGAGTTATGTGGCTCTGGATGGGCATAAATGACCAGAACTCTTGGGAGATTAGGCGATGCTGCAGCCAAGTGATCATCCTTGTGGTTGTTTTTATCCGTTATCAAATTGTTATACGTTTTTGTGCCGCATAATGCAATTAAAGCGAATCCATCGACTTTTACCGCCAATACCCCTACTATTCACCGCAAGATATCCAAAGCATAAAAATCGTACGCCAGACACCATTTTGGTAGACGAGCAAGCAACGCGCACTGCGCAAAGTGAACGAAAACCTTATGATTACCTTCTCTGACATTCAGCTACTGCGTGGCGGTAAACCTCTACTAGATCACGCCTCAGCCACCATCCACCCTGGAGATAAAGTGGGTTTGGTTGGCAAAAATGGCTGCGGCAAATCGACTCTATTTGCTTTACTAAAAGATGAACTATCGATTGATGCAGGTTCATTCAGCCAACCCCAACAGTGGGAACTTGCTTGGGTCGCACAGGAAACTCCGGCCCTAGACCGCAGTGCACTAGAATATGTCATTGATGGGGATCGTGAGTATCGCGATCTTGAAAAACAACTCGCCGATGCAGAAGAAAAAGACCAAGGTACGTTGGTCGCAGAATTGCATGGCAAAATCGAAACTATCGGTGGCTACAGCATTCGTGCCCGCGCTGCGGAATTATTAGATGGATTAGGCTTTAGCCAAGAGCAGATGAGCTGGAGTCTTACTCAGTTTTCTGGTGGTTGGCGTATGCGCCTTAACCTAGCACAGGCACTACTTTGTCGCTCTGATTTGCTATTGCTCGATGAGCCAACCAACCACTTAGACTTAGATGCAGTCATGTGGCTAGAACGCTGGCTGCAAAACTACCCTGGCACGTTGATCTTAATCTCCCATGACCGAGATTTTTTGGATCCAATCGTCGGTCGCATCATTCATATCGAGAACCAACAATTGAATGAGTACACGGGCAACTACTCGTCATTCGAAAACCAACGTGCGCAGAAAATGGTGCTACAGCAAGCCATGTTCGAAAAGCAGCAAAAGCAAATGTCGCACATGCAAAGTTATATTGATCGTTTCCGTTACAAAGCCTCCAAAGCGCGTCAGGCTCAGAGCCGGATTAAAGCACTGGAACGGATGGAAAAAGTATTGCCTGCACAGTTTGATAATCCATTTAGTTTTCAGTTCCGTGAGCCTGCCGCATTACCGAACCCTATCATAATGATGGATGAGGTTTCGGCAGGTTACGGTGACCATTTAATTCTGGAAAAAATACGCCTTAATCTGGTACCAGGCAGTCGTATCGGCCTACTGGGTCGTAACGGTGCGGGTAAATCAACCTTGATCAAATTGCTCTCTGGTGAACTCAGCGCCCAAGGTGGTAACCTGACCTACTCGCAAGGGGTCAAAATCGGCTACTTCGCCCAGCATCAATTAGAGACCCTACATCCAGAAGAAACCCCGCTGCAACATATGATGCAGATCGCACCGGATCAAACCGAACAGCAACTGCGCGATTACTTAGGCAGCTTCGGTTTTCAAGGCGATAAGGCACTGGAGAAGGTTGCCCCTTTCTCCGGCGGTGAAAAAGCACGCCTTGTTTTAGCACTGGTTGTTTGGCAAAAACCGAATCTACTGTTGCTCGATGAGCCGACCAACCACTTGGATTTAGACATGCGTCAAGCGCTGACGATGGCCCTGCAAACCTTTGAAGGCGCCATGGTAATCGTCTCGCACGACCGCTATCTGTTGCGAGCGACAACCGATGATTTATACCTAGTGCATGATCGCCAAGTGGCTCCGTTCGATGGAGACCTGAACGACTATTACAAGTGGCTAACAGAACAACAAAGGGCAGAACGCAAAGAAGCGCAGGCGTCACAACCTGCTAAAGACAGCACCAACAGTGCAGCGGCCAAAAAAGAACAAAAACGCCGCGAAGCAGAGTTTCGTAAACAGACCGCGCCAATTCGCAAAACCCTGACACAGTTAGAAAACAAAATGGATAAGTTAGGTGCTGCACTGGCAGAAGTAGAAGCGCTATTAGCAGATAACACGCTGTATGACGCCGAAAATAAGTCTAAACTAAATGATGCGCTGGCACGTCAAGCATCCAGTAAGTCGGAGCTTGAAGAAGTCGAAATGGAATGGATGTCTGCACAGGAACAGCTGGAGCAGATGGAGGTTGAGTTTAATCAATGACAAATAAACACGCAGAATACACCTTGACTCTGGAACATTTATGGCAGTTTAGTCTGCAATTTTATGGTGTGCGAGAAGTCAAAGAAGCGTGCTTATCTTTACAAAACAACTATCACGGCAACGTGAATCTGCTGCTGCTGCTCAGATGGCTGGACGAGCAGCAGCTTATATTTCAGGAAAAAGACTGGCACCTGGTGCAAAGCTGCCTTGGCCGCAGCGAAGCATTACTCCACTCATTTCGCGACTTACGACGCCATCTCAAGTCGCAAGTCAACGACACCTTGTATCGGGAATCATTGCAATTTGAACTGCAACTCGAAAAACAGCAACAAGCGGACTTAGTGGAATGCATCAACTCACTCAGTTTAATAAAAAACGATGGTGACCCACTCACACTGCGTTACTGCCGACAGTTGGGAGGTGAGCATTTGCAGCACGCTTTTGCTATTCCGGTACCAAACATTCACCCACAGAGACACCCATAAACCTGTAGAATACCTATAATATAGTTATATCAATAAGCCCTCCCATGGATGCTGGAGGATAATTAAGAGCAGTTAGGTATGACACAATTTATCGCAGCCGCTGGGATTAAAAACCCGCACCTTCAGACGTTATTGCCTCGCTTCATTAGGAAAAAGGCGTTGTTTTCGCCTGCCTGGCAAACTTTGGACACCCTTGATGGCGACTTTCTTGATCTGGCCTGGAGCGAGGACGCCAGCCAAGACTCAGCAAAGCAAAAACCCATTTTTATTCTTTTTCACGGACTAGAAGGCTGTTTCTATAGCCCTTATGCTAATGGCTAATGAACGCCTTTTCCCAATCAGGATGGTTGTCCGTGATGATGCATTTTCGTGGCTGTAGTGGCAAACCCAACAAAACAGCCCGTGCTTATCACTCTGGTGAAGTTACCGATGCACGGTACTTTTTAGAGCACCTTAACGAACGCTTCCCGGATAACCCCAAAGTCGCGGTAGGGATTTCCCTTGGCGGTAACATGCTAGCCAACTACTTAGCTCAATACCGCGAGGATCCCATACTCACAGCCGCAACGATTGTGTCTGCACCGCTTGATTTAGCCGCTTGTGCTAGCCGAATCGAACAGGGGTTCTCAAAAGTCTATAGACGTTACTTACTATCTTCGCTCAAACGTAATGCATTGCAAAAACATGATTTATTGCATGGTGAACTGGCCTTGTCGTATAACTCGATCAAACGCGTGACCCGGTTATATGAATTCGACGATTTGATCACGGCACCACTGCATGGTTTTAAAGACGCACAAGACTACTATGAACAATGCTCTGGGCTATCCAAGTTAAAGCAAATTACTTTACCGACCCTTATCATTCATGCGAAAGACGATCCCTTTATGACCGATGACGTTATTCCTAAATTCGTGCTACCCGATAACATCGACTATCGACTTTACGAACATGGTGGTCATGTCGGTTTTCTCTCTGGGAGTACTTTAAAACCCACATTTTGGTTGGAAGAAGCGCTGCCTGCATATTACGAATGTATTGCCGCCGAATACCTGTCTAAGGTATCGCCTCGCCATACACAGTAAATGTGATCCACATTCAACCAGCCCTCCCCCATTCAAGCCATTGGTGTAGCTAAACAACTCGGCTACCAACGGCTCATCATAAAATTTAGAGGTATTTATGATTATTCCCTGGCAAGACATCTCACCAGAAACTCTGGAAAACTTAATTCGTGAATTTGTTTTGCGTGAAGGTACCGATTACGGGTCAACCGAAGTATCTTTGCAAGACAAAGTCGATCAGGTAAAAACTCAGTTGGAGAAAGGGGAAGCCGTCATTGTCTTCTCTGAGCTACACGAAACCGTAGATATTCAACTAAGCGCAAAGTTCTAACACCTACTCAATGACATGCGTTTATGACGTGCTATAGTGGGTCATCAACCGTTCAGCAGCCCATTGTTGAACAGACAGGTACGTAAATTTCGACAAGGTTTGTCATGTCAGCGAAACACCCAATCATTGCGGTCACCGGTTCTTCCGGTGCCGGCACGACCACTACATCTGAAGCCTTCCGTAAGATGTTCAATATGATGAACGTTAAACCCGCTTGGGTAGAAGGTGACAGTTTCCATCGGTTTACTCGCCCTGAGATGGACATTGAGATTCGTAAGGCTCGCGAACAAGGTCGACACATTAGCTACTTTGGTCCACAAGCGAACGACTTTCCCGGCTTACAAGATTTTTTTCGTCAGTATGGAGAAGATGGCACAGGCAGCATACGTCGCTATCTGCACACTTTTGACGAGGCAGTGCCGTATAATCAGATGCCGGGTACGTTTACTCCCTGGCAAGATCTCCCAGAAAACAGCGATGTACTCTTTTATGAAGGGTTACATGGCGGCGTCGTTGATGGGGATGTCAATGTCTCGCAGCATGTGGATTTTCTGATTGGGATGGTACCGATCGTTAACTTAGAATGGATTCAAAAATTCGTTCGTGATACGCGAGACCGGGGACACTCTCGTGAAGCCGTCATGGATTCGATTGTTCGCTCCATGGACGACTACCTGAACTACATCACGCCACAGTTTTCCCGCACGCACATTAACTTTCAGCGCGTGCCAACCGTGGATACGTCAAACCCGCTGAATGCGAAAGGCATTCCAAGTCTGGATGAAAGTTTTGTCGTCATTCGACTGCGCGGTATCAAGAAAGTCGACTTTCCTTATCTATTGGCGATGATCGATGGTTCGTTTATGTCGCGTCATAACACCATTGTGGTGCCAGGGGGGAAAATGAGTTTTGCCATGGAGTTGATTGTGCGACCAATCCTACAACAGCTTATCGAAACGGGAAAAATTGGCTAAAAACCTTGCTGCTTAGGTGTTTACTTTTCATACCGTGATCATGTGCACAATTTTGCGTACAAATTCTCAATCATGGCACGATTAAAATCAAGAAATCGTTTTAGAAAAAGGATACTATTTCTTACCGAGACACAAGAGAGCTTGCACCATACAATAAGTGTTCTTATTCTAGTGAATCTAAGTGAAACTAAAATATGGATAGCGCAAGCGTACCCTGCAGAGGAAGTGAGATATTATGGTTCTAGGTAAACCTCAAACCGACCCAACATTAGAGTGGTTTCTTTCACATTGTCATATTCATAAGTACCCATCAAAGAGCACGCTGATTCACGCAGGTGAAAAAGCGGAAACGTTGTACTACATCGTCAAAGGCTCTGTCGCGGTTCTTATCAAAGACGAAGAAGGTAAGGAGATGATCCTTTCTTACCTCAACCAAGGAGACTTTATTGGTGAACTTGGTCTATTCGAGGAAGACCAAGAGCGTACAGCTTGGGTTCGCGCTAAATCTCCTTGTGAAGTTGCTGAAATTTCTTTCAAGAAATTCCGTCAGCTGATCCAAGTTAACCCGGACATCCTAATGCGCCTTTCTGCGCAGATGGCTCGCCGCCTTCAAGTTACTAGCCAAAAAGTGGGTGACCTAGCGTTCCTAGACGTAACTGGTCGTATCGCTCAGACGCTTCTGAACCTTGCGAAACAACCAGATGCAATGACTCACCCTGACGGCATGCAAATCAAGATCACTCGTCAAGAAATCGGTCAGATCGTTGGCTGTTCTCGTGAGACAGTAGGTCGTATCTTGAAGATGCTAGAAGAGCAGAACCTGATTTCTGCTCACGGCAAAACCATCGTGGTTTACGGTACTCGTTAATCCTGCATTAACCGACCGGCAATCAATTGAAAAAGCCACCAATGGCAACATTGGTGGCTTTTGTTGTATTTACGACACAGATACAGAGTGACTACCCAGATGTGGTATAGGAAATGCAGACGGTAAAATTAACGGTTCGTACTTTCAAAGATTTTATCCGCTGATGCCGCCACAAATCCGGGGTAGAGGTCACCGTTTTCCATTGGATACCGCTTAGCAAACTCATAAAATCCGCCAGGGATGTTCTCTGTTCCTTCTGTGAACATCACGGTGACTCTGTCCGCCATCGTTGACGATTGCTCAAGCAGAACCTCAGGTGACCCTTTCACCTCTCCGCCAGACTCGTTAATCACAAAACCCGCCTGACGAAGATGATCATTCACTTGTTTCACCTCATCAAACTGACTTAACTGGTTGACACTCACCGTGAAATGATTGGCGCCATAACCGTGAGCAGCCAACCAAGAGGCGTATTCGCTCTCCTTGGCTAAAGTCTGAAAATCAGCAAAACTGAGCTCCCACAAACGTCCAGCATATAAAAACTCGTGCCCCGCAAGCTGACTCTGATTCACTTGTGCCACTATCTTCGCCACGATGGTTTGCAGTGCTGCAGAACACTCTTCGACTTTGAGTTCACTGATAAAAACTTTTGGCTGCTTCGGATCCGGATGCTCATAGTGCTTAGCGATCAGTTTTTTGCTTTCAAATACGTAGTCACCACACGCTTTATACCCTACCGCTAAAAACGGCTTTGCGAGCGTTTCAATACCAAGAGGGGCAACATTGAAAGTACGCAGTGCAATATGATCATTAATTAATGGCTCATCTTCCTGAAGCAGCTGATGGACTTTAGCTGCTGAAGGACAAAGGCGCTGAATATAGTCTTGCCATAATGATTTGAATAATACATCGGGCGTCATAACCGCTCCTTGTTACGAAATGCATGGGTTCAACGATAAGATGACTGCTCGTCCACAGCCCTAGGGCCGTCCAGAATAATGGTCGAGCAGTCCTGTCTTGTCACGATAGGCTAACACCAGGACTCAATGCCACTGGCAATACCGTTTCTTGGCCTTCCATCGAGGCCATTGGGTAGGCACAATAATCCGCTGCATAGTAAGCACTTGGACGAAGGTTACCTGACGCTCCCGGACCACCAAATGGTGCGTCACCGCTGGCGCCCGTCAATTGGCGGTTACGGTTGACGATACCAGCGCGGATATGATCAACGAAGTATTCCCATTCTTGGTCATCAGTAGAAACAAGGCCAGCAGATAAACCAAAGCGGGTATCATTGGCCAACGCCACCGCTTTTTCGAGTCCTTCGTAGCGCACCACCTGAAGTAATGGACCAAAGTACTCTTCATCGGGAAGTTCAGCGATATTCGTCACATCAATGATGCCCGGAGTCACAAACGCGGCTTGAGCAGCCTTCGCCTCGACCAAGCTTTCCCCACCTAACGATTGTAGATTGGCTTGCGCGTCGAGGATAAATTTCGCTGCTGCAAGAGAAATCTGCGGTCCCATAAACGGGGCAGGCTCAGCAAAGGGCTGATCGACACGAATCGATTGGGTTGTAGTGACTAACTTGGCAATCAACGCATCCCCTTTCTCCCCCTTTGGTACATATAAGCGGCGAGCACAGGTACATCGTTGTCCTGCACTAATAAAAGCAGACTGGATGATGGTATACACCGTCGCGTCTAAGTCACCGTACTTTTCTGAAATGACCATCGGGTTATTGCCCCCCATTTCGAGGGCAAGCATTTTATCCGGTTGACCCGCAAACTGACGATGTAGGATATGGCCCGTATTGGCACTACCTGTGAATAATACGCCGTCGATGCCTTTTGCATCAGCAAGCGCGATACCAGTCTCTTTGGCCCCTTGCACTAGGTTGATCACCCCCTTCGGTAAGCCAGCCGCTTCCCATAGTTTCATGGCCAACTCACCCGTCCAAGGCGTTTGTTCAGACGGCTTAAATACCACGGTATTACCCGCTAACAGTGCAGGAACAATATGACCATTTGGCAAGTGCCCCGGGAAGTTATACGGGCCAAACACCGCCATCACACCCAGAGGTCGATGACGTAAAACGATTTGGTTGCCAGCCGCTTCACGCGTCGCTTCTCCGGTGCGTTCATGGTAGGCACGAATTGAGATAGCAATTTTGCCAGCCATCGCCGCAGCTTCTGTACGAGTTTCCCAAATAGGCTTTCCCGTTTCTTTAGCGATCACTTCTGCTATCTGCTCACTGTTTTCTTTTACCTTTTCGGCAAACGCCAACACTATCGCTTCACGTTCAGTAAAAGGGCGATTTTTCCAGTCAACAAAAGCAGCACGGGCAGCAGCGACCGCTTGATTAACTTGCTCTGCTGTCGCCCCCTTTCCTTGCCAAATCACTTGTTGATCATAAGGAGACAGAGACGTTAATGCTTCCCCAAGTCCTTCTACCCATTCACCTGCAATCCAATGTGTCATTGTTTTCTTCCTACATTCTGTCATCTGTTATTGAGCCAGAAGGCGCACAAAGTCCCCTTCCTCAACCAATAGCGCGTCCGCAAGTTCTGGTGCCAGAATAACCGTTTGCGTTTCTGAGTCGTACGAGGCTTTTGCTGCCGCAGCACGGAAATTCTCAAAGGATGAGTTGCACATCAAGTAATCTTGCATGCAGTCATGCTCAGCCACTTTTACTTTGGCTCTAAACGATTCGCGCACAGACTCAATATTACGCAAATCACATTCCACCGTCGGACCCGCATCGAAAATATCGACATAGCCGCGATTGGTAAATCCCTCACGCTCTAACAACTTTAAAGCTGGGCGAGTATTATCGTGAACTTTGCCAATCACAGCTTGAGCTTCTGGGCTTAAGAGATTGATATATATTGGCAATTTAGGCATTAAGTCAGCGATAAACCCTTTATTGCCAATCCCCGTCAAATAATCTGCTAGTGTAAAGTCAATCGAGAAGAAGTGTTCCTGTAGCCATTGCCAGAATGGTGAATTACCATTTTCATCTGACACACCACGCATCTCTGCAAAGATGGTTTGCGAAAAACGCTCTGGATGTTCCGCCATCATCAAAAAGCGGCACTTTGACATCAAGCGACCATTCAAGCCACCGCGGAACTTCTCACGTAAAAACAACGTACAGATTTCGCTGCTGCCAGTGAAGTTGTTGCCAAAGGTCAAAAGCTTAACGACATTATTAACACCGAGTTTCGGTGAAGAATGGACAACTTTACTGATATGGTATGAGTAAAATGGAACATCCCAGCCAATCGATGCTTCGATGCCGGTGGTACCTGCGACTTCCCCCGTCTCGGAGTCAAAGCCGACCATCAGGTAACCTTCATCACCAGCTTCCGTTACGTCCGGTTTATGAAAACTGTACTCTGAGTGTTTGATTCGATTGGTTAACAGTTCTTCGTTAACCGGCAGTGATGTAAATCCATGACCAGACTCAACCGCACAAGTGTGCAGTGATTCATAATCAGACATTGCAATAGGGCGAACAACTAGCATCAATATTCCCTCCAGATGCAAGAAGATCCTAACAGTAGCGTAGGAACAGAGCCCCCATCAGAGGTCTCTGATGGGGGAAATCGGCGTGTCGCGTTAAATTAAAGACGCAATCGCTTTATCCAGTTTGGCTAAGCCTTCTTCGATTTCTTGGTGTGTAATAACGAGTGACGGGGTGAAACGGACAACATTCGCACCTGCAATTAATATCATGAGACCTTGCTTACCAGACGCGACCAAAATGTCACGAGCACGACCTTGCCATTCTTCATTAAGTGCCGCGCCTAGTAATAGTCCTTTACCACGCACTTCAGAGAAGAGGTTGTATTTAGCATTGATCTTCTCAAGGCCTTCTCGGAACATCGCCTCGCGCTCTAATACGCCAGCCAATACTTCCGGCTTAGTGACTTCGTTGACTACCGCTTCAGCGACCGCACAAGCGAGTGGGTTACCGCCATAAGTTGAGCCATGCGTCCCCACTTTAAGGTGTTCCGCCAATTTCGCGGTTGTCAGCATGGCACCGATTGGGAAGCCGCCGCCTAGTGATTTAGCCGTGCTCAGGATATCAGGCGTAATACCTAAACCTTGGTAGGCATAAAAGTGGCCAGTACGACCATTACCAGTCTGTACTTCATCGAAAATCAGTAGCGCATTATGCTTATCACACAACTCGCGCACCGCTTGAGCAAACTCTGGCGTTGGTGGCACGATGCCTCCCTCACCTTGCAACGGTTCCATCATAACGGCACAAGTCTTATCTGAAATTTGCTGCTGCAACGCTTCGATGTCGTTGTACGGCAGGTGTGTGACATTACCAGGTTTAGGACCAAAACCATCAGAATAAGCTTCTTGTCCACCTACCGTAACCGTGAAGAAAGTACGGCCATGGAAGCCTTGTTTAAAAGCAATGATTTCAGACTTTTCTGGACCATAAACATCAGCGGCATAACGGCGCGCCAGTTTCAGTGCGGCTTCGTTCGCTTCTGCGCCCGAATTAGCAAAGAACACACGTTCGGCAAAACAGAGCTCAGTTAATAACTTCGCCAAACGCAAGGCAGGTTCATTTGTCATGACATTGCTCAAGTGCCATAAATTATTGGCTTGCTCGGTCAGCGCATCGACCATAACTGGGTGACAATGACCAAGGCAACTCACTGCAATCCCACCCGCAAAGTCAATGTATTCCTTGCCGTCCTGATCCCAAACTCGCGAACCTTTGCCTTTCACTGGGATCATTTCCATTGGGTTATAACAAGGCACCATTACCTCATCGAATAGGCCTCGTTCTACTTTGTTTTCCATTGTCATTGCACTTTCCTTCTTGATACCGCTGGCTTTACAGATAAGTGAACTTAGAGCCCTACCCTCTAGCAAATAATGTTTTGCATTTAAGCCGATACAGCATTGTATTTACATTTAATTAACTATTTCAATAGTGATTTATTCTTTTTGCATTCCACATCAACCACTATTAGTCACTGTACATGATTATTTATGCATCAAGAAGAAAAATTACAGAAGTCGTTTTTTGTAAAACTGATGTAAGACAAGGAGCAGGGAAAGAGGGGGAGTTTGAGCATCCCCACCGAGAACAATCGCTCGCATATTCTTGCATTCTAGCGACGGGGTCTAAAAATGAATAATTTGTTAAAAAAAGTGATCAGGATCAGATCATTTACGCGCAAGAAAATTGGCAAGCAACTCATGCCCTTGCTCGGTCTTAATTGATTCTGGATGGAATTGTACCGCATCAATTGGTAGGGTCTTATGTTGATAACCCATAATTTCATCCATACTGCCATCGGGTAGCTCAGTCCAAGCCGTCAGCTCAAAAACATCCGGCAAGGTACCATTCTTCACCACGAGGGAATGGTAGCGAGTCACGGTCAGTGGGTTGGCAAGATTTTTAAACACACTACGCCCAGTATGACGGATCGGGGAGGTCTTACCATGCATCACTTGTCGAGCACGTACGACTTGTGCGCCAAACACTTGTGCAATCGCTTGATGACCTAAACAAACCCCAAGAATGGGCAGTTTCCCAGCAAAATGCTCAATCGCTTCTAGGGAAACGCCCGCTTCATTCGGCGTACACGGACCAGGAGAGATGACAAGATGAGTTGGATTCAAGCTTCGATGCCTTGAATATCGATTTCATCATTACGCACAACTTTTACATCCGCGCCCAACTCACAAAAGTATTGATAAAGGTTGTAAGTAAAAGAATCGTAATTATCGATGATTAACAACATAAGGTTTCAGCTACCCCCAATCCATTCTGGCATGACGTTATCAACGAAGCTGAGTGATAACTAAAGGCGGTATTTTGCAACACCAAACCAGAAAGGCAAGCTTTTGCGCAATAAAAAAGCCCCAAGGTATGGGGCTTTGATATTCACATTTGATTACCGCTTACGGACGAGCGACAAAACCTACTGCTGCGTAGGCTTTTTTCAGAGTTTCAGCAGCGCGAGCTGACGCTTTTTCTGCACCTTGCTGCATCACTTCATCCATGTAAGCTCGGTCAGCTCGAATGCGGTGGTACTCAGCCTGAATAGGCTCTAGCATGGCTACAACCGCTTCACCCACGTCTTTCTTGAATGGGCCGTACATTTCGACACCCTGATACTTCGCTTCAATTTCTTCAAAGCTCAAACCGGTTGCCGCAGAATAAAGCCCCATCAGGTTGGCAATGCCCGCTTTATTCTCGATATCATGACGAATGCTCGGTGGCGTTTCCGTGTCGGTTTGCGCCTTATTGATCTTCTTAAGGATCGATTTTGGTTCTTCAAGCAGCGTAATAACGTTCTTGCGATTGTCATCTGACTTCGACATTTTCTTCGTCGCGTCTTGTAGGCTCATCACGCGCGCGTTAACAGTCGGAATGTACGGTTCTGGCACGGTGAAGATTGGGCTTTCTGGCGAGTAGATGTTATTGAAGCGCGTTGCGATGTCGCGCGCTAACTCTAGGTGCTGCTTCTGATCGCTACCAACAGGCACTTGATTTGCACCATAAAGCAAAATATCAGCGGCCATCAATACCGGATAGTCAAACAGACCAACATTCACATCGTTCGCATAACGGGCGGATTTATCCTTGAACTGAGTCATACGGCTCAGCTCGCCCATTTGCGTATAACAGTTAAGAAGCCAACCAAGTTGAGCATGCTCTGGGACATGTGACTGAACAAATAGCGTGCTCTTCTTCGGATCAACACCTACAGCGAGACAAATTGCTAGTGCGTCTAGGGTCGCTTCATGCAGCGCTTTGGGGTCCTGACGAACCGTCACCGCATGAAGGTCTACCACACAATATTGGCAATCATAGTCGTCTTGCATCTGGTGCCATTGACGTAGAGCACCCAAGTAATTACCGATACTTAGTTCACCTGACGGTTGAACACCACTCAATACAATGGGTTTGCTCATTAGAATGATTCCTTTGACTTCTTTAATCTAATTAAATAAAAACCGTGCGGCGATAAGCGCACGGCTCTTCAGTGTACTCATTAGCGAGTATTTTGAAAGATCTTTTGTCACCGTTACGCAGAAACAGCGACGACTTCCAATAATTCCGACAAACGGTCGGCGACAACGTCCGGGTTTGATGCCGAAATAGGCTCTCCGTGGTTATAACCGTAGGTCAAACCGAAAGACGCCACTCCAGCATTTTTCGCTGCAAGAATATCGTTTTTCGAGTCACCCACCATCAGCATCTGGCTTGGTTGCACCTTATGTTTTTCCATTAGCCAGTTTAGCGCGACTGGATTCGGTTTTTTCTCTGGGAAAGCATCGCCACCTAATACATCGACAAAGTACTTTGCGATGCCATGCTGTTCTAATATATCAGGCACAAACTTCGAGGGCTTGTTGGTTACGATAGCGAGCGTAAACCCTGCTTGATATAGCTCCTCCAGCGTTTCTTTTACCGTTGGATAAAGGTGACTCAGTTTATGACCGCTTTGCTCGTAATAGTCATCAAACAGGATCCTGGCTTGTGCTCGTAGTTCGTCGCTTAGCTCCGGGTTGATGGTTAGACTTTGGCTCAATGAACGGCTGATCAATACATCCGCACCATTACCCACATAATCACGAACCTGCTCTTCAGAGACTGGAGGGAAACCCAGAGCTTGAACGGCTTGGTCTGCGGCAACGGCTAAATCTGGCACACTATCAAGTAACGTTCCATCCAGATCAAAGACGATGAATTTTATAGATTGTTGAGTCATAACTTCCCTACGCATGAGCTAAAATAACAAAGGATGGTTGCCCATCCTGAGTTTTGGTCATTATCACAGACCTTTATTTGATGATTATTTAATGCAAATTTTGCTTTAACGCTATTTTGAAGCAAGCCGTTGACGTACTGCTTCAAACAAGCAGATGCCAGAGGCAACCGATACGTTTAAGCTGGATACACTACCTGCCATCGGGATTTTGATCAAATCATCACAGGTTTCGCGCGTCAAGCGGCGCATGCCGTCACCTTCTGCTCCCATAACGATAGCCAGAGGACCGGTCAGTTTTGCCTGGTAGATATCGTGAGTCGCTTCACCGGCAGTACCAACGAACCATATGCCTTGCTCTTGCAGTGAACGCATCGTGCGCGCAAGGTTGGTCACGCGGATCAAAGGCACCACTTCGCTGCGCCACACGCGACCTTACTCACTGTTGCATTCATGGCTGCAGAACGATCTTTAGGTACGATGATCGCAGCCGCACCTGCGGCGTCTGCATTACGTAAGCAAGCACCCAGGTTGTGTGGATCCGTTACCCCATCCAGCACTAATAACAGTGGTGCTTCATGCTGCGCCAAAATGTCATCGATGTCATTTTCATTCAGCTGTTTCGCAGGTTTGACTCGGGCGATGATCCCTTGGTGATTCGCGCCACTCGCCTTGTCATCCAAGGTTTTACGCGTCATTTGCTGAATCGATACGCCACACACCTGCAAATCATTCAGGATTGGCATTAAGCGGTCATCTTGGCGTCCTTTCAATACATACGCTTCGACAAAACGCTCTGGTTCACGTTCTAATACCGCTTTCACGGCATGAATACCGTAAAGAAATTCGTTACTCATTATTTAACCTGTCGTTCCGGTTATACCAACCTAACTCTACTCAGGTTGGCTTTCAGCTTTACTCCACGTCTCGTTTAGAGCGCTGAGTTTTCTTTGGCTTACTGTGTGGTTTTTTCTTACTGGCTTTTCTCACTTTCGGCTTCTTTTTGCCGTCCGTTCCACCATTGTTAGAACCGCGCTTTGGGTCACTTTTCTTCGTGCCAGCCTCTGTGTCTTCAGGTCGCTTGGTTGGTTCTATCGCAGGAATAGCACGCTGAGCACCATTCTCATTTGATGACGATCGCGTCGCTGAGCGCTTTTTCTCTTTGGCTTTGCGTTTCGCTTCTGCTGCTCTCTTCTTCGCGGTTTTTCCTTCGCCGCGTAGCTTACGACTTGTTTCGATCAATTCAAAGTCAATTTGCTTGTCGTCGAGGTTAACGGCCAATACTTTCACTTTCACCGCATCACCCAAGCGATAGATGTTGCCGAAACTTTCCCCGATAAGTCTTTGACCTATTGGATCAAATTGGTAGTAATCATTGGCTAAGGTCGAAATATGCACTAGGCCATCGATGTGCAGCTCGGTTAAACGAACAAAGAAACCAAACCCGGTCACATTAGCAATCACACCATCTAGTTCGTCTCCGACGTGGTCTTGCATATACTCACACTTCAACCAGTCTGCAACATCACGGGTCGCATCATCAGCTCGGCGCTCTGTCATTGAGCACTGCTCACCGTAGAAGTCCATATCATCAAATGAATAATGGTATCCACCCGTTGGTGTCCAACGATCTTGGTTTCGGCCTTCGTTTTTGGCGATCAGATACTTGATGGCTCGGTGCAACAACAAGTCTGGATAACGACGAATTGGAGAGGTGAAGTGAGCATAGCGCTGCAGTGCCAAACCAAAGTGACCCGCGTTATCGGCGTTGTACACCGCTTGTTTCATCGAACGCAATAACATGGTCTGAATCAACTCCTGATCCGGCCGTTCTCCGACTTGTCGCATCAGGTTTGCATAATCAGTGGGTGATGGTTCCAGTCCGCCACCCAGCTCCAAACCAAGCTCACTCAGGAAATCTCGGAAGCCCATCAGACGTTCTTCGCCCGGTGTTTCATGGATACGGTACAGTGCCGGTTCTTTTGCTTTTTCCACCAGCGAAGCCGATGCGATATTAGCCAAGATCATACATTCTTCAATCAGCTTGTGCGCATCGTTACGCTCCAGCGGTTCAATTCTGTCAATCTTGCGTTCAGCATTAAAGATGAACTTGGTTTCGACGGTTTCGAATTCAATCGCACCCCGTTGTTCGCGCGCCCCTTTAAGCACTTTGTACATGCGATGCAACTCTTCTAGGTGCGGAACCAACTTGCTGTAACGCTCGCGCAACTCTTCGTCACCTTCCAAGATATGATGTACTTTGGTGTAAGTCAGACGCGCATGCGAATTCATTACCGCTTCGTAATGCTTATAACCCGATAGTTTGCCTGTGTCAGAGATGGTCATCTCACATACCATACATAAGCGATCAACCTGTGGGTTCAGCGAACACAAACCGTTAGACAATACCTCAGGTAACATTGGTACCACCTGAGACGGGAAATACACCGAGTTACCACGAATAATCGCCTCTTTATCCAGAGCCGAGTCGGGACGCACGTAGTAGCTGACGTCGCTATCGCGACCCATAAACGCCAACCTCCGCTTTTCTTCTTCTCACAGAAGACTGCATCATCAAAGTCACGTGCGTCTTCGCCATCAATTGTCACCAACGGTAAGTCACGCAAGTCAACACGACCGACTTTCGCTTCTTCAGGCACCTCTTCAGACAAGTCAGCCACTTGTTTAATCACCGCATCGGGCCACTCATGTGGAATTTGGTGGGTGCGGATCGCGATTTGCGTTTCCATGCCCGGCGCCATATTTTCGCCCAGAACTTCCACAACCTTACCCATCATGCCGCGCGTACGTGAACCACGATCGGTGATTTCTATCACGACGACATTGCCCATACGAGCACCCGCTTTGTGCTCATTTGGAATAAGAATATCTTGGCAGATCCGTGAATCGTCAGGGACGACATACGAATAACCGTACTCAAGGAAGAAACGTCCGACGATTTGGTTATTGCGCTCTTCAAGAACGCGTACTAAGCGACCTTCACGACGGCCTCGCTTGCTGTTATCCGTTGGCTGAACCAGTACGAAATCACCATGAATGATGTTCTTCATCTGATGGTGCGGCAGTACAATATCATTATCCTTACCCACGCTGCCTTCTGGTCGTACCCAGCCATGACCATCTTTATGACCAATGACATACCCTTTCACCATTTCTAGCTTTTCAGGTAGTGCGTAGCACTGGCGGCGAGTAAACACCAACTGCCCATCACGCTCCATTGCACGCAAACGACGACGCAATCCTTCATACTGCTCTTCGCCCTCGAGCTTAAGTGCTTCGAACAAGTCGTTGCG
The DNA here is from genome assembly GCF_000830505.1 of Vibrio mytili. Lineage (GTDB taxonomy): Bacteria > Pseudomonadota > Gammaproteobacteria > Enterobacterales > Vibrionaceae > Vibrio > Vibrio mytili. The sequence continues at coordinate 87,218 of NZ_JXOK01000022.1, read as the reverse complement.
ATTCATTGGTGCACCGGACTTGCCAAGGAATTCAAGAATGAACTCTCGGCTTGGAATTGGGTTTTCGTAATTTTGGGACTCACGATCCGCAAACGGATCATTTGGCATATTGTCTGACATAGGCACGCCTATCTAGCAAGGAAGGTATACAGTTAGTATATCTGACTCTCTCGATAACCTACAGAAATGCTTTGAAAAATGCGTAACGACACGAGTGGCGGGAGTTATGGGCGAGCCAGTAAGATCAAAAGCTCTGAATTGCCCCGGAGCAACTCATCAATGGTGCAATCATCAAGCTCAGCAAGAAAAGCACTTTTGGCTTTGGCAAGCTTATCCTTTAATCGACACGCCGGAGTGATATGACAAAAGTCCGCACTGCAGTTCACCAGCTCTAACGGTTCCAAATCACGAACAACCCCTCCAACCGTGATCTCAGATGCAGGCTTCATTAAACGGATCCCGCCGTTTTTTCCGCGCACGGTTTGTATGTAACCTAACTGTCCTAAGCGGTTGATGACTTTAACCATATGGTTACGAGATACACCAAATAAATCCGTCACTTCCGTTATGTTGGTCAATTCGTCCTTTGGCAGTGAGGCTAAGTAGATTAGGGTCCTCAACGCGTAATCTGTGAAGCTAGTTAACTGCATATTGCTATCCTCTGTAATAGCAAAAGTGTAAATCTTTTCTTGAATGAAAGATACATTTGAGATACAACTTTAAACATGCATTAAAAATGCAACTTAAAATACAACACCCAATAAAATAGGAAGCCTCTATGCTCAGCAAGCAAACCATTGAAATCGTCCAAGCTACCGCACCGCTCATCGCACAAACGGGACCGAAACTGACGGCACACTTTTATGAGCGTATGTTCAGCCACAATCCTGAACTGAAAGATATTTTCAATATGAGTAATCAGCGCAATGGTGATCAGCGCGAAGCACTGTTCAATGCAATCTGTGCGTATGCTGCAAACATCGAGAACCTACCTGCTCTGCTTGGTGCGGTAGAAAAAATCGCCCACAAACACACCAGCTTTTTAATCACGTCAGAACAATACCAAATCGTAGGTCAACACCTGCTTGCAACCATCGATGAGCTGTTTAACCCGGGGCAAGAAGTGTTGGATGCCTGGGCTGAAGCTTACGGCGTATTAGCGAACGTCTTTATTCAACGCGAAGAACAAATCTACCAAGAGAATCAAGCGTTAGAAGGCGGTTGGCGTGGGCTGCGTGAGTTTGAACTCATTGAGAAACAACCAGAGAGTTCACACATCTGCAGTTTTGTATTCAAGCCAACAGATGGTGGCACAGTCTCTTCCTATAAACCCGGGCAGTATCTAGGTATCTACATCAACAGCGATAGTTTGGATAACCAAGAGATCCGTCAATACAGCTTATCTTCAGCCATACAAGAAGACACCTATCGTATCTCGGTTAAACGCGAACAAGACGGCATCGTCTCCAGTTACCTGCATGATAAACTCAATGTCGGTGATAAAGTAAAACTCGCAGCACCTGCAGGTGATTTCTTTATGGAGGTTGATGCAAAGACACCGGTCGTGCTTATTTCAGCGGGTGTTGGTTTAACACCGACACTTTCTATGCTTGAGAGTTTAACTGACCATCAAGCGCCTGTGACTTGGGTTCACGCGACGGAAAATGGTCAACAACATGCGTTTAAACAACATGTCAGCCAACTTGTAGCGACCAAAGAAAACATGAACGCGCTGGTTTGGTACAACCGGCCAACCACACAAGACAAAATCGGTGAAGATTTCCACTTTACGGGCTTTGTCGATCTACATGAAATTGAAACGGCCCTGAAACAAGATAATGTACAAGTGTACTTTTGTGGCCCAGTGGGCTTTATGCAGTACATCGCCAAACAGTTAATTGAATTAGGTGTCCCGCAAGCGCAATTCCATTATGAATGCTTTGGCCCACATAAAGTCATTTAACATCAACTATCGACTCCCCAAAAGCAGCAAAGCCCACTCAATGTGGGCTTTGCTGCATGAAGTCATCAGTGAAGAGTAACCGCGAAACGTCAACAGTTCCTAGTGGTTACCAGAAGGTATCGCGTCGTTTGGCGCGTGCAATAATGTTCTGCGGCATGCGCTGCTCTAGACCATTTCTAAGCACCGCGATCCGTTTGTGTTTTCGTTGATCAGCGGTAACAGAGTTATATAACCAGCGATACGCATCTTCGTAATCCAGCGGGCTGCCATAGTCACGCAGGAGTAACTCCGCAAGGTGAATTCGCGCATTTAGGTTCCCCATAGAAGCAGCTTCTCTCAGGTAAGGAATGGCACGCTCTTTATCTTGTTGCACCAAAGTGCCGCGAGAATAATAGCGACCTATTTGCTCCAGTGCAGCTGGCAGACCTTGATGCGCAGCGTTTTCCATGTAGTACAGCCCGAGCTCTACATCTTGTGGTACGCACACGCCCCACGCGAGCATATCGCCATACAAAAATTCATAAGCGGGCAGGTTGATTCGGGTCGCACGAGCAATAATGTCCTCGACCAACTGGCAGTTATCAGCACGCACACGCTGCAGGTGCTTATTTTGTTCAATCAGCTTTATCAGTTCTGCTTCAGAATAAATAGGTACTGGCGCACCGACATCAGCAACATTGGCCTTGGTTGTCGTCGCGGTCAGTATCAGTAACAGTGAAGCAGCCACTGTTCGTAACTTCATAAATGCACTCTTCAAGGTATCTAACAAACCAAAGATCACTTAAGGATCTCTCTGCTTGATACACTTATCGGCAAATACTCGTCAAGCTTTAGACAGTTTTTGCCTCTTCTTCCATTAAGCGGCAAGATATTGCCACATTGAGCAGTAGGTTCCACAATAGTTTTTCTACTTTAGCATGCTACGCGACAACCCACTCTTCAGACACAAAAAAGCCGACCCTTAGGTCGGCTTTCATAATCTCGAGCTCGTTTTTACGTATCAATTAAGATTCGAATGGGTGAACCTTAATGATAGTCTCGTTACGGTCTGGGCCAGTAGAAATAATGTCTACAGGCACGCCCGTTAGCTCTTCGATACGTTTGATGTAATCTAGCGCTGCTGTTGGTAGCTCTTCGATTGATTTCGCACCGAACGTGTTCTCGGACCAGCCTGGCATTGTTTCGTAGATTGGCGTTGCTTGTTCAAATGCTTCAGCAGCCATTGGCGAAACTTCTAGTACAGAGCCATCTTTCATCTTGTAACCAGTACAGATTTTTAGCTCTTCTAGGCCGTCGAGTACGTCTAGTTTAGTTAGACAGAAACCTGAGATAGAGTTGATTTGGATTGCACGACGCATAGCAACTGCATCAAACCAACCGGTACGACGTAGACGACCAGTTGTTGCACCAAACTCGTGACCTTTCGTGCCTAGATGCTTACCTACTGGATCTTGCTTTTCTAGACCATCGTAAAGTTCAGTCGGGAAAGGACCAGAACCAACACGAGTACAGTAAGCTTTCGCGATGCCTAGGATGTAGCCGATGTGACGAGGACCAAAACCAGAACCAGCCGCAACACCACCAGCAGTGGTGTTAGAAGACGTTACGTATGGGTAAGTACCGTGATCGATATCCAGTAGCGTACCTTGAGCACCTTCAAACATGATCTTGTCGCCACGCTTACGCGCAGAGTCTAGCTCGTCAGTCACGTCGATGACCATTGAAGTTAGAAGCTCAGCGTAACCTTTTGCTTCTTCAAGCACAGCTTCGTAGCTCACTGGTTCTACTTTGTAGAAGTTTACAAGCTGGAAGTTATGGAATTCCATGACTTCTTTTAGCTTCTCTGCGAACGATTCCATATCAAAGAGATCGCCAACGCGTAGACCGCGACGCGCAACTTTGTCTTCATACGCAGGACCGATACCACGACCGGTAGTACCAATTGCTTTTTTACCACGTGCGATTTCACGCGCTTGGTCCAGAGCAATATGGTATGGAAGAATTAGAGGACATGCTTCAGAAATGAAAAGACGTTCGCGTACTGGGATTCCGCGCTCTTCAAGAGGCTTCATTTCTTTAAGTAAAGCTTCAGGTGATAATACGACACCATTACCGATAACACATTTTACGTTATCGCGAAGGATACCTGATGGAATTAAGTGAAGAACGGTTTTTTCACCGTCAATTACGAGAGTGTGACCTGCATTGTGACCGCCTTGGTAGCGCACCACGTACTTTGCATCTTCAGTTAAAAGGTCTACGATTTTACCTTTACCTTCGTCACCCCATTGGGTGCCTAGAACGACTACGTTATTTCCCATCTTTCCAAGTCTGATTGCTAGTTAAAAAGGGATTCTAGCACCGAATAGCGATTCTTGCAGTCATTTTTTGTTCACAATAATGAGAGATTAACTGCATTGGTGCTTTTCGCATCCAGCATACCATTGATAATATTTGGCTTTCTAAATCCGATTGGAAACGTTATGTCTGACTCTCTCTGGCTGGCTATTGGGCTGGTTTTAATTGTAGAAGGTATCGGCCCTCTCATTGCCCCTAATGGCTGGCGAAATATGGTGGCACAATTGAGCGAACAGCCAAATAATCAGCTTCGCCGTATTGGTGGATGCCTGGTCGTCGCAGGGGCTGTTATTGCCTTTATGATGAGTTAATACAAAAACATCCTGATACAAAAAAGGCTCCATCAGGAGCCTTTTGTTCATCAAATACAGTCAGCTTATTTCGCTGTTGTACCTTTAGAGTGATTCATGTATTGGAAGAAATCACTCTTCGGATCAAGCACAAGAATGTCACTCTTAGAGCTGAATGATTTCTCATACGCTCTTAGCGAACGTAGGAAACTGAAGAACTCAGGCTCCTTGTTGTAAGCTTGCGCGTATACCTTCGCAGCTTTTGCATCCGCTTCACCTCGTGTGACACGAGCGGTTTTATCTGCTTCAGCCAGAATCGTTGCCACTTCAAGTTCCGCTTGTGCGCGAATAACTTCTGCTTTTTCACGACCTTGAGAACGGTGTTTACGAGCAACCGACTCACGCTCAGCACGCATACGGCGGTAGATAGATTCACTGATCTCATCTGGTAAGTTGATTTTCTTCATACGGAAATCAACCACGCGAACACCCAAGTCTTTCATTGCGCTTTGGCGAGTGTCTGTCAACACGTTAGACATGATTACGTCACGCTCACCATCGATTTCCAACGCCTCACGCGCGGCTTCTGTAGTGACTTCTTCACTGCTTGCATCTTCTGGTAACACATCGTTATTACGTGGGCCTGAAACGATTTGCTTGATTTCACGAGCACCGATTTCAGAACGCAACACGTCGGTCACTTTACGTTCAAGAAGCGCTTCTGCGGTTAGCGAATTACCACCACCGGTAGCCAGATAGTAAAGACCAAAGTCTTCAATACGCCACTTTACATAGGTATCAATGATGACGTCTTTTTTCTCAGACGTAACGAAACGGTCAGCTCGACCATCCATTGTTTGAATGCGAGCATCAAGTTTCTTCACGCGATCAAACATTGGCATTTTGAAGTGCAGACCCGGCTCGTAAATACGAGTAATGTCATTATTGTCTTTAAGAACACGACCAAATCGAACTACGATACCGCGCTCACCTTCGGGAATCACAAACAATGACATCAGCATCAATGCCAGTGCGATAACCAATACAGGGATCATTAACTTACGCATTCTTAGTATCTCCCTTGACGTGAACTTGTTGAACGAGACGATGAGTCAGAGGTGTCCTCGTCTGTACGCTCAGATTCAAGTTGAATGTGATCGTAAGTTGAGGATGACTTTGATTTACGTTTCGTATCTGTTTGACCTTCTTGACCCACCAGTTTATCGATTGGTAGGTAAAGCAGACTACCATTTGAATCAGAGTCAATCAGCACTTTGGAAGTGTTGGAATAGACTTCTTCCATCGCGTCAATATACAGACGGTCACGAGTTACACCAGGCGCAGCTTGGTATTCTGGTAATAGTTGTTCAAACTGAGCTACCTGACCAAGTGCTTCGTTAGTCACACGTTCGCTGTAACCTTGTGCTTCTTTCTTAAGACGTTCAGCACGACCCGTTGCTTTTGGCAAAATCTCGTTTTTATATGCTTCTGCTTCACGAATGAAACGCTCTTCATCCTCTCGAGCTGCAATCGCATCATCAAACGCATCTTTCACTTGCTCTGGTGGACGTGCAGACTGGAAGTTCACATCAACAAGCACAAGCCCCATATCATAGCTATCAATGATTTGGTTCAATGTTTCTTGGGTAGTTTGACGAATTTGTTGACGGCCACTGGTCAGGATACTATCCATCAGTGAGTCACCAATGACTGCACGTAACGCAGAATCCGTTGCCTGACGCAAACTGTCATCTGCGTTGGTGACACGATACAAGTATTTGTACGGGTCAGTAACACGGTATTGAACATCCATTCCTACAGTGACGACGTTTTCGTCTTTGGTCAGCATAAGACCAGACGCACGCAGTGAACGAATCGCTTGAACGTTGACCGCTTCGTATTCATCAATAAAACGAGGGCGCCAGTTCAGACCTGGGTCTACAATGCGATCGTATTTACCTAAACGCAGTACAACCCCACGTTCTGCTTCACCGATGGTGTAAAAACCAGCGAAGAACCATACGGCAACAGCAATCAGAGCAATGACACCAAAGCCAATTGCACCACCGTTACCGACCGGAGAACCACCGCCGCCTTTTTTACCAAACTTGCCACCCAGCTTTTGACTCAGCTTATTGAACACTTCATCTAAATCTGGTGGACCTTGATCTCGGCCACCAGGACGCTGGCCACCACGATTATTATTACCCCAAGGGTCATTATCGCGGCCATTGTTGCCGTTGTTATTTCCAGGCTCATTCCACGCCATTAGAAAGCTCCATCATTTGATATGACGTTATACTGTAGCAGTCATTTAAGTGACTATAAAGTCAGTCAAAACTGCCCCTTCTCTTTTCTCAAGTCTAAACCAGTCGACTTGTTGCATTCGAACATCGATCAACAAGTTACCGTCCTGATCATAGTCTTCACGTTGAATACATTTCATTTGGAAGAATGTACTACGGAATCGACCTTGATACTGTGGTGGAATGCACAACTGATACTCAACCATTTGTGACGCAAGACGTTCGGTCAGCGCGTCAAATAGGAGCTCAATGCCCAATCCATCCATTGCAGAGACCCAAACCGCTCGAGGTACGCCTTCCTCGTCTCGCTCTATACGCGGATTCTGCGAATCTAGGTTGTCGATTTTGTTCATGACCACCAGAGTCGGCACTTCGTGAGCATCGATCTCTTCTAGTACTTCATGAACAGCTTGAATATTCTCACGAAAACGCTCATCACTGGCATCAACAACATGTAACAAAATGTCAGCTTCTTGCGTTTCTTGCAAGGTCGCTTTGAAAGCAGCAACCAAATCATGTGGTAAATGTCGAATAAATCCAACCGTATCTGCAAGTATGACAGGTCCAACATCGGACAACTCGATCTTACGTAGTGTAGGATCCAACGTTGCAAAAAGTTGATCTGCGGCATAAACCCCAGCTTCTGTTATACGGTTAAAGAGTGTCGACTTACCCGCGTTGGTGTAACCCACGAGTGAAACTGTTGGGATTTCAGCTCGGTTTCGGGCACGACGCCCTTGTTCACGCTGCTTAGCCACTTTATCTAAGCGGCGCAGTATCGCTTTTATTCTGTCACGCAATAAACGACGGTCGGTTTCGAGCTGGGTTTCACCCGGGCCACGTAAACCAATTCCCCCTTTCTGCCTTTCAAGGTGCGTCCAACCACGAATCAAACGAGTTGACAGATGACGAAGTTGAGCCAGCTCTACCTGTAGCTTACCTTCGTGTGTTCGAGCTCGTTGAGCGAAGATATCGAGAATAAGACCAGTGCGGTCGAGAACTCGACATTGGCACAGCGCTTCGAGGTTGCGTTCTTGGGCAGGAGAGAGGGAGTGATTAAAAATCACAATTTCAGCGTCAGTCGATTGCACAGCAGTCGCAATTTCTTGAGCTTTACCCTCTCCGACATAGTATTTCGGGTGCGGGGATTGACGACTACCGGTAATGACCTGTAGCGCCTCAACCCCGGCGGAGGAGACCAGCATTTCAAATTCGGCCAGATCTTCCCACTCACCTTCTTGCGTGAAGTTGATATGAACAAGTACGGCTCGCTCACCGGATTCATAACGGTCAAACAAGCAATCAACTCCTTATTTTATAAATATTTAATGAAGAATTAATCTTCTGATTTCTCTTGTGGGCGATCGCCTTGGGTACGCTCACCACTGTGATGGCTCACTGGACGAGCCGGAACAACCGTAGAGATCGCATGCTTGTAAACCATTTGGTTGACAGTGTTCTTCAGCAAGATAACAAATTGATCGAATGACTCGATTTGACCTTGCAACTTGATACCGTTAACCAAGTAAATGGATACCGGGATACGCTCACGACGAAGCGCGTTTAGAAATGGGTCTTGTAGAGATTGCCCCTTAGCCATTTTATTTTCCTTATTTAATTTGTTGTTGTAATTATTTAGCTAGTGGTGCAATGCAAAAAAAGTACTGCTTTTGCATCTGAGCTAAACGAATCAAAATGCACTCTAAGTAATTAGCAAGCATAGTATAAAAAACGCTAACTACTGGTCCTTAAAGAGCGCGATTACGCAAAAACGATCACATTATACACAGCTAACTCAATCAGATGCTATGGCTTCTGACATGGTTTCGAACGCTTGTTCAATGTTCTCGCTATCCAACCAAGTTAAGTCATCCCAGCTGCGTAACCAGGTGATTTGACGCTTGGCCAATTGACGAGTAGCACATATACCACGAAATACGGCTTCTTCGCGTGTACACTCCCCGTCTAAGTACTCCCACATCTGTCTGTAGCCGACACAACGTATCGACGGTAAATCAGGGTGAAGATCCTCACGTGCATATAACACGTTCATTTCATCTTCAAAACCTGACTCCATCATCTTTTCGAAGCGCAACTCAATTCGACGGTGAAGCTCTGCCCTTTCCTTGGGAGCTATTGCAAACTGTTTGACTCGGTACGGCAGGCTCTCACCTTTGGTTTGAGTCAACTCAGTTAGTGTCTTACCTGAAATACGAAACACCTCCAATGCCCGCGATAAACGTTGAGGATCATTGGGATGTATTCTCGCTGCAGAGACAGGATCAAGTTGTTTAAGTTCATCGTGCAACACTGACCAACCCTTAGTCAATGCTTCTTGTTCAATTTGCTGACGAATTTCAGGGTTTGCGGCAGGTAAAGGCGACAACCCTTCAAGTAAAGCCTTGTAATAGAGCATCGTTCCACCGACCAATAATGGAATTTTCCCCTCAGCAACAATCGCTTCCATTTCCTGCAGTGCGTCTCGACGAAAGTCTGCCGCAGAATAAGATTCACTGGGATCCAAAATGTCGATCAAGCGATGAGGTGCTAAGCTCTGTTCTTTATCATCTGGCTTCGCGGTTCCAATATCCATCCCTTTATAAATCAATGCTGAATCCACACTGATGATTTCCACTGGAAACTTTTGACGAAGTCGAATCGCAAGTTCTGTTTTACCTGATGCGGTTGGCCCCATTAAAAAAAGCGCCAGAGGTCGTTTATCTGTCATGGTGTTAAATTGGCTATCGTGGCGGAGAAATCAACAGCCGACACAAATGTGTTATCGTCTAATGGCAATTGACCATTTCTCAGCTGTTCAAGTTCCGCAATAATTTGAATGGCTTCAGAGAGAGTGTAGCGGCTCTTAACTGTTGCGACCTGCATTGCAAGCCAATCACCCCATTGAAGCAACATCTGCTCGGTCGTCACCGCTCTCTCTGTATAAGATAGGGTGTACGATAGCAGATCTGGTAACAAATTTTGTAAGTTTTGTTGTCTCAGTGGCGCTGGTACCCCCATCACCATCAGAGCTTTGTCATTTCGGGGTTTAAGTTGAATCCCCAAGTGGGCAAAATCCTGTTGATAATCCTGAGCGAATTTAACCATTTCTGCGTCTAGCTTCATTGACAACGGCACCAACAAAGGTTGCGATTTTAATCCATCTTCCGATGGTGTTAACTGCCCTTTCATTCGATAAAATTCCGCTCGTGCCAACGAAACAAGTGCCACACCGCTGTCGCAACTCATCAGCAAAAACTGCTCGTTTACGACAGATAATGCTTTGCCCAACGTCGTCACCTCAGGTAAAGACGTCCCATTACTCGGTGTTGTGATGATCGATTTTGGCGCTGCTTCAGGCCCAAACTCTGGTGTTTCCAGTAGCTCATGATAGGCGCGGACTTCTTGCTTACTCGGTGCTGGCTCCGCATGACGCTCTTTATGTTGCGTCGGTCTCGCCGATCGCTTCGATTCTATCCAGTTTGAACGCTCAGGTATGTCCGACGTTTTAGCTTCTCGCACGGAAAATTCAGAAGAAGACTCTTCGCGTGGTTTAGACTCATAATCACTTCGGCCAGGATAAGCAGGAGATTGGTCAATCGCTTGGTAAACTCGCTCAGGAACGGATTCCAATGAGTTTTCCCCTCTGACATGCACAGAGGAATGCGAACCTTCGTTGGAGTTGAGTTCAACGCGATGAGAATGCTCTGCGTCTTTACTGGTCTGTGTATGATGAAATGCAGACTCATTCACATACGGCTTATCGATCACCGAACCTTGCGCGAGTGCATCTGCCAAGGCCTGATAAATAAAGTCGTGAACCAATCGGCCTTGGTGAAAACGAACTTCGTGCTTAGCTGGGTGAACATTGACGTCCACTTGATGCGGATCGAGCTCAATATATAAAACGTACGCGGCAAACTGGTTTGGTTCTAAGCTGGTTTCATAGCTTTGGCGAATCGCGTGATTGATTAGTTTGTCACGCATCATACGACCATTCACGTAACAATACTGAAGGTCACTTTGTTGCCTTGCGCCATCGGGAGTGGTAATCCATCCCAACAATTTTAGCCCTTGATGTTCCAGCTCGATTCTCAGCATATTGCGTACAAACGCATGACCACATACGGCGGCAAGCCGCTTTTCAGTTTGGAGCTGATTTTTCGCGGCGCGATATTGGCGAACAACTTTTCCGTTGTGACGAACATTAATGGTGATGTCAAAACGACTCAGCGCAATCCGTTTCAATAGCTCATCAATATGAGCGAATTCAGTTTTCTCAGTACGAAGGAATTTACGACGAGCAGGCGTATTGAAGAACAAGTCCAGTACTTCAACTGTGGTTCCAATGGGATGGGCAGCTGGTTGCAACTTTACCTGCATATCACGGCCTTCAGAATACGCGCTCCACGCTTCCTCCTGAGCCGCAGGGCGCGAGGTTAATGTCAGGCGAGCAACAGAACTGATACTCGCGAGTGCCTCACCGCGGAAACCCAAGCTCATAATGGCTTCTAAATCATCTAAGCTATGTATCTTAGATGTCGCATGACGACTCAACGCAAGCCCAAGCTCCTCTTTCGCGATCCCTTTGCCATTATCACGAACTCGGATGAGCTTAGCGCCCCCTTTTTCGATATCAATATCAATTCGGGTAGCACCAGAGTCTAGGCTATTCTCAACCAACTCTTTGACAACAGAGGCCGGCCTTTCGACCACCTCTCCTGCCGCTATCTGGTTGGCCAGCCTAGCTGGTAAAATTTTAATCGTCATATAGCGTTAAAAGCTCACTTACTTATTTGGAATGATCAGTATTTGTCCAACGGCAAGCTGGTCCGAGCGCAGCTTGTTCGCGCGGCGAATACTGTCCACACTCACCCCGTACTTCGAAGCAATCTTACCTAGGAACTCTCCCCTGGCGACCTTGTGTTTGCGGATCGGCTTATCTTTAACCGCTACAGTGATGTTGAGTTTTTGCCCCACCCAAACCGTATCAGACTTAAGGTTGTTTTCTCGGCGAATGTCAGACACTTTCACTTTGTAATGGCTGGCTATCTTACCTAAGAACTCACCAGACTTAACCGTATGCGTGATCGTTTCGGTCTCTACCGTGATCGGCTTACTTGGTACTTGAACGGCACCCGACGAAGGAATGCGAAGTTTTTGACCAATCCTCACCCCGGTTGATTTGAGATTATTTTCAGACATCAGAGCCTTAGCGCTAGTACCATATTTATTCGCAATCACAGAGAGAGATTCACCACGCTTCACTATGTGTACCATTGCTCCAGGAGAAGAGGAGAACACCGTCCCTTCTGGTGGATTATCTTTCAGATATTTGACGACCGCTTTAGTAACAGCTTGAGCTAGCTTATCTTGGTGCGAGCGCTGGAAAAGCAACTTCTCTTCTGTCGGGTTAGATATAAAACCCGTTTCGACCAAGACTGACGGTATTTGAGGAGAACGCAATACTGCCAAGCTAGTATTAATGGGCTTACGATTGTGCAAGTGAGCAACACGTCCCATCTCCCGCAGAATCTCGCTCGCCAGCTTATACCCTTCTTTCTGTGAATGGCTAAACTGTAAATCCAACAACGTTTGGTTGACGTTACGATCTTTTGTATTGGTGACAAATGCATTCCCAGAGCCACCTAATATTTCTGATTGTCTCTCGTGATTCTCAACCCAACGGGCGATCTCTGTATTGGCTCGACGAGTATTCAATACAAAAACCGAACCACCGCGCGGTTTAGGTGACGTAAAAGCATCCGCGTGAATCGATATCAGCAAATGTGCGTCGTTCTCACGTGCAATCGCTACTCGACGATTCAAATTTACAAAATAGTCGCCAGTGCGCGTCATGCGAGTTTTGATGCCTGGGGTAGCATTCAGTTGAGCTGCTATTTTGCGCGAAATGCTCAGCACTGCATCTTTTTCATAATGACGACGAGACGCTCCAATCGAGCCAGGATCTTCACCACCATGACCAGGATCGATAACAACCAACACATCTTGAGCACGACGCACCGAACTCATGTCTTTACTCGTCGTTGTTGGCTTGCTTGACGATGATTGTGCAGCAGACGTCTTTTTCGCACTTCCGTGAGACAAATCAACAACCAAGCGATGGCCGTACTGTCCACCAGGAGTCGGGCTCAATTTAAACAGTTCTGTTTGGGTATTTTTTTTCAACTCAAAGACTAAACGGTAAGTACTTTTGTCCGGCGGAGAACTCTTTCGCACCCGCTTCAGCACAGGACTGTCCGTCACAGTGACGGGTAACTTCGCCTTCATCGTGGTGTTTTTTAAATCCACCACAAGCCTATCTGGGCTAGACAGTGAGAAATAAGAGTAATCCGCTTCTGAGTCTAAATCGATGACAACACGCGTTTCATCTGGTGACGGCCAAACTCGAAAACTTTGCACGACGTTGGCAAATGCGAAATTAGGGATAATAAGAACGAATGTAGCGATAAACGTCGCTACAACTCTAAAATTTAAAAAACTCAACATAGTTCCAATCTACTGAGTAACTGCACACCATAGTCATTGTTCGCTGTTAGTTCAGCGATACGCTGCTCACCTTGGTAACGAATGTTCACATCAAGATCTGGCTTCGGTAACAACCCTTGCCCTTTTTCAGGCCACTCTACCAAACAAATCGCATCATCAGTGAAATAATCCCGAATGCCCATAAACTCAAGCTCTTCAGGATCAGCAAGACGATACAGATCGAAGTGGTAAACTTGCCAAGTTGCCAATTGATAGGGTTCAACCAATGTATAGGTTGGGCTTTTTACGTTACCTTGATGTCCAAGAGCACGGACAAAACCACGACTGAAGGTCGTTTTACCTGCCCCCAAATCCCCATGAAGATAAATTGTGGTTTGCTGGGAACAAAGTTGAGCCAATGCAGCGCCCAAAGCGACCGTTTCATGCTCATCTTTCAAATTAAACTGTTTCGTGCTCATTTATGCTTCTCTAACGAATGATCGTTGACTATATAAAAATCAAAAGAACAAGAATAGTAAACTGTGTTGGTTTTCCGAGACAAGCTTTCGAATGTCATATATACGAAAAACTAGCCATAAAACTGCGTCTTATTTATCGAGTATTCACTTATCCCCGAGTAACCTCAAGCCTTCTTCAACTTTACGCTAGCACCAATACAATAGATCCGTTAAGATCCGGCCCCCAATAATCTCGGTAGCCATCATGAACTACGAACAACTCGCAAAACAAATCAAAATTTGGGGAAAAGAGCTCGGCTTTCAGAAAGTCGGGATCTGCGATATTGATCTTAGTGAACACGAATCCGCCCTGCAAAATTGGTTGGATGCTGGATACCATGGTTCAATGGATTGGATGGCTCGTCACGGTATGATGCGTGCCAGACCAGCAGAGCTATTGCCAGGAACCATACGAGTTATCAGCGTACGGATGGATTACCTTCCTCCTGATGCCCAATTCGCTTCGAACCTCGCGAATAAAAATCACGCTTACATCAGTCGCTATGCACTCGGAAGAGATTACCACAAGCTGGTGAGAAAGCAGCTCAACAAGCTTGGTAAGTTAATCGAAGAAGAAGTTGGCCAATTTGGCTATCGACCTTTCGTTGATTCCGCACCAATATTAGAACGACCTTTGGCTCAAAAAGCAGGATTAGGTTGGACAGGTAAGCATTCATTAATCTTGGATAAAGACTGTGGCTCTTGGTTCTTTCTTGGAGAATTACTGGTTGATTTGCCATTACCGGTTGATAAGCCCACTCAGGACCAATGTGGGAAATGCAATGCCTGTATTACATCCTGTCCAACACAAGCCATTGTTGCAGATAACGTCGTGGATGCTCGTCGCTGCATCTCTTACCTTACGATTGAATTTGATGGAGTGATCCCAGAAGAGTTCCGCAAACCCATAGGCAACCGAATTTACGGCTGTGATGATTGTCAGCTCGTGTGCCCATGGAATCGATATGCAGAGCTAACCGAGCAAGAAGATTTTCATAGACGTGAAAGCTTTCACACACCTGACCTTGTGCAGATGTTTGAGTGGGATGAGGCTACGTTCTTAAAAAATATGGAAGGTTCAGCTATTCGCCGTATTGGCCATTTACAATGGTTGCGTAATCTCGCGATCGCTCTCGGTAATGCAGACTACAGTCAAAGAGTCATTGATGCATTAGACCGTCGTCGAGGTAGTAATACTTTGCTTGATGAACATATAGACTGGGCACTGACACAACAGTTGAACCAAATACCGACTAATGATTTGCAATCAGTGGAAACAAAGAAGAATCGTCTCATTAGGATTATCGAGAAAGGCTTACCGAGAGACGCATAGCGTGCAGTCTATATGCAAGAGATTGACAGCATGTTTTCATAATCAATCCGTTTTTCATGAAAATTTCATGACCTCGTTCTCAAATTAGTAATGTGGAAAAAAATTTGAAATCAAGTTGAAAGTGAACTGAAGAAAAAAGTTAAACACAATTTGAATAAATGACTAGGATCAAAAAAATGCGATGTAATGATCGTAAGTTAGTCAAGTCGATCCACAAAAAAAACCACCTCATCCATACAAAACAATAACTTAAAGCTAAAAACATCACTATAGCAAAAAAATAAAGAATCAAAGATCTTTCTTTACTTACTAAAAAAGCCAACCTAAAAACACTTTATCAACTAACTTATCCACAGAACGCCGTATGTGGATAACTCTGTTAATTAAAGTAAGATAAAACACTCAGAGAATGCTGGATAGTATGATTCATCCACTTCATATTCTGCCGTACGCGTAATGCACAGCGCCTGACATCATATAATACGGATAATTTTGGGGGTTCATGCTTCGCAGCATTATGAAAAGAGCGATGAGAGCACTTATTTTCTAATTTAATCGGAAAATAGAGCTAGTGTAGCGTATCACTGTTTAACACAATGGTAGCTATTACTTTACTTGTAGAGAAAGTGTCGCAATGTCATTGTTAAACACAATGAAAACTATACTTTCCACTTAAGAAAAAGTGGAGCGACACGCGAGGTCCCTATCCATAAACAAAAAGGCGTGACCTCAACCTTGGTAAGGTTGCACTCTAACTACTGAGTGGGTGTCAGATTTTTTACGCTCGAAATACAATAAGAATCCTACTTCCAACGAAAAATTTGGAGCGACACACGAGGTTCGAACTCGTGACCTCAACCTTGGCAAGGTTGCGCTCTACCAACTGAGCTAGTGTCGCATAATAATAGCGAATGCTATTAATTGAATTTGGTTGCGGGGGCCGGATTTGAACCGACGACCTTCGGGTTATGAGCCCGACGAGCTACCAAGCTGCTCCACCCCGCGTCCGTATTTCATCATTCAAAGCATGATGAGCGCTTATAAATTTTGGAGCGACACACGAGGTTCCCTATTCATAAACAAAAAGGCGTGACCTCAACCTTGGTAAGGTTGCGCTCGATAAATGAGCGGGTGTCGAACTCTTCACTCGAAGTACGATAAGAATCCTACTTCCAACGAGAAATTTGGAGCGACACACGAGGTTCGAACTCGTGACCTCAACCTTGGCAAGGTTGCGCTCTACCAACTGAGCTAGTGTCGCATATTAACAGCAAACGCTATTAATTAAATTTGGTTGCGGGGGCCGGATTTGAACCGACGACCTTCGGGTTATGAGCCCGACGAGCTACCAAGCTGCTCCACCCCGCGTCCGTGTTTCATCATTCAAAGCATGATGAGCGCTTATAAATTTTGGAGCGACACACGAGGTTCGAACTCGTGACCTCAACCTTGGCAAGGTTGCGCTCTACCAACTGAGCTAGTGTCGCATATTAACAGCAAACGCTATTAATTGAATTTGGTTGCGGGGGCCGGATTTGAACCGACGACCTTCGGGTTATGAGCCCGACGAGCTACCAAGCTGCTCCACCCCGCGTCCGTATTGTGTCATCGTTAAGCACGATGAAAGCTTTATCCACAATCAAAAGAAAGTGGAATGACACACTAGGCTCCCAATTCATAAAAATGGTGACCTCAACCTTGATAAGGTTGCGCTCTAAACACTGAGCGGGTATCGAATTCTACGCTCGAAATACGAGAATAACCATACTTCCAACGAAAATAATTTGGAGCGACACACGAGGTTCGAACTCGTGACCTCAACCTTGGCAAGGTTGCGCTCTACCAACTGAGCTAGTGTCGCATATTAACAGCAAACGCTATTAATTAAATTTGGTTGCGGGGGCCGGATTTGAACCGACGACCTTCGGGTTATGAGCCCGACGAGCTACCAAGCTGCTCCACCCCGCGTCCGTATTGTGTCATCGTTAAGCACGATGAAAGCTCTATCCACAATCAAAAGAAAGTGGAGCGACACACGAGGTTCGAACTCGTGACCTCAACCTTGGCAAGGTTGCGCTCTACCAACTGAGCTAGTGTCGCATCAACAACGTTTCTGCTGTTTAGGGCTGCGAATTATAAGAGCATTTTTTTGTGATGCAAGTCCTTCCTGAAAAAAAATATCATTTTTTTTCTAAACGACGAAAAAGCAATCAAAACAAGCATAAATAGCCACAGCCTAGTACAGAGCTTATACACTAAATCTTGAAGATCGTTTCACGGTAATACTTCAGCTCCGCAATAGATTCACGAATATCATCCAAAGCCAGATGTGTGCCTTGCTTAGAAAACCCTTCTAATACGTCAGGTTGCCAACGACGAGTTAACTCCTTCAGAGTACTTACATCCAAATAACGGTAGTGAAAGTACTCCTCTAGTTCTGGCATGTATTTATATAAAAAACGGCGATCTTGACCAATACTATTACCGCAAATTGGAGAAACCCCTTTGGGCACCCACTTTTCTAAGAAAGCAATAGTTTGAGCTACGGCATTTTGTTCAGAAACTTGGCTATTTCGAACTCGCTCTACCAACCCGCTTGCCGTGTGCGTATTCGTACACCAGTCATCCATTTTGGCGAGTTCGTCATCCGATTGATGAATCGCTAACACAGGCCCTTCAGCCAAAATATTCAACTCGCTATCAGTGACAATAGAAGCAATTTCGATAATTTTGTGCGTTTCAGGATCAAGTCCTGTCATCTCTAAATCTACCCAGATTAGGTTTTGATCGCTCAAGGACATGGTTATGCCGCCTATTTGTTTATCGATAAAAAAGGTACTATACATCAAAATACTTGAAACACGATACCGACTCTATGGGGGCATATCGTGTATCAAGCACATGAATACATTCACACTAAGTACATAATTGTGGCTAAAAAGAAAAAATTAACCAAAGGTCAGGTGCGACGCGTACGCAACAACCAACAAAAGCGTTTGAAAAAGCAAGAAGACGCGATCCAATGGGATGAGAATATGCTGGGCTCAAGTAAACAGGGCTTAGTCATCACTCGTTTTGGTCAGCATGCAGACATAGAAGATTTGGAAACAGGAAATGTTCAGCGCTGTAATCTTCGTCGCGGTATAGAATCGTTGGTCTCCGGTGATAAAGTGCTGTGGCGTGAAGGCTTAGAATCTATGGCAGGCATTTCTGGCGTGGTTGAAGCGTGGAGCCACGCACTTCAATGCTCACTCGTCCGGACTATTACGATGGTTTAAAACCGGTTGCAGCAAACATTGACCAAATGGTGATTGTTTCTTCTGTTTTACCCGAGCTTTCTCTCAATATTATTGACCGTTATCTCGTCGCAGCAGAAACACTCAACATTGCTCCGTTACTGGTTCTGAATAAAGTCGACCTATTAGAAGCTGACGACCGAGCCAAGTATGAAGAGTGGCTTAAAGAGTACCAACGTATTGGCTATAAAGTGCTGCTTGTGAGCAAACAATCCGGAGAAGGCATCGTTGAACTAGAAGCGTTACTGCGTGATCGTATCAATATTTTTGTCGGTCAATCTGGTGTGGGTAAATCCAGTTTGGTTAACGCGTTAATGCCAGAGCTTGAACACGAAGTTGAAGAAGGTGAAGTTTCGGAGAACTCTGGATTGGGTCAACACACCACTACGGCTGCACGCTTGTATCATATTCCAACTGGTGGCGATCTTATCGATTCTCCAGGAGTTCGTGAATTTGGCTTATGGCATCTAGAAGCAGAAGAAGTGACCAAAGCATTTGTTGAATTTCGACCTTATTTGGGCGGCTGTAAGTTCCGTGATTGTAAGCACGATGACGACCCTGGGTGTCTGCTTCGTGAGGCAGTAGAAAAAGGTGAAATTAGTGAGGTTCGTTTTGAAAACTACCATCGTATTCTTGAAAGCATGGTAGAAAATAAAGCCAATCGACAGTACTCACGTAACAAGAAGGCAGACTTATAGTCGGATTAACGCGAAAACTGTGTAAAAATCCCTCACTAGATACTGACAATTAAATTGAATTTCAGTAACATCACGCGCCCTAAAGCGAGAACCTAACAGAAGTATCGGAATTTAAGATGGACAAAATCAAAGTTGGACTACAGTACTGGATCCCACAACATGGCCTAACTCGCCTAATGGGCAAGCTGGCGTCAGCAAAGGCTGGTAGTCTAACCACCGCCGTTATTCGCTGGTTTATCAAGCATTACAATGTAAACATGGATGAGGCAAAGCATTCTGATCCGGCGCACTTTAAAACGTTCAATGAGTTTTTTGTTCGTGAGTTAAAAGAAGGCGCACGCCCAATTACTGAAGACCAAGCAGTAATCACTCACCCTGCAGATGCTTGTGTCAGTCAATTTGGTCCGATTACAGATGGTCAATTGATCCAAGCCAAAGGACATTACTTTTCCGCTCAAGAGCTGCTTGGTGGGGACAAAAATCTCGCTGAAGAGTTTACAGAGGGTACCTTTGCAACCCTTTACCTGTCTCCTCGAGATTACCACCGAGTTCATATGCCATGTGACGGCACATTACGCCAGATGATATATGTACCGGGCGATTTGTTCTCAGTAAACCCGCTAACCGCGGAAAATGTACCAAACTTATTTGCGCGGAATGAACGCGTGGTTTGTATCTTCGATACAGAATTTGGCCCGATGGCACAAGTACTCGTCGGTGCGACCATCGTTGGCAGTATTGAACAAGTTTGGGCAGGTACCATCACACCACCGCGTGGCAACACCATCCATAAATGGGATTACCCTGCTGAAGGTAACAAGGCGGTTATCTTGAAGAAGGGCGAAGAGATGGGCCGTTTCAAGCTTGGCTCTACCGTTATCAACCTGTTCGCGAAAAATGCTATCTCGTTCGATGAAAGCATGGAGAATGGTAAGCCTACAGTGATGGGAACGCCTTACGCTCACCAGCATTAAACTTGAACATAAATCAATTCAGCTCCCGGGCCCCCGCTTATTATGCGGGGGCTTTTTATTGATAATAAGCAAAACTCAGTTCGAAATTCATATTCAGTTGCTCAAACTCATACTTGCGTCTAAGTAGCTAAAACCAGGTTCCATTATTCTGCAACCAGAAGTGAATGCTTGAAGGGGCGACGAATGGCAAAGATGAGTACGAGTATGCTGGTAAAACTGCTGATATGTTTTTTAATTCCGCTCGGTGTTTTATGGATGCCGATAGATGCGATACCCATTGCCGAACTCACTTTAATTCAACATCGTCTGTTGGCGATCTTCCTTCTCGCGGCACTACTTTGGGTATTAGAGCCGGTTCCTGTTTTTGCCACTTCCATTCTGATCATCGCCCTTGAGCTGATTATGATCTCGGATAAAGGGCTACACCTATTTCGAGCACCACCTTTAGGCCATAGTCTTGGTGAGTTGATCCCTTATACCGATATTTTTTCCGCTTTTTCCTCGCCCATTATTATTTTGTTTATGGGTGGCTTTGCCTTAGCGATTGCGGCATCAAAATATGAGCTGGATAACAATCTAGCGCGCGTACTGCTTAGACCCTTTGGTACTCAACCTAAGTTCATCATGCTGGGACTGATGTTGATCACAGCGGTGTTCTCTATGTTTATGTCCAATACCGCGACCACGGTAATGATGTTGGCACTACTAGGACCGATTGTGGCTTCTGCGCCAAAAGGAGATTTAGGCATCAAGGCGCTCGTTTTATGTATTCCGATAGCAGCCAATACTGGCGGGATAGCCACACCAATTGGCACACCACCAAACGCAATTGCACTGCAATACTTAACAGGTGAAAACAGCATCGACTTCCTTTCATGGATGATGATGGGGTTGCCTTTCGTACTGATACAACTGACCATTGCTTGGTTCTTATTGCAAAAGCTATTCCCTTCCAACGAGTCAGAAATGAAGCTCAAGCTAGATGGTACTTTTCAGCGAAACTGGCGTGCTATTGTGGTCTATGTAACCTTCGCAATGACAATCCTGCTCTGGATGACCACTCAAGTTCATGGGATGAATACCTACGTTGTCGCGATAATTCCACTCGCGGTATTTACCTTAACGGGCATTATGGGCAAAGAAGAGCTAAAGCTGATCAATTGGGATGTATTGTGGCTGGTGGCTGGTGGTATTGCGATTGGTATTGCCTTAGACAAAACAGGACTCGCCGAAGCCTTAGCTCATGCGATTGACTACCAATCGCTCTCACCCTTTGCAGTTGTCGTGGCCATTTCCGTCGTTTGCTGGTTGATGGCTAACTTTATGTCCAATACTGCAACCGCTAACTTATTGATGCCAATCGCCGCGGCCATTGGTGTCTCAATGCCAAGTTTAGTGGAAATAGGAGGACTGCAAGGCTTATTGGTCGTGGTCGCCTTCTCCGCGTCATTGGGGATGATTCTCCCCGTGTCTACCCCACCAAATTCATTGGCCTACTCAACTGGTTTAATCGAAAGCAAAGATATGGCGAAAGTGGGGCTCATTCTGGGCTTGATAGGCTTATTTATTGTCTATGGTGCCGTCATTGTGTTGGTGTAATCCATAAGGCTTTTCCTCGCAAGCAGCTCTTTGACGAGCTGCTTTTTATTGTTCCTTAAAGACTTGGTACTTTTACATCAATACAATTTCGTGCATATTATCCGCCTTCCTATCGTATCAACGGATTCTCATCACTCATGGGTTATGAATGGCTTGCACTCTGTGCCGCTTTTTTGTGGGCGATCTCCAGTTTAATTTCTGTTATCCCCGCGCAGCACCTCGGCGCTTTTTCTTATAGCCGCTGGCGCATGGATGTACCTCGGTCATTCTCACCACGATGGCTTGGTTAACCGGAGGTTGGTTAAGTGTGTCAGCAGAACACATCCCCCCAATGATGGCGTCTGGATTGATTGGTATTTTCATTGGCGATACCGCGCTGTTTGCATGCATGAACCGCATGGGACCAAGACAAGCAGGATTACTTTTCTCTTGCCATGCTGTGTTCTCGACGGTGTTAGGTTACTTCTTGTTTAGTGAAAGCATGACCACCATAGAACTGCTTGGCTCTGCATTGGTGTTCAGCGGTGTCGTAATGGCGATCTTCTTTGGTCGACGAGGTCAAACACACAACGTACTCGAAGACGTCAAAGGTAATATCTGGGTGGGTATCGGACTCGGCCTCACCGCAGCATTGTGCCAAGCACTTGGTGGTATTCTTGCCAAACCCGTCATGCAAACCAGTGTGGACCCAATTGCAGCTTCTGCGATTCGTATGATCAGTGCATTTACGGCGCACTGCGTGTTGCTTTTAATCGGAGTAAAGGTCGCCAAAGCCACTCAGCAGATTACTTGGAGAGTGTTTGGCATTACCGCCCTAAATGGCTTTCTCGCGATGGCAGTAGGAATGACACTTATTTTATACGCCCTGCAAGAAGGAAATGTGGGTATGGTCGCGCTGTTATCTTCAACCACACCGATTATGTTGTTGCCACTTTTGTGGGTTTATACCAAACGCAGACCCAATCGATATGCTTGGTTAGGAGCAGCACTTGCGGTTCTTGGAGCAGGAATTTTGGTACATTAAGCCCACCTCTCTTCATCGCAAGATGGGCATGAACGCTATGTAGTTTGATGCTAAAGAAAAGCCCGAGTTGCGATAACTCGGGCTTTGTCATTTAAGAACTCTTTTAATGATTTAAGTAATAGTTACCTAAACTCTTATTTAAAAAGAATATCACCAGACATTTCTGCAGGAATTTCTAGACCAGACAATGCAAGCATCGTTGGCGCTAGGTCAGAAAGCTTACCGCCTTCTTTAAACTCAACTGCTTTATCCCCCACATAAATCAGAGGAACAGGTAAGTTAGTGTGTGCAGTATGAGTACCACCCGTTTCTGGGTCTACCATCATTTCTGCGTTACCGTGGTCTGCTGTGATCAGTAGTTGACCACCCACTTCCTTGATCGCTTCAACGACTTTACCAACACTTTCATCCAGCGCTTCGATTGCTTGTTCCGCCGCTTCGTAAACTCCAGTGTGACCCACCATATCCGCATTCGGGTAGTTACAAATGATGGTGTCGTATTTGCCAGACTTGATCGCTGCAACCATTTTTTCCGTCAGCTCAGGAGAGCTCATTTCAGGTTGTAGATCGTAAGTCGCGACTTTTGGAGAAGCAACAAGTTGACGCTCTTCGCCTTCAAACTCATTCTCAACACCACCGTTGAAGAAGAAAGTCACGTGCGCGTATTTCTCTGTTTCAGAAATTCGTAGCTGAGTTTGACCTTGCTTAGATAACCACTCACCGTAAGTATTTTCCAACGATGCAGGTGGGAAAGCCGTTGCCAGCGGGATATCTGCCGCGTACTGCGTCAACATAACAAAGTTAAGCGTCGGGAATACTGCACGCTCAAAGCCGTCGAAATCAGGCACAAATGCACGCGTGATTTGACGAGCACGGTCGGCGCGGTAGTTCATGAAGATAACCGCATCACCGTCTTGCATGATTGCGTCTTCTTGTCCTTCAGATTTGATTGCGGTCGCTTTCACGAATTCATCGTTTTCCTCACGAGCGTAAGCAGCTTCAAGACCAGCAACGGCTGAGTCAAAAGTGAAATCTGCTTTTGCTTGAGTCAGCAAATCATAAGCGACTTGTACACGTTCCCAGTTATTGTCACGGTCCATTGCGTAGTAACGACCAACGAGAGAGGCAACACGGCCTTTACCTAGCTTAGCAAACAGCTCGTCAAAACGTTTTAGCGAGTTTTCTGCGCTGCGTGGTGGTGTATCACGACCGTCTAGGAAGCAGTGAAGGTAAATTTTCTCAGCGCCACGAGCAGCTGCCATTTCAACGGCTGCATAGATGTGATCTTCATGAGAGTGCACGCCACCTGGAGACATTAACCCCATGATGTGAACCGCTTTACCCGCATTAATCGCTGAGTCCATGGCTTCAACAAGCGCTGGCGTTTGTGAGAACTCACCGTCAGCGATAGATTTAGTAATACGAGTTAGGTCTTGGTAAACAACACGACCGGCACCAATATTGGTGTGGCCGACTTCAGAGTTACCCATTTGACCTTCAGGAAGGCCTACATCCAAACCTGAAGCAGAGATTAGTGTATTCGGGTGGTTCGCAATCAGTGAATCCATTACTGGTGTTTTTGCATTCGCAATTGCGTTACTTGCGCTGTCTTCACGGTAACCGTAACCGTCAAGGATAACTAGAGCCAATGGCTTCTTAGCTGACATAGTGATGACCTCATCAAATTTAAGTAACTTTGGCGTAGGGCCTCGCTGCCCTATCTAACCTTGAAACAAAACTAGCGTAATTTTACTACACTTTTTAACCAAAACTGTAGGGTAAGATCAAATAATGTTTGCGATTTAGTGTTGCTGACTTACAACTCAATATACAAATTCACCTTTATTTGTTTTCATCTAACCACGAAATCGTTGAGGTTATATAGCGTTAAACTGTGTTCAACAAGCATAGTCATTCTCAATGGGCTTTGTACACCCTTGCCCTCGTTAATTGGTAGCGATTTACTTTGCTACCAGCTCTTATACTGACACTATTATTCGCATTTATACGTAAAAGAAAAACCAGTTTCAGCAATCAATTCGATAGGTAAGTTAGATGCTCCTAGGGTCTACAAAGTGCGAAACGCGTTTAAAAGAGTTTGTGAAGATCCCAATTATTGGTCAGAACAATTTAAGCCACTCGCCTAAGCGCCTCAACCTCGCTATACTCCTGCTTTATTTTTCCGGCAAAAAGTGTAAGAGCTCAAGACATGCAAGAGTACATTGAATTTTTCCAGCAGAACATGATTCTATCTTTGGTTTGGGTAGGCGTGCTTATCGCATTAATCATGAATATCGTAAAATCTGCCACCGCAGCATACAAAGAAATCAGCGTAAACCAACTAACCCAACTGATTAACAAAGAAAATGGTGTGGTTGTCGATACGCGAACCAAAGATGAGTTTAAACAAGGTCACATAACCGACTCAGTTCACATTTTACCGTCAGATATCAAAACGGGTAACTTGAGTAGCCTTGAAAAACATAAATCCGACCCAATCATTGTGGTATGCAAAACAGGGCAAACTGCTCAAGAAAGCGCAAGTCAACTAGCCAAAGCAGGCTTTGAAAACGTTAGCCTACTTAAAAATGGTTTGTCGGCTTGGAAAGAAGCAAACCTGCCGTTAGTTCGTGGAAAAAAGTAGTCCGGAGCGCAAATGGCTCGTGGCATAAATGGTTCGTGGCGCATAAATAGTTCGTGGCGCATAAAAGTGACCTAGCAAGTTTATGATGGGTCATCACCTCAATCAACGAGGAAGCGACCGCTCAATACGTCACTCAACGTCGTGTTCGATAACCCAACCGACCATGGTCACGCTTTGCAAGTACCAACTGAGTAAAAATAAAGCACTTACAATGCCAAGTTGTGACACTTGGCACGTAATACATGCTTCATCTAGTCAAGCTACATTAGCTCAGTTAGTCTCGGGACAAGACAAATTTCTGAGTCGAGAAAGTTCTAGACTCAACCAATGTTTATTAAGGATAAAAAAATGGCTGAAGCAGCACCACAAGACGCACAACAAAACTTCGCAATTCAACGTATCTTCCTAAAAGACGTTTCTTTCGAAGCTCCTAACTCTCCAGTAATCTTTCAAAAAGAGTGGAATCCAGACGTTAAACTGGATCTCGATACTCAAAGCCGTGAACTTGGCGAAGGCGTTTACGAAGTCATCCTACGCCTAACTGTGACGGTAAAAAATGCTGAAGAAACGGCATTCCTATGTGAAGTTCAGCAAGGCGGTATCTTCACTGCAGAACAGATGGAAGCAGGTCAACTTGCACATTGCCTAGGCGCATTCTGTCCGAACATTCTATTCCCATACGCTCGTGAAACCATTTCAAGCCTCGTTGTTAAAGGAACGTTCCCTCAACTGAACCTAGCACCAGTTAACTTCGATGCGCTGTTCATGAACTACCTTCAACAGCAAGCGGAAGGCGAAGCTGAAGCGTAATTCACATTTGTAAGTGACGTGTAGGCAAAAACTTCATGTCGCATACCCAAATTAAATGCACAAAGCGTCCAAAAAACGATGCGATGTGCATTTTTTATTTTCTAGCTCCTAATCTTCCGAGAACGTAAAATCTTGCGATGATAGACTAGATTAGAACAGTAAAAACTCTATTAGGCGGCAGCATGACAAAAGCAAATACAAACAATGCTTACGGTAAAGACATTGCGATGACAGTCCTTGGCGCAGGCTCATATGGCACTTCGCTAGCGATCTCCCTTGCGCGTAATGGTGCAAACATTATCCTTTGGGGACACGAGCCCGAGCACATGGCTCGCCTTGAAACCGATCGTGCTAACCATGAATTCTTACCTGGTGTGGATTTTCCAGACAGTTTGATCGTTGAATCAGATTTGGAAAAAGCTGTCCAAGCCAGCCGAGACTTACTTGTCGTGGTGCCAAGCCACGTTTTTGGCATCGTATTAAAAAGCTGCAAACCTTTCTTGCGTGATGATTCACGTATCTGTTGGGCAACCAAAGGGCTCGAACCTGAGACAGGTCGCCTACTTAAAGATGTCGCGTTCGACATTATCGGCGAAAACTACTCCCTAGCCGTCTTGTCTGGCCCCACTTTCGCGAAAGAACTAGCAATGGGCTTACCAACCGCTATTTCGGTTGCTTCACCCGATGCTCAGTTTGTTGCCGACCTACAAGAGAAAATCCATTGCAGTAAGACGTTCCGCGTATACGCTAATAGTGACTTCACTGGTATGCAACTAGGTGGTGCAGTCAAAAACGTCATCGCCATTGGCGCGGGTATGTCAGATGGCATCGGCTTTGGCGCCAATGCTCGAACCGCCCTTATCACTCGAGGCTTGGCAGAAATGAGCCGTTTAGGTGCCGCGCTTGGTGCAAAACCAGAAACCTTTATGGGCATGGCTGGCTTAGGAGACCTAGTCCTTACGTGTACCGACAACCAATCAAGAAACCGCCGCTTTGGCTTAGCTCTGGGACAAGGCAAAGACGTCGATACCGCGCAAACTGAAATTGGTCAAGTTGTGGAAGGCTACCGCAACACAAAAGAGGTATGGATGCTGTCTCAACGCATGGGTGTTGAGATGCCAATTGTTGATCAAATTTATCAAGTATTGTATCAAGGAAAAGATGCACGCCTGGCAGCGCAAGATTTACTTGCTCGTGACAAAAAATCTGAAGGAAAGTAGCACTCTACGCGCTTTCGTATCACTCTGAGATAATAGCACTTGTCGGGTCAAGGAAGAACCACTCAGGATATTGAGAATGAAACACTGCGAAAAACAAAAGGTCTGGAACAAAATAGTCTCCGAAGCCCGTGAAATGTCTGAGCAAGAGCCAATGTTGGCCAGCTTTTACCATGCGACGATCATCAAACATGATAGCCTTAAAGCGGCACTGAGCTACATTCTGGCGAATAAATTAGACACCGCATCAATGCCAGCGATGGCGGTCAGAGAAGTGATTGAAGAAGCATTCTCGACTGACCCAAACATTACTGATTGCGCCGCTTGTGATATATGCGCAACCGTAAATCGCGACCCAGCGGTGGCGATGTATTCTATGCCATTGCTGTACCTGAAAGGCTACCATGCACTTCAGGGCTATCGTGTAGCGAACTGGTTATGGAAGCAAGGGCGTCATGCACTTGCCACTTACCTGCAAAATCAGATCTCTGTCGCCTGCCAGGTTGATATACATCCTGCGGCTCGTATTGGTAGTGGTATCATGCTTGACCATGCAACAGGCATCGTCATTGGTGAAACAGCCGTTGTTGCGAATGATGTCTCTATTCTGCAAGATGTTACCTTAGGTGGTACAGGCAAAGAAAGTGGTGACCGTCATCCGAAAATTCGTGAAGGTGTGATGATTGGTGCAGGAGCTAAGATACTGGGCAATATCGAAGTCGGTGAAGGCGCTAAAATTGGTTCTTGCTCGGTGGTACTACAACCGGTACCAGCGCATACAACGGTGGCAGGTGTGCCAGCAAAAATTGTCGGTCGTCCAAAATCAAACAAGCCATCTTTCGATATGGATCAATGCTTTAATGGTAAGTCTCAAAGCTTTATCCATGGGGACGGCATTTAATCTTCAACAATGTGGTAGGTAACTCTCAAGTGAACAAACAGAAACACCCTGTGCTCCGCTCAGCTATTTTATTGACTTGTGTTTTATCTGCCGCTTATCCGCTCGTATCCGGAGCCGTTAGCCAACAAGAACTTAAAGGTGTTTCCAGCGAGATAAGCCGTCAGAAAAAATCCCTGACCTCTCAGGAGAAACAGCTCAATGAGTTGCAACGCTCACTGAAAGATCAAGAGCTTGGTATATCTCGGTTAGAACGAGAGATCAAACAAACCAAATCAAAACTCTCTCAAGCCGACCAAAACATAGAGAAACTTGAAGAGAAGATCGGCCTACAAGAAGCTCAGCGCCAAGATCAAGAGAAAGAGCTCAAGCAACTGATACAAACTTACTACGTCACTGAGCGTGCCAAAGCCAATGGCCACCTACTGAATCAAGGTGTAGAAGAAGATCGTATCAGCCAATACTTCCAACACTTGGCCAAAGAGCGCGCAAACGTCATTGCTGCGATTACGAAAACCACTGAACAGCTTGCGCATAATAGAAACCAACTTGAGCTTGAAAAAGAGCAGATCGAAACGTTACTCAAGCAACAGTCGGAAAAGCGTAGTGCGCTAGCGGGAACCCAATCGCAACGAAAAAAAACCTTAGGTAAGATTCGGAGCAGTATCCAAAACGACAAACGTTACCTTGCTGAACTGCAGCGCAACGAAACACGCCTTAAAGCGGAGATCGCCAAAGCAGCAAAACGCAACTCGGTGCCAATGGATGGATTGGGCAAACAACGAGGTAAACTACCATGGCCACTAAAAGGCAACGTTCTGCACAACTTTGGCACTCGTCAGACAGGCCAAGTAAACTGGAAAGGCATGGTGTTATCCGCCAACTATGGTCAAAAGGTTAAAGCTGTTTATCCTGGTACCGTGGTATTCGCGGAGTATCTGCGTGGTTATGGTTTGGTGGTATTACTCGATCATGGTAAAGGTGACATGACGCTTTATGGGTACAACCAGGCTCTGACGAAAAAAGAAGGCGACAAAGTCACCGCAGGTGAAGTGATCGCTCTTGCGGGCGACACGGGGGGACAACACCGCCCTTCACTTTACTTTGAAATCCGCCGCAACAGCCGAGCACAAAATCCGAAATCGTGGTTGAAACGACTGTAAAGGCTAATCATAGTAAGCCCCTAGGAACAGAAAAGGAGCCGATTGGCTCCTTTCACTTTTCTTATTGCTGCAGGGTTGTCGTGTTACGCGTAATGCGTTTCCACCGCGTTTATGAACGCGCTGACATCCTCTTTGCTTAAAGCATTAATGCCTGCCGCTGCCTCTCGGCCCCCACCAGTTGGAAACTGACCACAAATAGTGACTGCACCTTGCTTGTTATTTAATGGCGCGCGCAGCGACACAGTATAGGTTCCATCAGCATTTTCGGTTAACACGGCATGAGCCGAGTCTGGTGTTTGGTTGGCTAACCAGTTGCCATATACACCGCTGATTCGGCGCGATGCCGCATTGTTAGGTAGCTCAAACAGTTTCAATGTTTTGCTCTCATGCAGAGCAGGAACGGACAATGCCGCCTCCATGTCTTGCTGGTAAGCGGATTGAAGTTGATAGTATGGCGACGCTTTATCTGAGACAACATCAAAAGGCGAAGCATATTGTAAGAGCGCTTGATACAAATCAGCAGGGTGGAAATGTAAATCATCCACTTTCGAACCGTAACCGTTGTAGTTGATCAGCGTTCCTAATTCTTTAAGCTGGGCTTTCTGATCCGCCGTTAAACCCGCTTTATCGGCTAACTCATCCGCTTTAGCGATCAAGTTATCGCCATAAGCCGCGGTAATTGCCCATTCATGAAACTGGCCATTTAGTAACTGATCAACGATCAACGCGGTACACATATTCGCATCCAAATCGATGTGCGCATCCAAATTGCCATGCTGAGGAATATCTCCGGCTTTATGATGGTCAGCGTAAAAGACATGCGCTCCTTGCTCTAACGCACGCTCTAGGCCAGCCATGTTCTTTTCCATTGAAATATCTAACACCGTTAAGTCATCGCCTGCTTTCACCTCGATGGTTTCTACCAGCTTAATATCACGCTTAACTCCCGTCACCAACTGAGCATCAACCGGGTCGGCC
This sequence comes from Vibrio mytili, assembly GCF_000830505.1. Taxonomy (GTDB): domain Bacteria; phylum Pseudomonadota; class Gammaproteobacteria; order Enterobacterales; family Vibrionaceae; genus Vibrio; species Vibrio mytili. The sequence continues at coordinate 56,663 of NZ_JXOK01000022.1, read as the reverse complement.
AAACGTAATTGTAACAATGCAATGATGCCATCAGCATCGCCATTGAAAATATCGTAATTCATTGAATGATAGTTCCTTTATCAGGTGTCATTCCCCAGCTTCAATCAACTGGGGCAGGAAATTCACCCTATTGTGCGCAGGTGTGCTAACAAGTCAACCAAGCGTCGACTTATTAGTGAGAATTGAGTTGTAGCAATAATGAGAATAAGGCCGATTAGCCGTGCAGAGCACTGACGGATCCTTCAAGCAACAGCAATTGTTCGAGTCCCTGCTCCGTTGCCAACGGCTTCACCACATTAACCATTTGCAGCATTCCTTGTTTGACCATCTGCTCAGTAATGTTGGTTTTTGGCAGCATCGCAGATTGATACGATAGCCAGCTACACGCAATGAGATGCAATGTACACACGAGTGATTTTAACTGTTGCTGATCAACCTCAAGTAACTTCAGTGCCACAAACTCTTGCATGATCGCAATTAAATTGCCTTGCAGTTTTTCCTGAACATCGATGTACTGCGCATGAAGTTGTTCATCACGGGATAGAATTTCAGGCAAGTTAGCGTAGAAGAAACGGTACTTCCACATCAAAGTAAAGGTCGAGTCGAGATAGCTTTTGAGCATCGTCAAACTTTCTTGAGAGCCTTGCATAGGCGTAAACCTTTCTAAAAGTTCCGTGGCATACAGCGTAAAAATATCTCGCACGATTTCTTGCTTATTGCGGAAATGGTAGTAAAGATTTCCTGGGCTGATTTCGATGTGTTCGGCTATATGATTGGTGGTAATGTTGCGCTCACCATGTTGATTAAACAACTCCAATGCTGCGTAGACGATTTTGTCGCGCGTTTTCATGGCTATTCGATTCCCTTTCCATTAACGAATCGAGTATAACGACTTCACCCATCGAGGTCGATAGAGCCCCCAAATACGGTAACTTAACAGACCAGTCAAAATACCTGTGCCATTAGCAGCTAAGTCGAACAAAGATGTCTCTCGGCCAACGTAACCTTGCAACCATTCAATGCTTGCACTGAACAACAAGATCCCTATTGCGACCATCCACCGCTGCCGCCAGTTGCCCACACAGGCACAAGAGATGAAAGCAAAACTGCTGTAAGCCATCAGATGTTGTACTTTATCGAGATAAGTAAAATCCCCCCACTTTTGCAGCTCACCAGAACTAAGAGAGAGATACGCAATAATCGTTGCACAAGCGAAAATGATACAACGTCCGATCGTTCGGTTCATGAAACATCCTTACGCAATGGGAAATGGGAAAGCAGTCACCTGATCGATATGATTGCAACCCAATGCAAGCATAATAAGACGATCAATACCTAACGCGACGCCTGCACAATCAGGTAAACCAGCTTGCAATGCAGCAATCAGGTGATAGTCGATTGGCTGTGGCTGCAACCCCATCTCAACACGTTTTTTATTGTCTTGCTCAAAGCGCGCAAGTTGCTCTTGAGGGTTGTCGAGCTCATGAAATCCATTGGCCAACTCAATCCCTTTAAAGTACACCTCAAAACGCTCTGCTACCCGGTGGTCATGTGGGTTAATTTTTGCTAACGCCGCTTGAGATGCAGGAAAGTCATAAACAAATGCAGGCACAGTCTGACCAATTTTAGTCTCAACACCAACACTAAACAAAAGCTGGAGTAAGGTATCACGATGCTCTTCCTGCTGTGCAATATCACTCAATCCAAGTTGAGCAGCGACGCTTTTTAGCTCTGCCATCGTTCCTTCAAGTGGGCACACGCCCAGAGCATCAAGAAATGCCTGCTGATAGGTGATGCGTACGGCCGCACCACAACTCAAAACTAACTGCAATAGCTCATCCATTTCGTCCATCAACTGATGATGATCAAAGCCAACTCGATACCACTCCAACATAGAAAACTCTGGGTTGTGATGACGACCATTTTCTTCATTACGAAAAGCTTTGTTGATCTGATAAATGCAACCACTGCCCGCGGCCAGTAAGCGTTTCATATGGAATTCAGGGCTTGTCACAAAAAATAGCTGACTGCCATCGGCATACCCTGGCCCGACAAACTCAGTTTGAAAGGTATGCAAATGAATATCGGTCACAGTAGCATGGCTCATGGCCGGAGTGTCGACTTCCATCACCAGCCTCTGTGCAAAGAATTCTCGGATAGAAGCAATGAGCTTGGCACGTTCGCGTAATAGTGCCATTGGTGCAGTAGGTTGCCAATTCGTAGGCATAGTTACAGATCTCTTCAAGACTTAATCAGCGTTTGGATGCGCTATTTTACATACTTTTGAAAGTTGAAGAGCACGGTTTTTATCTCTTATGCTCATGTCCACATAACAAGTATACAGATGAAGCCCGAATTTTCTGCGCCGCAGAACAAAAAACATCCCATACATAAGTTGTTATCAATGAGGTAAACATGGCGCAACACTTGCCTAACATTAATGCTTTGTTGCTGTTTTTACTGCTCTCAGTGGCGTGATAACAATCACACTACATATAAATTTTATGCTCTTGTATGCATTACTGAAGCAAAACCCCAAATAAATCAATTTTTCTATCACATAGCTCTTCTACACTAACCGTACTACTTTAGAGGAGTTCTCTGTTACGACCTCCTCACCCCCACAATAACAAGCGGATTTCCGCAATCACACACTGGAGGATAACTGTGCAAACTATTATCACAGATATCGCAGTCATCGGCGCCGGCGGCGCTGGTCTTCGTACAGCAATTGCAGCAGCAGAAGCAAACCCAGACTTAGAAGTCGCTCTGATTTCTAAAGTTTATCCTATGCGATCTCACACGGTCGCGGCAGAAGGTGGCTCAGCGGCTGTTATCAAGGAAGAAGATAGCCTAGACAATCACTTTAACGACACCGTTGGTGGTGGTGACTGGCTATGTGAGCAGGATGTTGTTGAATATTTTGTAGAAAACTCGACTCGAGAAATGATCCAAATGGAGCAATGGGGTTGCCCATGGAGCCGTAAAGAAAACGGTGAAGTGAACGTTCGTCGTTTTGGTGGTATGAAAGTTGAGCGTACGTGGTTTGCTGCAGATAAAACTGGCTTCCACATGCTTCATACCTTATTCCAAACTTCGATGAAGTACAGCAATATCAAGCGTTTTGATGAGTACTTTGTACTAGACCTACTTGTTGACGAGGGTGAAGTACAAGGTCTTGTCGCGATTCACATGTCTGAAGGTGAGCTGGTTACAATTAAAGCAAAATCGGTTGTCCTTGCTACTGGTGGCGCAGGTCGTGTTTACCACTGCAACACCAACGGCGGTATTGTTACTGGTGACGGCATGGCAATGGCTTACCGTCATGGTGTCCCTCTACGTGATATGGAATTCGTTCAATACCACCCTACCGGTCTACCTGGCACTGGTATCCTCATGACGGAAGGTTGTCGTGGTGAAGGTGGTATCATCGTCAACAAAAACGGCTACCGCTATCTTCAGGACTATGGCATGGGCCCAGAGACGCCAGTTGGCGAGCCAAAAAACAAATACATGGAACTGGGTCCACGCGACAAAGTGTCTCAAGCATTCTGGCATGAACAGCAAAAAGGTAACACCATCAAACACCCTCTCGGTGATGTGGTGCATCTCGACCTTCGCCATCTAGGTGAAGAGTACCTACAAGAGCGTCTTCCGTTCATTTGTGAATTGGCGAAAGCGTACGTTAACGTTGATCCCGCCAAAGAACCAATCCCAATTCGACCAACGGTGCACTACACCATGGGTGGTATCGAGACCAACGGTGGCTGTGAAACTCGCATTAAAGGCCTATTTGCTGTCGGTGAATGTGCTTCTGTTGGTCTGCACGGTGCAAACCGCCTTGGCTCTAACTCACTCGCTGAGTTTGTAGTCTTTGGTCGCGTAGCGGGTGAAAACGCCGTGAAACGTGCAGCCGAATTCAAAGGCTGGAACGACACAGCGATAAATGAGCAAATGAAAGCCGTTGAAGAAAGAATCGCCGCGCTAATGAACCAAGAAGGCGATGAAAACTGGGCGGATATCCGTACAGAAATGGGACACACCATGGAAGCGGGTTGTGGTATCTATCGTCAAGAAGACTTGATGCAAGAAACCATCAACAAAATTACCGAGCTGAAAGAACGCTACAAGCGCATCAAGATTAAAGACAAAGGCAAAGTGTTCAACACTGACCTGCTATACGCAATTGAAGTCGGTTACGGTCTTGAAGTTGCGGAAGCGATGGTACATTCGGCGATTCTGCGTAAAGAGTCTCGTGGTGCACACCAACGCTTAGATGATGGCTGTACTGAACGTGATGATGAAAACTTCTTGAAGCACTCTCTGGCTTTCTACCAGCCAGACGCTGCACCAAGCATTGATTACAGCAATGTCACCATCACTAAATCACAGCCAAAAGCGCGTCTATACGGTGAGGCGGCAGAAAAAGCCGCAGCAGCAGAAGAAGCCGCGAAAAACGCAGAGGAGCAAGCATAATGCCAGCAAACCGCATTCAGAAAATCGACATTCTGCGTTATGACCCAGAGAAAGACGCAGAGCCGCATTTACAAACTTTCGAAGTCCCCTTCGATGAAACCATGTCGGTACTCGACGCGATAGGTTACATCAAAGACAACCTAGACAAAGATCTGTCATACCGCTGGTCTTGCCGTATGGCAATCTGTGGCTCGTGCGGCATCATGGTGAACGGTGTCCCTAAACTCGCTTGTAAGAGCTTCCTACGTGACTACCCTAACGGTCTAAAAATTGAGCCATTGGCGAATTTCCCTATCGAGAAAGACTTGATTGTTGATATGACACCGTTTATCGAACGTCTTGAAGCAATCAAACCTTACATCATCGGTAACGACCGTAAACCAGAGGACGGCACTAACCTACAAACACCAGAGCAAATGGCGAAATACAAGCAATTTGCTGGTTGTATTAACTGTGGTCTTTGTTACGCAGCCTGTCCGCAGTTTGGCTTAAACCCGGAGTTTATTGGGCCTGCGGCTTTAACACTGGCACATCGCTACAACCTAGACAGCCGTGACAACGGTAAAGCAGAACGTATGAAGCTGATCAATGGTGAAAACGGTGCATGGGGTTGTACTTTCGTCGGCTACTGCTCTGAGGTGTGTCCAAAGAGTGTCGACCCTGCTGCTGCGGTTAACCAAGGTAAAGTTGAGTCTTCAATGGACTTTGTGATTGCCATGCTTAAGCCTGATGGCAAACCAACTCAAGAGGAGGCATGAGGATGAGTAATCGTAAACCTTACGTTCGTGAAGTAAAGCGCACTTGGTGGAAAGATCATCCGTTCTATCGCTTCTATATGGTACGTGAAGCAACGGTCCTTCCTCTTATCCTATTCACTATTTTCCTGACTTTCGGTTTGGGTTCACTCGTGAAAGGTCCTGAAGCTTGGCAAGGTTGGTTAGACTTTATGGCTAACCCAATTGTAGTCGCAATCAATATCGTTGCGCTACTGGGCAGCCTATTCCATGCACAAACCTTCTTCAGCATGATGCCACAGGTTATGCCTATCCGTTTAAAAGGTAAACCAGTGGATAAAAAGATCATCGTATTGACTCAATGGGCAGCAGTGGCATTCATCTCACTGATTGTTCTCATCGTGGTGTAAGGAGCGGAAATAATGAAACCAAATTATAGTGTAGATAAAGCACCAGCACGTTCTGATGAGCCAATCTGGTGGGGGTTATTCGGTGCGGGTGGTACTTGGTTTGCGATGATTACGCCAATCACTGTACTTGTACTCGGTATCCTGGTGCCACTTGGTGTGATTGATGCAGAGGCCATGAGCTACGAACGTGTCTCTGAATTCGCCACCAGCATCATTGGCGCATTATTCATCATCGGTACGCTAGCACTGCCAATGTGGCATGCTATGCACCGCGTACACCACGGCATGCATGACCTTAAATTCCACACTGGTGTGGTTGGTAAAGTCGCGTGTTACGCCTTTGCAGGTCTAATTACTGCACTGTCTATTATCTTTATCTTCATGATTTAAGGTACTGACTAGCAACAAGAAGCTGGCAATATGCCAGCTTCTTTTGTTTTTGGTCATCGATGATCTTTTTACTATAAAAGCATTTAGTTACCCATGATCTAATTGCTTTTAAAGCTTTAGACCACCCATGATCTTTTTGAAATAAGACCTTTGTGGAAATAGGAATCGCTGATGAGCCCGATGCGGTTCTGTTGAAAAACACCAGACTCAAGCCAAACAACAAGCAATAAAAAAGGCCGCCAAAGCGACCTTTTCTGAGAAGCAGAAAATTACTTCACACGACCTACGTATTCAGCAGTACGAGTGTCCACTTTGATCACTTCGCCAATCGCAATAAATAGAGGCACACGAACAACGGCGCCAGTCGTTAGTGTTGCAGGTTTACCACCGGTACCTTGAGTATCACCTTTCAGACCCGGATCAGTATCTACGACTTCCAGCTCAACAAAGTTTGGTGGTGTGACGGAAATAGGGTTACCGTTCCAAAGCGTAATCATACAAGTGTTGTTTTCTACCAACCATTTCGCGTTTTCACCGACCGCTTTTGCATCTGCTGCGATCTGTTCAAACGTCTCATTGTTCATAAAGTGGTAGAATTCACCGTCTGAATATAGATAATCTAGGTCGATATCCATTACGTCTGCGACTTCACATGTGTCACCAGACTTAAATGTTTTCTCTAGCACTTTACCAGAAAGAAGTTTACGAATTTTAACGCGGTTGAACGCTTGGCCTTTCCCTGGTTTAACGTATTCGTTTTCCAGAATGACACAAGGCTCGTTATCAAGCATTAATTTAAGACCGCCTTTAAATTCATTGGTGCTAACTGTAGCCATTTTTTCCTCTTACATTCTTAGAGCTAAATTCAATGCCACACATAATAACCCGAAAAGTCGATTCTGTTGAGCAAAACTGGCTCAAACAATTGGCGAATGGGATCTCAGATCCTGCAATATTGCTCGAAAAACTCGAAATCGATCCGTCACCGTGGCAAGACGGGTTTGCTGCGCGCAAGCTGTTTGCACAGCGTGTACCGCAAAGTTTTGTCGATAGAATGGAAAAAGGCAATCCTAAAGACCCTCTTTTGCGTCAGGTTTTACCCTTGAGCGAAGAATTTGAAGTGCACACAGGTTACTCCAGTGATCCACTTGACGAACAAAACAACGAGGTCCCTGGCTTACTGCACAAATATCGCAACCGTGCCCTGATGATCGTCAAAGGTGGTTGTGCTATTAATTGTCGCTACTGCTTCCGCCGTCATTTTCCTTATCAAGATAACAAAGGAGGTAAACAAGTTTGGGCACAAAGCTTGGCTTATATCGAGCAGCACCCAGAGCTGAATGAAGTGATCTTATCTGGTGGTGACCCTTTAATGGCCAAGGATGATGAACTACGTTGGCTTATCGAGAGTATCGCGCAAATCCCGCATATTAAGCGCGTTCGTATTCACAGCCGTCTGCCAGTCGTGATCCCAGCACGTATTACAGAAGAATTATGCCAAATCTTCAGCAGCACTCGACTACACGTAATCCTTGTCACGCATATCAACCACGCCCACGAAATAAGCGCAGAGCTCTCCGCTCAGCTGTTTAAACTCAAGAAGGCTGGCGTCACCTTATTAAACCAAAGCGTATTGCTCAAAGGTGTCAACGACTCTATCAACGCCCAAGTGGCCTTGAGTGAGGCGTTATTCGATGCCCATGTATTGCCTTATTACCTGCATGTGTTAGACAAAGTACAGGGCGCTGCACACTACTTTGTCTCTGACGAGGAAGCGAAAGACATCATGCGTGGCTTGATTACGCGTGTATCGGGTTATTTGGTACCCAAGCTAACTCGGGAGATCGGTGGTAGACCAAGTAAAACGCCACTCGATCTGCATTTGGAATAAGCGAATAAATCAACGCCTATTTGTCGTGACGAGCATTTCTTTTTGTTCGCTTTGAAGCAGGCACCTGTGCATACTCCGCTTTTTTTGGAGGTCAAGATGCAGATAACACTCGCACAGATTTTCGATCTTGGCCCATTCAGCTGGCCAGCTCTATTATGTTGTGCCATCAATGGGTTAATGATTGGTATAGAACGTCAAACCCGAGGAAAACCAGTCGGTATTCGCACCGCAATATTGATCATATCAGGCACCTACCTGTTTATGTCGATGGCGGTATCTTTATCACCGAATACGCTGGATCAAGCGCGCGTACTCGGCCAAATCATCACCGGAGTTGGCTTTCTCGGCGCGGGCGTGATGATGACCTTAGATGGAAAGATCCATGGCGTGACTTCCGCCGCTGTGATTTGGGTCCTTGCTGGATTAGGCCTAATGATAGGGCTAGGTTACTTGATGCAGTCTGTGGTCATCACTTTACTTGCCTTAACGGTTCTACTCGGCGTTGATGAAGCAGAGCGCCACATTAAGTCGCTTCGCCGTGGCGTACATCAAAGAATACAACGCAGAAAGTCTTCACGTTTAATCAAGTAATTCGCCGCGTTCTAGAAAGAAAAAGACCCCGATAAGTAAGCGGGGTCTTTGTAATTCGACTTGTTGCGTTTTTAACGATGAACTATTTTGCGAAGTTAATCAGTGGGAAGCACTTCAAGAACCCATTGTCTGCACAGTTGAGTAAACCAATCTGCACGCCATCAATTTGGTCAGTCATGTTAAAAATACCGAGCTGGAAGTTTGATTTCTTCGAAATACTTGCCAAACCCACATCAGCCATGGTGTAACCTTTCGAATAGTTTACCGCACTCCAGTTCAGGCCTTTCACATTATTGGTGATGTTAACCGCACCTAAGTTCAGACCCGTCGCTTGACCTTCGTTCCAGTTAACCAGACCTAGCGACGCTCCTTTCATGTCTTGGTTTACTTTAGCTGCACCAAAGAAAAGACCAAAGTTGACGCCCGTAGTACGATCCGTTTCCGACATACCGAGTAGTGAAAAGTCGATCCCTTTCACTTCGTTAACCTGACCATGCAAAACCGCCAAACGAACGCCGCCCACCTCTGATCGAGATGGCGCATTAGTATGGTCAATCGTAGAAAACATTACCGGGGTACTATCAGCAAAAACCGCTGGTGATGTAATAGCGGCAACCACTGCCAAAGACGTAATAAGCTTTTTCATTGTTATCTCCTGATGTACGTATCAAGCTGTGACGGTAGGGTACAAATTCCTCCCACGACTCTACTTTGATACTTCAGTATCTAGGTAATACCCGAGGGACACACTAATGGTTTGTCGATAAAGCCAAACTCCACAAACCTCACCTATACGTCACGAAATGAGTAGAATGATCTACATTTTGCTGTTGTGCTATTTTTCTCGGCGAGTTGCAGTTCAATTCACACGCCTTACACAAAACTGTAGTCAAAAAAAATAACCTCAGTTATTTTTATCAGCGTTTTACCGTATTTATTGCACCGAATCTACACAATCGACCGTCTCGTTTTGATTATCAGAATTTTCCTGCAAGTTCGCAGACCTCAAACGTTATATATAAAAAAAGCCGAGGTAAAACCTCGGCTCTTCAAAGGGTTGGTTAGCTGGGTAAGCGCTACATCATACCGCCCATACCACCCATACCGCCCATACCACCCATGTCAGGCATACCTGCGCCATCTTTCTGTGGTAGGTCAGTAACCATCGCTTCAGTGGTGATCATTAGACCCGCAACCGATGCTGCAAATTGCAATGCAGAACGCGTTACTTTCGTTGGATCTAGGATACCCATGGCTAGCATGTCACCGTATTCACCCGTTGCTGCGTTGTAACCGTAGCTACCTTCACCCGCTTTCACGTTGTTCGCCACGACAGAATCTTCGTCACCAGCGTTCTTAGCGATTTGGCGAATTGGCGCTTCCATTGCGCGTAGCGCAACTCGGATACCAACGTTTTGCTCTTCGTTGTCACCTTCTAGGTCAACAATGCGAGAGGCTGCACGGATAAGTGCAACACCACCACCAGCGACAACGCCTTCTTCAACCGCTGCACGAGTCGCGTGCAATGCATCTTCTACGCGATCTTTTTTCTCTTTCATCTCAACTTCAGTCGCTGCGCCAACTTTGATCACCGCAACACCGCCTGCAAGTTTAGCAACACGCTCTTGCAACTTCTCTTTATCGTAGTCAGACGTTGCTTCTTCAATTTGCTGACGAATCTGAGTCACTCGACCTTGGATCATTGCTTCTTCACCAATACCATCGATGATCGTGGTGTTTTCTTTGGTGATTGCAACGCGCTTCGCTTGACCGAGATCTTCCAGAGCGACTTTTTCAAGCTCTAGACCGACTTCTTCAGAAATCACTGTACCACCGGTTAGAATAGCAATGTCTTGTAACATAGCTTTACGACGATCACCGAAGCCAGGCGCTTTAACTGCTGCAACTTTCACAATACCACGCATGTTGTTCACAACAAGCGTTGCCAGAGCTTCGCCTTCTACGTCTTCTGCAATAATTAGCAGTGGACGAGACGCTTTCGCTACCGCTTCTAGTGTTGGTAGAAGCTCACGGATGTTAGAGATCTTCTTGTCTACTAGAAGAATGAATGGGTTTTCTAGGTCAACGCTGCCCGCTTCTTGGTTGTTGATGAAGTACGGAGATAGGTAACCGCGATCAAACTGCATACCTTCTACTACATCAAGCTCATCTTGAAGTGCTTGGCCTTCTTCAACTGTGATAACACCGTCACGACCCACTTTTTCCATTGCCTCTGCAATGATGTTACCTACGCTTACGTCTGAGTTGGCAGAAATCGTACCTACTTGTGCAATCGCTTTAGTGTCAGCACATGGTACAGATAGGGCTTTTAGCTCTTCAACGGCTGCGATAACGGCTTTGTCGATACCGCGTTTAAGATCCATTGGGTTCATACCAGCAGCAACGGCTTTAAGGCCTTCGTTGACGATAGATTGAGCCAATACTGTCGCTGTTGTTGTACCGTCACCCGCAGCATCGTTTGCTTGAGATGCGACTTCTTTCACCATTTGTGCGCCCATGTTCTGGAATTTGTCTTCCAGTTCAATTTCACGCGCGACTGATACACCATCTTTAGTGATCGTTGGAGCTCCGAAAGATTTGTCGAGAACAACATTACGGCCTTTAGGGCCCAAGGTTACTTTTACTGCGTCAGCCAGAACGTTGACACCTTCTAGCATTTTAATACGTGCGTCATTACCAAATTTAACGTCTTTAGCAGCCATCTTTGATTTCCTTTCTAAATTCTGTTTTTGATTGCGTATTTGAATCTGAGCAAAAAATTACCCAATGATTGCTATTATTCAACGATTGCCATGATGTCGTTCTCTGACATCACAAGCACTTCTTTACCGTCGATTTTTTCAGTTTTTGTGCCGTAACCTTCAGCGAAGATAACGGTATCACCAACTTTTACGTCCAGCGGTAGTACAGTACCGTTTTCTAGAATGCGGCCTTTACCTACAGCTAGCACCACACCGCGAGTTGATTTCTCCGCAGCAGAACCCGTAAGAACGATGCCACCCGCTGACTTTGATTCAACTTCTTTACGTTCAACGATAACTCGATCATGTAATGGACGAATGTTCATATCGGTCGTCTCTCCTGAAAATTTCCATGTTTATTTGATAATTGCCCTCACTAGGGCTGCTGACTCATATATAAGGGGTCGGATGGGCGATCCCAAGGGGCGACAGTAATTTTTTTGTGACTTAGCTTAAAATTCGCATCGCTTTACATAATAAATGCGCACTCGCTCACCTTCTTGGTTTCTTGTATCCTTGGCTCACATCCATCAGATAGACACAATCCATGCGGGAAACGAACACGTCAGACAATCCAGTAACCGATAAGCACGGCTTACTGACCGCCCCTATTCCTGAAACACTGCGTAAGATGACGGTGCCGATGACGATGGGCATGATCGCTATCTTGATGTTTAACTTAGTCGATACGTTCTTTATCTCCTTACTGGGGACCGATTCTCTGGCCGCCATCAGTTACACCTTTCCGGTTACCTTTGCAGTCAATTGCATTACGATGGGAATCGGCATGGGACTGTCGACCAACATCGGTCGTCTACTGGGCCAAGGTCATGCCCCACAAGCGGCACGTTTTAGCACGCACGGTTTACTGTTGGCATTGGCGTTAGTCACCATCGCCTCTTCCACAGGGTATTTCACCATTGCTCCCTTATTCGGTTTTTTAGGCGCGACAGACCCACTGATCCCACTCATCGAACAATATATGCAAGTGTGGTATTTAACCATTCCATTACTTGTCATCCCGATGGCTGGCAACAGTGCCATTCGTGCGACTGGAGACACCAAAACCCCAGCAAAAATCATGATGCTCGCGGGTTTGATCAATGGCATGCTGGACCCGCTACTGATCTTTGGGCTTGGCCCCTTCCCAGAACTTGGTATTCAAGGGGCGGCTATCGCCAGTGCATTCAGTTGGCTAGGTGCTTGGTCGGTTCACTTTACGTGTTGGTCAAAAGAGAAAAGTTATTAGCGAAACCGCAATGGGCGTTTGTGAAGCAAGATTGGCAACAAACGTTGAAAATTGGCACGCCAGCCGCCTTGTCGACTGCAATGAATCCCTTATCCGGCGCAATATTAATGATGTTGCTATCCAGTCACGGTACAGCTGCCGTTGCCGCATATGGCGCAGCTCAACGCATTGAATCTATATTGATTCTCGTCTTGATGTCACTCACCTCAGCGTTAACCCCATTTATGGCGCAAAACCTGGGTGCCAACAATCCACAACGCGCATTTTCAGGGCTGTTCATCAGCATGCGCTTTTCTGTGGTATTTCAAGGCTTCATTTTCTTGGCTATGGTGCCATTAAGCATTCCTCTCGCCGCATTGTTCTCACAAGAGGAAACGGTTAAAAATCTGCTGTGGCATTACCTTCTGGTGGTCCCGTTTAGCTATGGCTTTCAAGGTATTGTGATGATGCTAGTCAGCGGGTTGAATGCCATGCATAAGCCGTTGCACGCCTTTCGATGGAGCTTTATGCGATTGTTTGTCTTCACCCTGCCGGCGGCTTGTGGGCAGTCGTGTCTATGGGGTGGAAGGGCTATTTATCGGCATTGCGCTTGGCAATATTCTTGGTGGGCTACTGGGCTACTTGTTTGCGCTTCGTGAGAGGAAGTTGGTGTTGAAAGAAGGTCCGTAATCTGTCATCCGTAACCCCTAACTCAATACAACAAAAAATGCCGTTTGCGATTAAGCAAACGGCATTCAATAATTGAGTTCAATACAAAGCGAATCGACTGCTTAGAATAACTCTTCTGCAACTTTGTAAAGGTCGTTACGCACTGGACGCTTCATATTTTCAATCGCATCAATAATATCGTGATGAACCAGTTGCTCTTTCATGATACCCACACAACGACCGCCGTGACCATCTTTCAACAGATGAACCGCGTAGTTACCCATACGAGAAGCGAGTACACGGTCAAACGCAGTCGGACGACCACCACGTTGGATGTGACCAAGTACCGTAGCACGCGTTTCACGACCCGTCGCTTCTTCAATGTCTTTAGCTAGTTCATTCGCATCCATCATCAGTTCTGTCAGAGCGATGATCGCATGCTTCTTACCTTTTGATATGCCGTCTTGGATGTTGCTAATCAGCTTCTCTTTATCAAGACCTGTTTCTGGCGTGATAATGTACTCACAACCACCAGCGATAGCAGACATTAGTGTTAGGTCACCACAGTGACGACCCATGATTTCAACAATAGAAATACGCTGGTGAGATGAAGAGGTATCACGCAGGCGGTCAATCGCATCAATCACCGTATTAAGTGCGGTTAGGTAACCGATAGTGTAATCCGTACCCGCAATGTCGTTGTCGATTGTACCCGGTAGGCCGACACATGGGTAACCCATTTCGGTCAGTTTCTTCGCGCCCATGTAAGAACCGTCACCACCGATAACAACGAGTGCATCGATACCGTGTTTTTTCAAGTTCTCAATCGCTTTTTCACGCACCGCTACTTCTTTAAACTCAGGGAAACGTGCAGAGCCTAGGAAAGTACCACCTTTATTGATCACGTCCGAAACGCTAGAACGATCCAGCTTTTGGATACGATCTTCGTAAAGACCTAAGTAGCCATCGTATACACCGAAAACTTCCAATCCTTCAGACAGTGCTGTGCGAACCACACCACGAACTGCAGCGTTCATACCAGGTGCATCACCACCACTTGTTAAAACACCGATCTTCTTAATCATGCTCACCCTCGATCTTTGGCAATAATTTGTATAATTTTCTTCAAGGCCCCTTGTTAACAAGCAACCTGCATAATCCAGAACTGTGCGTTATGTTACATTTCCTCTGTAGGAATACCAATGAAAACGCACATATTTATGTAACTTTTCTACTTTTGTAACTTTGATAGCCAAGCAACGTCTCGATGCTTGGTCCTGCGAGAATATGTGGGATATTACAGGTTATCTCAACAACTTCGTTGATTCACATCAGTATCACGATTCTTATAAAGCATTGATGGAAAGATAGTCAATAGATACCAAGATAGCCAATCAATAGCGGATTTTCACCCACCAGGCTGCATTCGTTAACATTTACCAATCTTGGACTTTCTGCTCTCTCTCTGGACCTAATATCACCGAAAATGGATCCTGATGAATCAGTATGTCCGCTTCCGGAAATAATGCTAATAAACTATCTTCGACTTTATCAGCAATCCGATGTGCTTCAATTAAACGTAAGTTATCATCCAACTCCAAGTGCAGCTGAATAAAGCGGGTCGGTCCTGACATTCTTGTGCGCAACTGGTGTACGCCAAGCACGCCCTCTACGCTCAAGCACTCAGTACGAATTTGCTCTAACTCGGTATCGGGTAGCTTTCTATCAAGTAAGGTCTGAGTTGCCTTACGCACCATTTTATATGCGCTAAAAAGAATAAAGATTCCGATACCAATCGCAAACACGGCATCGGCCTGCTTGACCCCAAAATAGCTCAGACCGAGTGCAACCATAATCGCGGCATTCATATACAGATCGGTTTGATAATGCAAAGAGTCTGCAGCAATGGCCTGGCTTCCGGTCACACGTACCACGTGTTTTTGGAACAGCACCAGACCAAAGGTCAAGATCATCGCGAACAAAGAGACATAAACGCCTAACTCCGGAGCCTGCAATTCATGAGGTCGGAAAAAACGATCGACCCCATTGAGGATCAAAAAGACAGCGGAGCCGGAGATGAACATGGCTTGAGCAAGGGCGGCCAATGATTCGGCCTTACCATGACCAAAAGTATGCTCCCTATCCGCAGGTTGTAATGCATAACGAACCACAAACAAATTGACCACAGAGGCTGCTATATCAAGCATTGAGTCAATGAGGGAAGCCAGTAGACTGACCGATCCTGTTAGCCACCAAACAATGACTTTCACAATCAGGAGTAATGTCGCCACAATCGTCGCCATCCATGCGGCTGTCGTGACTAATCGCGTATATTGGTGTTTCATAATCAAAGAGTTAACTTAAACCATGTTTCGAGTATACCTTGTAAACGAGAGAATGAGTATGAAATAACCAGATCAAAAAAAGGCAGCCTAACAAGCTGCCTCTCAATCTTACCTATTCACGTCATCGCTTATATCGCTAGTTCGCTTGACGTTTTTCCATACGTTTTTGCATTTTCTCACCGCATTCTTGCCTACGCTCATTTTGCAGTTTAACAAATTCTGCTTTTTGTTCCGGAGTCAGAACGCTAAGCATTTGATGTCTTTTTTCCAACATTCTGACTCGATGTTCAGTCTGTTTTTCTACCATTTCTTTTGCCAAAGCAGTCGCTTGTGCTTCATCAAAGTTGTCCGCTAGTAACAGTGATTGCATTTTTGCATGGAACGCCTGACGCTCTGCTCTACGCGTTTCACGGTCTGCTGAATTTTTTCCTTTTCGCTCGGCCCGGTTTGTATCACGCAGCGATTGTAGCTGATCTCTTTGCGCATCCGTCAAATCCAACTGACGCATAATGCCACGCTCCATACCTGGGCCACACTCGTCACGTGGGCCTTTATGGTGATCTTTACCGCCGTAGGCAAATACACTTGCAGTACCCAAAGTAAGTGGTAGAACAACGGCAGCTAATAGAAGTTTCTTGGTCGATTTCATAATTCATTCCTTACACAAGTTAGGCTTGCTTCTGGGCTGTTCTCCCAGTGCTTGAGTTTAGAATAAGACTTGTTAGGTAAAGTGGCGTATAGGCAGCGTAAAGAATCGTAAAGAGTGAGATTGGCACGCTTCGCTGCCCTCAATTCCAAGGTAATATAAGGTCAGTAGATAAATGATGACAGGGTCCCCTAATGGCACATATTCTTTTGATTGATGACGATGTAGAGCTAACCAGTTTACTTAAAGAAGTGCTGAGCTTCGAAGGGTTCCAAGTCAGTGAAGCCAATGATGGCGAGGCCGGTTTAGCGGTACTGAATAGCGATATTGACTTGATTTTACTGGATGTCATGATGCCCAAACTGAACGGGATGGAAACGCTAAAACGCTTGCGTGAACATTGGGAAACACCAGTATTAATGCTCACCGCTAAGGGGGAAGAGATCGACCGCGTGATTGGCTTAGAGCTGGGCGCCGATGATTACTTACCCAAGCCTTTCAGTGACCGTGAATTACTCGCCCGTATTCGAGCTATCTTGCGTCGTACCAACACAACCGGTAAAGACAGCAAAACCAGCGACTGTATTGAGTACCAAGAGCTGCACCTCTACCCGGGTAAACAAGAGGCGTACTGCGATCAAGAACTGCTCGACCTAACCGCAACAGAGTTCGCTTTGTTGGCGCATTTTGTCCAACATCCGGGCCAAATACTCACCAAAGAAACTCTGAGTTTAGATGTGCTTGGCAAGCGGTTAGCGGCGTTTGATCGCGCTATCGATATGCATGTTTCGAATTTACGTAAAAAGCTCCCCGATCAAAAGAATGGAAAGCCGCGCATCAAAACCTTACGCGGACGCGGCTACATGCTGCTTGAGGAGGACTAATGCCCCTGTCTCGTTTTAAACTGCCCAACGTCAACACCTTGTACGGACGTATTTTTGCCATTTTTTGGTTCACCATGCTACTGGTGCTGATCGCGGTATTATCTTTGCCCCATTTGGACCCACGTAAAGCGCACAACATTCCGGATGGGCCTTACCAACGTATTCTTCAACTGCGTGATGACGTTCAAAAAGAGTACCAGCAACAGACCAACCTTGAACACATTTTGTTGAGTATCGAAGGGCGCCGAGAACACAAACACGACCCGCGTCCACGGATATTTTTTTCTGATTATGATGGCAAAGTGTTAACCACGGACAATCGTAAAAATTTCCACCTTAGGGCGATGCAAAACTTTGTCTCTATCATCGAAGATAATCAACAACCAAAACAAAAGCTCTATGGTCGGTACATGATTGCAGGCCCAGTACCTATTACCTTAGCTGGTACCGACATCTTGATGTACGTCGGATTTAAATGGAACCAACCGCCCCCTTTTCTATTGCAACTTTTCGATCACCCCGTGCAGTTGTTGCTAGCTGTGATGTTGGTCAGTACACCATTACTGTTATGGTTAGCTTGGGCATTAAGCCTGCCTGCTCGTCGGCTAGAAGCGGCCGCTCAGCGTGTCGCCAAGGGAGAATTTGTAACCGACCCCAATTTGGAAAAAGGCACGACAGAGTTTCGTCAAGCAGGTAGCAGCTTTAACCAAATGGTCGAAGCGGTGAATCAGATCATTTCCGGTCAGCAGCGTCTGCTTTCCGACATTTCTCATGAGTTACGCTCTCCACTGACACGCTTAAGGATGGCGAGCGCCTTAGCCACACGTAAGCAAGGCGAAAGTCCTGAACTCGCACGAATTGATACAGAATCACAACGACTTGAACAAATGATCAGTGAACTGCTTGCACTCTCTCGAATGCAAGCCAATAGCCATATGACTCGAGAAACCCAGCCAATTCAAAGCCTGTGGGAAGAGATCATTAAAGACAGCCAATTTGAAGCGGAACAGATGGGTAAACAATTGCGCTATTCCACTCTGCCCAAGGGCAGCATTTCGGGTAATCCCAAATTGCTCATGAGCGCAGTCGAAAACATCATTCGTAATGCTATTTATTATGGCAAGGATGAAGTGGAAGTGGCGATCAAAACACAAGGCAACACCTTATACATCACGGTCGACGATAATGGCGAAGGAGTTCCAGATAGTGAACTGGAAGCGATATTCCGCCCATTTTACCGAGTCTCCACCGCACGTGATCGACACTCTGGTGGTGCCGGGCTAGGGTTAACAATCACCGAAAGTGCCGTCCGTCAGCATAGTGGCACCATCAAAGCCAGCCGAAGCCCGTTAGGTGGACTGCGCATCGCGATTGCTCTACCACTAGTCAAAGCAGGCAAATAATCCGACAAAAACACCCTTTAAAATGGTTCTCAGTATTAATAGAAGAGATCCGCAGTAAACTCAGCCTTGCATTCGATGTGTGGGAGCACGCTTACTACATCAGTTATCAAAAGTGTCGACCTGAGTATATCGACGCCTGGTTGACACCGTGAACTGGCGCACCGTTGAAGAAGACTATGCTCGCGTGCTTACACCAAGGGTCTGTTAAATACTTAACCCCTCTTTTATACCCAAGTGGATCCACTTGGGTATATACTGCCCCTATCTTTTGACCAACTCTATTTCAATACCATGTTTGATATCGCTTTATACGAACCAGAAATTGCGCCGAATACCGGCAACATCATTCGACTGTGCGCCAACTGCGGTGCCAATCTTCATCTTATTGAGCCATTAGGTTTTGATTTGGAAGAGAAGAAAGTTCGCCGTGCAGGACTGGACTACCATGATTTAGCTCGAGTGACACGTCATAAAGATTTTCAGGCATTTGTAGAGTATTTGGAAAAAGAGAAACAAGGTCACTACCGTCTGTTTGCTTGCACCACCAAGACGACAGGTCACCATGTGGACGCACAATATCAAGCTGGCGATGTGCTATTGTTTGGGCCAGAAACGCGAGGCTTGCCCGCTGAGCTCATTGATAGTCTGCCAATGGAGCAACGGATTCGCATTCCAATGATGCCAGATGCGCGTAGTCTAAACCTATCGAATGCCGTCGCCATCATCGCTTTTGAAGCGTGGCGTCAAATGGGTTTTGACGGCGCGGTGTAGTGCATCAGCCCGTTGTGGTTAACCGCGAAAAACAGCCCCTGGAATATAAAAAGAGCGCTTTTGCGCTCTTTTTCGTTAAACCGAAACCACTGAATAGCCCTCAATGCAGCTTATTGTGGTCATCGTTGTCTTTATCTTTATCTTTATCTTTACGCTCGTATTCTCCTTCGAACGTATTGCCATTATCAGAGTCCGAGTTAAACGGACCGCGACGAAATGGATCCTCCTCAAACGGTCCTTGATTAGAAAACCCGCCGTGAAAGCCACCACCTTGAACCGTTTTTACCACCATTTTACTCATTAAATATTTAGCAATGGCCGCACGTGGCGCAGGTAATAGCACCAGCATACCCAGCGCGTCTGTCATAAATCCTGGAGTAAGCAGTAGCACACCAGCGACCGCCAGCATAACCCCCTCAAAAATCTGCTGAGCCGGGATCTCACCTTTTTCCAGACGCCCCTGAACGGAAAGCAACGTTTGAATACCTTGGCTACGCACCAAAGATGCCCCTACCACAGCTGTCACCAGCACCAGAGCAATGGTCGTCCATAGGCCTAAAAAACCACCCACCTGGATAAATAAGCCGATTTCAATGATCGGAACGAAGATAAACGCCAATAATAAGATAGGAAACACACGCCCTCCTTTGTTTAATTTCAGTGTAATGGTAAACGCTCACTAAGCTCAAACGAATCGTTGTAAAAAGTCGTGTTCAACCTCCCTTTCTTCATTCAAACACGTCTCATTTTATGACTCGACCGACCGATGAATTTTCTCAAAAATAAAACATTGATGGCATGACAAGTACCTCATTAGAGCATGCACCCATGCGCCTATTCATAACCTATTCACACTTTGCAAACTCTTGACGAAATAAAAGTGAAAAAGGTGAGCTAGTTACTGTTTTTAAAAATAGGGTGAAGTATGATTAGCGCTTAAGTCAGGACGGATTTTCCAGCCCCAAATTCTGATGAATGGATTCTTAAATACAGAAGTGGCTAATAAACGAATTTATATTAGAACTATCATCTAAGGATCCTACTATGGCTACCCTCTCTGATGCACCAAAGGCCGTCGCCCCAGCCACTCGTATTGAAGAAGATCTATTAGGTCAACGTCATGTCCCGGCCGATGCGTACTACGGTATTCATACTCTGCGCGCAATCGAAAACTTTAACATATCAAATGTCACCATCTCAGACGTACCGGAATTTGTTCGCGGTATGATCATGACAAAAAAAGCAGCCGCTTTGGCAAACAAAGAGTTAGGCGCTATTCCCAAAGATGTGGCGAACTACATCATCCAAGCGTGTGATGTCATCCTAAATACTGGCAAATGCATGGATCAGTTCCCATCTGACGTATTCCAAGGTGGTGCAGGCACTTCGGTAAATATGAATACCAATGAAGTCATTGCCAACCTTGCCCTTGAACTAATGGGCAAAGAGAAAGGCCAGTACGAATTCATTAACCCAAATGACCACGTTAATAAAAGCCAATCTACGAACTGTGCATACCCAACGGGTTTCCGTATCGCGGTATACAACAGTGTAAGTAAGCTCATTGAAGCCATTGAGTATCTGAAAGGCGCTTTTGAGCTCAAAGCCGTTGAATTCAAAGATGTATTAAAAATGGGTCGTACCCAGCTACAAGACGCAGTTCCAATGACCGTGGGACAAGAGTTCCACGCTTGGGCGGTGACATTAAATGAAGAAATTCGTGCCCTAGAGTACACATCGAAACTGCTACTAGAGATCAACTTGGGCGCAACTGCAATCGGTACTGGTCTGAATACACCAACGGGGTACCAAGCGCTTTCTGTAAAACATCTTGCTGAGGTTACGGGTCTGGATGTGGTCGCAGCTGAAGATCTCATCGAAGCCACTTCTGACTGTGGTGCCTACGTGATGACACACGGTGCGTTAAAACGCCTTGCGGTGAAATTGTCGAAAATCTGTAACGACCTACGTTTACTTTCTTCTGGCCCACGTGCTGGCCTCAACGAATTGAACCTACCAGAGATGCAAGCTGGCTCATCAATCATGCCGGCAAAAGTTAACCCAGTAATCCCTGAAGTCGTCAACCAAGTGTGCTTCAAAGTGCTAGGTAACGACAACACGGTATCATTCGCGGCAGAAGGCGGTCAGCTCCAGCTAAACGTGATGGAACCGGTGATTGCGCAAAGCATATTCGAGTCCATCTCTTTACTGCAAAATGCGTGTGTCAATCTGCGTGATAAGTGTATTGATGGCATCACAGTAAACAAAGAAGTTTGTGAGAACTACGTTTACAACTCTATCGGTATCGTTACTTACCTTAATCCATACATTGGTCATCACGAGGGTGACATCGTGGGTAAAGTGTGTGCTGAAACAGGTAAGAGCGTACGTGAAGTTGTTCTCGAACGTGGTTTGCTGACCGCTGAAGAGCTCGACGAAATCTTGTCCGTAGAAAACTTCATGCATCCAACCTATAAAGCAAAACGTTACGAATAACCAACTTGCTTAACAAGGGGCCATTTGGCCCCTTTTTCAATTAAAACATTCCTTTTGAGCTTCAAATTGTCGGCTCATATTTCTATGGCTGTATATAAAAATAATCATATATCTATAAATAATCAAAAGAGGTAATAATCATGGTGGTCGTCGAACTATTTGTTGTTCTGCTCTTCATTTACTTGGGAGCAAGAATCGGTGGCATCGGTATTGGTCTCGCTGGTGGCGCAGGTGTCATCGCCCTATCTTTAGTATTAGGAGTACCCACAAGCCAAACTTACATTCCAGTTGATGTGATTTTGATCATCATGTCCGTGATCACCGCGATTGCAGCAATGCAGGTCGCTGGAGGATTGGACTGGATGGTACAAGTCGCGGAAAACTTTTTACGTAAGCACCCTGAGCGCATCACTTTTTACGCTCCTATCGTGACCTTCTTCATGACATTAATGGCAGGCACCGGACATACTGCATTTTCCACTTTGCCCGTCATTGCTGAGGTGGCAAAGGGCCAAGGTGTTCGTCCTTCACGTCCATTGTCTATCGCTGTTGTGGCATCACAAATTGCGATTACAGCATCGCCAATTTCAGCAGCTGTGGTTGCCTTTGCTGCCATGCTGGCGCCATTTGGAGTAGATTATTTAACCTTACTGGCAGTGTGTATCCCAACCACCTTTATTGCTTGTATGGTCGGCGCATTTGTGGCGAACTTTATGGGCAAAGAGTTAAAAGACGATCCGGAATACCAACAGCGTTTAGAAAAAGGATTGATTAAGCTAAATACCGATAAGCAACGTGATATCCTGCCAACCGCGAAAAAAGCAACCTTTATCTTCTTGGGCGCGATTGCCTTTGTGGTGTGTTACGCAGCGGCGATTTCTGGTTCGGTAGGACTGATTGAGAACCCAGCTCTCGGCCGAAATGAAGCGATCATGACCGTGATGCTGGCGGCGGCGGCGGCAATCGTCATGAGCTGTAAGATTGATGCTGACAAAATTCCTAGCGCTGCCACATTCCGTTCAGGTATGACGGCTTGTGTGTGTGTACTGGGAGTTGCCTGGTTAGGCTCAACGTTTGTAAACGCACACGTTGACGGCATCAAAGAGATGGCTGGAGCACTACTGGCTGACTACCCTTGGATGCTGGCAATGGTGCTGTTCTTTGCATCAATGCTGCTTTACTCTCAAGGTGCGACAACCGTTGCATTAATGCCCGCCGCTTTAGCGATTGGCGTAGCGCCACTGACCGCGGTGGCATCTTTTGCTGCTGTCAGCGCTTTGTTCGTATTACCAACCTACCCAACGCTGTTGGCCGCAGTCGAAATGGACGATACTGGTTCAACACGTATTGGTAAGTATGTATTTAATCACCCGTTCTTCTTACCAGGAGTTGCGACCATTACTTCTGCCGTGGCACTCGGCTTCGCATTTGGTGGAGTATTGATCCACTAAATATGGCAATGGCATGTCTACGAGAAGAGAGCTTAGGCTCTCTTTTTTTATTTGCTCAAGAAAACTAAAAACACGTTTTTGATTTACATCAATATTAAGTTAGAAAATCAATCTTGCATTAAAATCGAGCGGAATGAATAAAATTCCATGATTTTATTCAAATGATAAGTAAGAGCCGTTACTGGTTAACACTCAAAAATAAGAAAAGCATAGAAATCCGCTATTACCAACCAAATAACCTCGACGCTATTCCGACATATTCATCACCAATAATAAGTCCACTCATTTTGTGAAGATCCCCAAAGTCCGATGTTGTTTATAAATTTAAAATAGAGATAAATAACAGAAACAAAAACAAATAAAACACTCAATTTAATCCAATAACTTAATTAATATTATTAGTCCCTGATTAACTTTTATTTATTAATGAATAAATAAAAGTAAGGAGAGCACTATGACTGCACAAACTGTACCTCATGAAGAAAAGAAAAGCGGCTTCTTTGCCAATTTTAAGTTTCCATCTGCTTACACCATTTTATTCATTCTTATCGCAATGGTTGCGTTATTGACATGGATTGTTCCTGCGGGTCAATACGATCGTGAAATGAACCCAGACTTAGGCCGCGAGGTCCCTGTTACGGGTACTTACCACTCTGTTGAAGGCAATCCTCAAGGCATTGTTGATGTACTGCTTGCACCTATCGACGGTTTCTATGACCACAACAGTTACGAAGCAGCCGCTATCGACGTTTCCTTGTTTATCCTAGTGATTGGCGGCTTCCTTGGCTTGGTCACCAAAACAGGAGCGATTGATGCGGGTATCGAGCGAGTTACCCATCGATTGGAAGGGCGTGAGGAAATGATGATTCCGATCCTAATGGCCCTCTTTGCCGCAGGGGGGACGGTTTATGGTATGGCGGAAGAATCTCTCCCATTCTACACCTTACTTGTCCCTGTGATGATGGCAGCGCGCTTTGACCCATTAGTCGCAGCAGCAACAGTATTGCTTGGTGCCGGTATCGGTACTCTAGGCTCAACTATCAACCCATTTGCTACCGTCATTGCGGCAAACGCAGCGGGGATTCCATTCACTGATGGTATCGTGTTACGTGTTGTGGCTCTGCTTATTGGCTGGGTTATCTGTGTAGCTTATGTGATGCGTTATGCTCGCATGGTGCGCAAAGACCAAACTAAATCTATCGTTTACGACAAATACGAAGAAAACAAAGCGCACTTTTTGGGCAACCAAACGGGTGAAAAGCTTGAGTTCACAGGGACTCGCAAGCTGATTTTAGCTATCTTTGCCGCTTCTTTCGGTGTGATGATTTACGGTGTCTCCGTAGCGGGCTGGTGGATGGCGGAGATCTCTGCCATGTTCTTAGCATCAACTATTATCATTGGTTTCGTGGCTCGAATGAGTGAAGAAGAGTTTACTTCAAGCTTTATTGATGGTGCTCGCGACCTACTTGGCGTCGCCCTGATCATTGGTATCGCGCGAGGTATCGTAGTGGTGATGGATCGCGGTATGATCACCGATACCATTCTGTTTTCCGCTGAGCAAATGGTGACAGGACTATCCTCAATAATATTCATTAACGTTATGTTTTTACTTGAGGTTTTACTGTCATTCCTAGTCCCTTCAAGCTCCGGTTTAGCGGTATTGACCATGCCAATCATGGCGCCTCTAGCTGACTTTGCTGGTGTTGGTCGTGACCTTGTTGTCACCGCGTATCAATCCGCTTCTGGGTTGGTTAACTTAGTGACACCAACGTCTGCCGTGGTCATGGGTGGTCTCGCTATCGCACGGGTTCCTTATGTACGCTACGTAAAATGGGTCGCACCATTACTTGGCATTCTATTACTGTTCTGTGTCGCTGTACTCAGCGTAGGTGCTCTACTGTAATATTTGTCACCGTACACCCTTTCCTTTCAAAAGCCGCCTTGTGCGGCTTTTTTATTTTGCTGTCATTGTCGATCAATTTTGACGCTTCAATACCTATCTCCACAGCAATACCAACCGCCTTAGATTCTCCCACTAGAGCAATCGCCAATGCTCACTATTTGAGGACTCTAACTGATGATTCAGAGTCGCCCCTAGAGGTTATCAGCAGAGAGGTAAGTCGGTTGAATAAATAAACATCCTAAGTTCATTTTGCTATTAACTTAATCCAAAACACATTTTTCTATTGATAATAAAAACCTTTTAAATACTGACAATATACTCAAGTGATCTCAAGGTGCAGGATTCAGTTCTGTATCAACGAGTTCAGGTTGAGATAAATAACGGGAAGTTACTTGAGTATACAATCAACACCAAGTTCCTGAACAAACAATTATTAAATTTAAGACACTTTAGTACAAAAACATGTTAAATCGTTCATCTTTTTTTTTAATTCAAACAATGGTAAATAATGTGATCCAAGTTTCATTTATTATCAAAAACTTTGTTATTGATTTATTAAATCGAGGTGTAAAATAAATTATCTAGATAATACGAATGCATAAGTCCAACTATTTGACCTTCATATCAATATAATTACAATGCATAGACTTCCTGCTAGTTTCACTTTATCCATAACATAAGTCTATTTTCTGAATAATATTCCCAAATATTCAGATTTTTAGAAAATTCACAAGAGATCAACAAGTGAATAGATATTGTTAAAACCCTTGAAAACACTGGCTTTGAGCATAAAAAATGAAGTGTGACTGACCTCAGAGTTTCCTCTCTAAATAGGCGTAATATTAATTTCAACGAAACGAATTAACTTATTTAATTCACCTCCTGTTCCCTTAAAATTAATTATTAGTTTATTTTAAAACTAATAGAAAAATATAGAGAGATATGATCATGAGTAACTTATATGTAGGTTCTGAAATCGGTCAATTACGTCGCGTTCTCGTTCATCGTCCAAGACGCGCTCTCACTCACCTAACTCCTTCAAACTGTCACGAATTACTCTTTGATGACGTGCTTGCGGTAGAGCGTGCAGGTAAAGAACACGACGTGTTCACTCAAACTCTACGTGACCAAGGTGTCGAAGTGCTGCTTCTCACAGATTTGCTAGCTGATACGCTTGCGGTTCCAGAAGCAAAAGATTGGCTGCTGAATACTCAAGTTTCGGAATATCGTTTAGGCAAAACGTTCGCCAATGACGTGCGTTGCTACTTAGGCGATTTACCAAATCTTGAGTTAGCCAAAATCCTAACCGGTGGTCTTGCATTTGGCGAAATGCCAATGCAATCCTCTTCAATGATGCAAGGCATGCACTCACCATGCGACTTCATTATTGAGCCGCTCCCTAACCACCTATTTACACGTGATACTTCTTGCTGGGTTTACGGTGGCGTGTCTATCAACCCAATGGCGAAACCCGCTCGTCAACGTGAAACCAACCACGTTCGCGCCATCTACCGCTGGCACCCAACTTTCGCAGGCCAAGACTTCGTCAAGTACTTTGGCAATGACGAAAACATTAACTACGACAACTCCACCATTGAAGGCGGCGATGTACTGGTTATTGGTAAAGGCGCGGTGCTTATCGGTATGTCTGAACGTACGACGGCTCAAGGTGTGGAACATCTAGCATCGAACCTATTCAAACATGGTCAAGCAAAACAAGTGATTGCCATGGAGCTACCAAAACACCGCTCATGCATGCACTTGGATACCGTAATGACTCACATGCGTGAAGATACCTTCTCGGTTTACCCTGAAGTGGTGCGTAAAGACGTGAAATGCTGGAGCCTAACTGGTGATAACTCTGGCGCGGTCAACGTAAAAGAAGAAGGCTACTTTGTTCACGCAATCGAAAAAGCACTAGGCGTCGACCAGCTCAACCTCATCACAACCGGTGGTGATAACTTCCATGCCGAGCGTGAGCAGTGGAATGATGCCAACAACGTTCTCACTGTAAAACCAGGTGTCGTTATCGGTTATGAAGGTAACACGTACACCAACGAAAAATACGACAAAGCCGGTATTACGGTACTGCCAATTCCTGGTGATGAGCTTGGTCGTGGTCGTGGTGGTGCGCGCTGTATGAGCTGCCCAATTGAACGTGATGGTATCTAAATTGTGACGAACAGAGGCAGAAGTGCCTGAGACTTCTGCCTCCCAGCTGAGAGATAAGAATAATGAAAAAACAAACAGTAGTCGTAGCACTTGGTGGAAATGCCCTACTTCGTCGCGGTCAGCCATTAGAAGCGGACGTTCAACGCCAAAATATTGAAGTTGCTGTCAAAACCATTTCCGAGATCGCACAAGAGTACAACGTGGTTTTGGTTCACGGTAACGGTCCACAAGTCGGCCTTCTTGCCTTGCAAGGTTTAGAGTACAAAAAAGTCGCACCATACCCATTGGACGTTCTAGGTAGCGAAACGCAAGGCATGATCGGTTACATGCTAATGCAAGAGTTCAAAAACCAGTTACCGAATGTCAACGTGACTTGCATGCTGACACAAATGACGGTCGATCCAAAAGACCCTGCATTTATCGACCCAACCAAACCCATTGGTCCGGTGTACGAAGAAGCAGAAGCACGTGAAATGGCTGAAAAATACCATTGGGTCATTAAACCAGATGGCAAGCACTTCCGTCGCGTTGTGCCTAGTCCACAACCAACAGGCATCATCGAGCATGAAGCCATCACTAAGCTCATCGACGAAGGTCACTTGGTGATTTGTACGGGCGGTGGCGGCATTCCCGTCAAGCGTGAAAATGGCAAGCTAGTGGGTGTAGAAGCCGTGATCGACAAAGACATGTCAGCGGCGTTCCTAGCCAAACAAATCGATGCCGAAGCACTGCTTATCCTGACAGACGCGGATGCGGTTTACTTAGACTGGGGTCAACCGACTCAACATGCACTGCGCAGTACAACGCCGTCGGAGCTCGCACAATACCAATTTGACGAAGGTTCGATGGGACCAAAAATCGAAGCGTCATGCGAGTTCATCAAACAAGGTGGAAAAGTGGTTGGCATTGGCTCTCTAGAAGACGGCTTGCAGATCCTACGCGGCACAGCAGGCACCAACATCCTTAAAGACTAACAACAAGCTTAGAAGCGAACAGCAAGCTTAAAGACGAACATCAATATTCAGGTTATGCCTGATAACGGACATAACCAAACCAAATCACTGACTAATTTCATGCGCTTTCTTGCTGATTTACTTTGAAATCAGTTTACCCTGCACTCAGGAAAGCGCTAAACGATAAGAAGGAAAACATCATGGCTTTCAATCTACGTAACCGCAACTTCCTAAAACTATTAGACTTTACTCCACGTGAAATTCAACACTTGCTTGATCTTTCAGTGGAACTGAAAAAAGCGAAATACAATGGTTATGAGCAACCTCGCCTAAAAGGCAAAAACATTGCTCTGATTTTCGAGAAAACCTCAACTCGTACTCGCTGCGCATTTGAAGTTGCCGCGTTTGACCAAGGTGCTCAAGTTTCTTACTTAGGCCCATCAGGCTCTCAAATTGGTCACAAAGAGTCAATGAAAGACACCGCTCGCGTTCTAGGTCGCATGTACGATGGCATTGAGTATCGAGGTTTTGGTCAAGAGATCGTTGAAGAGCTTGGCGCATACGCTGGCGTGCCTGTTTGGAACGGTCTAACTGATGAATTCCACCCAACGCAAATCTTGGCGGATTTCCTTACTATGATGGAGCACGGCCGTGGTAAACAACTGCATGAAATGAAGTTCGCTTACCTAGGTGATGCACGCAACAATATGGGTAACTCACTCATGGTGGGAGCTGCGAAAATGGGCATGGACATTCGCCTTGTTGCGCCAAAATCCTTCTGGCCAGAAGAGTCTCTTGTCGCACAATGTCTGGATATTGCCGAAGAAACCGGTGCAAAAATCACCCTGACCGAAGACGTGCAAGAAGGCATTCAAGGTTGTGACTACCTTTACACCGATGTTTGGGTATCCATGGGCGAAGCAAAAGAAGCATGGGCAGAGCGTATCAACCTGATGATGCCTTACCAAGTCAACATGGACATGCTAAAAGCAACCGGTAACCCGCATGTAAAATTCATGCATTGTCTACCTGCTTTCCATGGTGAAGACACTACGGTTGGTAAGCAACTTGCACAAGAATACCCACAACTAAAAGATGGTGTCGAAGTGACGGATGAAGTGGTCGAGTCTAAACACTCTATCGTCTTCGATGAAGCAGAAAACCGCATGCACACCATCAAAGCAATCATGGTAGCGACACTAGGAGACTAATCGAATCTGACATTCGAACTCTGAGTGAGCAATGAAAACCTCGCGATAGGTTCTGCAGGGAATGCGGGTTGCAGGAAGAGAGATCCTCGAAACTCTCTGAATAAAACCCGCATTTTTTTCATCCAAAAGCATCCCAAACGGCCGCGGTATCGCCACCAGCCAAGTGTTTACAACGTCCGCAAAAAAGAAGACAAAAAACGCCATCTTCGCATAAAAATCCATTTTTTGGATACTTTGAACAAACCCTTGCAAGGCGTTATTTTGTCCGTATAATCCTTCGCAATTTATCTTTGGAGAGCAAAATGAAATTGTCATTGACTATGCATCGCGAATATTTTTCGCACCCTGGCTCAGGGACGTTCGCTGTTTCATTTTCTCCAACCATCTTTTTGGAAGCCTCCTATTTTTAGGGGGCTTTTTTTTGTCTGTCATTTACGACGAGGAAACACCATCATGGCGCATTCGTTATTTAACAAGCACATAATTTCCATCCCAGAGCTCAGCCGTGAAGAACTTGAGCTTATCGTTGATACAGCAGCACGATTAAAAGCCGAACCAAACCCTGAACTGCTAAAAAACAAAGTCGTCGCAAGCTGCTTTTTTGAACCATCGACACGTACACGCCTTTCCTTCGAAACGGCGGTTCAGCGTTTAGGCGGCACGGTGATCGGTTTTGATAATGGTGGTAATACATCACTGGCGAAAAAAGGGGAAACACTGGCTGACTCAGTACAAGTGATTTCATCATACGTGGATGCGTTTGTGATGCGTCATCCTCAAGAAGGGGCGGCTCGATTGGCGTCTGAGTTTTCCAACGGCGTCCCTATAGTCAACGGCGGCGACGGCGCGAACCAACACCCAACACAAACGTTGCTTGACCTGTTTTCTATTTACGAAACGCAAGGCACGTTGGACAACCTCAACGTAGCATTTGTCGGCGATTTAAAATACGGCCGAACCGTGCACTCCCTGACACAAGCGTTAGCAAAATTCGACAATGTACGTTTCTTCTTTATCGCACCTGATGCTCTGGCGATGCCTGATTACATTTGTGAAGAACTGGAAGACGCGGGAATCACGTTCAGTATGCACAGCAACATTGAAGAAGTCGCTCCAGAACTCGACATTCTCTATATGACGCGTGTTCAAAAAGAACGTTTTGACGAATCGGAGTACGCCCACATTAAATCCGCGTTCATCCTAACTGCCGACACACTGAAAGGCGCTCGTGACAATATGAAAGTATTGCACCCTCTTCCTCGTGTTGATGAGATCACCACCGATGTTGATAAGACCAAACACGCTTACTACTTCGAGCAAGCCGAAAACGGCGTATACGCTCGCGAAGCCTTACTCGCACTTGTTCTTAACCAAACCATTTAATTCGCAGGAGAGATATCATGGTAAAAGAAACTCAACTACAAGTAGAAGCGATTCGCAACGGTTCTGTGATTGACCATATCCCTGCCAACATCGGGATTAAGATCTTAAAACTGTTTAAAATGCATAAATCCAACCAACGCATCACAATTGGGCTGAACTTGCCGTCATCTGCACTGGACGCAAAAGATCTGATAAAGATAGAGAACATTTATCTGACGAAAGAGCAAGCAAACCAACTGGCACTTTATGCTCCGAAAGCAACCGTGAACCAAATCGAAGAGTATAAAGTCGTTAGTAAACTCAATCTCACTTTGCCTGAGTTCATTGAAAGTGTGTTTGTGTGCCCGAACAGTAACTGTATTTCGCACGGCGAGCCAGTTGAAAGTAAGTTTAAAGTGCAGCAAAAACAGGACAATGTGCACCTTAAATGCCATTACTGTGAAAAGGTATTCTCACGCGAGATCATGGCAGAAGTTCGCTAAGATTTTCTCAACACTATAAAGCGCGTATCAAATGGGCATTTCTTCTCATTTGCGAGATAATGCCCATCTCAACAATAAGAATAATAAACCACACTTTACGGACAAAACTTCAATTTAACTTCAAAAAAACAGTACATAACCAAAATAAGATATCGGACAAGAGATTTATTCAGCAATTTTACCTTGACCACAAAATGACGATATTTTTGGTGATAGACTCATTTTTCATAATAAAAGCCAAACAAGCGATGCCCCTCGTTAATGCACCATGGTGAATAGGGAAAACGTTGTAGAGGTAGAACAGGCAGATAATGGAAGATTGTATGCCTTAGTTGCATGGACGATTTGTTGTTACGTCAAGTTAAGGAGTTCCAATGAGTGAAACTCTAGCCCCAACTACAGTAGATTACGCAGAAGACAAAAAGCTAACTGATGCTTGTAAGCAGTTGCTGCAACAGCAAAGCTTTTCTACCCAAAACTCGCTGCGCGAAGCGCTGGTCGATATAGGCTTTAAAGGCATTAGTCAATCCACGGTTTCTCGTTTGCTGTCCCAGTTGGGCGTCGTAAAGGTACAAAATGCCTGTGGTAAAAAAGTGTATTGCATTACCGTAGAGACAGCGCCAGTGCGAGTCGAGTCATCGATTTCATCACAAATTGAGTTTATAACCCATAACCAAGCAATGGTAGTGGTAAAAACTCATCCGGGCAGCGCGCAGTTGGTCGCTCGTCTGGTGGATATTGACCCACACCAAGAAATCTTAGGCACCGTTGGCGGCAATGATACCGTGCTGGTGATCCCAAAAGATATCAACCATATTGACGCTTGTGAACGAGTAGTAAAAGCACGCCTGGGCTTCGCCTGATACTCACAGCCCATCTAGATGCAGCGGTCACTCTTAGCTCCAACATAAGCGGAGACGTTTTTCTGTTTCTCCGCTTATCGGTGGTTCACATCATTCATAACATCGATTATTTTTTAACGTCACCGAAACTTCTTGCCCCTTTCTTCTGTCTTTATGAGTTAAGATGAAAAAAATTAACTCAAGTGATGTCTTTTATGCGCTTTGTCTTTACCTTCATAATCCTCTGTTTTTCCATTATCTCTATGCCGGCGTTCGCCCTTTTTGGCAATACGAATTCCGCGTTGAACTTTGACAGCAAAGACCGATTTGTTCCGGTTGATGAAGCATTCCCGTTGAACTCCTTCCAACAGGGCAATCGTGTACTGATCGACTGGCAAGTGAAACCTGACTACTACCTCTATCAAGAACGTATTTCTATCACTGGGGAGCATGTTACAGTTGATGACATCACGATGCGCGATGGGGAACCCTATACCGATGAGTTTTTTGGTGAGGTAAACATCTATACAGACCCCCTTTTTGTCGAAGTATCGCTGTCAAACTATCAACAAGGAGCACGTCTATTGGTCCAATACCAAGGGTGTGCAAAAGCAGGGTTCTGTTATCCGCCGGAAACCCGCGAGATCTCAATCAGTGCGTTTTCCGCCTCTCAAAATGATAGTAACGCAGTCAATGATAGTAACGCAGTCAAGGCGGCTTCTACGACAACAAGCGCGGCACAACCAAACGCAGAACCTCGCAGTCCCGAACAATCAAATCAAAGTGCACTATCCTCAAAACGCACCTCGGTTCCAGTCACAGAACAAGACAGTCTGGCTGCCAACTTAGCCGATAACTGGTGGACACCATTGCTGTTCCTCGCTTTGGGGATTGGTCTGGCATTCACCCCCTGCGTTCTACCAATGTATCCTATTCTCACCAGCATCGTGCTGGGCAGCGGAAAATTAAGTCAACGCCGTGCGCTCGGCTTGTCTCTTGTCTACGTACAAGGTATGGCTCTGACATACACCTTATTAGGGCTCGTTGTTGCGTCTGCAGGAATGCAGTTTCAAGCGGCCATGCAGCACCCTTATGTTCTGATTGGTTTGAGTGTCATGTTCGTTGCGTTGGCGATGTCGATGTTTGGTTTATACTCATTGCAACTGCCCGCAAACTTACAAACTTGGCTGAACAATCTCAGTAATAAACAGCAAGGCGGTAGTAGCGCTGGTGTTTTCGCGATGGGTGCAATTTCGGGACTGGTCTGTTCTCCATGTACCACTGCACCGCTTTCTGGTGCCCTGTTATATGTCGCGCAGAGTGGCGATCTGCTTACTGGTGGTATTGCTTTGTATGCGCTGGCGATGGGGATGGGAATTCCACTCATTTTAGTCGCCGTGTTTGGTAATAAGCTACTGCCAAAAGCAGGTGGATGGATGGACCGCGTTAAGACCTTGTTTGGTTTCATTTTACTCGCGGCGCCAATCTTCTTGCTTGAGCGACTTTTACCAGAAATATGGTCAACGACACTTTGGTCTGTTCTGGGTATCGCTGCCTTTGGTTGGCTATATCATGTCAAAAACACTCTGGAGTTTGGCGGCTGGAAACAAAGTGCGGTGGGAATCATTGCGGTACTTGGTTTGTTGACTTCCGCTCAGCCCATGCTGAACGACTGGTTTGGTCACGGCGAAACCCAATCGCAATCGGTGACAATCAGCTTTACGCGTATTGCAAACGTCTCTGAGCTAGAACAGCAATTAGCCCTCGCAAAACAAGCGGGCAAACCAGTCATGCTCGACTTTTATGCCGACTGGTGTGTGGCATGTAAAGAGTTCGAAAAGTATACCTTCCACCAGCCAGATGTAGAGGCGAAACTGCAAAACTTTGTGTTACTGCAAGCGGACGTGACAAAAAGTGAACCACAAGACATCGAACTACTGAAACGCATGAGTGTGCTTGGCTTGCCGACCATCGAATTTTGGAATAGTAACGGTGAGCATATTTCAAACGCACGCATCACAGGCTTTATGCAGGCGGAACCTTTTTTAGAGCACATTAACCAGTTCTAATATTCAAACGCCAGTGACGAGATCACGTATCACTGGCGTTATCGACTGCACACTTCTGATCTAGAACCTATCAACTATATGCAATATCACTAATAAAAGTCGATTTGGTTCAGACTTTTAGCGAATAAATATTGTTCGTTACCGCAAAGCTGGACAATAATAAATTTAACGAAATAGTCAAAAGTGTTTAACGTCATGGATTCGACCTACACCATCATCATCGCAGATGATCATCCCCTTTTTCGCAATGCGCTATTCCAATCCGTTCATATGGCGGTCAGTGGTGCTAACCTTCTTGAAGCGATTCACTTGATGCCCTACTTGCCTTACTAGAAAGAGAAGAAGAGCCAGATTTGGTGTTGTTGGATCTCAAGATGCCAGGGGCGAACGGCATGTCAGGTTTAATTCACTTACGTGCTGAGTATCCTGATTTACCCGTCGTGGTGGTGTCAGCTAGCGAAGAGCCCGCCATCGTGACCCAAGTAAAAAGCCATGGTGCGTTTGGCTTTATTCCGAAGTCCAGTGACATGCGTGAGCTCGTTAATGCGATCAATCAGGTGCTTAGCGGTGATCCCTACTTCCCCGAAGGGCTAATAACTAATAACGCGGCTTGTCATGATCTCGCCGAGAAGATTGCAACACTCACCCCACAGCAATATAAAGTATTAGGCATGTTGTCCGATGGCTTGCTGAACAAACAGATCGCTTATGAACTCAATGTTTCAGAAGCCACCATCAAAGCCCATATGACCGCAATTTTCCGCAAGTTAGGCGTCAAAAACCGCACCCAAGCGGTCATTATGTTGACTGAAATGAACAGCTAAAGCTTAGTTTTCTTCATCCGCGGTTTCTTTCTCACTCGGTAGGCGTAACCCTACTTGGTGACTTGTTGATCGACTACGTCTGCAATGATCCAGTGCAGACCTTGCCATTCGAATTGGTCCCCTAAGACTGGCGTCGAGCCCAACTGCTCTTCCACCAAGCTTTTGAGTGTTTTATCGAGTCCATTATCTCCCAAATCAAGACCATACATCATCGCAACATCGGACAACTTGGCTTCGATATCCAAAAAGAAATCACCAAAGAATCGGCTCAGTGACGCTTTTTCTGGCGCTTCACTAAACAGTAGGCTCAACGCATTCAAATCTTTCTCTTGCGCAAACACACAAAGGGTATCGTCCTCTTTAAGCTTGGTACTACCAGAAGGATGCAAGAGCTCCTGATGACGGAATACCGCGGCAATACGGGTTCCTTCAGGCATAGATAAACTGCGGATCGGTTCGCCAATACACCACTTATCGGCTTTCAACTTATAGATAAACAGTTCCCACTCACTGGTTGGATACACCTCCACCCCAATACGAGAAATGGGCTCAGGTTTAGAAGGTAGTTCCACTTTCGCGAGAGACATTGCTTTGGTCAGTGTGCCACCTTGGACAATCAATGACACCATGACCACGAAGAAGGCTAAGTTGAAGTACAGTTGCGCATCTGGCAGACCCGCCATCATCGGAAATACGGCTAAAATAATTGGCACCGCACCGCGTAACCCCACCCACGAAACAAACCACTTTTCACGCGCAGTAAAACTTCTAAACGGCAATAGACCTATCCAAACGGAGAGAGGACGCGCAAACAGAATCATCCCGAAAGCAAGCGCCAAGGCAGGCAGCGCAATAGACAGTAAATTGGACGGAGTCACAAGCAGCCCCAAAACGAGGAACATACCAATTTGTGCTAACCACGTCATGCCATCGAGGACGTGGAGGATAGAGTGGCGACTGCGTGTTGGACGGTTGCCTAACAGCAGGCCCACTAAATAAATGGACAGGATCCCGCTTCCCCCTAATTTGTTGGAGAGAGCAAAAATCAGTAATCCCCCACTGACGGTCAAAATCGAGTACAGGCCATCCGGCAGTTGATTACGGTTGATGATTTTCCATAATACCCAGCCACCAGCAAACCCCAACAATGCACCAATGCCAAATTGTTTCGCAAAGCTCAATGCCAAAAAGCCTGCGCTCAGCGTTGTTCCCTGACTCGATAAAATCGCAATCAAAGTCACGGTTAGAAAAACAGCCATGGGATCATTAGTGCCTGATTCTATCTCCAGTGTCGACCCAACACGCTCATTCAAACTGCGCCCCTTTAGTAAGGAGAATACCGCCGCAGCATCGGTCGATCCGACGATGGCTCCGACAAGAATGCCTTGCAGCAGATCGAGGTCAAATAACCAGCTCGCCATCAAACCGGTTAAAATAGTGGTTATGGCTACGCCTAAGGTCGCCAATAAAACGGAAGGCCAGAGCGCAACCCGGAAACTGGCTGCTCGGGTACGCATCCCCCCATCAAGAAGAATGATCGCTAAAGCAAGGTTACTGACCAGATAAGCAACGGAATAGTTATCAAACAGAATGCCGCCCAATCCATCCTCTCCAGCGAGCATTCCTACTACTAGAAAGACGAGCAAAATCGGGATTCCGAGCTTAGAAGACACAGGACTTAAAAGCACGCTCAGTGCAATCAACAGTGCACCGATAAGAAAAAAACTGTTAATAGTGTTTGCGTCCATCCCTACCCTCATTCAATTGAAAACTCGTTAGTTTCAGGGCTATTGTGCATCAAAACACGCAATGATCCGAAAAGTTTATCGCTATCAACGTGGTTCTCAGCTGAAAAAAAGGGGACGCCAACCACAATAAATCACACGAAATATCATTTCATCTTAGACTTTTGGCTAATTTAACACCTTTTTAACATCAACAAATAACCTCAATTATCACCTAACCAACCAATATACGAGCATTTTGTCACTTTAAAGCCCCGACTAAAGTTGAAAAGAGTTCTTGCCAACACCTTGCTAATGTACATGTTGAAACATTTTTTTAACAACAATACCGTTATCAACAATACCTATCGTAAGGAGACGGCAATGGCATTTGAAAACGAAGAAAAAGCCAAAGCCTATTGGGACAAAAACGTGAAGCTCATGATTGGCCTAATGGTCATCTGGTTCGTGGTGTCCTTCGGCTGTGGCATTCTATTTGTCGATGTACTCAATCAATTTCAATTAGGCGGGTACAAACTCGGCTTCTGGTTTGCTCAACAAGGCTCCATCTATGCCTTCCTGGGTATTATTTTCTATTACGCATGGAAGATGCGCCAAATCGACCGTGAATTCGGCGTGGACGATGAGTAAGGAGTCACTCAGATGGATTTGAAAACTATTACCTACTTGGTGGTTGGTGCAACGTTTATTCTCTACATCGGGATCGCCATTTGGGCACGTGCTGGATCGACCAAAGAGTTCTACGTCGCAGGCGGTGGTGTGAACCCAATTGCCAACGGTATGGCAACCGCCGCTGACTGGATGTCTGCTGCTTCGTTTATCTCTATGGCTGGTCTGATTGCCTTCATGGGCTACGGTGGTTCCGTATTCTTGATGGGTTGGACTGGTGGTTATGTACTTCTTGCTCTGCTACTTGCACCTTACCTACGTAAGTTCGGTAAATTTACCGTGCCAGAGTTTGTTGGCGAACGTTTCTACTCAAACACAGCCCGTATCGTGGCAGTTATCTGTCTGATTATCGCATCGGTGACTTACGTTATTGGTCAGATGAAAGGTGTGGGCGTAGCATTTGGTCGCTTCTTAGAAGTGGATTACTCAACCGGTCTATTGATTGGTATGTGTATCGTATTTATGTACGCAGTACTAGGCGGCATGAAAGGTATTACATACACGCAGATTGCTCAGTATTGCGTACTCATTCTTGCTTACACTATCCCTGCAATCTTCATCTCTCTGCAACTCACTGGTAACCCTATTCCACAAATTGGCCTAGGGAGTACTATGACCGGAACCGATGTCTATCTGCTCGACCGGCTTGACCAAGTGGTGACCGAACTCGGATTTAGTGAATACACCACCCAAGTCCGTGGCGACACGCTTAATATGTTTGTCTACACCATGTCACTGATGATTGGTACTGCGGGTCTACCACACGTAATCATCCGTTTCTTTACGGTACCTAAGGTACGTGATGCTCGTACATCAGCAGGCTGGGCACTGATTTTCATCGCGATTCTTTACACCACTGCACCTGCTGTATCAGCGATGGCTCGTCTGAACCTAATGGATACGGTAAACCCAGCACCAGGTCAGCACTTAGCGTATGACGAACGTCCTGATTGGTTCAAAAACTGGGAAACAACCGGACTACTCGGCTTTGACGATAAGAACGGTGACGGCAACATCCAATACACCTCCGATGCCGCAACCAACGAACTACGCGTTGATAACGACATCATGGTATTGGCAAACCCAGAAATAGCTAAATTACCAAACTGGGTTATTGCACTTGTTGCAGCAGGTGGTTTGGCGGCAGCATTGTCTACCGCAGCAGGTCTGCTACTGGCGATTTCCTCGGCCATATCACATGATTTGATAAAAGGGGTTATTAATCCAAATATCTCCGAGAAGAAAGAGCTGCTCGCCAGTCGGATATCGATGGCAGTCGCAATTGCCGCTGCAGGTTATCTGGGCTTGAACCCGCCAGGGTTTGCCGCTGGTACCGTGGCCCTAGCGTTTGGTCTGGCAGCCTCATCCATCTTCCCAGCATTGATGATGGGTATCTTCAGCAAGAACATTAATAAAGAAGGGGCAATTGCGGGTATGATTGCCGGTATCAGTATTACACTGTTCTACGTATTCCAGCATAAAGGCATTCTATTTGTCTCTGACTGGACCTATTTAGAAAGCTGGGGTAGTAACTGGTTCCTAGGCATTGAGCCAAACGCATTCGGTGCAATTGGTGCTCTATTTAACTTCATAGTGGCATTCTTAGTATCGAAAGTAACTGCGGAAACACCACAAGAAGTCAAAGATCTGGTTGAACACGTTCGTGTCCCTGTTGGTGCAGGCCAAGCAGTCGACCACTAAACTATAACGCAACCCACAAAAGCCCCATATGGGGCTTTTTTATTCCAAGTTTTCGGTTACCGTATTCGTAACCTGTTGTTGCAAGGAAGCCAAGATGTTCAAAAATAAGCATTTAATTATTGCTCTGCTGATTGCCCCTGTCCTCTCTTTGATCGCCTATTTCGGCACTGATATCGCATTAAGTGAAAAACCGCATGCGGCAGTAGAAGGTGAAAGTTATAAGCTAGTTAGCAAATCCAACTGTCGTTACACCAGCGGCTTGTGCGATATGGAAAATGGGGACTTTAAAGTGAAGTTCCGTTCCGAGAGTCTGACTGACAACACACTCGACCTGTCGTTGCATTCTGCTTTCCCTCTTGAAGGCGTGAAACTGTCAGTCGTCAAGGACCAAGAAAAAGATGGGCAACCCGTTGATATGATCTCTGCCGATCAAACGGGACAAAGCTGGTACATTACCTTGCCAAGACCTGCATCAGAAGAAAGTTGGTTAAGAGTCGCTATTCAAGCAGAAGGCACGCTTTATTATGGTGAAACGCAAACCGCATTCATCAAATACGAAACCCTGTTTACGGAAGACCAATAGCGCCCTTGGATAAAAATCACCGTTCATTTTAAGCCGATGTTTATTCCTAAGCGTCGGCTTTTTACCCTCATTCCACGAATAAATCATCTATGGTTGGTATAACACCTTTTGGTAACAAACAGGATGCCACCATGACAACCAACTTCCGTATTGAAACCGACAGTATGGGCGAAGTAAAAGTCCCCGAAAACGCTTTGTATCAAGCCCAAACTCAGCGTGCTGTAAACAACTTTGCCTTTAGCCGTCACACGATGCCAACCGAGTTTATCCAAGCCTTAGCCCGCATAAAGCAAAGCGCAGCACTCACCAATGCTCAGCTCGGTCTACTTGAACAAGATATTGCCAACGCCA
This sequence comes from Vibrio mytili, assembly GCF_000830505.1. GTDB lineage: Bacteria > Pseudomonadota > Gammaproteobacteria > Enterobacterales > Vibrionaceae > Vibrio > Vibrio mytili. The sequence goes on along the minus strand of NZ_JXOK01000022.1, from coordinate 16,628 downwards.
TCGCTGACGCAGCGCAGACCATTATTGATGGGCAACACCTCACACAATTTCCGGTAGATGTGTTTCAAACCGGGTCTGGCACCAGCTCCAATATGAACGCAAACGAAGTCATTGCGACGCTGGCCTCTGAACTTCTTGGCACCTCAATTAGCCCAAATGATGACGTCAATATGGGGCAAAGCAGTAATGATGTGGTCCCCACGGCTATTCAGTTAAGTTCGACATTGGCGGTTGAAACAAGATTACTGCCTGCTCTTAATCATTTAAGTGAGACGCTCCAATCTAAACAGCAAGCGCTCAAAGACGTAGTCAAAACCGGCCGGACACATTTGATGGATGCTATGCCGATAACCTTTGCCCAAGAACTGAGCGGCTGGCAATATCAAATTGAGCACGCTATGCAAGCCATTGAACACACTTTGCCAACAGTGAAAGCTTTGGCACAAGGTGGAACTGCGGTTGGTACTGGGATCAATGCGGATCCACGCTTTGCCCAGTTGTTTGCAACGAATTTAAGCCAGGCGACAAAAATACAATTCACTGCCAGTGATAATTTCTTTTTTAATCTCAGCAGTCAGGATGCGATCATTGCGTTGTCCGGACAGCTCAAAACCGCCGCAGTTGCGATCATGAAGATCGCCAATGATCTTCGCTGGATGAACTCGGGGCCCTTAGCTGGGATAGGAGAAATTGAGTTGCAAGGGTTACAACCTGGTTCTTCCATCATGCCTGGCAAGGTAAACCCCGTCATTCCAGAGGCTGCGGCCATGGCCTCAGCACAAGTAATAGGTAATGATGCAACGATTACGATTGCAGGCCAATCAGGTAACTTTCAGCTTAATGTAATGCTGCCAGTCATTGCGCACAACGTATTGGAAAGTATTGAGTTATTGTCGAATAGTGCCGTAGCGTTAGCTGACAAAGCGATAGCAACGTTTGAAGTAAGACAAGACAATCTTGATGTTGCACTCGCGAAAAATCCTATTTTAGTCACTGCGCTCAACCCGGTTATTGGTTACTTGAAAGCAGCAGAAGTAGCCAAGAAAGCTTACCAACAAGGGCGTGCGATCATCGATGTGGCGGAAGAGGAAACCGATTTAGACCGCGCGACGCTAGAGCGGTTACTTGATCCGGCTAAATTAACTCTAGGAGGGATGGCGGAATAAATGCCCGGCGAGTAAAGAGACCTCGTCGCGGAGGTCTCTTTTGACTCACTAGTAACTGACCGCTACGCAACTCGATTTAACACTGAACGTAACTTCAATGGTTTGACTGGCTTAGCAATAAAGCTAAAGCCGTTTGCTTTAATACCATCCAACATGTCGTTGGTACGGTCTGCACTGATGATCACCCCTTCAAAAGTGTTCCCTAAGCGCAGTCGACACTGCTGCAATACTTCCAAACCAGTGCGTCCATTATCGAGCCGATAATCAGAAAAAATAACATCAGGTACCCAACCATCTTCTAGGGCATGCAGACTTTCCATTAAATCGATGGCCACTCGTGTGTCACACCCCCAGCGAGAGAGTAAATTCTCCATCCCGACCAAGATATCAGGCTCATTATCAACACACAAAATTCTCAAATGGCTTAACTCTGATTGAGTTGGGCTCACAGCCTGAACTGGCCGCGGCTGGACATTCTCGGCTTTATCCAGCGTGATCGAGAACACACTGCCTCGACCCAGCCAAGAACGCATAGAAATCTCATGCTCCAGAACTTGTGCAATCCCTTTGGAAATCGCCAGTCCCAGACCTAAGCCTTGATCCGAGCGTACTTGTGTGCCACGGTTAAACTCTTCAAAGATCTCCTGCTGCTTATCTTCAGCAATGCCCATGCCGTTATCCCACACATCAATGCGCACCTGTCCTTTCACCCGACGCACACCCAATGCGACTTTGCCCTTCGGGCTGTAACGAAACGCATTGGTGAGAAAGTTTTGCACCACACGACGCAACAGTTTTGGATCCGATTTCACCATAAGCGAAGATGGGATCATGGTGAACTCGATCCCCTGCTGTTTGGCTAACGCGCTGAACTCTGCATTCAGGTTCGCCAACACGTCATTCACCGCAAAACTTTGCACATGTACTTCCAGCTTGCCCGATTCCAAACGGGAAATATCCAGCAAGTCGCCAATCAAATCTTCTGCTGCTCCGAGTGCACTTTCAATGTGTGAGGAGAGCTTTCTCGTTTCACTATCTTTGGCGACTTCAGAAAGAGAAGAGGCAAATAGTCTTGCCGCATTAAGGGGCTGCATTAAGTCATGGCTGACGGCAGCAAGGAAGCGAGATTTGGATTTCGACTCTAGGTCAGAACGCTGCGTCGCGGCGACCAGTTGTTTATTCAGTTGTTCAAGCTCTCGAGTACGCACTCGTACACGCTCTTCCAACGTCTCATTCGCTTCTTTCAGTGCTTGTTCTGCATCGCGGAAAACCGTGATGTCCGTAAAACTCATCACAAAACCACCACCAGGCATTGGGTTACCTTGGACTTCTATGACTCTACCATCAGGGCGTACGCGGGAGGAGGTATGTCGGGTACCTTGCTCTAGGTGATACACACGGCGGCGAACATGGTCTTCCGGATCGCCTGGACCGCATAAACCGCACTCCGCATTGTGCCTGATAACCTCTGCGATGGGCCTTCCTACTTGAATCAGTCCCGGGGGGAACTCAAACAACTCCAGATAACGCTGGTTCCATGCCACCAGCCGCAGCTGTTTGTCCACTACAGCAATACCCTGGCCGATGTGTTCTATCGCCCCCTGCAATAATCCACGGCTGAAATCGTACAGCTCAGAGGCCTCATCCACGATGGTCGCCACCTCTTCTAACTGCATGTTTCTGCCCTGCAAGGCAGAAGTAAGTACTAACTTAGCAGAAGAGGCACCAAACACCCCAGCCAATACTCGTTCGGTATGGCGAATCAATGTTGAAGGGGCTTGCTGGTTGGGCATCAACTCCTCGCGCTGCTGAGACCAATATGCTTGAAAGGCCACTTTGACTCGAGGTCGACCAACAAAGCGTGACGCGAGCATTTCCAACTCAGCAACAGTCACACGGCTTTGGTATAGGCTGATATTTTCACTTTCTGGTAACGGCGTGCCAACGAAAGCGGCAGATTGTAAGCGCTCACTTAGACTTGGTCTCGTCACCAAAGAAACGACAACAAAACAGAGCATATTTACCAACACGCTAAGAATCATGCCCCAGTCTGATATAGAAACATCTAAGTTAGCGATCACTTCAGGGGGGGTGATCATCCAAATCAGTAAGTTATTACTCGCATTACCAGCCAGCAAATCCGTTTGTGTCATCAATGTGATCAACCACAGGGCAAAGCCGACGGCAAGACCAACATACACACCTTTCTTATTCGCTTGACGCCAATACATGCCTCCAATCAAAGCTGGTGCAAATTGCGTGATCGCGGCAAACGAGAGAAAACCGATCGCAGAGAGTGAGTGAATCGAGCCCAAAGCTTGATAAAAGCCCCATGCACCAATCAATAAAATTAGAATCAGCGCACGACGAATCAACACCAACAGTTCAGAAAAATGCTGATGACTACGCTGCGCTAAACGCATACGCCGTAAAATCAGCGGCATCACCAAATCATTCGACACCATAATCGCCAAAGCGATCGTAGAGACGATCACCATACCGCTCGCAGCAGAGGTTCCACCAAGGAAAGCCAGTAAAGCCACCTCACTCGCCCCTACCGACATGGGTAAACTGATCACATAAGTGTCGGGTGAAGTGCCACTCAATAAGCCTTGCCCTACCCACGCAATCGGCAAAACAAAAACGCCCATAAGAACCAAATAAAGTGGGAACAACCAGCGTGCAACATGCAAGTCTTGCGCGCGTTCGTTTTCGACCACCATGGTATGAAATTGACGTGGCAAGCAGACGATAGCCAACATGGTTAATACGGTGTGAATGAGGATGGTGGGAATATTCGGCGCTTGATAAGTCTCCACGGCAATGTCGACCAAACTAAAGCCTTCTGAATTCAGCGCTAGCCAAACAATAAACACCCCTACGACTAAAAACGCGAACAGTTTGACGATCGATTCAAACGCAATCGCCATCATCATTCCACGGTGATGCTCCGTGTTGTCAATGTGCCGTGTACCGAACAACATGGTAAAAATGGCTAACGCACCGACGACAAACCACGAAACACTGTGATTCTGATAACCGAAGTCCGTCGCTAACGTTGGTGATATCACCTCCAGCCCCATGGTGATACCACGCAATTGCAAAGCGATATAGGGAAGAATACCGACCACTGCGATCAGCGTAACCACCACGGCCAAACCCTGTGACTTGCCATATCGAGCACCAATAAAGTCGGCAATCGACGTAATATGTTCACGCTTGGCGATTAAGATGAGACGGGCAAGTAAGCGCCAACCAATCGTAAATACAAGAATCGGTGCGATATAGATAGGTAAGAAAGACCAAGGGTTACTACTCGCCTGACCAACCGTGCCGTAGAAGGTCCACGAAGTACAATACACCGCAATGGATAGGCTGTAGATCCACGGTCGCCAACGCGCAAGCCAGCGTTTCTGAATGTCGCCGTACCAAGCGATAATAAATAAAGTCCCCAAGTACGCTAGAGAAACGGGAACCACCAACCATCCTTGCATCCGATATCCTTTCTTACAGAAATAAAAAACCTCTCCATAAGGGAGAGGTTTCATTTAACACTGCTTTTACAATGGAGACAAAGGTTAGTTCTTAACCGTTGTCACAGAAGTTTAATTCTGTGTTTCAAGTGCATTATCAGACAAGTCAACAGCATGGGTAGCTGGCTGTTGTGGTTCCAATTTAATAAATAGGGCGATCAATCCCATTGCCGCCATGGCCCAGAAAACCGCAGCTCCCCAGTGTTCATATCCCCAGCCACTTAGCACCGTCATCAACGCGATAAATGCGCCTAGAGGGATCGCATTGTACAACGCTTGCAATGCCACCATTTTATTCTCTTCGGAGTTTTGAATGTATTGAATCGCGGCAATGTGCGCGGCAGCAAACGTCACCCCATGCAATAACTGCACAATGACTAAAGCAACAATCGAGGTAGTTCCAGCCGTTATCCCCCAGCGCATCATCACACCACAAGCCGCAACAACAAACATGGTACGTAAAGACCATCCGGCAAACAGTCGCTTGCTCATCGCGAATACAGCAACTTCAGCAGCAACCCCTAAGCTCCACAGATAACCGATCACGTCTTCCGAATGGCCTGCCGTCTTCCAGTGAATAGCACTAAAACCGTAGTAGGCCGCATGACTGCCTTGAATCAGTGAAGCTAACACTAAAAATTTGATAACTGGCTTATCGGTTAACAACGTTGATAGTTTTGGTCGTTCTGCATGCTGGCTTCCAAGCGTGACAGGCATTGGGTTAGTATTTCGCATCGCAAACAATAACGAGACCGATATACCTACAATGGCGGTATACAAGATCATATCTGACCCAAACTCAGCCACTAAGTATCCCACCACCGTCGAGCCACCGATGAACGCCAGCGACCCCCATAAACGCGTTCGACCGTAGTCCAGCATTTTAAGGCGGGCGTAGTAATTCGCCATTGCGTCGGACAAGGGCACCACGGGACCACAACACAAATTAAACAGTACTGTTGCTAACGCCATTAACCAAAAATTGCCGCCCGTGAAAAAGTGGAAGCCAACAAAAATAAGGGCAGCAAAGCTTAGCCAACGTAAAGTGGGCATGAGACGTTCAACCCGATGAATTCGGGGCGTAATAACTAAATTCGCGACACAACGCGTCGCCAACCCCAAACCAACCAGTAAACCGATGTCAGTTGGAGAGACACCTTGCTCTTTAAACCACAAAGACCAAAATGGCAGATAAACACCATAAGCAAAAAAGAACCCGAGAAAATACTGGGAAATCCAGCCATACGGAGAAGGTTTCAACATTATTATTATCCTAGTTTAAACACCAACGTTCTATACTCAAGTAACGTGCAGGTGCTTGAGTATACCCGTGGATTATTGATCGCAAAGCGTGGGAGAAAAAGGGAAGAATAAGCAACTTACCGTTTCCTCGATAGAGCGCAAATTCTCACCAAATAACATATTGAGAAAAGAAAGAGGTGCGTTAGACCAAAGTCGTCTGGCTTACGGGAAGAAATTTGTCAGACTTAGAGTGTATTCTTCCCAACGTTAGGTGCACACATGCCTGATAAATTTAATATGCAGTCTCCCCCATTCGATCGTCTAACCCATCAACAACAGACTCGACTGCGTTCGTCTCTCGATGTGGCCTATTATCGTGCCAGAGATGTCATTTTATCTAGCGGGCAAACCAATCCTCATTTGCACATCCTGATAAAAGGCGCGGTAGAAGAACGTTCCAAAGACCAAACCGAGGTTTTCGCGCACTACGCTAACGACGATATGTTTGATGTCCGCTCTCAATTTGAAGACAATGTTCGTCACCAATATGTCGCGCTCGAAGACACCCTGTCGTACTTGCTGCCCAAAGACGTGTTTATAGAGCTTTATAACGAGAACGGACAGTTTGCCGCTTACTTTGATAACAACTTATCAAAACGCCAAGCACTGATAGAAGCCGCCCAGCAACAGCAAAACCTAGCCGAGTTTATTCTTACCAAAGTCGATCGCAGTATTTATCACCCTCCGATGATCCTTGCACCGGAAACGCCGATTAATCAGGTCACTCAAACCCTTAAAGAAAACAGTATTGATGCCGCTTTAGTGACAATCCCTCCAAACGACCCAAGGCTAGAACAATGGCCGTCAGCACACCCGTATGCCATTGTTACGCGTACCAACATGCTCCACTCGGTGATGTTAGACGGTTGTGCAGTCACCACACCTGTCGGCGAAATCGCAACCTTCCCGGTTTATCATGTCGATGATGGTGATTTTCTGTTTAATGCCATGATCACCATGACACGTAACCGCATGAAGCGTCTCATGGTATGCGATGGCAACCAAGCTGTCGGCATGTTGGATATGACGCAGATTCTCAGTGCCTTTTCTACGCACTCTCACGTTCTCACACTGAGTATTGCCCGAGCCAGCAGCGTAGAAGAGTTAGTCCTCGCTTCAAATCGACAACGCCAATTGGTAGAAAGCTTATTAAAAAATGGCATACGGACGCGCTTTATTATGGAACTGATTTCCGCAGTCAACGAACAAATCATTGAAAAGGCCTTTGAGTTAATCGTCCCCCCAGCGCTGCACAAACACTGCTGCTTAATTGTGTTAGGTTCCGAAGGACGTGGCGAACAAATTCTTAAGACCGACCAGGACAATGCGCTGATTTTGGAAAATGGACTGGAATGGCCCCAATGCAGTCAGATCATGCAAGCCTTTACTCACACGTTACAGCAATTGGGTTATCCACTCTGCCCGGGTAAAGTCATGGTCAACAACCCGAAATGGGTGAAAACACAGCACAATTGGATAACCACCTTAGATCGCTGGATTGAGAAAGCTCAGCCTGAACAGATCATGGACTTAGCCATATTCAGTGATGCTCACGCTGTTGCTGGCAACCGAGAGTTATTGACCCTCATTACCGAACATCTCAGAGACTCGATGAAGGACCGCATGCTGGTATTGTCCGATTTTACTCGGCCTGCTCTTCAGTTCTCTGTCCCCTTAACGCTGTTTGGTAACGTAAAAAGTGCCAAGGATGGGTTAGACATCAAACGAGGAGGCATTTTCCCGATTGTTCATGGTATTCGCACTCTGTCATTAGAGTATGCCATTGAGGAAAAGAACACCTTCGAGCGTATCGAGGCCTTGAGAAACAAACACATTTTAGAGCCAGAAACCGCGGATAACTTAAGCGAAGCGCTCAAACAATTTTTTAAAATTCGTCTCAGTCAACAACTCGGTAAGCAAGAAGCGCTCAACAACATTGACATCAAACAGCTGGATAGAACAGAACGTGACCTACTGCGCCACAGTTTGCATGTTGTGAAGAAGTTTAAACAGTTCCTTGGCTTCCACTATCAAATTCGTGATTAGGCCTGTTGTTCTGCATATATAAGGGATACGAATATGAACTGGCTGCAACGCAGATATTGGCATTACAGGCTGAAAGGCTCTCCCCATCAGTCACTATTTGGTGCGCCTAACAAAACGGAGTTCGTTTCTCTTGACTGTGAAACCACCAGCTTAGATCCCAATCGAGCCGAGTTGGTTACTATCGCAGCGACGAAAATTATCGATAACCGCATTATCACCAGTCAACCATTCGAAGTTCGTTTACGTGCGCCTCAGTCTCTCGATTCTGGCTCGGTGAAAATCCATCGAATTCGCCACCAAGATTTAGCCGATGGCATCAGTGAAAAAGAAGCCCTATTAAAATTATTAGACTTCATTGGAAACCGCCCGTTAGTGGGATATCACATTCGCTATGATAAAAAAATATTAGATTTGGCCTGTCAGCGACAATTGGGCTTTCCACTCCCGAACTCGCTGATTGAAGTCAGCCAGATCTATCATGATAAGCTGGAAAGGCACTTACCCAATGCCTATTTCGACTTAAGCTTGGATGCAATTTGTAAACACCTAGAGCTCCCCATTCAGGATAAGCACGACGCGTTGCAAGATGCCATTTCTGCGGCATTGGTTTTTGTCCGTCTTACCAAAGGTGACTTACCCAATATCACCGCACCTTATCGCTAACAAGTATTGATATAGCTCTCATAATATCGCTTGTTTGAGAGATTTTCCTGCGTACTCGTCACTCTCATCCTAAAGTCTAATTGTAGAAATACGCGCCGTGACTAACAGTTATACGCACAGCGTCGCTATTAAGACGATGACCAAATTTGAAAGTAATAAACAGCCCTACAAATATAAAGAATCAACATATTGCGTAGCCCAACATGTTACGTAGTTTGATGTAAGGCCGAGAATGAAAGGCACAAGGAGAGAAGCCATGAGCGAAGCCCACGTTTATCCGGTAAAAGAAAACATTAAAACTCATACACACGCGGATAATGATACCTACTTAGCCATGTATCAGCAGTCGGTGAACGATCCAGAAGGCTTTTGGAGCGAACATGGCAAAATTGTTGATTGGATTAAACCTTTCACCAAAGTTAAGAGCACGTCTTTCGACACAGGCCATGTCGACATTCGCTGGTTTGAAGACGGCACACTCAATGTCTCTGCCAACTGTATTGACCGCCATCTAGCAGAGCACGGGGACGATGTCGCCATCATATGGGAAGGCGATGACCCAACAGATGATAAAACACTAACCTTCAATGAATTGCACAAAGAAGTGTGTAAATTCTCCAACGCGCTTAAAGAACAAGGGGTGCGTAAAGGTGATGTGGTATGTCTATACATGCCAATGGTCCCGGAAGCGGCTATCGCAATGCTCGCATGTACGCGCATTGGTGCGGTTCATACCGTCGTGTTTGGTGGCTTCTCACCTGAGGCGCTATCTGGCCGAATTATCGATTCAGATGCAAAAGTGGTCATCACTGCCGATGAAGGGGTTCGTGGTGGGCGTGCAGTACCATTGAAAAAGAACGTTGACGAGGCCCTGACTAACCCTGATGTAAAAACCATCAGCAAAGTGATCGTTCTGAAGCGTACCGGTGGTGATGTAGAATGGCATGATCATCGTGATGTTTGGTGGCATGAAGCAACATCAAAAGTATCTGATGTTTGCCCGCCAGAAGCGATGAACGCAGAAGATCCGCTCTTCATTCTCTACACGTCAGGCTCAACCGGTAAACCTAAAGGCGTATTACATACAACAGGTGGCTACTTGGTTTATGCGGCCATGACGTTCAAATACGTTTTTGACTACCAACCAGGTGAAACCTTCTGGTGTACAGCAGATGTAGGCTGGATTACCGGTCACACATACCTTGTCTATGGTCCACTGGCGAATGGTGCGAAAACCATCTTGTTCGAAGGGGTGCCAAACTATCCAAATACAAGCCGCATGAGTGAAGTTGTTGACAAGCATCAGGTGAATATTCTCTACACGGCACCAACTGCAATTCGCGCACTGATGGCGAAAGGGGATGAAGCAGTAGACGGCACGACTCGTGACAGTCTGCGTATCATGGGTTCTGTCGGTGAGCCAATCAACCTGAAGCATGGGAGTGGTACTACAAAACTATCGGTAATGAAAAATCACCAATTGTTGATACTTGGTGGCAAACGGAAACAGGTGGCATCCTAATCACACCATTGCCAGGAGCCACTGATCTTAAACCGGGCTCTGCGACTCGCCCATTCTTCGGTGTACAACCAGCACTGGTTGATAACATGGGGAATGTGATTGAAGGTGCGAGCGAAGGCAACTTAGTGATTCTCGATTCATGGCCTGGTCAAATGCGTACGGTCTACGGTGACCATGAACGCTTTGAACAAACCTACTTCTCCACATTCAAAGGCATGTACTTTACAGGTGATGGTGCTCGACGTGATGAAGATGGTTACTATTGGATTACAGGTCGTGTGGATGATGTACTGAACGTCTCAGGCCACCGAATGGGTACAGCGGAGATCGAATCCGCACTTGTTGCACACCATAAAATTGCTGAGGCCGCGATCGTGGGTATTCCACATGACATTAAAGGTCAGGCGATCTACGCTTACATCACGCTGAATGATGGTGAATTTCCATCAGCAGAGTTACACAAGGAAGTAAAAGATTGGGTTAGGAAGGAAATCGGTCCAATCGCAACACCAGATGTGCTGCATTGGACAGACTCATTACCGAAGACACGTTCAGGCAAAATTATGCGTCGTATCTTGCGCAAGATTGCCACCGGAGATACCAGTAATCTAGGCGATACTTCCACCCTGGCAGATCCAAGCGTAGTGGACAAGCTTATCGCGGAGAAGGCTGAACTCGTATAAGTTGCAACTTCGTTTCAAGCTCTTCATTTCAAAACCGCCAATCTACATGGCGGTTTTTTAATTTTTGCGACAAAATACCCTCAAAAGGTGAATGGCAATTATGTTATTTTTGTTAACCCGGTTACAGAAATCAGGTAGCACATTAGGAGATTAGACCAGTAAATTGCTGCTAATTGCTATGAATTAGCTATAATCTTGGTCGATTTCTTAAAATTTGCTCGGTTTTAACAAAAAAATCGTGCTGAATTATCGTATATATAGGAACATAAGCGTTCCACTCACGATAAGGGAAGATAGCCACACAATGTCAGCAAAATCACGAATTCTTGTTCTAAATGGACCAAATATCAACCTGTTAGGTCTCCGAGAACCAACACATTACGGTACAAGTACTTTAGCACAAATCGTTGATACCTTAACTGAACAAGCTCATCAGGCAGGTATAGAGCTCGATCATCTACAATCAAATCGTGAATACGAACTGATTGAAGCCATTCATGCCTCCTATGATAACGTTGATTTCATCATCATTAATCCAGCAGCTTTCACTCATACGAGTGTTGCACTGAGAGATGCATTACTTGGCGTGGCTATACCATTTATCGAAGTACACCTTTCAAACGTGCATGCACGTGAGCCGTTTCGCCATCATTCTTATCTGTCTGATAAAGCAGAAGGCGTAATTTGCGGCTTAGGCGCGCAAGGTTATGAATTCGCTTTGTCTGCAGCGATAGCTAAGCTGCAATCAAAGTAACCCTGACACTCTGCAACCTGAAAAGGTTGTCTTAATCACAAGATAAAAGAGAAAGTAAACATGGATATTCGTAAAATAAAGAAGCTAATTGAGTTAGTTGAAGAGTCTGGCATCGCTGAGCTAGAGATTTCTGAAGGTGAAGAATCTGTGCGCATCAGCCGTCATGGTGCACCAGCGCCAGCGCCTATGCATTACGCAGCTGCGCCAGTAGCAGCGCCTGCAGCAGCACCGGCACCTGTAGCAGAAGCACCAACTACAACGGAGGCACCAGCAGCAGCTCCAGCTGGTCACCAAGTTCTTTCTCCAATGGTCGGTACTTTCTACCGCTCTCCAAGTCCTGACGCCGGTGCATTTATAGAAGTTGGTCAGCAAGTTAGCGAAGGCGATACACTGTGTATCGTTGAAGCAATGAAAATGATGAACCAAATTGAAGCGGACAAATCTGGCGTTGTAAAAGCAATTCTTGCTGAAGACGGACAACCAGTTGAATTCGACCAACCTCTTGTTGTAATCGAATAAGCGGGGCTTGCCTTATGCTAGATAAAGTAGTCATCGCGAACCGAGGTGAAATTGCACTTCGTATACTTCGCGCTTGTAAAGAGTTAGGTATTAAGACCGTTGCTGTTCACTCAACAGCTGACCGTGATCTTAAGCACGTGCTACTCGCAGACGAAACCGTATGTATCGGTCCTGCTCGTGGTATCGACAGCTACCTAAATATTCCACGTATTATCTCTGCGGCAGAAGTCACAGGGGCAGTGGCAATCCACCCAGGTTACGGCTTCTTGTCTGAAAACGCAGATTTTGCAGAACAAGTTGAGCGCAGTGGCTTCATTTTTGTTGGACCAAAAGCAGAAACTATCCGCTTGATGGGTGACAAAGTGTCAGCGATAAACGCAATGAAGAAAGCGGGCGTTCCTTGTGTACCAGGTTCTGACGGCCCACTAGACAATGATGAAGAGAAAAACAAAGCGTTTGCTAAACGCATTGGTTACCCAGTCATCATCAAAGCGTCAGGCGGTGGCGGCGGTCGTGGTATGCGTGTTGTACGTTCTGAAAAAGAGCTAGTACAAGCTATTGCTATGACACGTGCAGAAGCAAAAGCAGCGTTTAACAACGATATGGTTTACATGGAAAAATTCCTAGAAAACCCTCGTCACGTTGAAGTGCAGGTCATTGCTGACGGCCAAGGTGGTGCTATCCACCTTGCGAGCGTGACTGTTCGATGCAGCGTCGCCATCAGAAAGTTGTGGAAGAAGCGCCGGCACCAGGCATTACCGAAGAAATGCGTAAGTACATCGGTGAGCGTTGTACTCGTGCATGTATCGAAATCGGTTACCGTGGCGCAGGTACGTTCGAATTCCTATACGAAAACGGTGAGTTCTACTTCATCGAAATGAACACTCGTATTCAGGTAGAGCACCCAGTAACAGAAATGGTAACGGGTATCGACCTAATCAAAGAGCAGTTACGTGTTGCTGCAGGCCAGCCTCTGTCATTCACTCAGGATGACATTAAGATCCGCGGCCATGCAATTGAGTGTCGTATCAACGCAGAAGATCCAGAACGCTTCCTACCATCACCAGGTAAGATTGAACGCTTCCACTCTCCGGGTGGCATGGGCGTACGTTGGGAATCGCACATCTACACGGGTTACTCAGTACCTCCTCATTACGATTCAATGATTGGTAAGCTGATCACTTACGGTGAGAACCGTGATGTAGCGATTGCGCGAATGAAAAACGCACTTAGTGAGATGATCATCGAAGGCATTAAAACTAACGTGCCACTACAAGTGGCAATCATGAATGATGAGAACTTCCAGCACGGCGGTGCCAACATTCATTACCTAGAGAAGAAACTAGGCCTACAATAAGCCTTGTTAAACTTCTGACAAATGCCCACAGATGTGGGCATTTTTGTTTTGTATAGTATCTATACTCAAACAAATCGCAGAGTTCTGGTAAACTCTGCGCCACTTAATCTACTGTAAGAGCCAAACCAATGCCTTGGATTCAAATCAAACTCAACGCGACGAATGAAAACGCTGAGCAAATCGGTGACATGCTAATGGAAGAAACGGGTGCCCTATCAGTAACGTTTCTAGACGCACAGGATACACCTGTATTCGAACCATTACCTGGCGAGACCCGCTTATGGGGTGATACTGACATCCTGGCACTCTATGATGCAGAAGCGGATACAAGCTTTATCATCAGCCACATTCAAGCGAGCAACATGCTTACAAAAGATTTTGCTTATAAGGTAGAGCAACTGGAAGACAAAGACTGGGAACGCGAATGGATGGAAAACTTCCACCCAATGAAGTTTGGCCAGCGTTTGTGGATTTGCCCAAGTTGGCGTGAAGTTCCAGAACCAGAAGCGGTGAACGTCATGCTAGATCCCGGCCTTGCGTTTGGTACAGGCACCCATCCAACCACCGCTCTTTGTCTTGAGTGGTTAGAAGGTCTTGACCTCTCCGGTAAAACCGTTATCGACTTTGGTTGTGGTTCAGGAATTCTAGCCATCGCAGCAATTAAGCTCGGTGCTGAAAAGGTGATTGGGATCGATATTGATCCGCAAGCTTTACAAGCCTCTCGTGATAACGCGGAACGAAATGGTGTCGCTGATCAATTACACGTCTATCTCCCTCAAAATCAGCCACAAGGCCTTAGCGCAGATGTCGTTGTCGCAAACATCCTTGCAGGTCCATTGCGCGAATTGGCCACTGTCATCAAGAGCCTGGTCAAACCCAACGGTCATCTTGCCATGTCTGGTGTTTTAGATACCCAAGCAGAAGACGTCGCGAATTACTATCGTGATCAGTTGCACATCGATCCTATCGTTGAGCAAAACGAATGGTGCCGCATATCTGGCCGCAAGCAAGGCTAAATAAGGTTTTTTATACTAATTGTTTGAAAATTATACAATTTACAAAAACATTTTGTAAATGCTCAAATATTAGTCTTTTCACGCAGTGAAAAAATGCGTAAAATGCGCGCCCTTGCTAGTACAGAACTGTGTGACGTTTTGAAAATCGGAAACTACCAACTTAAGAACAATCTAATCGTAGCCCCAATGGCTGGTGTAACGGATAGACCGTTCCGTGAGTTGTGTCTTCGTTATGGTGCTGGAATGGCTGTCAGCGAAATGATGTCCGCTAATCCAAAACTATGGAAAACGTCAAAGTCGAAACAACGTATGGTACATGAAGGCGAATCGGGCGTTCGCTCAGTACAAATTGCAGGTTCCGATCCACAGCTTATGGCGGATGCAGCTCAATTCAGTGTTGAAAACGGTGCGCAAATCATCGATATCAACATGGGTTGCCCGGCAAAGAAAGTGAATAAAAAGCTAGCGGGCTCTGCACTGCTTCAATACCCAAATCTTATCGAAGAGATATTAAAAGCGGTAGTGAACTCAGTGAACGTTCCTGTAACGTTAAAGACCCGCACTGGCTGGGATACAGCAAACAAGAACTGTGTCCAAATCGCTAAATTAGCCGAAGACTGCGGCGTACAAGCTCTTGCTCTGCATGGCAGAACAAAGGCATGTATGTACAAAGGTGAGGCCGAATACGACAGCATTAAAGCGGCAAAAGAGGCCATATCAATTCCGGTTATCGCGAACGGTGATATCGATAGTCCGGAGAAGGCCAAGTTTGTACTGGAGTATACCGGTGCGGACGCTTTAATGATTGGACGTCCTGCCCAAGGCCGTCCTTGGATTTTCCAAGAAATCCATCACTATTTGGAAAACGGCACCACAATGGATGAGCTTCCTCCAGAGGAGGTGAAAACCATTATGCTTGGTCATGTAAATGCTCTACATGAATTTTATGGAGAGTACTTAGGTCCACGTATCGTGCGAAAGCACGTAGGTTGGTACCTCAAAGAACATGAGCAAGCAAGTGAGTTTCGCCGTACCTTCAACGCTATCGATGTAGCAACGCTGCAAATCGAAGCGCTAGAAGGTTATTTTGATAACGTTGCATCATAATTAAGAGAAGAGCTAGACCGAATATGTTCGAACAAAATCTGACTTCAGAAGCATTAACAGTAACTACAGTAACGTCACAAGACCAGATTACTCAGAAGCCTTTACGTGACTCTGTTAAAGCATCTCTTAAAAACTACCTTGCTCAACTAAATGGCCAGGAAGTAACAGAACTATACGAATTAGTTCTAGCTGAAGTAGAACAGCCACTACTAGATACAATCATGCAGTACACTCGCGGCAATCAAACACGTGCAGCGACTATGATGGGTATCAACCGCGGTACTCTTCGCAAGAAACTAAAAAAATACGGCATGAACTAAGACCGGATTTTTAAAGTATTAGAATTAGCCGTTACTTATTTATGTAAGTAGCGGCTTTTCTTTATCGGCTGTCTCATATTGAAAGTGTTCACATGTTGAGGACGAGAGTGACAAATCACTTATAAGTAGTGATAGCCACCTTATTAACGATGAAACCCACCTAAAAAGACTATCAAGCGACTTTGTATAACAAGAGATACATACCCTAAAGTTATTCGTTTATCGAGCCATGTGAGCCTTACATCCTCTATAAATTCAGGTCTGTTACCTACCTTCAACTATCCCAAGACATTTCCCTTTGTCACTGTAATTGCCGCCGGATAAAGTTTATTAAAATTTGGTGCAAATAAAGCGTCATATATCCTTATGTATCATCTTCCATAAATGGTAAAGAGGGGGGCTTCAAAGAAAGATAATAAATAACCATGTCGTATTGAGTGCTATAGATCTCAATGGAGGACATATAGCGATCTCGCGCAAGAGTTATAGAAAAATAACTCATTGATTCGATTTGTGTTCAAGTGGAGTGGCACACGAGCAAGAAGCATTAAACTGTAGGGGACAACACGTAAAAGTGCCCTATCGCTCGTATAAGTGTTGGAGTGGCTGGGGTTGCACACAACCGGGACTCATTCGCCCG
>NZ_JXOK01000021.1 GCF_000830505.1 Vibrio mytili | reverse complement strand
GGTAAGGCGTAATTAACTCAAGTAGCGCATCGGGATCAGCATCAATCTTCTTGTGCAGAACTTTATTGCCAAGTGAATCGAGAATACAGACGTAAAGTAGGCGAGCATGCAGATCAATGCCACAGTAATAGTTAAGCTGCTTGTTATAGAATCTCATAGAGTCTTCTCCGTTTTGGTTTCGTCGCCTTCCAGCTTAGTCGAGAGGCTAAGTTGGAGGAGGAGGCTCAATGAGTATCAAA
>NZ_JXOK01000020.1 GCF_000830505.1 Vibrio mytili | reverse complement strand
GATACTACGTAATGGCCAGAGGCTCCTATTTGTATTTTGTCATCTAACCAATAGGAGGCAAGGGCTTCCAATCCATAGACACGCTTTTTATCGTCTATTTCATCGATAAGTAGCGTCGTTTTGTTGTAGCTTACCGATTTATCTGATTGAGAGTAATATGCGGCGGTTTGTATATTTAACTCTCCTGTGTCTAGACGATAGCCAAGTTCAAAACTATTCGTTTTTATCCCTGACATTTTTGACTTGTCGACGTTGATGCTTTTGTCCAACGTCCAGTGTTCGCCAACCAATGAATAGTTTCCTTGACCATAGTATTTGGCAGGATCGGCGAGATCGAAACCCTGTGAAAAGTTGGCCCAGATTTGTGAATCTTTATCGAGATGGTAGACCGTACCTAGATTAAAAAGGCCCACACTGTAGTCAGTTTTCCCACCTGGTACTACGTCGGCCGAAGTGCCATTGCCTGCGGAAATTTGTTTTTGTTGGCTGTAACCAATGAAATCGTCAATATCGTTAGTGATGTATTGGTATCGAAATCCACCTTCTAGGCTCCAATCATCGGTTAATGCATAGTCGCTTGTACGAATCCCGCAATAGAGCTCACTTCAACGCCGGGGTAGCGACCAACTTTTGAATAGGTTTTGTTGATTAAATTTCCAGAATTATTAGCCGTAGTTGAATCATAAAGTGCCTGATTGCTATCGAGTTTGTCTTGGTACGCATCAATACCATAAACGAAGTTAAATCGGTCAATGCTTTTCGCGAGTGCAGCTTTTAATGACACCACATCCGTAATTTGTTGGCCTGACGATTGATAATACGGCGTGTACGTTTGGTCTTCCTGACGATATGAGGCTTCAGCTATCAATTGATGACCAAGGAATTGTTCATCGATATAAGAGGCACTGAACATCATGCGTTCCGTACCGTGTTCGCGATCAGAATCAAAACCTTTTCGTACATCAACAAAGTCTCTTCCGACAATGTAAAGTCCGTAAGGCGAGTCTTGTTGGCTATCATAATATTGCGCTAAAACGTTTAGCTTTTTAGTTTCTGAAATATTGACGCCAATAGTAGTGAGGACATCAACGGTTTGGTTAAATTGCAATGAACCTTGTGAAATGTCTGGTGTAACGAGTTCTCCATTGGCATCGAAGTAACCTTGCGTTTCGCTATAGACGACAGATGCACGCGCCTGTAATTTTTCATTACCTGCTGAAATGGACTGACCAATTTTATAATCAAAATCTTCGTTCGAGTTGAAGCCCGATGACCCGCTGACAAACGTTTCTAGCTCTAGGTCTTCGCTTTGAGCCTTTTTGGTGATGATATTAATGACGCCACCTGATGCACCTGCGCCATAGAGAGATGTTGCGCCTGAAAGTACTTCAATGCGATCAATATTGAATGGATCAATAGAATCTAAGTAACGACTAATTTGACGAGAGGATTGCAAAGAAACACCGTCGATCATGACAAGCATTTTACGTCCGCGTAAGTTTTGCCCGTAGTTAGTTCGCGCGCCACTACTCACATCCAAAGATGGAATCGCGGAGGCTAGGATTTCACCTAGCGATTTCCCACCACGATATTCCTGTTCAATCAATTCAGATTCAATATACCAAACCGTACCTGGTATATCGCTGATTGCCTTAGGGGTTCGGCTAGAAACGACCACGAGCTTCTCATCGGTTGTGTATTCTTGTGCTTGGGCTGTAAACACTGTGCAAACCGTGCCAACCGCGATTGCTGCGGTGGAAACTTTTAAACGTCCTTTTTTAATGTTCATTTTCTTCTCTATGTTGATACAAAGTCTTTTGAGCAGTAAGCTGACTTTTAATTTGCAAATAAGAATCATTATTATTGTATTTTTGATGCAAAAATACAATATGGGGCTATAATTTTTGTTCGAGCTTGTTAGATTAAGCGGGGAGAAGCCTTAAACTACGAGTGCTACCACTTTAAAAAATCGTTTTGGAAATTAAGCGTATAGCATCAAAAAAGACAGGCCTTAATCAGACGAGAAGGGGATTGGAGCTGATTAGCTCTTCAAATTGGAAATTTTGTTGAGAAGTTGCTGCCGTTGTAACTCTGACGCATTCATCACTTCATTGTAAGTACGTTTCATCACGCGAATATCATTTTCTAATAACTGGGTGAGTTTATCTGCTGCTTGTTGGTTATACCCGCTCAGGAGTAATTCAATGATATCAAGCCTGCGCTGGCAAGAGGTAGTGACTGAAGATTGAAGTTGCATTGAGACAAGATCGGACGCTTTCCGCAGACGATTATGTTGTTGCATAATGCTCAAGAAAAAGCGATTACGTGAACATGCCGCTAGTTGTTCATGAAATTCGGCGCTGAGATTAAATAGTTGGTTAGCAGTGACCGATTTTGGTTTTGCTATAGCCTTTACATGCTTGTCACGGCAACGTTCTAGACCTTTTCGGTTAAGCTTCCAAGTTGGCTCAAGTAAACCGGCAGGTTCAAAAAGTAGGCGACAACGATAACTTTCCGCATGACTATCGAGAGTATTCAAAACTCCGTCAAGCTGCCATTTATAACCTGGACTATGGCGTAAGATGGCGTCGTTTTCCAATAAGCGTAATACGTTCTGGACTTCACCGCGATGAGCGTTATAACGCTGCTGCAGGTCTTTCTCTGAAAATGAAGAGTTCAACTTGCCAAAAAACAAGTCTATTAGAATCTGCAAGTATAATTGTTCTTCACGAGATGGTTCATTACTGTTTTGGTAGCAATCGTTAATGTGTTCCGCAGCAATTTGTAATACGAACCCCTTGTAAGGAACTGCTTTAGTGACGCCTTGCGCGCACAGGTGTTTTAAAACGGCACGAACCGGCGTTCGCGAAACTTCGAATTGCTGCGCTAAGGATGACTCATTAAGGCTGCTACCTGCTTGTGCGTTATCGGCTTTAAGCCTTGCGATAAGCTTGGACAACAAATCTTGTTGGAGTCGAGTCATTGCAGTTGTGTTCATGAAACTCTAATCGTTGTTTTAATTACCTTAATTACAAATATGGTAAACATAAACGAATTGTATTGCTATTAATTGTTCTTCCATTACGTAAATGCGATTGGGCGGGTTTTCACAAAAGCGGCACGTAGACTCGCACCGCTTTGCGTATCTGCGAAGTGATTTATGTGAACGGGTAGGGAATATGGGTTATCAAATATCTAAAACAAATTTTTCTATGGCTTTGGCGACGCGTGGTTGTCATTGCTTTCGGTAATGTAATCTGCGATCTGTTTGGTTTCTTCCATCGCATTTTCCATTGCAATACCGAGTCCCGCAAATTCCAACATATGGTGATCGTTCTCTGCATCGCCCATACTGATCACTTCTTCAGCTTTGATTCCTAGGTGTTCTGCAATAGCAGCAATGCCAATCCCTTTATTGCTGAGCGGGTTTAAAAACTCTAAAAAGTACGCGGCACTCTGCACGACGGTGAAGGAGTCGCGTAATTCTTGAGGGACTGCAGCAACTACCTCGGTGAGTTTACTCGGTTCTGCGACCATCATTGCTTTGATGATTGGGTGATCGTCTTCCAATGATTCAAAGTTCATTTCAGTCACTTCGAGACCGTTTATTTTGGCCTCAATATCGGTGTAAGGGTTATTTTCATTGGTAATCAGGCCATGCTCTTGGCTAAATGCATGTACGTAAGCACCGAGTTCCTTTGCATGTCGTGCAACAAGTTTTGCTGACTTACCATCAATAATGTTTTGATGAATGATCTCATTAGTACCGACGTTTTTTACAATGGAACCGTTGTAACAAAGCACAAAATCTTTATCAGAGCCAATATTTAACTCTTCTAACTTGCTCTGCATACCTTCAATAGGCCTACCGGATGCGAGCACAACAGTAACGCCTGCCTCACGAGCCTTAGCGATCGCTTGTTTGTTTTCTTCAGAGATGATTTTGTCGCTGTTTAACAAGGTACCATCCATATCGAGGGCGATCAGTTTATACATTTTACTTACCTTAAAAGTGAGAGAACTAACATCTAGACCCACTATGAAACTACAAAATGGCCTATTTTAACAATTAATTTTTGGTTTAAATTGACCTCGACACGCCTGTCCATTATGGTCTTCGCCTCAAAGTATGATGAGTTGAGTGAGTTCTACGTTGTATAAGCTAAATGAGATGTTTGAAACCATCCAAGGAGAAGGAATCTTTACGGGTGTTCCGGCCGTTTTTATTCGTTTACAAGAGTGCCCTGTAGGGTGCTCATGGTGCGATACGAAACAGACTTGGGAAGCCGCAGAATCGGACCAGCGGACAATTGGTGATATTCTGGTTAAGACGGGAGACTCTCCAACTTGGTGTGTTGCATCAGCAAGTGACCTCGTAGAGCAATATAAGCATCAAGGTTTTAACGCAAAGCACATTGTTATCACTGGCGGTGAGCCGTGTATTTACGATTTACGTCCTTTGGCCGAAGCTTTTGAAATTATTGGGTGTCAGTGTCAGATTGAAACCAGTGGCACGTATGAAGTGATAACGACTAATAATACTTGGGTGACAGTGTCACCAAAAGTGGCAATGAAAGGTAAACTGCCAGTATTGAAGAGTGCGTTAGAACGCGCGAATGAAATAAAACATCCGGTAGGTACTCAGAAAGACATTGATCATCTTGATGAATTGTTGGCTTCTGCTGGCGTTTCTCCAAAAACCATAGTTGCACTTCAACCAATCAGCCAAAAACCACGAGCAACACAATTGTGTATTGATACGTGTGTTGAACGGAATTGGCGCTTATCGATTCAAACTCATAAATATTTAAGTATCGCTTAAACTTGGAGAGCAAAATGAAAAAAGCCGTCGTTGTTTTTAGTGGTGGGCAGGATTCAACTACATGCCTAGTTCAAGCACTGAAAGAATTTGATGAAGTTCATGCGATTACTTTTGACTATGGTCAGCGCCATAAGTTAGAAATTGAAGTCGCTCAGAAGCTAACTCAAGAGCTAGGGGTTAAAGCGCATAAAGTGATGGATGTTGGCTTGCTCAATGAATTGGCCATCAGTTCGTTAACCCGAGACGACATCCCGGTGTCTCATGAACTACAAGAGAATGGTTTGCCAAACTCATTTGTTCCGGGTCGCAATATACTGTTTTTAACATTGGCAGGGATATACGCGTATCAGATTGGTGCAGATACCGTCATCACTGGTGTATGTGAAACCGACTTTAGTGGCTATCCAGACTGTCGTGATGATTTTGTAAAAGCAATGACTTCGGCGCTGGTAAAGGGTATGGACCGAACGCTTAAAATAAAAACGCCGCTTATGTGGTTAAACAAAGCCGAAACATGGGCGCTTGCCGACCAATATGACGCGCTGCAACTCGTGCGTGAAAAAACACTAACGTGTTACAACGGCATCATTGGTGATGGATGTGGAAATTGTCCATCATGTGACTTACGTAAAGCAGGATTAGACGACTACTTGAACAATAAAACAGCCGTTATGGCATCGTTGATTCAAAAGCAGAAGTCTCAAGGCTAATCGGCTCGTCATAAGCTTCGATAATCGTACCGCTACTGTTGTGTTTAGCCTGATACAAAGCTTGGTCTAAGATCGTATACAATTCATCAAAATTGGTTAATGGTTTTGATGTCGATAAATAGGCTAAGCTTGCGGAAACGGTTACTGCTTTCTTCTCTTCCGTCTCGCTTTTTCCCACATTTATGGTTTGTTCTGAAATGGTCTTATGTAAGCTTTGAACACGGAAGGCTACCTCCACGTCATCGACGTTTGTGAGTAAGACGATAAACTCCTCGCCACCTAATCGACCAATGCATTCACCTTTGTTAAGTTGTGCGGCTATGCTGCTACAGACTTGTTGTAACACAAGATCACCGGTCGGGTGCCCGTACGTATCGTTGATGGCCTTAAAGTTATCTAGATCGATTAAAACTAAGACGTAACGCCTATCCGCTTTTGCATGAGTCGTCTGTTCTTTTATCGTTTTGATCGTAGTTGCTCGGTTTAACGCACAGGTTAAACTATCTAAGCGAGCTTTATTTTTTGTCTGGCGTTGAACGAGTAACGCTAAAATTAATAAGGTGATCAAACAGAACACTAATATATTGTAAGCTCGTTTTTGTTCAGTTAGCTTTTTAAATTCACTTTGTTGTAAACGACGTTCATTGTTAAGGCGAATGCGTTGAAGCTCAAATTCATATTCATTCTTGGATAAGCTTAAGGCTTCTAACGCCTTGCTTGTGCTAGCATCTCGACTGGCGAGCTCAAGTTTAGTGTACGACTCTGAATGCAACAGCGCCATTTTATAATTTTGATTGGCAGAATAAGCATCAGCGAGCAATCTTTCTGCTTTGGCTTGGAGAAGTGGTCTGGATATTTCGGTTGCTATAGTTAATGCCTTTTGACCATGTCGTATCGCGTTGGCAATGTCATTGTGTTTAAGATAGGAAAAACCAGCGGTTAAATGAGCCTCGGTTTGCAGATGCATGTTTTCATGGCGTTCACCAAGCCCTAACGCCGCATCAATGTAACTGACGGATTCTTCTAACTTCCCAACTTCAGCCATTGCAGAAGCAAGCCCTAAGTAGACAAGACCCTGCCATAAGGGTAGTTAAGTTGCTCGAGAAGCATTAAAGAGTTCTGGTAATGAGTTATGGCTTTTTCAAATTTGTTTGCTTTACTGTACATGGCGGCCAGGCTGTGCTCTGTTTGCGCAACCTTTAACTGTTCTTCGTTAGCCTGACGCGCGAGTAGGGCTTGAATTAGGTATTTCTCAGACTGTTCGAATTGCCCCAGCTCTGCGAACAAATTTCCCACATCATTGTAGACACCGGAAGCATCACTTTGTGCTGGCATTACTTCCAACAGATGTCGATAAACACTTAGTGCTTTTTCATTTTCTCCACGAAAGTTGTAATTATTGGCAATGACTCGGAGTGCGAGATCGATGGGGACGCTTTCTTGGCGCTGTTGTTGTAAATGGTTCTCTAATGATGAGCAGAAAAAGTGAGCATTATCGTATCGTCCTTGTTGGTTCAAGGTGTAGCAAAGCTGATAGCTCATCAGCGCTTGGCTATCAATATCTGAGATGTTTTTCATCTCATTGCGCAACGTAATGAAACGGTCCACTGATGCTTCATAACTACCATGTTTACGTTCGTTTAGTGCAAGAATGTATTTTGATTCAAGCTCAGAAAAAGGGTTTTTGATGGTTTGACTGCTGCCATAGTAGGGTTGTTTGATGTTGGTCATATATTCGTAAATTAAACCACTTACATACAGCTTCTCACTGATCGAGTTGACAGTGTGGTATCTGTTTTGAAGCATAGTCAATGCCGACTTAGAGTTTGTTTTCAATGTAGTTTGATAGACGGCATGCCATTGGGTAACACTTCGGTCTTGAGGTTGGGTTTGAGCTGTGTTCGCATGGACTTGAATGCCAAACAATAGGCATAAAAACAAGGGGGACAAGGTGCGCATTTTTGATCTGCGTTGTGTTTTTTTCATCGTAGGGGATATTATTTAGTGATTACTCATTATGTAATG
Source organism: Vibrio mytili (assembly GCF_000830505.1). Taxonomy (GTDB): domain Bacteria; phylum Pseudomonadota; class Gammaproteobacteria; order Enterobacterales; family Vibrionaceae; genus Vibrio; species Vibrio mytili. The sequence continues at coordinate 3,963 of NZ_JXOK01000020.1, read as the reverse complement.
TTTGGAAGGCGAGAGTGAAGGGTATAAACGTAATAAATAAAGCTAAATTATGAAGTGCATCGGAATTTATACAGAAAAGGAAAGTACCTACAATCTAGTTCTAGAGGTTGTGAACTAAAAAATGAGACTGCAAATACAACACGGATATAAAAAGACCTCAGTACTTTGAGGCCTTATACAGTCTTTGGTTAGGATTAAGCTTTGTAGCTTATTCTACGTAAAGCTTGGCGAGATCTTGAGGTTCCATCTCTTTGCCTTCCAACTGATCGTTCCAGTTTGTTCCAACCAGAACGCCGTCCTCAGCAAGAGTGAGCAGCCAATCCTCAACAAAGATATCTAATGGGATTTCTAGAACTGAGAAGTCTGCCCATTCATCGACATTATGCGCTTGAGCATCTTCCTTAGAAGACCAAAAAGGCATGACTTCGCTATTCTCGAACTCAGTTGAATCGCAGGACAGCCAGCCTTCCTCATTACGTAATCCCCAAACCAGCTGGTTTGCTTTGGTTTCTGATACGAAAAGATCAAGGTTTGCCTGAATATCTGATGTAAGTTTGCTCATTTCAAAACTCTCACTATTATGATGCCGCTAGAGTAACACTAAAGGCTCAATTCCTAAAGCTTAATAGGGGGTTGTACAGTTAAAACAAAAGGGACCGAAGCCCCTTTTTTATTTTTTTCATTGGTCACTTAAGCAGTGAAAAGATATTTAGTTTTTAGGTAACGTGGTAAATATTGTCCATTCTTTTTCGACTGCACCCTTATGACCGACGACAGTTGCTGTTACTCTTCGGTTTTGGGCATGAGTCACTTCGTCAGTTCCTTGAACTGCTAAAACAGTATCACCATAACCCACAATCGTAACACGGCTTGGACTGATGCCATTTTTGATCAGCTCTTGCCTTACATTTTGCGCGCGACGTTTAGATAAGTCCAAGTTGTGCTCTGCGGTTCCTGTGCGGCTAGCATACCCTTGAATTTCAATCGAGGTACTTGGGTATTCTTTCAGGAACTCAGACAGTTCACGAATTTGGTTAGTGAAAATAGGGTTAATGACGTCTGAGTCGTTGGCAAATAGAACACGAAGCTGCATTTGTTGCGACGTATTCGCATACTTACCACAGCCATCATTATCAATTTCTGCTCCAATAGGAGTGCCAGGGCAGAGATCTCTTTCGTTGATAACACCGTCACTGTCATCATCTACTAAATCAGCGGGTTGATCTGCAACTGGCGTTTCGATGTATTCGTATTCGTCACCATCTTTTTGGTTTGTCGAACTGCAAGCGGAGATGGCAAATGTGAGTGCAATAATAGAGATGTATTTCATAATTAGTACTCCACTTTCTCTAGCCATTCTTCCGGAACTTCTACTCTTAATGCACTAAGAAGTTGGCCTGTCGCATTCATCACTCGATATTTCGCGTATTGCTCTGCGTACTTAGAATCAAGGTAATCTTTACGCGCTTCAAACAGCTCGTTTTGTGTATTCAAGAGGTCAAGAAGAGTTCGTTTACCAATCCTATATTGCTTTTCATACGCGATGACGGTTTCGGACGCAGAATCAACGTGATCAGCTAAAAATTCTTTTTGTTGCAGCGTCAAATCAAGTGCGCTCCAAGAAAGTTTCAGGCCTTCTTCTACATTTCGGTATGCACCTTCGCGTAAGTCTTTCGCTTTGTTCAATTGATATGCGTAGTTTTCTGCGTTAGCAACGTCACTGCCTCCGTTAAACAAGTTGTAACGTAGGCGCAGCATGGCAAGTGTTTCGTCACTTCTGCCTTTTAAACCGTCTGCATCGTCTTTCCAAGTTTGCGAGGCCTCAATAGAGATCGTAGGGTAGTAGACCCCTTTAGATTGTTTGTATTGAAACTTAGCAGAGTCTACATCGGCAAGAGCAATTTGAATCACAGGATGTACTTGGTGAGCCAAACTGACGGCCTCTTCTTCAGTGTGAGGTATAAAATTTTGGTCAGCACGAGGGAAGATTAATCCTTGCGGTGTTTGCCCAACTAAGCGAGTAAACATGGTATGCGAGTCGTACAGGTTATTTTGGGCTGCAGCAAGATTTCCGTGCGCTTTAGCTAAGCGAGCTTCAACCTGCGTCATGTCCGCGGTCGACCCGATGCCAGACGTGACCCGTTTTTTGATGTCAGTATAAATATCTTTGTGTACCGCGAGGTTGTCTTCTGAGAGTTTTAACACCTCATAAGCTTTAACTGCATCTAGATAAACTTTCGCCACTTCAAGTGCCTTATCTGACGCATCAGCCAAGAGTTGGAATCTCACCGACTCAGCATCAGCCGCGGTTCGATCAATATCATTAAGCGTAGCACTGCCATCCCAAATTAATTGGGTTAAAGTGACAGACGCCTCTTTTCTGGTGTAGTCAGTATTGCCTCTACCTACTTCGTCTGATGGGTCAATCCCTTCATAACCAATACCTGCATCTAAATCCAATGATGGTAGGTAAGCGCCTGACGCAGCATCATTTACGTAGCGTCTACTACTGAATTCATTAAATGCACTTTTGATATCTGGGTTATTTTCTAACGTTAGGGCGACAGCTTGCTCTAACGTTTGACCGAAAACGGGTAAAGACACTAAGCAGCAACAGTAAAGAGCAGTGTTGAGTCGGTTCCATTTCACGGTAGCTCTCCTAAAAATCATGTCGATTTTTGTTAAATTATCTCAAATGTGAGATAGCGCATACAAATAACAGTGTTTGGTGAGAAAATTATCAACCTACTGTTAAACCTAGGCTTTTTATAAGTAAATTCAAGGCCTTTATTGCACGAATCTTACCATAACAAATCAGCATGTCTGCCATTGAAAGTGGTCAAAGCTACAGAAAGTCTTGAATTTTTAACATCATAGCAGACTTCCAAATAGTAAAATATGATTGAACAACGAACCCCGCCCCTTGAGCTCTAATCATCTATCCCATTACACATACAACGAAAAAGCTATGATTTTGACTAAACTATAGACGTAAATGATGAGGTGACAAACTTTTGACTTAGTTTGAGTGGGACGAGGTGGATTATGGATCGAGTAATGTTGAGCTCATTTGCGGGCAATATTGTGGTTATCGGACTTGACGGTAACATCAGAACTCTTGAGGAAGGAGAGCAACCTCGTCCTGGGGAACTGGTAATTGAAGAAATTTCAGATACTTCTGACTGGTAGTTGAACAAGTGACCCCTGAAGGCAGTTCAATAAATGTAACGAACGACATTACCGCTTTAATTGATGCCATTGCAGCTGGTGAGGACCCTACACAACTCGGTGAAGATTTCGCTACTGCAGCGGGTGGGGCAAATGGGTCTAGCCCACAAACAACGGGGGCCATCGCTCGAACTGGTGCGGAATCTCTCGCGAACACCAACTTTGAAACGCAAGGACTGGAAGGAGTAGGGTTTTCGGTCACTCAAATTCAAACTATTCTGCAAATATTTCAGCCGCCAGAACCGACGACAGTTCCAATTCCGGCCACTTCAGAAGTCTCTACAATAGATAGTCCAACCGTAAACGAAGGTGACTCTGTTATCTTTGAAGTGACGCTTGATCAAGCCACAGAGCAGGAAACTACGATTGATTTTACGTTGGCAGATGTGACTGCCATTGGTGGTGAAGAAGGCCGAGATGGCGTTGATTATGTCAACTCACAAGTGTTGATAACTTTGCCAGATGGTACGACTCAACAGGTCGCCGTTAATGAAGATGGTACTTTTAGCGTATCCATCCCGGTCGGTGTTGAATCGTTCACTGTTGGCTTAGACACGATTGATGATTCAACTTACGAAGGAGCAGAGACCTTCACTTTATCTGGGGTAACCCAAGAACAAGAGTCTCCGGTTACTGGTACGGCAACAGTGTTGGATGATGATCCGAAGCCAACAATTATTGATGTCAGTCTCACCAATGAGCTAAACAATACAGAAGTACCGGAAGGCGAACTCG
>NZ_JXOK01000019.1 GCF_000830505.1 Vibrio mytili | reverse complement strand
TGCCGAGTTAGGCGAAGAACCAGAGTTGTTGAAGAAGATGCGCTAGCATCAATGGCAGATGAATCTGTACCGGAGCCAGTTGAACCTGATGCTGAAAATCGTGCAGATATTGAGTCTAAAGTCGACGTTCAAGACGAACTCAATATTGCGGAGCCTACGCCTGCCGAGTTAGGTGAGGAACCAGAGATTGCTAAAGAGGATGCATTAGCATCTATGGTTGGCGAGCCTGAACCGGAGCAGGTTGGGGCAGTCAATGAGGAAAGTGCAACTGTAGAATCAACGGCTGAACAGGAAGCAGAAGATGAGCTTAGCTTCGACGATATCGATCTTCCAGAGTTCGATGAAGAAGATGCATTAGCTTCCATGGCGGATGAACCTCAATTTGTAGATTCAGAGAATGACGACGTTCCTCAAGCCGCGGATGAGGAGTTCAACTTTGATGAAAACGATTGGCCTGAGTTCAACGAAGAAGATGCGCTCGCTTCGATGCAAGACACGCCTTCTCCGGAACCACAAAGTGTTAGGTCGAGCCTTAAAGCTGATAATGACCAAGACGCTTTGTTTGAAGTCTTTGCTCAGCAACGTGATCTTGACAGTGATCAAGCACAACACACACCAGAAGCGACAAAAGCAGATGAAGATTTAACCTCAAACGATTATCAGAATGAGACAATGGCGAGCTTGTTGTCTGAAGATGATCCATCTCCAACGTTTAACGGTAAGTTAGACAGCGAAACCATCGCTAGTGCAGGTATGGACTTTGAGACCATGCTGGACGTAGGAGACGATTGGGAAGGGTTTCAAACGCCGTCGCACATCGAAGAGACGGTAAGCGAAAGTGATGATGTTCCGGAAGACCAACGTGATGTATGGCGTTCCGCTGATACTTTACCTCATCCTGAAATTGCTGAAGAAAACTGGGCGGAGCAAGATGACCTAGAAGACTTCGATGCTAAGAAAAGCCAGTTTATGACCATTGATGAGTTGATGGCTCAAGTAGACAAACAGGGTGGGGAGTTTGAAGAGGAAGAGCTCAAACTTGATGTTGGCCTCAACGAATTCCCCGATGTGATTGGTGAGTTCGGCGATGTGGATGTTGATACCAATTCGGAAGCGAGTGGAAAACTCGATTTGGCTAAAATTTATTTAGAAATGAATGACCATAAAGGTGCGATAAAATTGTTAGAAGAGGCGATTGTTTATGGTGAAGATGATATTCGCCGTGAAGCAAAACAGCTGATAGACGCGATTAACGGTCGATAAATCAAGAAGGGTAGCTGGAGCTACCCTTTTTTGTATATACTTCTCGACCCATTTTAGAGTTCGTAGGTTGAAATGAGAATCGCATTAGGTATCGAGTATAACGGTACAAATTACTTCGGCTGGCAACGGCAAAGAGAAGTTCAAAGTGTTCAAGAATCGTTAGAAAAAGCATTGTCCATCGTTGCAAATCACCCTGTAGAAGTGCAATGTGCGGGAAGGACAGATGCGGGGGTTCATGGTACAGGGCAAGTGGTTCATTTTGATACCAATGTAAATCGAAAAATGGTGGCTTGGACGATGGGAGCAAACGCAAACATGCCAGGTGACATTGCGGTACGTTGGGCAAAAGAGGTCTCAGATGATTTTCATGCGCGATTTTCTGCAACGGCCCGCCGGTACCGCTATATCATATTTAATCACGCGTTGCGGCCAGGAATCTTAAGTACAGGTGTAAGTCATTATCATGGAGATTTGGACGAGAAGAAAATGCACCAAGCGGGGCAGTTCTTGCTCGGTGAAAATGATTTTACGTCTTTTCGTGCAGCGCATTGCCAATCGCGTAGCCCATTTCGCAATATCATGCATCTGAATGTTACGCGGCATGGTAATTATGTTGTAATAGACATCAAAGCAAACGCGTTTGTACACCATATGGTGCGTAACATCACTGGAAGCTTAATTAAGGTTGGCAGGGGTGAAGAGCAGCCTGAGTGGATTCAGTGGTTATTAGAGGCGAAAGACCGCAAGCTTGCGGGGGCGACGGCAAAAGCAGAGGGGTTATATCTGGTCGATGTGGACTATCCACACGAATTTGATTTACCTTGTGAGCCAATCGGCCCGTTATTTTTACCAGATAATTTGAACTAACTTTACAAACTTGCTTCAAAATATCGGTAGCTTACACTGAAAGGGTGCGATTACGACCCGCTAGACCAAGTATCTTAAGATTCTTTGGGTCAAATGAAATAGGTACAACCAGTTTTTTATCTACAGTAGCGCCGAGATATGGTTTAATCCTTCGGTAATTATGTCGAATTTATTTCTTTCGCAATGAGGCGGAAGAATTGAGAGAAAAGGTCTTCCATGAGTTGGCTTGAAAAGATTTTAGAGAAAAGCAACATCGTAACTTCACGCAAAGCTTCGATTCCAGAAGGTGTGTGGACTAAATGTAGTTCTTGTGAGCAGGTGCTATACCATGCAGAGCTTGAACGTAACCTAGAAGTTTGTCCGAAATGTAACCATCACATGCGTATGAAAGCGCGTCGTCGATTGGAAACGTTTTTAGACGAAGGCAATCGTGTGGAATTGGGGAGCGAGCTTGAGCCACAAGATAAGCTGAAGTTCAAAGACTCCAAGCGCTACAAAGAGCGTATTTCTGCTGCTCAGAAGAGTAGTGGAGAGAAAGACGCTTTGGTTGTTATGCAAGGTGAGCTTCTAGGTATGCCAATCGCTGCATGTGCGTTTGAATTCTCCTTTATGGGTGGTTCAATGGGTTCTGTCGTTGGTGCTCGTTTTGTTAAAGCGGTTGAGTCAGCGATTGAAAATAATTGTGCATTGGTGTGCTTCTCAGCAAGTGGCGGTGCACGTATGCAAGAGGCGTTAATGTCTCTAATGCAGATGGCGAAAACCAGTGCGGCTCTTGAGCGTCTATCTGAAAAAGGCTTGCCGTTCATCTCGGTTTTGACTGACCCGACAATGGGTGGTGTTTCTGCGAGTTTAGCTATGTTGGGTGACATCAATATTGGTGAGCCTAAAGCATTGATCGGCTTTGCAGGCCGTCGTGTCATTGAACAAACAGTACGTGAAGACTTACCTGAAGGCTTCCAGCGTAGTGAGTTCCTTTTAGATCATGGTGCGATCGATATGATTGTTGATCGACGCGAAATGCGCCAACGTGTGGGTGGTTTAATCGCAAAAATGACCAACCATTCTTCTCCATTGGTAGTTTCTGTGAACGAATCTCCAAATGAAGAACCATATTCTGTACCAGAAGCGGACGAAAAAGGGTAAAGTAGCGTCTAACATAAAACCAAGAAATTAATGGTTATAGTTAGATGAACCAGAACTCAATTCCTCAAGCCACATCATCATTAGAGGTGTGGCTTGATTATTTAGCGAATATTCACTCTTCAGCAATCGATTTAGGCTTAGACCGTGTCCAAGCGGTAGCAAAAAAAGCCAAGCTTACTAAACCCGCCCCTTGTGTTATTACCGTCGCAGGAACCAACGGCAAAGGTTCAACCTGTGCGCTAATGGAAGCGATTCTATTAGATGCGGGTTATTCAGTAGGCGTCTACAGTTCTCCTCACTTAATACGTTACAACGAACGTGTTCGCATTAATGGCGTTGACGTTGAAGACGAAAAACATTGTGCAGCGTTTGATTATGTTGAAAAACAGCGCGGTGAAATCAGCCTAAGTTTATTTGAATTCGGCACACTGGCAGCATTACGCATATTCCAAGCTGAAAATGTTGATGTAGTGCTGCTCGAAGTCGGGCTCGGTGGCCGTTTGGATGCGACCAATGTCGTTGACCATGACGTCTCTGTTATCACCAGTTTGGCCGTCGATCACGTTGACTGGTTAGGCGACGATATTAATGTCATTGGGTTTGAAAAAGCGGGAATTTATCGTGCGGGTAAGCCAGCGATTTGTGGCCAGCCAACACCACCAGCGACCGTGGCGGCCCATGCAGATGACATCGGTGCTGAGTTTTTCCAGGTCGGTATTCAATTTGACTACCAGCGGACAGGTAATGGGTGGCAATGGACCTCTGGCGCATTTGCTTTAGACGATCTACCATTGCCATCACTTCCGTTACCTAATGCCGCGACAGCCTTAATGGCGTTAGGTGCATCGGAATTGCAAATCACTGACATAAATATTGTCAATGGCTTGAATAATGCTCAGCTTGCAGGGCGAATGCAGGTGCTGAAAAGCGAACAAACCATCGTACTCGATGTCGCACATAACCCACATTCCGCAGAATATTTGACAGAAAAAGTGAAGCAGCAGTATGCGGGGCGAAATATTCACGTCGTGGTTGCCATGCTGCATGACAAAGACATTAAAGCAACAATTAAGGCATTAACACCTATCGCGACTCATTGGTACCCAGCCTCTCTGCAAGGTCCACGAGCGGCAACTGCCGCTGAACTGTGTCACTACTTACCAGTAGGGCAAACTCAGTTCGAGACACCTGTAGACGCGTTTGAAAGCGCATTATCCGATGCCAGCCAAGATGATGTCGTTTTGGTCGTAGGTTCCTTTCATACTGTGGGTGAGGTGTTGGAGCATTGGCAGTCAAAAAATAAGTAATTAAAGGTAATTGGATGGCAAGTAAATTTCAAAGCCGTTTAGTCGGTACCATCATATTGGTAGCAGTCGGAGTGATTGTTTTGCCTGATGTCTTAGATGGTCAAAAACTGCACTATAAAGAAGAATTTGCCAGTATTCCTATCAAACCAGAACTTGATAGTGAAGTGGAAAATTTTGAGATTCTTGATCCTGTTGAAGATGATATCTCGTTGCCAGAGTCTCCCGTAGAGGCGGTGGTGCACGAGTCCGAAGAGCCATCGGCGGTTGCATCGATGAATGAGCGTATTCCTGAGCCAGAGTCCCCATCTCGACCTAAACACGTTACTCAGCCTGAACCTGTTGAAGTCGTCACTCGTCAAGTTGAAGAAAAAAACCAGTACGAGGATTCGGGATGGATCATTCAACTGATGGCGTTGAAGAATCATGAAAATGCTGAAGCGCTCGTCGCGGACCTACAAAAACGTGGTTACCAGGCCCATACGAAAAGAGAGAATGACTTTACACGTGTGATTGTGGGGCCAGATGTATCCAAAAGTAAACTTGAAAGACAAGTTCAAGAATTACAAAAAATTACAGGCTCCAAAGGTCAATTGCTTAAATTTAAGCCATTAAATCCATAAGAAAACGTTTGCGTCGGCATTTTTTCTGTTAAAATGCGCGCCAACTTAAGATGAAGAAAATATGAATTGGTTAGATTTTGTCATTTTAGGGGTGATCGGCTTTTCAGCTTTGATCAGTTTAGTTCGTGGCTTTGCAAAAGAAGCATTGTCGTTAGTGATTTGGTTTGGAGCCTTTTTTGTCTCCAGCAACTACTACGCGAAGTTGGCGGCGTACTTCACCAACATCGAAGATGACATGTTTCGGAACGGAGCGGCGATAGCGGCATTGTTTGTCGCGACTTTAATTGTTGGCGCAGTGGTGAATTACGTCATTGGTCAATTGGTACAAAAAACAGGGTTGTCAGGTACAGACCGTATTCTAGGGGTTGTATTTGGTGGCTTACGCGGAGTGTTAATTGTTTCCGCGATTTTGTTTTTTATGGATGCGTTTACTGCATTCCCAAGCTCGGATTGGTGGAAAGAATCACAGTTGATCCCAGAGTTCAGCCGTATCATTGCCCCATTCTTCGAGCATTTACAAGCAACATCGAGTTTTTTGTCTGGCACTCTCTAGTAGTGCAGCTACTGTCGCAAATCGAGGATTAGGACATGTGTGGTATTGTTGGAATCGTGGGCACAACGCCTGTAAACCAGTCTATTTATGACGCGTTAACGGTGTTACAGCATCGTGGCCAAGATGCCGCTGGTATTTGTACCATAGAAAGCAATCGTTTTCGTCTGCGTAAGGCGAACGGTTTGGTCAAGGATGTGTTTGAAGCAAAACACATGCAGCGTTTGCAAGGTGAGGTTGGTATCGGTCACGTTCGTTATCCAACTGCTGGTAGTTCAAGCGCTTCAGAAGCACAACCTTTCTACGTTAACTCTCCTTTCGGTATTACACTTGCCCACAACGGCAACTTGACTAACGCGAACGAAGTTCGTCAAAAGCTGTTTGAAAAAGACCGTCGTCACATTAACACGACATCAGATTCAGAAGTGCTGCTTAACGTACTCGCCCACGAAATTGATTCCGTGAAAGGGAATGTCACTACGGAAGACGTGTTTCGTGCTGTGACCAACGTACACCGTACAATTCGTGGTGCTTATGCTGTGACGGCGATGATCATTGGCCATGGTATGATTGCATTTCGTGACCCTAACGGTATCCGTCCGCTCTGCTTAGGTAAGCGTGAAGAAAATGGCAGAACCGAATATATGGTTGCGTCCGAATCAGTTGCTCTTGATGCGGTTGGTTTCGATTTTGTGCGTGACGTAGCACCTGGTGAAGCGATTTACGCGACCTTTGACGGTGAGCTGTTTACCAAACAGTGTGCCGATCGTCCGACTCTAAACCCATGTATTTTTGAGTTTGTTTACTTTGCTCGCCCAGATTCATTCATCGATAAGATCTCGGTTTACAGTGCTCGTGTTGAAATGGGTAAGAAGTTGGGTGAACGTATCTGTGAAGATTACTCAGACCTAGATATTGATGTGGTTATCCCAATCCCTGAAACCTCTTGCGATATTGCCTTGCAAATTGCTCAGGCCATCAACAAGCCATATCGCCAAGGTTTTGTTAAAAACCGTTATGTTGGCCGTACGTTTATTATGCCTGGTCAGCAGCAACGTAAAAAATCCGTGCGCCGCAAATTGAACGCGATTCGTTCGGAGTTTAAAGACAAGAACGTTTTGTTGGTGGACGATTCCATTGTTCGTGGCACCACCTCTGAGCAAATCATTGAGATGGCACGTGATTCTGGTGCAAATAAAGTCTTCATGGTTTCTGCCGCACCTGAAGTCCGTTTCCCTAATGTGTATGGTATTGATATGCCAAGTGCGACAGAGTTAATTGCTCATGGTCGCGACAACGAAACGATTTGCAAAGCGATTGGCGCTGATGCCCTAATTTATCAACGACTGGAAGATTTGGTTGAAGCGGTTGGCCTTGGCAATCAAGATATCACTCAGTTCGATACATCGGTCTTTAATGGCCACTATGTGACGGGAGATATTGACCAGAAATATCTCGATTTTCTGGATGGTTTACGCAATGATGATGCGAAAGTTCAACGCGAGATTCAGCAAGATTTAGCCAACTTAGAATTGCATAACGAAGGCGCGTAACGGTACATACTGTTTCAGCCTTTAATAGTAAACCAGAGCCGAGGCTCTGGTTTTTTGTTATGACTTAACCCATTTACCTCGGGGTAATGGCTTACTGCATTTTGTACGCAATGACATAGTCAATGAAAAGACGTACTTTCTCTGGCAAGTGATCTTTGTGGTTATACAGCATGTAGATATCGCGGGGGTTGGCACTCCATTCAGGCAGCACACGTACTAATTCCCCTCTCTCAATATACTCTTTGATCATCACGTCAGGCATAAGTGTAATCCCTAGTCCGTCAGAGCAACTGCTACGCACGACGTTGAGCGCATTAGCTTGAAAGCGGCCACGGTCGACGTTCACCACAGATTCGCCTTCACCGTTAATGAGCGTCCATTTAATCAATGGGTAGCCTTTTAACAGCGAGTGGTTTGACAATTCTTCTGCGTGTTCTGGCGCGGGGTTTGAACTTAAGTACTCAGGGCTAGCAACCAGAATATCTTTTACACCACCGACCTTACGAGCTATCAGACTAGAGTCGCGCTGAGGCCCAACCCGAAAAATGACATCCCATTCAGTTGGATCAAGCTTATCGGCATTGTTTTCCGTTGTTAGTTCAATAACGATATCGGGATACTTTTTCATAAACCCATTCAACATCGGCATCATCATACGCTTGGTTAAGTTAGACGGTGTCGATATTTTTATTCTCCCTGATGCCCCATGACAATCGTCTGTGATTTCCTCGGTTGCGGAAGTCAAGCGTTGCAATAAAGGAGAACATTCGTGATAAAAGCGTTCCCCTGCTTCAGTAAGAGATAGTTTTCGCGCATGACGGTTAAGTAGGCGAAGATCGACGGAGTCTTCTAATGCTTGAATGCGTCGGGTTATGGTCGCAACCGGAATCATGGTTTTGCGCGAAGTTGCGGTGTAGCTCCCATTTTCGACAACCAGTCGAAATAGGTTGAGATCATCTAATTTCATATTTCCAGACACAGCGAGTTACCATAAAAGGTTAATTTATAATTAAATTTGTAATTAAAGTTTGCTTTAAGTCAACATGTTGCATTTATTTGACCATAGCACACGCGCTTGAGCAAATTAAGAATGCATTTTTGAACGCAGATTGACCACTAATCTAATATTTGTATAAACGTCTTTTTAAGGCTACGTTTTATAACGAGGCGAAACAGTGTGGGGTCTTGCTGCGTATTGTTTCACTGCAAATATACACAATAAGAATAATAACAGTTTGAAAAATCGTTTTTTGACAGAGCTTTGTGAGGTGTAAAGGTATGTTTAAGACTCACAGTCAAACGGCAAGGGTGTCGGTACAGGAAGCGGTTGATCACAAGCTAGTCATGCTAGTGGATGATGATCGTGTTTTTCGTAACGTAACTCGTGCTTATTTAGAAAGTCAGGGTTTTAAAGTAGTAGAAGCTGAAAATGGCCTAGAGGCTCTTCAACAACTTAGGAAATGTCAGCCCGATCTTGTTTTGTGTGATTTGTCTATGCCGGTGTTGAACGGTATAGAACTTGTTGAAGAAGTGAGTTTAGAGTATCCGTCGATACCATTGATCGTGGTATCTGGCACTGATGAAATGTCAGACGTCGCGAAAGCGTTACGTTTTGGTATTAAGGACTTCCTCACAAAACCTATAGGTAACTATAAACATTTATCTCAAGCCATTGAAAATACGCTTGAGGATTCGGATGCGCACTTTTCTGAACAACGCGACTTTTCAAGTCAGTGGTTCAGGGTCGACGATGGGGGGGAAATTCCCGACGAGCAAGAACTGCACTGGCATTTAGACTTTTTGTACCAGAATCCGAGTGCCGCCAGAGACCTCTTGCATGCTTTACTCCCAGAGAAAGATGCGTCTCTAGGTGATTGGCGGTGCTCTTACCGACTGCTTCAGTCGACCGATGTGATGCCATTAGTCTTTGATTATCGCTGGCTGATGAATGGACAGTTCGCTTTCTATCTGGTTGATTCCGCATCTCAGGAAAACGGAGGAGTGGCGACCCCTCTTTTAGTTCGAGCCTTGTTTGATGATTACTTGAGGAACTTGAGTAGCTTAAATGCCGACTTAAAAGACATGACCGCTATCATGGAAAAAGGCATCCAATGCTCAAAATGTGCGGGTCCTGTTAATGCGGTATTTGGACTGGCTGATTTTGCGTCATCCACGGTGACCATTTTACCTGCCGGGTTGGATAGTCAATGGGTCGGTGGTGATACTCGTCAACACATTGAAGCGGGTAATCGTTTAGGTGATGGCAGTATGAGAAACTTTATCACAAGGGATCTTTCGATACACGACAGTGGACGACTCTCAATTGGTTGTCTTGGTTCATCGAGTTTTAGCCTGAGTATCGAACGACGAGACGAATAGAATAAATCGACGAATAGAATAGGGTGTCCAATAAACCAAGTGACACAGTGAACTTAAAACAGCGCAGGAGCGCTGTTTTTTTGTGGTTTCTGAGTTATCGTCGTTACATTTAAGTGGGGGATAAACCCCTTCTTTTTGTCTGTGTTTCACTGACGTAGTTTAAGGTATAGTTTGCGTTCAAACAATAATGACCCATTTATGCAACGAACATTTAACGCTGCATTGTGTTGGGAAGTAAAGTCAACGTAAACAAAAGAGAATAAACTTCATGGCAGACAAAGAATTTAAAGAGCCTTATAATCTATTTTACTTTTTAGGTTTTATTGTGGCACTAATGATCCCAACATTACCTGCAACGCTAACCTGGCTTCGTGTAATGAATGGTTACACAGGCTTTTAATTTAGCTCTAGGAGTTCACCATTTATATTAAGCGCGTTTTGTTCAATATTGTTGGTGGACTCTGCATTGCACTCGGCGTTGCGGGATAGTCCTACCTCTTGTGCCCACCACTCCATTTATTCTTCTAGCGAGTGCGTGTTTTATGCGTGGCAGCCCCGCATTTCATCACTGGCTACACTGTCATCCAACTTTTGGTCCAGTTTTGCATAATTGGCAACAACACAAAGCCGTCTCTCCTAAAGTCAAACGGCGTGGTGCCATTTTTATTGCGCTGAGTTTTACGGTTTCAATTCTCGTTGTTCCTCACGGGTGGTTAAAGCTTGGCCTTTTTATGATGCTGATCTTTTTACTCACCTTGTTTATGCGCCTACCTGTGATTGAGTTGGTTGCTGATAGGGAAGAAAATCACTAAAATCGGTAAGAATAGTGTGCCCGCTCTTGGAGTGGGCGTTTGTTTTTTCAACGCTTGTGACTTTTTAAGAAAGTAAATGCATAGCGATGGAAACCTATTGTTTGTCGCCCTCATATACAGATTTTAGAGGGCAACGAGCCAATCTAAGTAAATCGGTATTATGACTACAGAAACAATTTCACTGATCAAATCCAGCATCAAAAGCATCCAAGATTACCCTAAGCCAGGCATTCTGTTTCGTGACGTAACGAGCTTGCTTGAAGACGCCAAGGCGTACCAAGCGACGATCAACTTGTTGGTTGAGCGTTATAAAGACATGGGTTTCACCAAGGTTGTAGGTACAGAAGCACGCGGCTTCTTATTTGGTGCGCCACTCGCTCTTGAGCTAGGCGTTGGTTTTGTTCCAGTTCGCAAACCCGGAAAACTACCTCGTCCAACGATTGCTCAAACTTATGAGCTCGAGTACGGCATGGACACATTAGAAATTCATACCGATGCTATCGTAGAGGGTGACAAAGTATTGGTCGTTGATGATTTGCTCGCGACTGGTGGTACCATTGAAGCAACAACAAAACTGATTCGTCAATTGGGCGGTGAAGTTGAACATGCAGCCTTTGTCATTAATCTACCAGAAATCGCAGGTGATAAACGTTTAGAAGCATTAGGTCTAAATGTATACAGCATTTGTGATTTTGAAGGACACTAATATATTCAATGAGTTATTTAGCTTTAGCGCGTAAATGGCGTCCTCATCAATTTGACCAAGTCGTAGGGCAAAAGCATGTGCTTACGGCTTTGGAAAATGCGTTGGCGCAAAATCGATTGCACCATGCGTATCTGTTTAGTGGTACCCGTGGTGTGGGGAAAACCAGTATCGGCCGTTTGTTCGCCAAAGGGTTGAACTGTGAAACTGGTATTACCGCCACGCCTTGTGGCCAGTGTGATACGTGTCGTGAGATTGATGAAGGTCGATTTGTTGATCTATTGGAAATAGATGCAGCCTCACGCACTAAAGTTGAAGACACTCGTGAACTGCTGGATAACGTTCAGTACAAGCCAGCGCGTGGGCGGTTCAAGGTCTATCTTATTGATGAAGTCCATATGCTGTCGCGACACTCTTTTAATGCGTTACTGAAAACGCTGGAAGAGCCACCAGAGTATGTGAAGTTTTTGCTCGCGACAACGGATCCGCAAAAACTGCCTGTGACGATTTTGTCACGTTGTCTTCAGTTCCACCTTAAGCCAATCAGTGTTGATGATATTCACCAACAACTTGATCATATACTTGAGCAAGAGCAAGTCTCAGCAGAGCCGAAAGCGCTAGGTATGATATCCCATGCCGCTGATGGCAGTATGCGCGATGCGTTGAGTTTAACTGACCAAGCAATTGCGTTGGGTAATGGCACGATTCAAACCGATATCGTCAGCCACATGCTAGGGACGATCGATACAGATCAAGCGATTCATTTGCTTGAGTCGATCAGCAGTAAGCAGCCTCAACAAGCCATGGATAAAATCCAACAACTGGCGTCTAACGGTGTTGAGTGGGATGGTTTGTTGCAACAAGTTGCAACTCAGCTGCACCGTATTGCGATGTATCAAGCTTTGCCATCAACCTTAGATCGTGCGCAGCCTGATGCGGAAAAAATAGAACTGTTGAGTAGGGCGCTTAACCCGCAAGATGTTCAATTATACTACCAGATTGCGTTAAAAGGTCGTGAGGATCTGACGTTGTCACCGAATGGTCGCGTTGGCATGGAAATGATCGTACTGCGCATGATGGCATTTCGATCAGCAGTGAATAACGGTGCGAATATTATTGCCTCATCTTCGCAACCGCAGGTGTCGTCTGAGTCGAAGACGAACACGGTATCAAAGGATCAGCAAGCTCCAATTCAGCAATCTCACGTGAATCCAGGAAGCATGCAATCTGACTCTCGCTTTGCAAGTGAGTCAGTGACGTCAAATCATTCAGAGCCTGTTGGTGATTCTCGCCAAACTCATCCAGAGCAGCCCCTATCGGGTGGCGATATGGGAATGCCACAGTATGATATGGCACCACCATTGAGTGAAAACCCGGCACCTCAGCCACAAGAGCAGCCGCTGGTTCAAGAGAGTAAATCAGCGCCTTCTCGAGGGGGGAGCGGTTTACGCCATCAATTACGCTCACAGCGTCAGGGGTTGCAACAAAGTGGAGCTCAGACGGAGAGCACACCTCAACAAAGTGGTGGGTCAAAAAAGCCTAAAGCGGCATCAGCACAACCAGAATCGGTCATTGATCGGTTAGCGCAATTGCATGGCAATTCCGCGCAGGTGTCGCCAAAGGTTTCGCCGAATAAGGAAGAGCCAGTTGTCGAAGAAGCGTATCGCTGGCGTCCAAGTAAAGTGGCAGAGACCAAAGTAAATACGCAACTTACACCTACGCAGTTGAAGCAAGCGCTTGAACATGAAAAAACGCCAGAAATGGCCCAGAAGCTGGTGGATGAATCGTTAGCATTAAATGAGTGGGCGAAGTTAATCAGTTTGATGAACACGCCTAAATTAGTCGAACAACTTGCGCTAAACTCACATTATAGTAAAGACGGAACTACGGTATCGTTAATATTAAGAAGTAGTCAGGCGCATCTTAATACAGATAGAGCTCAAGCTGATCTGCACAATGCGCTAAGCGACATCCTCGGTGAAGAGTGTCACCTAAGCATTGAAGTCGGTGACGGTGGTGAAACACCGCTGGAGCTAAGAGATCGACTCTATCAAGAGAAATTGCAGCAAGCATTAAACAGTTTGGAAAACGATACAAATGTACAATTTATCGAAAGACGATTTGCTGCTGAACTCGATAAAGATAGTGTGCGTCCTATCTAATAATTGAATGGAATGGGGTTGAAAACGTAGAGTGAGCACCCCATTAATTGATTCAACACCTCATTAAACCAGAGAGAAAAACATGTTTGGTAAAGGCGGTATGGGTAACCTAATGAAGCAAGCCCAGCAAATGCAAGATCGCATGCAAAAGCTTCAAGAAGAAATCGCGAATATGGAAATAACTGGCGAGTCTGGTGCTGGTCTAGTTAAAGTGACAATCACTGGTAGCCACAGTGTACGTCGAGTTGATATCGACGAAAGCCTTATGGAAGATGACAAAGAGATGCTTGAAGACTTGATTGCAGCAGCATTCAATGACGCAGCTCGTCGTGTCGAAGAAACACAAAAAGAAAAGATGGCTTCAGTTACTGGCGGTATGCAGCTACCACCAGGCATGAAAATGCCTTTCTAAATCAGCGAATTTCTTAATTAAGCGGATTCTAAATGCGTACCAGTCATATGCTGGAGCAATTGATGGAGGCCTTACGTTGTCTGCCTGGGGTGGGTCCCAAGTCGGCACAGCGTATGGCCTTTCATTTGTTACAGCGTGATCGAAAAGGCGGTCTGCAATTAGCAGATGCGTTGAGTCAGGCCATGACAGAAATTGGTCATTGTACAGAGTGTCGGACCTTCACTGAAGAAGAGGTTTGCCACATTTGCTCTAACCCTAAACGTCAAGAAAACGGTCAAATTTGTGTTGTCGAAAGTCCGGCAGACATCGCAGCTGTGGAGGCAACGGGTCAATATTCAGGAAGGTACTTTGTACTGATGGGGCATTTGTCTCCATTAGATGGAATAGGGCCTAGTGATATTGGTTTAGATGTTCTGGATTATCGCTTGAGACGTGGAGACATCACAGAAGTTATCTTGGCGACGAATCCGACCGTGGAGGGAGAGGCGACGGCACACTACATCGCTGAGTTATGTCAAGCGCATAACGTGGAGGCCAGCCGAATTGCCCATGGTGTCCCTGTTGGAGGAGAGCTGGAACTGGTTGATGGTACTACTTTGTCTCACTCACTGATGGGACGACATAAAATTTAGTCACTGTACAGTAGAGAGTATGAGCAAAGAATAGCAAAAAGCCGTTGAACTTGGTTTCAACGGCTTTTTATTTTAGATGTATTTTCGACCCTAGAAGGTTTTCCATTAAGTACGTCAGTCACATCAATTGCGTTGTTTTTTGAAGCCCTAGCGGTGTACTCTGCTGGACAGTGATTGCTGTTTCTTAGTCTTCAGAATCCGCCGCAAGCAGATTCTTGTAGATAACGGCACCTAGCACACCACCAATAATTGGAGCAACCCAGAACAGCCACAACTGAGCAACTGCCCAGTCACCGACATACAGTGCAACACCCGTACTGCGCGCTGGGTTAACAGAAGTATTTGTGACAGGAATACTGATTAAGTGAATCAACGTCAGACACAAGCCGATTGCGATAGGACCGAAACCTTGAGGCGCGCGTTTATCGGTAGCCCCCATAATGACAATCAAGAACATCATGGTCATCACCACTTCTGTGACTAGCGCAGCAAGCATCGAATATTGACCCGGGGAATGCTCACCATAACCATTGGATGCAAAGCCTGATGCCGCGATGTCAAAACCCATTTGGCCAGCCGCAATGACATAAAGAATTCCGCCCGCGATAAGGCCACCCACCACTTGCGCTATGATGTAAGGCACAACCTCTTTACTCTCAAAGCGACCGCCAGCCCAAAGGCCGACAGTAACCGCTGGATTTAAATGACAGCCTGAGATATGGCCGATGGCAAATGCCATGGTCAGAACGGTTAAACCAAAAGCCAAAGATACCCCTAAGAGACCAATACCAACGTCTGGGAACCCAGCTGCTAACACAGCGCTACCACAGCCACCAAGAACCAGCCAAAACGTACCAAAAACCTCTGCTAAATACCTATTCATCTTATTTCCTATCTGAAAGTTGAATAACTAGAAGAACATAGTTCAGAATTGTCAGGTAAGCGTGAGGCATCGCACAAAAAAATGGTATGTTATATCCTTTTTACAGCTCCGTCTTAGCTGTGAGACTGGTAGGCGGCAAACAACGTTCAAAAACAACGTCTAAACAGGTAGTTGCGTATTAAAATTTATGTCAGTTGCTCTAATTCAGAGATGTTTCTGAGTGCGTCCTGATTGCTTTTACCACAGATGATAGGGCACGGTTTGAATTCATGGCACACTTTTGGTCGTTCGGGTTGACCAAAGAGTTTACATAGATTGTCTTCATTCAACTGGATACAGCGAACGCCAGCTGGTTTACCATCTGGCATACCTGGTATTGGAGAAGATATGCTGGGTGCGATACAACACGCTCCACAGCCTAGCCGACAATCCATCATTCAAACCTCTTAGAAAATTCAGGGGGCAATTATGGTCATTTTTTCACAGATTGGAAGGGGAGAAAGAAAATAAGCTGAGCGTCACTAGCGTCAAAACGTATGTCGCAACCAACTCAGCTTATTAATGGGTGTGGTTATCTTAGAAAGCGGTTGTAAACAAATAGAAGAATAAACGAGCCAAGTGTTGCGGTAACAACGCTACCCACATTGACGCCCGTTGCGCCGCCGAGACCAAGAAATCCGCCAAGAAATCCACCGACGAACGCTCCTGCGATACCAAGTAGCATCGTTGCAATCCAACCTCCGCCATCTTTACCCGGCATCAACCATTTTGCTAGTGCGCCAGCGATCAAGCCCAAAATAACCCAAGATAGGATTCCCATGTCAGTTCCTTCATTTATATATTTGATTATGACTCCAAAGTTGTGAACAATACTTTGAAGTTACATGACGATATTGCCAGATATCAAAATGTAGAACACTAAAACAAAAATAGCGAAATTCTGGTCGTTTTATTCATAGTAAAAGCAATCTCTTCTCAATACTTGAACTTTATTCATGACAGGGGTATAAATCGCCCCCTAATTCCCACAATGAGAAACACGGTATGAATACTCCATTTTGGCAAAGCAAACCCTTAGAGCAGATGAGTGAAGAAGAGTGGGAATCTCTTTGTGATGGTTGTGGTAAGTGCTGCTTGCATAAATTGATGGATGAAGACACGGATGAAATTTACTACACTAATGTGGCGTGTAGTTGGTTGAATACGAAGACATGTGCGTGTAAAGATTATCCGAACCGTTTTAACTCAGATGAAGAGTGCACAAAGCTAACACGAGAGGATATCGATGATTTCACTTGGTTACCTCATACGTGCGCTTACCGTTTATTATCCGAAGGCCAGCCTTTACCAGAGTGGCACCCGTTAATTACGGGATCCAAATCTGCTATGCATGCTGCTGGTGAGAGTGTGCGAAATAAAGTCGTATACGAAATTGATGTGGTCAATTGGGAAGACCACATTTTGAACCATCCTGATAGATAATCAGAATAACGTTTTTATGCTCGCACACGCTTAGTTGTGCTTGGATGCATCTTGACCGAAATATTACACCCGTCATTATCCGCTTAACGTTATGATGGCTCGGGCGTAATATTAGACAGCTTATATTGCGCTATTGAACTTTCGTCTTAATGAGGTAAGCATGACGTTTTATCCCCCAATCAAAACCCGCCTGTCATTGTGGCTGGTAGTATTCTCAATTCTATTCGGTGTATTTAGCCCACAGTTTGTTCATGCGACTGAAGCAAGTGGCGACGTGACTCAAACCAGTAATGTTCAAGATGGTGAGGCGCAAACAGAAGCACCAGAAGAACTCTCCGCTGAAGAGATTGCGATTAACGCGTTAGGTCGAGAGATGATTGAACTGTCGGAAGCGTCTAAGCTAGCGACTGGCGATGAACGTGATGCTTTGCAATTGCAGCTTTTTCAAAAAAATGAAGAGTTGAGAAAACAACTGGCATTAGCTATTTCACACCAATCAATGTCAAATCAAAAGTTGGTTGATTTAGTTAAAACCCAACAAACGTACTCAGACGGTGCGGTTGATTACATGCTTGAGAAAATAAAGTCATCAGCTGATGAGCTAAATGAAGCGAAAGACGAAGAAAAACTGACTTTAATCAACGCTTATCGTCAGGCTCAAACTTATCTTGATGATAGCTTTGAATCTAGCTGGCAAAACCTTAACTGGTTAAAAGCGCTTGATGCTCAAGACAAGCGTGCAGAAGATAAACTAAAAGACAGTTTAGACAAGCGAATGCAGTTACAGTCAGCGTCGATACAGTTTTTAACCAAAAAAATCAATATTATAGAGACGCAGCTTTCTGCAAGCCCTGAATCAGAAAAAGCAACGCTGCAACTCAACCAGCTAATTATTAAGCAAAGGCTGGATATTGTTACGGACAGTTTGAGCCGTCTGGTTGAGCTTGGGGATAAAGTTGGACTAGAAACTTCAGAATATAAGCGTCAAGTATTTGAAGCAACAGGCAGTATTAGTCACTTCTTACTTAACGGCAAAGTGGTTTTGTCTATCTTGAGTCACTGGTCGAGTACAGCGGTTGATTGGTTAGGGGAAAATGCACCGCAGCATCTTTTCCAATTGTTCGTATTTTTCCTAATTTTATTGGTTGCACGAGCACTTGCAAAGCTGACAAGAAAAATCGTCAAAAGGACGGTTGCCTCAAAGAACTTAAAACTGTCTCAGTTAATGCAGGAGTTCTTTATTTCGATGTCCGGAAAGTTCGTATGGGTTATTGGTATCATGGTCGGTCTGTCTCAGATCGGCTTAAACCTTGCCCCGATACTGACTGGTTTCGGTATTGCCGGTGTGATTATCGGTTTTGCGTTACAAGATACGTTGTCGAACTTCGCCGCTGGTATGATGCTGCTGATTTATCGTCCATTTGATGTCGGAGATTTTGTTTACGCTGGTGGCGTGGACGGTAAGGTTAGTCACATGAGCCTGGTTAATACTACGATTCGTACCTTCGATAACCAGATCATTATTGTACCGAACAGTAAAATTTGGGGAGACGTTATTAAAAACGTTACCCATGAGCGCATTCGTCGAGTCGATATGGTGTTTGGCATCGGTTATGCGGATGACCTGCTGAAAGCAGAACAGGTACTAAATGACATTGTGAACTCTCACCCTGCAGTACTACGTACACCAGAGCCAAACATCAGAGTGCATACGTTGAACACGTCATCGGTTGACTTTATTGTCCGTCCTTGGGTGAAAACTGATGATTACTGGGACGTATATTGGGACATGACGAAAGAAGTAAAATTGCGCTTTGACCGAGAAGGTATTTCTATTCCTTTCCCACAACAAGATGTGCATTTGCATATGGTAGAGCAAGCCAAACAAGACGCATAATTAAACCACATCACCATACATAAACGCTCCAAGGGGGCGTTTAAATGTATTAATATACGCATCAACAACTATCGACTCAGAGAAGAACTGTCGACTTAGAAAAGAACTATCGACTCAGAGAAGAACTATCGACTTAGAGAAGCGCCAGCAAAAATCCACCAACAGAGAGTGCAGCGGAAACATATTGCCCTGCAGAATAGGAGTCATCCTCTTCTTTGATTTTTTCTGGGCTATCAATTCCTAGCGCACCATGTGCAAATGATTCGACTTTATCACCAACGGTTTTCGCTTTTGGTGCTTCCGCCTGGCTTTCCTGATCGATTTGCTGCAACGCTGCAAGAAGCGCTTTACCTTCGTTAGAAAGGCTCACCTTGCTTTGCGGTGTTTGTATGGAATTCGCAGAGACCTCTCCACTACTGGTTTTCGTTGTCACCACTTTAGTGGGTTGGCTGTTATAAACGTTAACTGCTGAGCTTCCTACTGGATTCATAGAATACTCCCTGGAATACAGGCACTCGCTCACTGAGTGCGGGCTTGTTCTTATATCGACAGCATTACGTATTTCTTAAATGAATGAGCTAAAAAAATAGGTCTGTTTTTGCCGCTCTCGATTTCTATCCAGGATAAAAGCAAGAATCAGACCTATTTATAGCAAACTGAGCGTACCAAACTTACATACACATTAGCATGAACCCTGTAGGGGCGCGTTAGTGTGAATGTTTAGTATGAAGGGATAGATTTACGATAGACGCGTAGCATAAAGTCAGCCTCGCATTGGAACAAGGTAGCGGATTTTAGCTCTTCACGAAGTGCATCTGTCGCCTTCCATGCGAATGGTGTCATTTGCAACAAATCGAACGCCGCACCGTCTTGCAAATCCATAACATAGTGAAGGTGCTGTTGGTGCTCTAATTCATAACCTTCAAGGTCTTCAGGTTCTTCGCTGTGAAGTCGAACGTCTTGGTAAATACGCTCACGAAGCTGGTACAAATGGCGGCTCGCAGGTGTGACGGTGAGTACCACACCGTTCTCTTTGACAACGCGCTGGAGTTCTTGAGCCTTACACGGTGCATAAATTCGCACAACGGCATCTAAAGATTCATTGGCAAAGGGGAGTCGGTGGCTAGAAGCCACACTAAAATGACACTGTGTGTAGCGCTTTGCTGCATAGCGAATGGCAACTTTTGAAATGTCTAAGCCATATACCTCTGCAGTGTCAGTTTGCTCTTGTATCGTCTTTTGTATTTGATCCGTGTAGTAACCTTCACCGCAGCCAATATCTAACAATCGATGTTCAGTACCCTGCGTGTACTTTGCGCACAGTAGTGCAACAGCTTGGCGCATCGGGTTATAGTAATTTCCTTCAAGGAATCGACGGCGAGCTTGCATCATCTCTTTGTTGTCACCAGGATCTTTAGAGCGTTTATGGTGTGCGGGCATTAAATTGACATAACCTTCTTTGGCCAGATCAAATTGATGGTTGTTTTCACACTTAACGATTTTTTCGGTGAGTTCCAGAGGCTGGTGGCACAAAGGGCACTGATAATTCATGACATTCTCAAGCAGAAAGTAAGGCGCAAAATTCTACCAAAAAGTGTGTATTGATCACAGTGAAGAAATGACTGTGGGGGGCGTGCGGTGTTTAAAAGCCGGCGCGAACCGGCTTTGTGGTTTCGTGCACCACTACTTAGCCATTAGTGAGCTGAAATAATGGTAATTAGCTCATGACTCTCGCCTGGTTGAAGAGTTTTCCCTTGCGCGATGTCTGATGAATGCAAGGCAGACTCAACACAAAGCATCGTTTCATAGCCATTGTCTGCCATATCTCCCATGCCTTTTGCTCCTTCAGCCCAAGGGTTCCACAGAACTGCGGAGTTATGGCCGTGGTTCTCTATGCTGAGAGTGCGGTTAAGGATCGGATCTTTCACCAAAATTTGTGCTTCTGGTAGTGTGTAGACGCGATCAATGGTGTCGGTCAGATTAAGGATTTCTTCACCTTGACACACTTCGCTATTTTTCAAGCTATCGATATATTCGCGGCCCATACCAGTGGTTTGCGCTTGTTTCACATCGCCTACATTCAAATAGGTATGAAGAGCACCAGAAAATGTCCAAGCTTCATCATCGATATTGAGCACTTTCAACGTCATTTTTAGCGTTTCACTGACTTCAACAATCAGGCGCGCGTCGAACATGTGCGGCCATATTTGTAGCGTTTCCTCAGATGGTAGCAAAGCGAGCTCGACTATTACGCCGTTCTCATTTTCGCGGTGTTCGACTAACTCCCATTCTGATGTACGGGCAAATCCGTGTGCGGGAGTGGCAATGCGGCCAAACCAAGGCCAGCAAACCGGAATACCACCCCGGATGGCTGCTTTACCATCAAAGATGGCCTTTTCGCTCATCCAGATG
Organism: Vibrio mytili; assembly: GCF_000830505.1. Lineage (GTDB taxonomy): Bacteria > Pseudomonadota > Gammaproteobacteria > Enterobacterales > Vibrionaceae > Vibrio > Vibrio mytili. The sequence goes on along the minus strand of NZ_JXOK01000019.1, from coordinate 103,782 downwards.
AGGTCGTCTTGACCGTTAGGCGTAAAAGACAGCAGGTGACCACCATGTAAAGCAATACCTGCTGTTGCTTTCTCGTGAATAATACGAACAACTTTAACTTGGTCGACTTCAACAACGGTTACATTGTCAGAAAGAACGGTTAGGGCAGGAAGAGTGTTTAAATCCATCAGTTCAGTTCCTTTCGCTGGTGAGGATAGGTAGAACAATCCTCAAATTCCAGATACAAAAAAGGCGACTCTAGAGCCGCCTTTTATCACGAAGTTAATCGCTAAACGCTGATTATAACGCTAAGTAATAATTACTTAGAGATGTGAGCGATTAGGTCTAGAACTTTGTTTGAGTAACCGATTTCGTTGTCGTACCAAGATACAACTTTAACGAATTTGTCAGTTAGCGCGATACCAGCTTTAGCATCGAATACTGAAGTGCAAGTTTCGCCGATGAAGTCTTGAGATACTACTGCATCTTCAGTGTAGCCTAGAACGCCTTTTAGTTCGCCTTCAGAAGCTTCTTTCATCGCTGCACAGATAGCTTCGTAAGAAGCACCGTTTACTAGGTTAACTGTTAGGTCAACTACAGAAACGTTAGCTGTTGGTACGCGGAAAGCCATACCAGTTAGTTTGCCGTTTACTTCTGGAAGTACAACGCCTACAGCTTTAGCAGCACCAGTTGAAGATGGGATGATGTTTTGAGAAGCACCACGACCACCGCGCCAGTCTTTCGCAGAAGGACCGTCAACAGTTTTTTGAGTTGCAGTAGTAGCGTGAACTGTAGTCATAAGACCAGATTCGATACCGAACTTGTCGTTAAGAACTTTAGCGATAGGCGCTAGACAGTTAGTAGTACAAGAAGCGTTAGAAACGATGTCTTGGCCTGCGTAAGTGTCGAAGTTTACGCCGTTAACGAACATTGGAGTTGCGTCTTTAGAAGGACCTGTAAGAACAACTTTCTTAGCACCTGCAGTGATGTGCTTACGTGCAGTCTCGTCAGTTAGGAAAAGACCAGTTGCTTCAGCTACAACGTCAACGTCGATAGCATCCCATTTTAGGTCTTCTGGGTTACGCTCAGCAGTAACACGTACAGTCTTACCGTTTACGATTAGGTTACCACCTTCAACTTCAACAGTACCGTTGAAACGACCGTGAGTTGAGTCATACTTAAGCATGTATGCCATGTAATCTACATCGATAAGGTCGTTGATACCTACTACTTCAATGTCAGCGCGCTCTTGTGCTGCACGAAATACGAAACGACCGATACGGCCAAAACCGTTAATACCTACTTTGATAGTCATTATAGTTGCTCCACAACTTAATTTCTGATTAAAGATAACTGGTAGTAAAATTACAAAATCCAGTAAACATCTGCAACAGATAATCGGACTTAACTTGTTTAAAGTCAAAAAAAAGAGACGCTTTTTTTAACAATTCTTTGCAAATGTTCGTTTTTTAAACTTTTTACTGAAATTCCGTATACCAGTTGGCGTAATATAACCCGTAAGATAAGTACTCTTATCAAATTAATCACACATAGTGTCCTGGTGAGAAAGTATGTGCTACAACTATTGCGAGAATCAAGTTTTTTGCAAAAAAATTCATCACTAAATATAGAGTAGAAGGAATAAAACTGAGTGGAACAAAGCGGAAAAAAAGTCACGAAGTCAGAAGAACAGTGGCGTGAGCAGCTATCAGAAGAAGAGTTTCGCATCTGCCGAGAGCAAGGGACTGAGCCTCCCTTCAGTGGTAAGTTATTGCATAATAAGGAAACGGGCGTTTATGCCTGTACCTGCTGTCAGGCCCCCTTGTTTGTGTCCGACAACAAATATGATTCAGGGTGTGGTTGGCCCAGCTTCGATGCTCCGATTAATGATACCGCTGTGCGCTATTTGAAAGATCTAAGTCACGGAATGGTACGTACAGAGATTCGATGTGCGACGTGTGACAGTCATTTGGGTCATGTTTTTGAGGATGGACCAGTGACAACAGGTGAACGTTATTGCGTCAACTCAGTGTCGTTAATTTTCAACAGAACTGACAATAAATGACAATATTAACGCTAGTGGTGTTTTATCCTTTCAAAATATTAGCACCCTGCGTATCGAGTTGGGATAAATGTTGCGCCCAGAAATAAAAAACTCCCAGTCGGGAGTTTTTTATTTCGATAACTTTATTAAGAGCATTAAGAGCATTAAGAGCATTAGAGCTCATTCATTTGCCTGGAATCATGGTTGTTGAATATGTCCCATTTTCGATTGCTTTGGCGATGACCTCTGCCTGATCGTCTAAATGCTCATATTGGTTAGGGTCGTCAAAATCATACATTCTTTTTAATTGCTTCTCGTCAGCCAAAGGCACATCAAATCTTTTGGCAACCATTGCCCACAAGTAAGCATCCTGTTTGTTACCTAGACTTTGGTTAAGACTTGCCAAAGATTTAAGAATAACAGGGTTTACGTTGTCTTTATTCGATAAGCTCAAGGCGTTGTTGAGTAAGGTGAGGGTTTTATTCTTATCTCTATTCGTATAAAAGGTGGCTAACGCGAACTGCATTTCAGCGGTATTTAATTTTGACGAGCCTTCCATTTGTAAAAAACGACGGCGGGCTTCTGTATCACCAGTCTGGGACCATAAAAAGTACAATGTCTCAGGTCGGTCTGACTTTTTGAGTTCCCCAACGATACGTTTAAGTTCATCAATACTGTGTACCAATGCGCTAAATCGTTGCTGTTTTAGTTTGCTTTGATCGATAGGCGTGATTTGCGATGCCAATTCAAGACATTTGCGATACTCCGCAACTAAGCCGTATTCAATAATTTGGTTTGCTTCCGATGGGTTTTTTAGTTGTTCATTGCGGTGCCAAATTAAATCAGTACGTGGAATTCGGCACTGTCCATCATCCATGTTGAGGTGCTCACAACGCAGTTCTGGCGTATTTTTACACAGCTTTTCTGTTGTGGTATTGCGTTCAAAGCAGCCTGTTAGGATGAGAGTAGTAAGCCCAGCGACTGACCAGTAAGTTGTTTTCATGGTTTTGCCTGTGATCCGTTACACCAATTCATTCGCGTATTCTTGACTCAACGCTTTAACCCGTTATGTTCTGGGAAAAGAATGTAATAAAAAGGTACATTATGGACGCAGAACAATTATTAAATGCGATAACTCCAGAAGTTTATGATCGTTTGGTTTACGCTGTCGAAACGGGAAGATGGCCAGAGGGTACAACACTTTCTCAGCAGCAGCGAGACTCATGTATGCAAGCTGTGATGTTGTATCAATCAAAACATAATACTGATGCACAACATATGACGGTAGCTGCAGGCGGTGAGATCAGCTTTAAATCTAAGCAAGAGTTGAAAAAACAATTTAGAACCAATCAAGGCGATATTGTGCGAGTAAACCCGAATGCTGACTAGTTTCTCGTTACTCCGTTGCGCATAGAACCAAAAAAGCCCAGAGATGGGCTTTTTTAATTACTACTTTTGATTTTTGTAAGTACAGGGGTCGAAAATCTAGACGCAGACAGTTATAAACTCATTTCACCGCGAAGTACTTGCTGCATCTGTTCCTTTACTTGTTCGTAAGACAGGTTCTGACTGAGAAGATAGTGAAGTTTTGCCAGTGCCGCTTCTGGTGTCATATCAAACCCGCTGATCACGCCCGCATCAGCCAACGCACAGCCTGTGGCATATCCGCCCATGTTCACCTTTCCTGCTAAGCATTGCGTGAGGTTTACGACAATAACGCCGCGCTCGGAGGCTTCTTTTAGGTGACCCAGCAGTTCAGGGTTTTGTGGGGCATTCCCAACACCGAAAGTTAGGAGAATCATTGCGTTCACCGGCTGGCGCAGAGTGTTGCGGATCACTTCATGAGAAATGCCTGGGTACATTGTAATTACACCAATTGGTTGCGGTGTAATGTCATGAACTTTAAATACGCCTTCAGGTTGAGCATTAACAGTCACGTTGTTGCTTACTTGAATGTTGATACCTGCTTCCAACAGTGGTGGAAGGTTTGGCGAGGTAAATGCGTTGAAGCCATCTGCATGAGATTTGGTACTGCGGTTACCACGCATCAATTGGTTATTGAAGAATAGGGTCACTTCATTAATCGGGTAGTTGGCAGCGATATGCAAGGCATTCAATAGGTTTGCTTGACCATCTGAGCGTAGCTCTGCCAATGGAATTTGTGAGCCAGTCACAATAACGGGCTTACCGAGATTTTCTAGCATGAAAGACAGGGCAGAAGCGGTGTACGCCATAGTATCCGTGCCGTGCAAAATCACAAACCCATCATATTTGTCATAGTTATCACGGATATCGTTTGCAATTTGCTGCCAGTCGGCGGGTGTCATGTCTGAAGAGTCAATCAGCGGGTCGTATTCGTGGATGGTGTATTCAGGCATCTCTGGACGATGAAACTCCGGCATGGCCGCCAGTTGCTTATCCATGAATCCAGCGATAGGTACATAACCGTGATCTGACTTTTGCATGCCGATAGTGCCACCGGTATACGCGATGTAGATATGTTTTCTAGTCATCGTTTTTATTCTTTCATGTAAGGAACAGTGCGCGGATTATAACGAAATGATGGGTAATAAAAAGGGGCATATCTCTAAGAGATGCCCCTTTTTATTTAGATGGTTAGCTCTATTGTACTTCGCAATTTAAACAGAATGCATATTGTCCTTTTGGATCATTAAAGCTCTGCAGCAAGCTTGCGTCTTGCTCTAACTGTTGAGCAACAGGCAATAAGCTTTTTGGCAGTAAGCTTGTTGCGTCAATTCCAAGAGACACTTTGGCTTGCTTCATGAATTCTTGTAAGAATAGCTCAGCGGGTGATAATGGTTCTTCTACCCAATAAATATTGTAGTCCGTCATATCAGCAAGTTTAGCTGCGAGTGCGACGGCATCATCAAAATCACCCATTTGGTCGACCAGGCCGAAGGAGAGCGCGTCTTGCCCTGTCCATACACGACCTTGCGCAACGTCATCGACTTCTTGTAATGACATGTCACGACTCTTTCCGACTAGAGAGATAAAGCGTTTGTACCCATGCTCAATACTAAGTTGGAAAGCTTGAGAGGCTTCGTCAGACAGTCCGGTGGTAATGCCTTCACCCGAAAACGGTGATGTGCCAACTCCGTCAGTATTGATACCAAGTTTACTAAAGCCTTTTTCAAATGTGGTTATCACACTAAAGATACCGATAGAACCGGTCAATGTGGTTGGTTGAGCGACGATTTTATCTGCGCTCATGGAAATCCAATAACCTCCGGAAGCCGCAAGGCTCGACATCGAAACAACGACGGGTTTGCCCGCTTGTTTTAATGCTTCCACTTCATTGCGAATCACTTCTGAAGCAAAGGCACTGCCACCCGGGCTGTCCACCCGAAGAACTACCGCTTTTACTTTGCTGTCATTGCGCGCTTGACGTAAAAGACTTGCTATCGTATCGCCACCAACAGTACCACGAGGTTGCTCTCCATCCATGATGGTGCCGCTCGCCACCACAACAGCAACATCATTTTCCGCAAGTTGGCTGTCCGGATGCATAGTCGCTAGGTAATCGTAATAACTTATTGCGTTGTAACTATCTTTACCGTCACTGCCAAACTCTTTGGCAAAAAGAGTCCGAATATCTTGTCGGGTCGCTAGTTGATCTACTAATCCCATTTTCAAGGCTAATTGCGACAGATCGCCATCAACGGATTTCATTTCGGCCAACAGCTCATCCATTGTAGGGTTCAGGACTTTTGCATCCAGTTTACGATTTGTCGCGACGTCATCGACATAAGCATTCCACAATTGTGTTACCCAACGGGTTGCGGACTCTTTCGCAGCATCTGACATGTCATCGCGGATAAACGGCTCAATGGCTGATTTATACGTACCGACGCGGAAGACGTGCGTAGACACTTCTAGCTTATCTAATAGCGTTTTGTAGTACATTGAATACGCACTGTAGCCCTTAATCAATACACCGCCATCAGGCGCTAAGTACACTTTATCTGCATAACTGGCTAAGTAGTATTGGCTTTGGTTATAAAAATCACCAACGGCATAGACAGGCTTTCCAGAGGACTTAAATTCGTTTAACGCTTTTGCAATGTAGCGCAATTTGGTCAAGTTGGTCTCTCGCATGTCACGCAGGGCCAGAACTAAACCGGATATTTTTGGATCGTCTTTGGCATAACGTATGGTATCAACGATATCAAATACGACGTTTTCCTTTGGCATATCCTGGCCCAATAAAGAACCGGATACGGAATCCATAGGGTTGATATAGCGACTTTGTTCGACAATAGGGCCGGATAGGTTCAACACTAATGCCGATTCTTTATCAACGACTGGTTTGCCTTCCCCAGTGTAGGTAAACGCAAAGTAAAAAACGGCTATCATCACCAAAAAAATCAAGTTGGCTAACGCCAGCCTGATGAAAGTAATGCTCTTCCAAATTCCCTTAAATATCAATCCGATAAACTTAAAGAGTTTTTTCATCATGTCTCCAAAGCAAGATAATCTCTCCCGAATCTTACAAAGTATGGGGTCTTATCTCTAAGATCTCAAAAACTAACATGTTTTTAGCTTATCACGCTCACTCAACAATTGGCATATTTTAACGCTAGATTGATCGGTGTTACAAAAATGTAAACGGGTGTTTGATTTTTTGATTTGGCAGGATTAGTCTGGTCAGACAAGATAATAAAAATGGAAGTTTTGTCATGTCTGCCATGTACCCTAATTTATTAAAGCCATTAGATCTCGGTTTTACACAACTGCGAAATCGAGTGCTAATGGGATCGATGCACACGGGTCTAGAAGAAGATAAGGAAGGGCTCACCAAACTCGCCGCCTTTTATGAAGAGCGTGCGAAAGGAGGTGTTGGGCTTATTGTCACAGGAGGCTTCTCTCCCAATTTGCGTGGTCGATTACACCCTCTAAGTGCCGAGTTTAGTAAACCTAAACACGCTCAGTCACACCGTGTGGTTACTGACGCAGTGCACAAACATGGTAGCAAAATAGCCCTGCAAATTCTTCATGCGGGTCGATATGCGATGCATCCGCTGGCGCAAAGCGCGTCGGGAATCAAAGCGCCGATTGCGAAGTTTGCGCCGAGTGAGATGAGCGATCGTCAGATAAAAAGCACCATTAGTGACTTTGCGAACAGTGCAGAGCTTGCTCAGCGCGCCGGTTATGATGGCGTAGAACTTATGGGATCAGAAGGGTACTTGATTAACCAGTTCCTGTGTAAGCGGACTAACGTGCGTTATGACGAATGGGGAGGCAGTTATCAAAAGCGGATGCGTTTTCCTTTAGAGATCGTTAAAGCAGTACGTAAAGCCGTTGGCAACGAATTTATTATTATTTTCCGTTTGTCTATGTTGGATTTAGTCGAGCAGGGCAGCACATTTGAAGACGTTATTGAGCTGGCAAAAGGGCTTGAAGACGCGGGTGTGACCATTATTAATACCGGTATTGGTTGGCACGAAGCACGCATTCCGACGATTGCTACTCAGGTTCCTCGTGGTGCATTTACTTGGGTAACAGAAAAAGTAAAACCACATGTGACGGTACCCATTGTTACCTGTAATCGTATTAACACCCCTGAAGAAGCCGAGCGTATTCTCTCATCGGGTCAAGCGGATATGGTTTCTATGGCTCGCCCATTCCTAGCTGATCCTTATTTCGTGGCGAAAGCGGAGCAAGAGAAAGCGCAGTTAATCAACACCTGTATTGGTTGTAATCAAGCGTGTTTGGACAATGTATTCAAAGGCAAGCGCGCCAGTTGCTTGGTCAATCCTCTTGCCTGTTACGAAACCGAAATAGTGGTCGAACCGACTTTTAAGAAGAAAAGTATCGCCGTGGTTGGAGCCGGGCCTGCAGGGTTGGCGTGCGCAACAACACTGGCAGAACGCGGTCATAAAGTCGACTTGTTTGAGAAAAGAGATCGCATTGGTGGACAATTCCGCTTAGCGATGCAAATTCCGGGTAAAGAAGAATTTAGGGAGACAATTCGTTACTTCGCGAATCGCATTGATGAAACGGGCGTAAACCTTCATCTATCTACGAAGCGAACTATGATTTACTCCGTGAGTACGATGAGGTGGTCATGGCTTCGGGAGTTGAGCCTCGTAAACTCTCGATAGAGGGAATCAACAATCAAAATAAGGTGGTTGATTACCAAACGTTGATCCGCGACAAAACACCTGTTGGTGAAAAAGTCGCAATAGTGGGTGCTGGAGGTATTGGTGTGGACGTGGCAACCATGATCACTGAGCCAGTGGAACACTCGCTTGATGACTGGTTACATGAATGGGGTATCGACAAAGAAATGTCTCAACCAGGTGGGCTGTATCCTTTTCCTGACTCGGTGAGTGAGAAAGAGGTTTGGGTATTGCAGCGCCGCAAAGGGCGAGTTGGTAAAGGTCCAGGAAAAACGACTGGCTGGATTCACAAACGTACATTAGAAAAACGAGGCGTTCATCTGCTCGGTGGCGTATCCTATGACAAGATTGATGATAACGGATTACACATCCACATTGATGGTCATGCTCAATTATTAGCTGCCGATAAAGTGGTCATTTGCGCAGGCCAAGAGTCTGTTCGGCCATTTGAAGATAAGTGGGCGGAGCTAGGGGATAAGCTGCACATCATTGGTGGTGCGGAACATGCGGGTGAACTCGATGCGGTTCGGGCGATACGTCAAGGTGTTAAACTTGCGGTGAAGCTATAAAATTTGCGGTGAAGCTATCGAAGGGAAAAATCGACGTTCTCTGGATTCTCTGGAATAGCCCCGTATGAAGTCCACTTTTGGGGTCATCAAAGACGGCTGGATCAAATCCACATAAAACGGCTTGTTATTTAAGCATAAAAACTGTGTTAAAGTATCTTGTAAATGATAACGTTTTCGATTTAAAGAGGCCATTTTAATGGAAGCACTCGACCTATTGCTTAATCGTCGTTCTATTGCGAAGCTCACTGCGCCCGCACCAGAAGGACAGGAGTTGGAAAACATTATTCGCGCTGGGCTTCGTGCGCCAGACCATGCGGGTTTGACACCATGGCGTTTTGTGATTGCGCAAGGCGACGGTTTGAAAAAATTATCGGATGTATTGGTAAAAGCTGCGGTAGCTGAAAACAGTGACGATACTGTGGTTGAAAAAGTCAAGAATGCGCCATTTCGTGCACCTATGGTGATCACGGTGATCGCAAAGGTGACCAAACACGATAAAGTGCCGGCCTTTGAGCAGTATCTCTCGGCGGGTTGTGCTGTGCAAGCAATGCAAATGGCCGCCGTTGCGCAAGGCTTCCAAGGTTTTTGGCGTTCTGGATCATGGATGTTCCACCCTGAAGTGCATAAAGCGTTTGGACTGGAAGGGGAAGATCAAATAGTTGGTTTCCTTTACTTGGGCTCGGCTGGCTGCTCTCCGATGAAAGTGCCAGAGCGAGAACTGTCAGAATTTGTTCAGTTTCTCTAAAAATAGCTATCTATACTGTCTATCTGTACAGTTTTTCTTGATTTGTTAGGGCCACATTCGATAATGTGGCCCTAATTATTATTACTGTTAAATTGTTATGTCTCGTCTGTTTATTGCTGAAAAACCAAGCCTTGGCCGCGCGATTGCTGCTGCACTTCCTAACCCTCAAAAGAAAGACCAAGGCTTCATTCGCTGTGGCAATGGAGACGTGGTGACTTGGTGTATCGGTCATTTATTGGAGCAGGTAGAGCCAGACGCTTATGACGAACGCTACAAAAAATGGAATATGGCGGATCTGCCTATCGTTCCTGAGCAGTGGCAGTTAAGGCCAAGGAAGAGCGCCAGTAAGCAATTGACGGTGATCCGCAAGCTACTTAAAGAGGCCACTGAGGTCATTCATGCCGGAGACCCAGATCGCGAAGGTCAACTTTTGGTTGATGAAGTGCTTGATTACTGCAAATTATCGAAAACCAAAAAAGCCGCTACGCAACGCCTTCTTATTTCCGACTTAAACTTACCCGCCGTCAAACGAGCTCTTAGCTCAATGCGCAGCAACCGCGATTTTATTCCACTTTCCGTGTCCGCGTTGGCGCGTTCTCGGGCGGACTGGCTGTATGGGATGAATATGTCTCGTTCTTATACGTTGTTAGGTCAAAAGGCTGGATATCAGGGCGTGTTATCGGTCGGCCGAGTACAAACGCCAGTTTTGGGGCTTGTGGTTCGCCGCGATGAAGAAATAGAGAACTTTGTTCCTAAAGACTACTACACGCTGTATGCATTAATCCCTTATCAAGATCAAAATGGTGCTTTCGACATTCGTGCGCGTTGGAAGCCAAGTGAAGCGTGTAAACCTTGGCAAGATGAGGAAGGGCGTGTTTTAAACCGAAAGCTGGTGGAGAACGTTGCTGCTCGTATTAAGAACCAGCCAGCCACGGTGAAAGAATCGGAACAGAAGCAAACCAAGCAGTCGGCACCGCTTCCGTACTCTCTGTCCGCTCTACAAATTGATGCTGCGAAGCGCTATGGGATGAGTGCGCAGCAAGTCCTAGATACCTGTCAAGCGTTGTATGAAAAGCACAAACTGATCACTTACCCACGTTCGGATTGTCGTTACCTTCCGATGGAGCACTTTGCACAAGCAGACTCGGTGACTTCGGCGATTTCAAACAATGCCAAAGAGCTGCAAAATGCGGTTCATGGGGCGGACTTGTCACTTAAATCAAAAGCGTGGAACGACAAAAAAGTCGATGCTCACCACGCGATCATTCCGACACCGAAAAAAGCGAGCGTCAACGCATTATCTGGTAATGAGATGAAAGTGTATCAGCTCATTGCACGTCAATATCTCATGCAGTTTTATCCAGCAGCCATATACGCCGAAGCTAAGCTGGTGTTCGATATTGCTGGTGGCACCTTTATCGCCAAAGGTCGTCAGCTGGTTTCTCCAGGCTGGAAAGCGTTGATGGGGAAAACGGACAAAGACGACGATGGCATCGATGCAGTGCCCCCGTTGACGGAAGGAACGGTGCTGACTTGTCGCGAAGGTGAAATCAAAGATCGTAAAACCGAACCGCCACAGCACTTTACCGAAGCGAGCCTACTGCAGGCCATGACGGGAATTGCCCGTTATGTGGCGGACAAAGAGTTGAAAAAAATACTTCGTGACACCGACGGTCTTGGTACGGAAGCCACACGAGCCGGAATACTCGATACGCTTTTCAAACGACAACTTTTGACTCGCCAAGGGAAGTCAATCCTTAGCTCGCCTGCGGGCCGCGGTCTTATTCATGCACTTCCACAAGATGCCACTTATCCTGATATGACCGCGCATTGGGAACACCAGTTGCAAGGTATGGCAGAAAAAAATCAAGCTTACCAGCCATTTATGCAGGCGCTAGAACAGCGGATCGATGGACTAATGGGGCAAGTCAAGTCGGGTCCAATTCCTGAGTCTTTACGCCATTTACCTAAAGTCGAGCGGCCAGCCTTTAAGCGAAAAAAACGCAGTTACTCAAAAGGTGGCGCATCTAAGCCGACTGCATCCAGACGCAAATCTTCGTAAATCGTCAACTTTATCGACAAGCAAGCGGTCTATTTGTATGCCGCTTTTGTGGTTATTCTTTATCAACGGTTTGCGGTTGAATCCATTCTTGAACTTGCTACTATTCTGACGAAATCAATCACAAGACATTGTTATGCTGCCACTGATCTACCACCCAATCTATTCTCAACTTGATTTGCCGGAAGGGCACCGCTATCCGATCATGAAGTATCAATACCTCTATGATGCAGTGCAAAAAAGAATGTTGAAGGAGAACTGGCAAGATAAAGTCCAGTTCTTTGAACCTCAAGCGTTATCGGTTGAAGAAATAAAGGGCGTGCATGATGAAGAGTACGTGGATTTACTTGTCAATGGCACCATGCCAGCGGCCAAGATGCGACGTATAGGCTTTCCATGGAGTGAAGCGCTTATCACGAGAACACTGACGTCGACCGCAGGAACAGTGCTTACTGCGGAAAAAGCGTGGGAACATGGTATTGCTTTGCATCTGAGTGGCGGCTATCACCACGCACATAAAGATTTTGGCAGTGGTTTTTGTTTGTTTAATGATCTTGCCATCGCAGCCAAGCATATGTTGAAGCATGAGCACGTCGATAAAATTTTGATCATCGACAGTGATGTTCATCATGGTGACGGTACTGCGACGCTATGTCAGGAAGAGCCAGACATAGTGACGCTGTCTTTCCATTGCGATAAAAACTTCCCCGCAAGAAAACCTCAGTCTGATCTGGATGTTCCATTGGCGCGAGGAACCAGTGACGAAACCTTCTTAATGACGTTCAAAGAAGTCGTGACCATGGCGCTTAACCTGCACCGCCCTGATATGGTGATTTATGATGCTGGTGTCGATATACACATTGACGATGAACTCGGTTACTTCGATGTGTCTACGCAAGCGATATTGGATCGCGACCGCTTCGTAATGCAGTTAATGAAAGACAGAAGTATTCCAGTTGCGGCGGTAGTAGGTGGGGGATATCGAACCAATCATGAGGATTTAATCCCGATTCATATGCAGCTTATTCAAGCGAGCGTAGAAGCGTTTACATAGTCGACGTTACGCCGAGTCGATTGTAAAAGAACTTGATGCACTAATGAGATAGTCCGCATTCTTCTTTATTTCTGCTTGAATAGAGTGGTGAATACGGTGTTGAATGGTTGGGCATTCCATAACCAGAGGTTTAGATGAGACTTCTTAAAGCATACAAAGTCAGTGTTGTCTTATGTATAGCGGGCATTGTGAGTCTAGTGGCTTACAACACAGTCGGTTCACACGTTGATGAAAATGGTATTTTGGTTGAGCCGTTTGCGCTTATTCCGATCTTCTGGCTGTTAGAGCTACTCGCTGGTGTGGCTTTCGTCGTGACTTACCTGAAGCGTAACAAGGCAAGTAAATAAGCCCTTATAGTTATTGGATGAGTTTCATAATAAACAAATACATACTTGGTTTTAGAGTGTGAAATATTTGTAGATCATAAAAACGAAAAAAACCCGCTGTAAAAACAGCGGTTTTTTCTTAAATGTGGCGGAGAGATAGGGATTTGAACCCTAGATTTGCGACTCTTCGCACCGTTAATGTGCTGATATTAATAGCTTTTAATTTTTGTACCTATCGAATGGCTGAAAAATTGACTCACTTAATTGATAGTAGTTTATCTAGGGAGTTCGGCAAGACAATGGCGTAAACCTATTAGTTTACGTCTTTCAAAGCCGACAACATCGGTTGGTAGTTAAAGTACGACAAAATCGCTTGGTGATCACACTTCACGGCTGACCTTTCTAACACAGAAATGTCCCGAAACGTGTTGTGAGCCAAACTATGAACGTAGATTTTCAGTTAATTTTGACATCCCAAAAGTAATGATTATCAAAAGGCAAGACCAGCCCCCCATTATTGCTTGAACATCATATTAGTAACTTTGCGCGCCCTAGAGGCACTTTTGATCTTACGAATTAAAAAAACAGGTAGCCGAAGGACTAGATTGAAAATATATGGTTAACAATACCTTATATTCAAAGCGACAGCTACGCGATCAGGAAGCTCTTGGATTTGAACCAGCTTCTACACAAAACGGTGGTCTCATCCTGAAGTGATCTTGGCTTCACGATCTATCAGGGTGTGCAAGTCAAGGCTGACGGTGCTTAGACCATGATTGAAGTTTGGGGTTGGCTTATGCTGGCGAAAATAAACTATGGGGATGGTGAAACAACAGTGGGAATCTTAGCGGGGTAAACATACTGACGCCAGTCTTGGACGATACCTATAATCTGAACCGATATCAGATGGTCGAACTCTGCTTTAGCTTGAAAGGAAATTATCTTCCCTACCAGTTGAGCTTTAATCGGGCATTAGCCATATATCGGCGTTATTAGTTGGCTTACCGTATTCAACGTCGGGGCCACCCTCTTCAACTAAAGGATATCCACAATATGGCCGAAAGACTAATACTTGAGGGACAAAGAAAGAATATTCCCAAGAACGGTCAAACTTAGGCCTCAAGGATATTCCAGAAATAAAAATGCCGTTCATTCTAAAGTGAACGGCATTACCATTATACTATGATGTTTTCTTACATATTAACTGAGCTAAATCAACAACGTTATTTACAATACAACAATCATCTCACTTACTTTTTATGCCTTTCTAGTCCTGATGTATTTAATTTTAGCTTCCTCAGTTTTTCCACTTTAATGAAGAAATACATCCCATAGCAACCTGCAATAAAACCAAAACCACCCCATGCAATTATTGAAATCCAAAAAGCAAACTCCTGTAAAGGTCCATTTATGCTGTCAAAAATTTTTAAAAAAACAAAACCAAACAAAATCCCCAGCGCAGGAAACCCAATCATATAGATTAATAAATAGATTAGTCGTTTCATTCTCATTCCTGATTACTTGGATAAACAGGTAAGTTTCCAATTGTATTGCCAAACTATCAGGGTGTGAAGCAACCCAGTGATGTACGTTGATCCGACAGGTTAATATGGTATCAGTCTACTTGTTTTTAAAATAACCCAGTTGCCGTAACGATTCAAGATGAGTTTTTTTGAAATAAAGAGCGCCCGGCAAAACCGACAATATATAACAGAGAAGAAAAAAAACCATATACATGGTGTTTTCTCTAAAAGCAATATTCCATTCAGAAAAGTAGCTAAGCCCAAATAATATTGGGCTAATTAGCAGTGCTGAAAATATCGCATATATCAAGATTGAAGCCGTGTGCTTTACGAACTTATTATCAACAGCACCAACCACTTTCAAAGTTCGTGCATACACATTAAAACCTACCCAAATGATAGATAAGCTTACCAAAAAGAATAAAAATGTAGTTGTCCAAATCATTATCAAAACCTTTGACCTACCGCTTCACCTGCGCCTACCGATATACCTTCAATAACTGAACCTACTGTATTTCCGGGTGCATTGCTAATACCGGGAGCACCAACAGGACGACCTATTATAGGGAAGCGAAGGGGTGGGACATATCGTCCAACGGCATTACCTAATGGTCCGCCTAAGCCACCACCAATCGCCGCACCTACTGCAGCGCAGTGATTGTAGTTATTAGGGCTAGTGACACTATTCCCAGCTATGGCATTACCTACGGCTTGGCCAGCATAACTTGCAACTGCAGCACCAGTGCCGCACCAGCCCAATGAGAAGCATATGGATTAACAAAACCAACTGCTGCACCAGATAAACCACCGGCTGCGGCGCCTCTCCATCCGCCAGAAATATAACCACCAATACCTCCTGAAATTGCACCATAAATTGCGCCTGCAACACCATATTAACCTGTCGGATCAACGTACATCATTGGGTTGCTGCCCACGTAGGCGTAAGTGTTCAACCCACCTTGAAGTCCTATAGGGTCTGACTGGATATACCTTCCAAGACTCGGGTCATAATCACGATAAAAGTTATAACTCAAACCGGATTCGGCGTCACTGTACTGACCGGGGAAACCAATATTAAAACTATATGGCTCAGCCGTGTCATTCGTTACACCGAACGGGCTCGCAGCTCGCTGCCAAATAAGATTTTGTGATTGCAGCAGCCCAATAGGAGAAGAGAGGTGGTCACTCAGTATGCTAGCAATCTCCCCGTCGGTTTCTACGGTGACAGGAGCAAAGCCCGTCGCACCATAGGTATAGTATTTTTGACCTTGCGTGCCACTTTCATTAATAAGTGTGGTACCCAACCAATAAAACTGAGTTTGTTCACCATCAACGGTTTTACTGATACGGCGACCAAGAGGATCGTGAGTATAGCTAGCGCTGACTTCAATCTGGCTTTGAAGTTTTGTTTCCCCATTTTAAGAATCTGGATGATAATACAACTCAGTATTAAGTTGTATTATCAAGTGTTTTCTAATTTAAATTATATGTAAAGATCTAATTATTATGTTTTTTTTGATTTTTCTATTAGTAAAATTATATTTCCACCTTTTTCTTTGACATTAGAAAAAACAACTCTTCTGCAACTAAGTAAGACGTGAATGATAATACATTAGAGTGAAAAATAGAGATGTAAAATAAATATATTAATTTCAATAAAACTGATTTTTTATCTTCCGAGTCTTCCAAAAGTTCCATCAATTTTCGAGTCCTTTTAAAGTTACGTCTACTTAAAGAGACATAAAGTCCACCATTTCTATTTACTTCACTCTGTATTGTCTTTGGACTAATTTCGTTCAGTTTAATCTCATTCATATTTTACTATTCACCAGAATTGCTTTTACAAATCAAGTATGCAGCGAACGCAAAAGCTTGGCAAGACGCACTTCCACCACAAGTTTTTAACAGGTTTTTGTACATGCCACCACAATCCAGCATGCAGCTAACTACGCTGAATAAGAAATCATCTCCTCTAGCGCTAGGGTCGAATATCTTTCCTAATTGACGATGTATATCGACGAACTGGTTTCGAGTTTCATCCCAAACTGATAGTGCAGTTGTTAGACTTTTTTTGTCAACCAGTCTAATAGCAATTAATTCTTTACCTTGTTGAGTTAAGTGAATTTGAGTAAACGCATCTTTATAGTCACTGTCTATAAGTATCCGTTCTTGCTTATTCACTTTTTCTATTATGGAACCATCAGCGCGAACATAGACCAAGCGATTATTACTAGGGGACCATGTTAGTTCTCGAGGTTCAGTCGATAATGAAATACCGTTAAGCTTCCCACTTTTATCAACTATGTATGCCTTCCACTCATCATTATCTAAACCAATAAATGACATTCCTGTCGGTAAGGTTCGAGCTTGAACGTTACACACGTTCAATAACCCTGCAAGAATAAAGCAATAAACTATGAACCTCATGAGATTCGAAAACTCGATAAAGGAAGAAGAGGCCTAACAAATTTTTTAACTACACCAAGTGCGATGATAATCATCATTGCACCTAATATAATTTGAATCGCTGGGTGTCTTGATTCCGTACCAATAGTCAAAGCATGCCAAGATGAAAGATAGAATGCAGGAAGTACTAGCCAATGACCAAACTTGCTAAAAACCCCTGATACCCACAATTTCGAAAAAATAGCACATAGAACTAAAATAAAAGCCAATAGTCCGACAGTGATGCGAGCATGGTAGTAATCATCAATATCCGGCATTAAAAAATGCCCAGTGAAGTGTCCACTACGTAGCGTGGTTGCGGTAATGAATCCACCAATATGTAATAGTATTGAAAATAGAACAGTACATCCGATAGTTTTATGGATAACAACACGACTATTGCTGTCCACAAATGAGGGGAAAAGACCCATTAATGCCTGAAAACCAAACATCATTATAGACATCAGGCTGCAAGTTTTGAAAACACATAAAACCCTTGCCCTATAGGTACAATGTTCGTGAAATATAAAAGTGGGTTACCCGTATGAGATAACCAAACTAAGAGTGGTAGTATAAAAGCAGTTCCAACTATTGTTGCTAATTGAATTCGATTCACTGTGATGTCCATCCTTGAATATAGATTATTTTTCTGTAGGTAAACCTGCAGAGCGCCAGCCATTAAATCCAGCGGGTTCCATCAAAACGACGTTTTTCAATCCTTTGTTTTTCAGAACTTTTGCTGTTTCAAAACCACGAAAATCTTTTAAGCAATATGGCACAATATAGTCATACTTATTCCAACTAGTGGGATCCACATTTTTTAGTTCCTTAAGGGGACGTTGATAGCATCTGGAATATGAGATTCTGCATATTCATCCGGTTCACGAGTGTCGATGAACAACACTTTCCCGAGAGTCATTGCTTGAGCAAGAACTTCAACTTTTTCTTGAGAAACTCCATGTACATAATCAGTATCAAACCATTTTGCATGACTAGGGAAAGTGAGTATCCCCCTAAAAGAATAAATAGACGCATCGATTACCTAATTTTTACCAAATATTGAAGCGTAATAGTAATTATTCTTAAATATGAATTCATACCTTTTTCTGACGTATATATATTTTTTTGATGAACATTACTTCCTTGATTGATGATATACATATCATTTACATTTACTTTTATAAGTTTTTCTCAATTTTTGGGTCAATAGGTGACAGCCTTTATAATCGTTTATCGAATTAAGCTTAGAGAAAACGATAAATAAATTTCATTGTAAGTATTACCGCCACTGGGTTATGTGAATCTGGGCTTATAGCGGGTTTAAATATATTGTCTGATATCGTGGTGTGCTGACACCCAATCAGTATGAACGACCGTATTGGGAAAACTCTGCTATCGTGGCCAGTCTTAGTTGATCACTTGTATGTCGAGGCTTGGACGATTAAGGCATGCATATCATCAGAATGTTTAAGCTTGGGTTTTGGGGCAATAACATTGAGGCGCATTACCTGAGAAATACTAACGACATAACTCTCTCAATGCCGAGATTTTCTGATTCAAGACTTTTTTGATCATTGTAATTAAGAGCACTCTCGAAACTCTGCTTCACTGCTAGAGATACATGGATATTGCGCTCTTAAGCAATTTGATGACCTTTGGTTAGTAGAGAAAGGCGAACTTCGTTTGGAAAGCCCCGCTCACGTAATGTAGTTGGAACGGGAGAACGGTGGTAATAAACGATACATATGTATCATCTATTTGTATTAGGTGACATTTGATCGTCTTAAAACAAAAACGCCGCTGACGAATCAGCGGCGTTTTTGTTGAATGTGGCGGAGAGATAGGGATTTGAACCCTAGATACGCTATTAACGTATGCCGGTTTTCAAGACCGGTGCTTTCAACCACTCAGCCATCTCTCCGTGTTGATGCGCATAATATAAGGCTTTGAAAATCTTGTAAACCCTTAAAATTACTGTTTGCTTTATTTGTAGCCAGTTTTTGATAAAAATTCGAAGTTGCGTCTATTGCTCCAAGCCTATCGCCGTAATCTGTTTGATTTTTAAACCGTCAGATACAAAAAGCCAGTCAATTTTGCAGACTGGCTTGAGCAAAGTCTTGTATCGAAGCATGATGGATGCGCGATACAAAGCCGATTATGCACTAAAAATTTGTGATAACTCGTTCGCACATAGGTGATATTGGCGAGGGCAATTGCGCCATGTTTGCAGCATGCGACGATACTTATCCAACATTGGCATTTGGCTGTTGAAGTGATGATCAGCTTTGTCAAACTGTGGGTATAGCCCTTCTGAATCCACTAAGAAGCGCACGTAATGCACTTGTTGAGCTTCGGTTGCAATATCAAAACCAAGGAATTGCAAACGACGTTGGTCGACTTTGCTGCGTTCTTCTTCATCCAAAATATTGTTGGATTCTTGCATCGCGTGGAACATCTCCATAATGTCGATAATTTCGCGACACTCGGCTTCGGTGATGCGACCGAAGTCTTTGTTCAACTCACACATCTGCAACCCATAACCGCGTTCTACTATGGTTTGTAAGCGTTTGTATTTCGCTGCATTACTTGGGTCAAGCTGAGACATTAGGTTGTATTGGTTCGATAGGATCAAACGTTGAGCGTTCGACATTTCCATGATGACCTCACTAAATTATCTAATACATTTTTAATGTGCTTAGGTTAACGTCTAAACCATGACTGAAACATGATCTCAACACATATTTAATATGAAAAGTGGTAATAATTCTTAAAAAGTAGTCTTACCGCCCTAACTACAATCGCTACTTTTTATGGTAATGATTGTATATGTAATCGCGATCAGAGAACACTCTTAACCATTCAGGTTTAAAGACCGTGAGTACGGCGAGCGACATGCCGTTGAGTAATCCTTCCGGGAACGCGAGTAATGGCACAAAAACAAAATAGTTGTGATGAATCGTCTCCCAGTCGTAATGACCGGAATATAGGTGATACAGTGAGTTGAAAAGAAGGTGTAAGCTGCCGGTGAGCGCACCATTGAAAAAACCAGCAACGAATATGAATACGAAGATGTTTCTTGGTAAGTAATGAAAACTCAACAGAAAAATGAGGTAACTGGTGAGGATAGGAAGTAGAGCCGATAACATGAGTATACTAGGAATGAAAGTCAACGAATTTCCGTGTAACCACTGACTCATGATCATCGCGGGTATACTTAGTAGTAATGCCATGCGCCAACCATACATCATCGTCAGAGTGGTTAACGCGAGAAAGTGAATCTGCAATCCGTCTTTCACGCCTGCCTGGGTAGACCATAAAATAGTGAGAACGAATAAGGTCGCGAAAACCAGATGCTGAAACGACTTCTCCTTTTCTAGTTTGGGCCAAACGTTCTTTCTCCAATCGGGCACACAGCTCACGATGACTATCCAAACAATAACAATTGCCGAGACCAGATTAAACCAATTCATTCTTACTTCCTTGTGCGTTGGCTTCGTTACTATTATTAGGTGATGTCATGAGTTGTACGTGACTCCTAAGTACTGATACCAATCGTAGTAAATAACTGGTCATTCTACACGGAAGACTCGGGCTAGAAAATTCACATCATGGCGATACAAAAATACCAGCGTAGCGCTGGTATTTCTTAGTGTGTGCCAATACTGGATTGAGGGGCGTTTAATACTTTACGTTCGAGTTGTATTGAGCAAGGATAGATTGAATTTCATCCATGGTTTCTTTAGAAGGAGGGTTTACGCCGTCGAGCGGGTACTCCAATCCTAATGCTTCCCATTTATGTGCGCCCAGCTTGTGGTAAGGAAGCAACTCAACTTTTTCGATGTTATCCATGTCTTTAATGAATTCGCCCAGCATATGGGCGGCTTCTGGATCATCGGTATAGCCTGGAACAACGACATAACGAATCCAGGTTTTTTGACCAATTTTGTTTAAGTAGCGAGCAAAGTCGAGAGTACGACGATTCGACACACCAATAAAGTCCTGGTGAATTTCATCTTTCATGTGTTTGATATCAAGCATGACAAGGTCAGTCGCGTCTAACACCTCATCAATGACGTCGGTGTGCTTACGGACATACCCGTTGGTGTCTAGGCAAGTATGAATCCCTTCAGCGTGTGCCGCTCTGAAAAAGTCACGAACGAATTCCGGCTGGAGCATGGCTTCTCCACCAGAGCAAGTGACACCACCCCCTGAAGCATTCATAAAGTGTCGGTAGCTTTTGGCCTCGGCAATGATCTCTTCCACCGATACTTCTTTGCCGTCATGCGTGTCCCAAGTGTCACGGTTATGGCAATATTTGCAACGCATTAAGCAACCTTGCAAGAAGACGATGAAACGAATACCGGGTCCGTCTACGGTACCACATGACTCATAGGAGTGAATACGTCCAGTTGTTGACATCTTTTGCTCTCATTCTTATTGACTTTAACTGTTATTTTATTACAAAAATCAGGGTTAAAACAGCTTAACCTTGCTTAAGTTAGTGCAACTTATTGCTGTATTGAGAATCATTGTTTAGAAGAACGCAAAAACAGAAAGAGAGCCCGTGCCATAAACGTCGGTGTGAGGCTGTTTATAATCTGGCGTCTTTATTGTCATCGTTAAACTGGCTCCCACATTCTCGGTATACCAAGTAGCGCCTGCGACTGCGCTTGCTTGCCAATGCTCTAAGTCTACATCATAGGCTTTCTGGGATCCGGGTATACCTGAGCGCTTGCCTTCGATGGTCATGTCATTAAAGCGGTAGTGACCTTCGAAACCTCCAAAGACGAACCAGCTACTGGTATTTTTGGCTAACATGCTGGCCGAGAAGGGACTTTCCACACTGATGTTTGCGGCGCCTATGCTGTTGGCGAGGTGAGTACCCCAACGAAACATGACTCCTTGAGAAATATCGCTACGAAAGTTACCGGCGTTAATGTTGTTAACGTTGGTGATTTCCCATTGTGTTGTGTTTTCGTCACTACGTAGTAATTTATTGAAAGCTCGATAGCCGACACTGAAGGCGACTTTGTCATCGATTTGATACTCCCATCCATTTGGATCCGGCGAGCCAGTAATATTATGCACAAATAGCTGTGCTTTTTCAGATAGGGCGCTGTCACCCGTTGCACCAATCGTAAAATTGTAGCGAATCGCTTTGTCTGAAGTCAGAGAAAGGTAGTTGATTTCAGTGTGGAGATAGCCAGCATAGGGGCGATCATTGGCAAGAGGGTAATCGGCTTCTATGTCACTTGGCGTCCACATTTTATGACCGAATACTAACTCGATTTTATCGATGTTTTCTGTGTTGGATTGGTGAAGACTAAGCCAATCCCATTCGCTCTGCTTTCGTAGCTGACCCGTTGCGTATGAGAAAAATACGCCATTGGTATAATCGTGGTCAACGCCAAAAACTCCATCGTTGTCGAGCGTAAAAGAGAGGGTGGACTGTGTCGATGCAAAGGCAACAGGAGACAAAAGGGGAATAACAAATAGTTTGCTGAGTTTCATATACTTCATTTACTCGCTTTTTTATGCATCATACGAAAGAATGACAGCGAAATCTTTTGCCAAGTCACAAGTTTGACTCTAGAGATAAAAAAAGGCTGATGCTTTGTAGCATCAGCCTTTGTTGTATCAATCTACGTTATTTCAGAGAGTTATTATAGAGACTCAGTGAATGTACGTGCGATTACGTCAGCTTGTTGCTCTGCAGTTAGAGAGTTAAAGCGTACTGCGTAACCAGAGACACGGATTGTAAGCTGAGGGTATTTCTCTGGGTGCTTAACAGCGTCTTCTAGAGTTTCGCGGTTAAGAACGTTCACGTTTAGGTGTTGACCACCTTCAATACCTGCTTCGTGGTGGAAGTAACCATCCATCAGACCAGCAAGGTTAGCGCGTTGAGAACCTTCATCTTTACCTAGAGCGTTAGGTACGATCGAGAAGGTGTAAGAGATACCATCTTGTGCGTCAGCAAACGGCAGTTTTGCAACTGAAGTTAATGATGCAACCGCACCTTTCTCATCGCGACCGTGCATTGGGTTTGCACCTGGAGCAAATGGAGCACCAGCACGACGACCATCAGGTGTGTTACCCGTTTTCTTACCGTAAACCACGTTTGAAGTGATAGTAAGAATTGACTGAGTAGGGATTGCGTCGCGGTAAGTCTTAAGCTTACGGATTTTGCCCATAAATACAGAAACAAGTTCACATGCGATGTCATCAACGCGTGGGTCGTTGTTACCGAATTTAGGGTAGTCGCCTTCGATTTCGAAGTCGATCGCTAGACCGTTTTCATCACGAATAGGTTTAACTGTAGCGTATTTGATTGCAGACAGAGAGTCAGCAGCCACAGAAAGACCAGCGATACCACAAGCCATTGTACGTTTAACGTCACGGTCATGTAGAGCCATTAGAGACGCTTCGTAGCTGTACTTGTCGTGCATGAAGTGGATTGCGTTTAGTGCAGTCACGTACTGCTTCGCTAGCCAATCCATGAAGTGGTCCATTTTCTCCCACAACTCATCGTAGTTCAGTACATCGCCTTCGATCTTAGGCATTTGTGGACCAACTTGGATTTTTAGCTTCTCATCCACACCACCGTTGATGGTGTAAAGCATAGTTTTCGCAAGGTTAGCACGAGCACCGAAGAACTGCATTTGCTTACCAACAACCATTGGAGATACACAACATGCGATTGCGTAGTCGTCAGAGTTCATGTCTGGACGCATTAGGTCGTCGTTTTCGTACTGGATAGAAGAAGTATCGATAGATACTTTCGCACAGAACTTCTTGAAGCCTTCAGGTAGTTGCTCAGACCAAAGAACAGTGATGTTCGGCTCTGGAGAAGGACCCATTGTGTATAGAGAGTTTAGGAAACGGAAGTTTGTACGAGTAACCAGTGTACGTCCGTCAAGACCCATACCACCCATAGACTCAGTTGCCCAGATTGGGTCACCAGAGAACAGATCATCGTACTCAGGAGTACGTAGGAAACGAACCATACGTAGCTTCATTACGAAGTGGTCGATCATTTCTTGAGCTTGGTCTTCAGTGATGCGACCAGCAGCGATATCACGCTCAATGAAGATGTCTAGGAACGTAGAAGTACGGCCTAGAGACATTGCCGCGCCGTTTTGAGATTTAACAGCAGCTAGGTAACCGAAGTAAGTCCACTGGATAGCTTCTTGTGCAGTTTCAGCAGGACGAGAAATGTCACAACCGTATTTAGCAGCCATTTCTTTGATTTGACCTAGCGCACGATGTTGCTCAGCGATCTCTTCACGAAGCTGCATTGTCATTTGTAGGTCTTCGCCGTTCTCGAAACGCTCTTGTAGAGAAGAGAACTGTGCGAATTTATCCTTCATTAGGAAATCAATACCGTATAGAGCAATACGACGGTAGTCACCGATGATACGACCACGACCGTAAGCATCTGGAAGACCAGTCAGTACGCCAGATTTACGACACGCCATGATCTGTGGCGTGTAGATGTCGAAAACGCCTTGGTTGTGTGTTTTACGGTATTCTGTGTAGATTTTCTTAACTTGCGGATCTAGCTCACGATTGTATGCTTTGCATGAACCTTCAACCATGCGGATACCACCGTTAGGGATGATCGCACGTTTCAGCGGAGCGTCAGTTTGTAGACCAACGATAGTTTCAAGATCTTTCTCGATGTAGCCTGCATCGTGAGCAGTGATGGTAGAGATAACTGAAGTATCAAAGTCAACTGGAGCGTGAGTCGAGTTTTCTTGTTTGATACCTTCCATTACCTTAGCCCAAAGCTTGTTAGTTGCTTCAGTACCTTCAGAAACTAGGAAAGATTCGTCGCCTTCATACGGAGAATAGTTTTTCTGAATGAAATCACGAACGTTTACTTCGTTTTGCCAATCACCTTCAGCAAAACCTTCCCAAGCTTTAGCAAATTGCTCTGCCATGACATACCTACCTTTTTAGTAGAAAAAAATACGCACTGCTTCGCCGTTGAGCCAGCTATCCTCGTTCAGGTGAGGAACAGTACACTCTTATGAATAACAATATTTATAGTCTCAAATTCACAATACTGGGTAGTAAAACTATAAATATTGTCACTACAAATTAACGCCGTTTCGTTAACCTATAGTGAAAGACTAAACTAAAATTTTTTTGCAAACCTTAAACTAAATCAATAAATCTTCAAAAAATGCGATAAAAATGGGGTAGCGACCAGCGCTACCCACATATTTGTTGAAATTATAGCTTTATTATAGCCAAGCTTTTAATCCATATTGATCTTCTAGCATACCAACAGCAAGCATAGCAACTAAACAGATAATAAAGACAGTGACAGGAATAATAATTTTATCCATGAATGACAAGCGTGATGCACGTTCTTTGTCGCCAATTAATCCGTTGTTATCTAGGAACATGGTTAATGCCCAAGCTAGCACTGGGTTAGCGACGATAGATGCAAAGATACAGATACCCGCTGCTTGTGAATCTTTTGTGTCACGCACCATCTGCATACCTGCTTCAAGTAAAGGAAGCGATACACCGACAAGCAGCGCGACGCGCATGACTGGTGGCCATACTGCAACGTCCATTGGGAAACCAAGAATCGCAACGATAATACATAGAGAGCCTAGAAGAATCGCACCTGCCGGAATTGGACGTTTCGCGATAGCCGCTGGGATCATGTAAGTTCCCCAAGATGACGTGATGTTACCGCCACCAACAGCAGTACCGACCATCTGACGGAAAGAACACATCGTCATGGTGTCATCCACGTCCATCAGTACTTTTTCTGTCTTACGTGGGTAGTTCATTTCCTGGAAGATACGGTGGCCAAGGAAATCTGGTGACCACATCGCAACAGCAAGAATCGCGAATGGTAATGATGCGATAAAGTGCTCTGCAGTTGGTAAACCAAGCATCCAACCTTCCTCGGTGCTGCCCCACCAGTAAACTGGATTAAGGTTTGGCAGACCTGTTTTTGTCTCGAATACAATGTCAAAGCCAGCACCAAGAACCAGCGCAATCGCAAGACCGGTGAATGCACACACTGGAATTGCCAACCAACGTTTGTTGATTTTCGCAAGATAAGCATAGATAGCGACTGTGATACCAAGAACAACAAAGCCAACGTAACCCATGCTACCAGCGGCAACATCGGCAGACTCCAGCCCTGTTGCCCAGGATTGAATGGAGTTGATTTGGCTAATCGTACCTGTTAGGCCTAAGAAAATAAGCAAACCACCGGCGGTGCCTTCAGAAGTGAGGTTGACGAGTTTTGAGCCGCCTTTAAAAAATGAGAGTAGAAGACCAAAAATACCGATCAGAATGGCAAGAGCAAGAGGGTGAGCACCTGCTAGAGCGATAGTACCGATCAATGGAATCATTGGGCCATGGTTACCGGCGAGGTTTGCTTTAGGGTTAAAAACACCTGAAGCTAAAATACAGAAAAGAAGAGCAGGGATCAGCATTTCGACACGAGCGACTTCAATTGCGAACTCTTTGGTCAAATGCACATGGTCCCATGCTTGGGTTAAACCTTCAGCCCAAGACATCATTACTGCAGAATACATCGCAATAATGCCGATAGTACCCGCAATAGCTGGAACAAAATCTTCAAGCTCAAAACGGAAATCACGACCTGGCAAGTTTAAGCCGAAACGACGTGGCTTCATGATTTGCAGTTCGTGGTCTAGATAGTCTGAACGACTGGCGAACTCAGATGCTGGACGATGAAGCTCACGGTAGCTTTTGGTCTCGATATCTGAATCAGAATGCGCTTTATTCACTGCGTCTGACATAGATTCCTCATATATTTTAAAGTTATGAATTCTTAAGTATGAACTCTTAAATAAGTGCCAGTGTTGTGTCGAACTGAAGTATCTCAATCGGACAGTCGTCGCCGGCGGTCATTAGACTTGTAGCACTCAATTTACGTGCTTAAGCATAGCCAATAACTGATTTATAACGTTGCTATTATTATGATTGTGCTGAGGCACAGGAAAATCCTCATTTTATGGCTGGAGTCTATCAACATAACTATAAAGAGTGATTGATTTAGATCACTTTAGAACTATATCTGAAACTTTGCTACAAAACGGCGGGTTGCGTCGATCATATAGCGCTTAAGTGTGTAATTTCATTACATAACTTGAGTTGAGTTAGCGTTATCAGGTCACATTTCACATATCAATGAAATATCCCCTGATGTTCTATCGGGTGGTGAAAACTTGGCTTCATTTTTGCTTAGTTCCTAAAAATGACGAATTTATGGCTATCTATTGCCGCTTGACTTATTTAGGAAGAAGACATGAAAAAGCTCAAAATAGTGCCTTTAGTGGCAATCATCTCAGGAATCATGGTCGGTTGTGGCGGAGGTGGCGGCGGTGGCGGCGGTGCGCCTCAAACTCAGTACAACTTTACGTTCGTAACACCTAAGACACAGACGTTAGATAGCAACGGCTCTTGTACTATCTATGATCGTAATACAACTAATGGTGTTGTGGAGGTCCTGAATTATCATAGAATTGGTGGAGTATTAGATACTCAGCTTACCGCTTATTACTCTGATGCGTCGGGTAACCGTGTTGGTGACTTAGTGACGGCAAGTAACGATAAATTGACGATTATTCGCCAGTCTATACCAGATGGCGGTAGTGTAACGATCCAAGAAGTGGACGGAACGGTCATTAACGCATTAACGTTTACTAAAGCGCTTCTAGAAGCAGATTCTTCACTACGCAACGTATACCTATCTGCTCAATCGAATGTTAGCAACACTACTTGTTTGACTGGTAGCAATGATGCAATGGTCAATAAAAGTAACCTAGACTATAAAGCTGCAGAAGACGCATCGGGTAATCCGTTCTCAACGTTTTACTTCGATTCTCAATATGACACCGTTGAAGCAAACGAATCGCGTTTTACTAATGGTCAAAAGTTATCCGCAGTAAAAGATGAAAAGACCATGGTTGCTCAATATAGAACCGGTTCACGAGCATCTTTATATCAGTACGGATTCGATGGTTGGAACGATAATCGAATGGTGTTTGCAGGAAACCAATCCACACCGTCTGTCAGCAATTCGGGCATCAACTTTAAAACGATTGATATCGACGCCATTTACCGCAACTTTTCTTATCGTTTGGCTGAAGTCGCGAAAGGGAATGCTTTTTACCATCCAGACAGTTTGAAAGGTGATCAATGGGCCTTTAGCGTCGAAGGCACAATTGCAACCAATGGTTGGAATGCGACTTACACTGACGTGGTATCAGACGACTGGCGCGTTGTTGTAGATGAATCTTCATTATTCTCGGTTAGCAATACCCAAAATACTAAGCCAGGTGTATCAAATGGCAATGTTTATGTGCGTGACAGTATTGCTCTAGGCGATGAAAATGGTTTACAGCGTTTGACCTACCAACAAGGGAAAAGTGTAAATTCGGTGCCATACATTGTTCGACATTCAGTTTACTCATTGATCAGCGGTAAGGTTGTTGTTCCTAAGTTGGACTACTCAAGTATTTCTGGTATTAGTGGGCTAGTGGTATCAAGTGGTTCAAACATGACGCAAAGTTATGTGTTTACTGAAGATCAAAGTGACTTAAAAGCAACAGACTTTATGACTGCGTTTGCCAACGAAGACGGCACGAGCACGACAAAAGATGCATTGGGCATTGTGATGAATGAACAAGAAGTTAGAAGCGTTAATAACCGAATGGCCAAAACGAAGACATTACGCTTAGAGCGCACTAATTAGTACTCGTATTGATTGACTAAACTAGAACCAACTAACACTTTTATAATTTATCTAGCCCCTAGTTTTAGGGGCTTTTTTATGTCAAATATTCAAGAATAAAAGCATATGTCGCTATATTTTGCATAAAAATTTGGATATCATGTCTTTCTATT
Organism: Vibrio mytili; assembly: GCF_000830505.1. Taxonomy (GTDB): domain Bacteria; phylum Pseudomonadota; class Gammaproteobacteria; order Enterobacterales; family Vibrionaceae; genus Vibrio; species Vibrio mytili. The sequence continues at coordinate 74,994 of NZ_JXOK01000019.1, read as the reverse complement.
CGAGTTATCTAGGTTAATGATTTGTTGCAAGTTTATGAGCGTGATGCTACTTTGTTCCAAATTAGATGGGCGGAGTCCCGTAAAGCAGTGAAAAGACACAGGGAGTTAAGCGCATGAATGATGTACCAGCGCTAGATATAAAAAACCTGCACAAAACGTTTGGACAAAACGAAGTCCTAAAGGGTATTTCTCTTGCCGCGCACAAAGGCGACGTTATTTCTATTATTGGCTCTTCCGGCTCAGGCAAGAGTACTTTTCTTAGATGTATTAATCTATTAGAGACACCAACAGCCGGAGATATCTGGGTAAATGGTGAGCTCATTCAGATGAAAAATAACCGCTCTGGTGAACCCGTTCCTGCCAACGAAAAACAAGTTCAGCGCATTCGATCACGTCTTGCTATGGTGTTCCAAGGTTTTAATCTTTGGTCGCACTTAACCGTGTTAGAAAATGTTATTGAAGCGCCTGTTCATGTTCTAGGGGTGCCAAAATCTCAGGCTATTGAAAACGCAGAACTATTACTCAAAAAAGTCGGTTTATACGAGCGTAAAGACTATTACCCAGGTCATTTGTCTGGTGGTCAGCAACAGCGTGCCGCTATCGCACGTGCCCTGGCGGTAGATCCAGAAGTCATGTTATTCGATGAACCAACGTCTGCACTAGATCCCGAGTTGGTCGGAGAAGTGCTCGGGGTGATGAGAGATTTGGCAGAAGAGGGGAGAACCATGTTAGTGGTGACGCACGAGATGGCTTTCGCTCGTGATGTGTCGAGTCATGTCATGTTTCTTCATCAAGGATTGGTTGAGGAACAAGGTGACCCCGCTCAGTTGTTTACCAACCCAGAGTCAGAGCGTTTAAAACAGTTTATCTCTTCTATTTACTAGAATCTTTTCAAGTACGAAGGATCGAGTACAAGGTTTTTTGAGCGGCACTCTTCTGCCTCTTGAAATAAACACAACAAACAATACGAAATAAAATATAAATCACAGGAGTATGGAAATGAAAAAGTGGTTATTAGCAGCAACGCTTGCTGCAACAGCAGTGTCCGGAATTGCACAAGCGAAAGAATGGAAAACCGTTCGTTTTGGCATTGAAGGCGCCTATCCTCCATTTAGCTGGACAGAAACGGATGGATCTTTGAAAGGCTTTGATGTCGATATGGCGAATGCCTTATGTAAAGAAATGCAGGTTGAATGTAAGATCGTTGCGCAAGATTGGGATGGCATCATTCCTTCACTGTTGGCGCGCAAATACGATGCAATCATTGCGGCTATGTCAATTACCGACGAGCGTAAAAAGAAAGTCGACTTTACTGGCAAATACGCACTGATTCCAAATAAATTCATTGCTAAAAAAGGCGCAGGTCTGGACTTTGACAATCTAGACGGTAAGAAAATCGCGGTTCAACGTGCGACAACGCATGACAAATACTTGACTGATAACTACGGCGATAAAATTGATATTGTACGTTATGGCTCTTTCGATGAAGCATACTTAGACCTTGCCAACGGTCGTGTTGCCGCAGTATTGGGTGATGCATCAGCGTTAGAAGAAGGTGTGCTGAAAAAAGAAGGTGGCGATGCGTATGAGTTCGTTGGCCCATCACTAACAGATCCGAAATGGTTCGGTGAAGGTTTTGGTATTGCGGTGCGTAAACAAGACAAAGATCTGACTCAGAAACTTGATGCTGCGATTCTATCTTTACGTGAGAAAGGTGTTTACCAGGAAATCGCAAGTAAATACTTTAACTACGATGTTTACGGCGAATAAGCGGTAAACAAGCGACCGTTGGCTTGTTCCTAGAGGTAGCCAGCGGTCGATTTTTTTAGTCTAGGGACTAGGAACTCACCTATGCTGGATTTGCAAGGATACGAAGCGTCCATTTTTCATGGCGCTTTATTAACCATCGAAGTCGCCGTACTTTCTCTGTTACTTGCGGTGGTTTTAGGCATGTTGGGTGCACTCGCCAAACTGTCATCTTATAAATGGGCAAAAGCTGTTGCCACTCTCTATACCACCATTATCCGTGGTATCCCAGATTTGGTTCTGATGATGCTGATTTTCTTCGGTGGGCAAATACTTTTAAATAACAGCCTTTATTCTATCAATGAGACGCTAAATGGGTGGTTTGCGTCTAGCGACCCAAATCATGAATGGACATCATACTTACCAGATTATATTGATGTCAGTCCTTTCATCGCTGGTGTTTTGACCATAGGTTTTATTTTTGGGGCCTACATGGCGGAAACGTTTCGTGGCGCGATCATGGCCGTCGACAGAGGTGAACTCGAAGCTGCGAAAGCCTATGGCATGAGCGGGGCTATGTCATTCAGAAGGATTCTGTTACCACAGATGGTGCGTCACGCATTGCCTGGCTTTGGAAACAATTGGTTAGTGCTTCTTAAAACCACTGCACTGGTCTCAATTATTGGCTTAGAAGATATGGTGAGGGTCAGTTCTTTAGCGGCGGGCTCGACTAAAATGCCATTTACGTTCTATATGGCGGTAGCCATTATATTTTTATTTTTTACCAGTGTATCGACAGGCTTACTCAAGCTTGTTGAGCGTAAATTCAGTATTCATACGAGGTAAATTATGGACTTTTCACTGATTATTGAAAGTTTCCCGATTTACCTTAACGGTCTTTGGACAACAGTTTGGTTGGTAGGTATTTCACTGGTCATTGGGTTGTGTGTCTCCATTCCAATGGCAATCGCTAGAAACAGTAAGAACTATTTATTGAGCTTTCCATCTTGGGCGTTCATTTACTTTTTCCGTGGGACCCCCTTACTTGTACAGTTGTACCTTATTTATTACGGGATGGACCAGTTTTTCCCTGTGAAGGACACGCTCTGGGAGAACGCGTGGTTCTGTGCACTTGTTGCGTTTATTTTGAACACGTCGGCTTACACTTCGGAGATCATCCGAGGAGCGATTAATGGTTTACCTATAGGTGAGGTTGAAGCCGCGAAAGCTTATGGGATGAGTCCGTTTATGACTTATCGCCGCATCATCTTACCGAGTGCGCTTCGAAGAGCGTTACCTGCCTATTCAAATGAGGTGATTTTCATGCTTCATGGTAGCGCAGTCGCTGGGATTATCACGATTATGGACTTAACTGGTGCCGCTCGATTAGTGAACTCACGCTACTACGCGCCATTTGAGTCATTTTTAACGGCTGGGTTGTTCTATATGATGCTGACATTCATGATTTTGTGGTGTTTTAAGCAAGCTGAACGACGCCTACTTGCTTATACGAGACCGCTGAGTTAAGTCGGAAAGTAAACGAAGAGCGCCATTGCGGCGCTCTTCGTTATTTTTAGCTCGTAAGCGCAAGGTTATCGCTTGCAAGCGTAAAGTCTATTCAAATGTTGACCAGATTGGCGCGTGATCAGAAGGCTTTTCTATCCCGCGCAGTTCGTAATCAATGCCAGCGTCAATACACTTCTCCGCAAGTGATGGTGTCGCTAGAATAACGTCAATACGCAGACCACGGTTATCATCGAACCCACGTGAACGATAGTCAAACCACGAAAATTGATTGTTTACGTCTGGGTATAGATTGCGAAACGTATCTTCAAACCCCCAATCAAGTAAAGTCTTTAGCCACTCACGCTCTTCTGGTTGGAAAGAGCATTTGCCCGTTTTTAACCAACGTTTGCGGTTCGGTTCTCCAATACCAATATCTGCATCGATAGGGCTGATATTAATGTCACCCATCACAATTAACTGTTCATCGTTGCTGTGGTGCTCATTCAAATAGGTCATCAAATCCATGTAGAACTGTCGCTTATATGGAAATTTAGTTTCATGGCTGATGTTGTCGCCTTGAGGGAAGTAACCATTTAATACGGTTACTTTCTCGCCATTCTCATCTTCAAAAGTTGCCATGATCATGCGCTTTTGATGCTCTTCGTTGTCCGTTGGGAATCCCTTCTGAACATGAATCGGCTCTTGCTTACACAGCATTGCGACGCCGTAATGGGCTTTTTGACCATGAAAGTACACTTTGTAGCCCATCGCTTCAACATCTTGAAGTGGAAACGCCTCGTCATGAACTTTGATTTCTTGAAGACCAATTACGTCTGGCTGATGCTTATCGATAATTGCTTGTAGCTGGTGGAGTCGTGCACGTAGTCCATTGATGTTAAAGCTGATGACTTTCATTATTTATCCTTCTAATGGGCATATTTGTCGTAAATGGTGTTCTGGCGCGTTTGTTCCAAAAACGGTTATTGTTTCAAAAACGGTAATTGCTCAAAAAACGATTCGCGCTTGCGTAGCCACAACGCTAGCGTTGACTAGACAACTTATTTTCTAGATCCGTTTGTACTATTCTCAGCGCTTTTAATGCGACTTGAGGATCGATCTCGTTTGATTCTAATAAATAGATTAAATCCACGGCAAGTTTGACTTCTTCCGGGGCATTTTCTAACGGCGAGGTAGGTTGATCAGACATATTACTGATGTTTTTCCCTATAAGTAATTTGGTTTTCTAGTTTGAGTAATGCCGCTTCACAGCGCGCCAATCTTTGCTCGGTAGCCAGCAGCACTTTTTGGGCCTCAGCACGCTGAAAACTTGTTGCACTGGCCAGAGCGCGCTCTTTATCCAATACCATTTCGCGCAATCGTCGTGCCCACTCCTGATGTTGGGCAAGCTCTTGATATAGTGCGTTGATTGGTTTTCGGAAGTGACTACTGTGCTTGATCTCATTTTTGCGTATTTTTGTGGTTGAGATTTCGCGCTGCATCGCGCTGATTTGAGCAACTAAACGTTCGGTCAGGTACTCAGCCCTCTGAGAAGTGAGCATATTCTCAGCTTGTTCACGCAAAATTGTCGCTAACGTCGCTTTCGCTTCTTTAACGCAAGGCGTTAGCAATCGTGACCGACAACTGAACAGGCGTTCGTCAAATAGCGGGACATGATGTTCTCCACGTTGTCGATCTAATACCGCGGCCAGCTTAGCCATGTGATCTAAATTTTGTGAAAGTTGCTCTATGTTCATGCCAAACCTACAAACCAAGCCTCATACGCGAGCTTTATGGCGAGAATGCTAACAACGGTAACAAATACAGGGCGAATAAACTTAGAACCAAATCGAATTGCGGAATGCGCCCCAACAAATGCACCTGCCATTAAGCACACGCCCATGGTTAAGCCTAGCACCCAGTTTATGTGGCCGAGTAGTGCAAAGGTGATCAGAGAGGTAAAGTTACTGGTGAAATTCATTGCTTTGGCGAGACCAGAAGCCAACAGAATGTTGAGACGATAGAGCGCCATTGAACTCACTGTCCAAAAGGCGCCGGTCCCTGGTCCTGCTAAACCATCGTAAAAGCCGATGGACAGTCCCTGCAAATACTGCTTTTTATTTAACAAAGGACAAGGCTCAGGAATAGGGCTTTGATGAGTGGATTGGGGTGTTTTATGAAAAACAGTATATAAAGCAGCAGCCAGAATGATTAGTGGCAGCACTTTTTCTAACCAATCTGTACTGATGGCATCGACACAAAGTGTACCTAAAGTCGCCCCAATCAGTGTGGCTATAAATGCTCGACCCCAGCAACGTGGCTGGAATAAACGCTTTCGGTAATAGGTAAAAGCTGCCGTCGAAGAGGCAAAGGTTGCTGCAAGCTTATTGGTGCCAAGTGCAATGTGAGGAGGCAGACCTAAAGAAAGCAGTGCAGGTACTGTGAGCATGCCACCACCACCGGCGACCGCATCAATGAATCCAGCAATAAAAGCGACGAGCGCCAACACCAACAACATGGTTGGCTCAATCATTTCCATAAATGGTTATTCTTCTAATATTCGATGTTACGTTTAAATGGTGGCAGAGAGTCAATTAAGGCTTGGCCATAGCGTTTTGTGACGAGGCGTCGATCAAGAATGGTTACTCTACCAGAATCTCTCTCTTTGCGCAGCAGCCTGCCGACACTCTGAATCAGCTTCTTACTTGCATCTGGAACCGTAATTTGCATAAACGGATTGCCGCCTTTCTTTTCTATATATTCAGAATGCGCTTGTTCTACCGGCGAGGTCGGAACGCCAAACGGGATCTTGGTTATGACTAAGTTTTCAAGTAACTCTCCTGGTAAATCAAGACCTTCCGAAAAACTACCGGTACCAAACAATATGCTAGTTTTATTTTTTTCTATCAATTTTTTATGTTTTTTTAGAATTTCTTGACGTGAGCTTTCGCCTTGTACTTGCAGTGCCCAACCTTTCTTTATAAAACCCGCTGAAAGCGCTTCAGCGACTTGGTTCATTTGCCAATAAGAGGAGAATAGTACTAAGTTTGCTTTATTGTCCTGCAAATACTTAGGCAAAATCTCGATAAGATATTCAGTAAATTGAGGGGCGGGTGGCTCATACTTCATTTTTGGAATAAGTAGCTCCGCTTGATTCTGATAATCAAACGGAGACGCTAGTGCTAAAAATTGCGTGCCTGACTCAGGTTTCGCATCGACCCCTACTTGGTGGCAGAAGTAGTGAAATGAATTGAGCGCGCGCATGGTCGCTGATACCAGTACCGCACCAAGGCATCGGCTCCAGATTTTCTGATCCAACTGCCAACCAATTTCTAAAGGAGAAACGCTAACGATGAAGTCGCCTTCCCGATCAGGATGGGTTTCGAGCCACCTTGCTAATGGGGCGCCTTTTTCCCGGGTTGGCTCTGCCATCAAATGCCAAACTTGGGCTAAGTTTTCCAGTCTTTGAATATAAAAGCCTAATTCTGCTAATGCAGGTTCAGCAATTCGATTCGCTAATTCGCCATCTTTTACTTTTTCTGCGATCAGATCCGCTATTTTGGCGACACTTTGGTTGGCCTTTTTGCTGGCTTGTTTCAGTTCTTTTGACTGGTTTTCGAGCCATGAGGGGAGTTCTCCGTGTTCGAAGCGATAAATGCCTTGCTCGAAATGGACGGGATCAAACTGCTTTGTTAATTGAGTCAGCGCTGGTATTAAATCCTGCACCGATTCTTGCAGTTCATTACGAAAGCGAGAGACACGCTTTTCGTCTGCTAACGCAGAAAATTTACTGATCGATTGATTCAACTTCTCTAACCACGCAGCGGCACCTTTTAAACTCGCAGAGGCGGAGGCATGGTCGCGTGCGACATGAGGCAAGTGATGTGCTTCATCAAACACATAAATCGTATTTTCTGGTTCGGGTAAGATGATCCCACCCCCCAAATCTGCATCGGCCATAACCAACGAATGGTTGGCGATGATGACGTCATTTTTGTCTAACTCTGAGCGAGCTTTTTGAAACGGGCAGCCACGATGTGAGGGCATACTGTTATTACAGCTGTGCTTATCACTGACGATCAGTTGCCACAGTTTATCGTCGATAGGTTTAGGCCAAGAATCTCGGTCGCCATCCCATTTGCCTTGTGCAAGGGAACGGTACATGGTGCCGAGTAATTCAATGTCTTTCTGTTTAGGTTTGGTTTCAAACATCGCCAACTGACCGCCATCGACGCCACTTGCGGAAGCCAGTTTTTCAGCGCAGCAATAACGCTGACGACCTTTTGCCAATATAAATGAGAACTCTCTATCAGTTAGACGACGAAATAGCGGCAAATCTTTATTCATCAACTGTTCCTGTAGAGCGACCGTTGCGGTAGATATCACCACTTTACGGTTGTTGTGAACAGCAACAGGTATCGCTGCCATAAGATACGATAAAGACTTACCAATTCCGGTTCCGGCTTCAGCGACCAGTATACGATTGGACTTATGGTATTGACCGCAAAGCGTCTTTGCTATTTCTGCAACAAGATAATTTTGCGCTCTTCTTGGCACAAAGTTATCGAGTTGGGCTTGCAGGTTTTGGTAGCTCGTGCGAATCGATTTTTGAATGTTACTGGTCAGCATGGGGGCCTCAAATGCGTTAGAGGCGCATAGTAGCACACATCACTAGATGTTCTGTAGTTCACAAAATTGAATGCTTTTCTGGATAATGTCGATCTTGTTCACAAAAAAATATTGAACCTTCCAAGAATTGATATAATTTCACTGTGTGAAAAATATAAAACTTCACATGCCGCATGTAGTTGGGGTTTTGTGTTTTAAGGTTTTATTTTTTTTCTGTATTTTAGTGAAATATTCTAATTTGTTCCGTGTGATTAAATTTTTAAAAATTGAGAAAACTGCTCATAAGTTAGCCCTCCGCAGTGTGAGTTTGTTTTTATCTTTATGAAAAATAAGATTTTTTTGTTTTTTTATGTTCTGATTTATAAAATTTGACAGCCAGAATAATCTCTTGCAATCTTATCCGCAGATTCTAGGAATGAATTGTTTTAACAAATAGTTAAAGGTCATTACCTAGATAAATAAAAAAAGGGAACCGGAAAAGGATATCCCGAACTAAGAAAAGGCAGTGGATTAATTATGAAAAAGACTCTATTAGCATTAGCAGTTGCAACTGTTTCTACTTCTGCGCTTGCAGCAGGTAACATCTACGATGACGGCACTACAGCATTCAACGTAAAAGGTGAAATCGATACTTACGTAAGTACTGCTGAATCAACAACTACAGCAGCAGGTGTGAAGACTAAAAACACTTCAGATCTTGATGTAGACCTATGGGCAAAAATCCAGATTGATGCAACGCACAAGCTAAACGATAGCGTAACTGCATTCGGCTCTTTCGAAATCCAAAACGGCAACGGTTTCGATGGCTGGAAAGGCATCGTGGCGGACGATAATTCAATGCAGACTGATGACCTTTACTTCGGTTTCAACATTGGTGACAACTTCGGTATCGCAGCGGGTGAAATTGGTGACTTCGGTGACTCTCTAGACGCAATCACGCTAGATAACACTAACGAAGGTTTAGGTTACATGGATGACTTCGTAAGCTCTCTAGAGTCTGCTGGTCACGCTATCTCTATGAAGTACACCACTGGCGGTCTTAAGTTAATCGGTGACGCTTACTTCTCTTCAAAAGAAGACGAAGATGTAGCGTACGGTGTGTCTGCTGAATACGCATTCAACGATGCATTTAAACTAGGCGCTACTTACCAAGATCAAGGCAACCGTGGACTTGGTGATGATCATCAAATCATGGGTGCTAAAGCTGGTCTTACTCTAGGTAACTTCGGCGCGGCAGTAAACTACGTATTCGAAAACATTGACGGTGCTTCAGACCTAGATACAATCTCTGCTGCTCTTGACTACAAACTTGACAAAGCACGTCTATACACTTCATTCGGCTTCACTGACGGTGATAACGATGAAGAGATCAACTACTACACAGTTGGTGCTGATTACGCAGTGTCTAGCAACCTCCTAGCGTTCACTGAATACACTAATGCCGAAGACAAAGCTGACAACTCTAACAAAGTTGAAGGTGACGGTTTTGTTGCAGGTATGTACTACACATTCTAATCACTTGATATCAAGTTGAATGTACTCCAAAGGTCGCATTTATGCGGCCTTTTTGATTATATTGACAAGGTTTAAGAGTTATACCCAACTAAGCTCAAATATTGAACGAGCAACGTAAAGAGCATTCGTAACGTTAGTGTTGCGAGCCCCGAGGTTATTTGGGTATAAAGCTTAATGATAAAAAAGGGTTAAATCATGAAACGCACAATCTGGACTTCGATTTTAATGGCGCTTTCCGCGTTGAGTTTGCCGAATGCATATGCCAATACCGATTCGTTGACGGAACTGGATGCAGCCCAAGGGGTTGAGATTCTATTTATTAATAGCCAAGATGCAAAACAGATGGATGCCCCGTTCATGCTGACGACGGGAACAAACCAAATCGTATTACGAATGAATAAGATGTTGGGTCGGGGCGATCAGCGTGGTAATTTTACCTCAGCACCATACATTCTTACTTTGGATATTAATGGCGGCGAGCTGGAAATCGATGGTCCGCAACTCAACGATGTCCTGCAAGCTCGAAGAATGTTTGAAGGTGATAAGATCGATTGGAATGTAAGCTTAAACGACAGTGATGTGGCGTACGAACAGGTTAAAATGGCGGGTAAGAAGGGGACGTTTCCGTACTCTAATCTTGACGAACAACTGGCGATTTACAACGCAGCCAATGGCATCGGTTTCGCGGGCACTGCCAGTGCACCAGTGGTGGCAACGAGTATCGCCAATGGCACTCAACAAGCAACTCAATCTGCCGCTCAAGATAGCCTGAATATGCAAAAATCGAAAATGTCGTATTTAAAACTGTCGCCATCAGAGCGTAAAGCGTTTCGTAAGTGGTTGGTTGATCAGCAGTAATACTCTCGGCCTCATTCGTAAATCTAATTTTAACAAGCCAGTTGCGTTAGCGGCTGGCTTTTTCGATATAGAAGCTGGCCTAAAGCGCTATCTCTTGCCATTCCCCAGGTTTTAGAGCCCCCAAAGTAACGTCACCCATGGAGTAACGTATCAGTCGTAGAGTAGGGAAACCTATGTGGGCTGTCATACGGCGGACTTGGCGGTTTCTTCCTTCAATAATCGTTATTGCCAACCAGGTAGTAGGAATATTGGCTCGAAAGCGCACGGGAGGTGTTCTTGGCCAAATATTGGGTTCAGCCATCACTTCAACTTTGGCAGGCAAGGTCATTCCGTCTTTGAGCTCCACACCTTCGCGTAATCTATTTAGATCTTGCTCTTGAGGCGCACCATCGACCTGAACCCAATAGGTTTTAGGCGATTTCGATTCAGGTTGTGTGAGCTTGGCTTGCAAAATACCGTCATTGGTCAAGATCATTAAGCCTTCACTGTCGCGGTCTAATCGACCTGCCGCGTACACATCTTTCACCGGGATATAATCTGCAAGGGTTTTGCGACCTTGTCCGTCGGTAAATTGGCTTAACGTATCGTAGGGTTTGTTAAAGACAATTACTTTACGATCTTTTGGATCAATACGTGGTTTGTTTGTTGTGCCAGTGCGGGTAGCCCGTCTACGGTGTTTTGTTTGTGTTTCTGAACGACTTTGGTGTCCGGAACGTTTTAAATGCTCTGCTTTTGGCTGGTTCGTGCGGTGGCCTTTTCTTTGGCCAGTACGAGATGACATGTTAACTACCCTGCAAAAATGTAAATGAACTGTGTTTGAAAGTTTTAAATTTCCTTATGATCAGATATCATTTGCGCGCCTAAAACTTACAAAACGCACGAAATGATAGACTATTTCGTGACAATTGTTTAATTATATAACGGCACTCAAGGATTCAGAATCACTACAACGAAGAGTGCAACGCATGTAGCGTTAGCGAGGAGAAACGCACCACTAACGTATTTCAATGCGCCAATTTCACCAACTCAGACGCTGAGTTGATCAACCAACCAGTTGATTAAAAAAATATAGGGAAATTTCATGCCTACAGAAAAGCCTACAATTATCTACACCATTACTGATGAAGCACCGGCGCTAGCAACTTACTCACTGTTACCAATTATCCAATCGTTTACTGCGTCCTCGGGCATCAACGTAGATACTCGTGATATTTCACTTGCAGGTCGTATCATCGCCAGCTTCCCAGAGCACCTAAAAGAAGAGCAACGTATCGGTGATGCGTTAACTGAGCTTGGCGAACTGCTAAAACGCCAGAAGCAAATATCATTAAGCTACCAAATATTTCAGCATCGATTCCACAACTACGAGCGGCAATTAAAGAGCTACAGGCGAAAGGTTACGATCTACCTAACTACCCTGACGAACCGAGCACTTACGAAGAGAAAGCGATCAAAGCCGCTTACGATAAGATCAAAGGCAGTGCGGTAAACCCCGTCCTACGTGAAGGTAACTCTGACCGTCGTGCTCCGTTATCTGTCAAGAATTACGCGAAGAAAAACCCACACTCAATGGGCGCATGGTCTGCCGATTCAAAGTCACATGTTGCAAGCATGTCTGACAATGATTTCTTCGGCAGTGAAAAGTCGACTACGATCTCAGGTGCAACTGAAGTAAAAATCGAATTTGTTGGCGCAGATGGTGCGGTCAAAGAGCTAAAACCAGCATTTCCACTGTTAGACAAAGAAGTCATTGATACTTCTGTAATGAAGAAAAAAGCATTAGTTGAGTTCTTTGAGAAAGAAATTGCCGAAGCGAAAGCACAAGACGTATTGCTTTCCCTTCACATGAAAGCCACGATGATGAAAGTGTCTGACCCAGTCATTTTCGGCCATGCTGTCAAAGTTTACTACAAAGACGTGTTTGATAAGTACGGTAAGCTCTTTGAAGAGCTAGGTGTGGACGTCAACAACGGTATTGGTGATGTTTACGCAAAAATTGAATCTCTACCAGCAGACCAAAAGGCAGAGATTGAAGCGGCACTTCAAGCGGTTTATGAAACCCAGCCAGAACTCGCGATGGTTGACTCTGATCGAGGTATCACTAACTTACACGTACCAAGCGACATCATTGTAGATGCATCTATGCCAGCGATGCTTCGTTCTTCTGGCCAAATGTGGGGACCAGACGGTAAGCAAAAAGACACCAAAGCGATGATTCCTGATCGTAGCTACGCAGGTATTTATCAGGCGGTTATCGACTTCTGTAAACAACACGGCGCATTCGATCCAACGACGATGGGTAGTGTGCCAAACGTTGGCTTAATGGCTCAAAAAGCAGAAGAGTATGGTTCACACGATAAGACGTTTATCCTAGACGCAGCTGGCACTGTACGTGTTGTTGACACAGCTGGTCAGGTTCTTCTTGAACAATCTGTTGAAGAAGGTGACATCTTCCGTATGTGTCAGGTGAAAGACGCTCCAATCCAAGACTGGGTGAAGTTAGCAGTGACGCGTGCGCGTGCGACTGGTGTGCCAGCGGTATTCTGGTTAGATGAAAATCGTGCTCACGATGCAGAGCTGATCAAGAAAGTGAACGCATACCTGCCAGAACATGACACAGAAGGTTTAGAAATCAAGATCCTATCACCTGTAGACGCTTGTCAGTACTCACTTGAGCGTATGAAAGCGGGCCAAGATACGATTTCTGTCACTGGTAACGTATTGCGTGATTACCTCACTGACCTATTCCCAATCCTTGAGCTTGGTACATCTGCTAAAATGCTGTCCATTGTACCGCTAATGAACGGTGGTGGCTTGTTTGAAACGGGAGCTGGTGGTTCTGCACCGAAGCACGTGCAACAAGTAGAAAAAGAAAACCACCTTCGTTGGGATTCACTAGGGGAGTTCTTAGCATTGGCAGCATCGCTAGAACACTTGAGTGTGACAACTGGTAACGCTAAAGCACAAGTTTTGGCGGATACGTTGGATAAAGCGACGGGTGAATTCTTGGACAACAACAAGTCACCATCACGCAAAGTAGGTGAACTTGATAACCGTGGTAGCCACTACTACCTAGCAGCATACTGGGCTAAAGCACTCGCTGAACAAACTCAAGACACTGATCTTGCAGCTGAGTTTGCACCCATTGCGAAAGCATTAAGCGAGCAAGAAGAAGTGATCGTTACAGAGCTTAACAATGCACAAGGTGTGAAAGGTGAGTTAGGCGGCTACTACCAGCCTGACAACGCTTTAGCGGCCAAATTGATGCGTCCTAGTAACACTCTGAACGCGATCATCGATAAGTAATCAGTGATGAGCACATGGATCGTTGATTGGTGTGCTTTATCTTAACTTTTGGTTGCTGAATGAAGAACTAATAAAAAAACCCGCTACTGTATTGCGGGTTTATTCTTCTCTAAGCAAAAGCAAAACCACCGATTGGTGATCCGCGAAACCCGAGAACAATCATTTTGTTTGTCGAAATGTGTTTATTTAGCTTGGTCTTCTATCGGCACGACGGCACTAGCGTGAGAGCCTTTTGGACCTTTTTCTATCTCATAGGAAACTTGTTGCCCTGCTTTCAGAGTACGATAACCTTCCATTTGAATGGTCGAGTAGTGGGCAAAAATATCCCCTTCCTCTTCATCTGAACAAATAAAACCAAATCCTTTGGCGTTGTTAAACCACTTTACTGTACCTGTAGCCATGCTATTACATCCCTCATGCATTGATATTTTTACTACCCCAAGTACGAATTTACTTGGTACTACTGTTAGCTAGTGCTAACTCATCAAGTCGATGCCTAATACCGTATTTCCGCTAGGTGCTCAACCTGCATACCCAGAGTGAGGATTTATGCATCAACATCTTCCACTGTAGTCAATGAATTGAGACAGTCAATAGTGATATGCTACAAATTGAAACAATATCGCCAACAAAATGCATATAATATTAACAATTTTGCAAACGATAGTTTTGTAATTAATGATTATTCAGTGCTTAATACTCATGTTGACCTCTTTTTAAAGTAACCTATGTCGCTATGCTGTTCCAAAGTAGAAAAATAATCTGGCTAAATAGTAAGCGGGTGGCTCATAAGTTCTATCGATTTTATGTTGAAAAATGTGAACTCATCCCCCAAAAAGTTGTAGGGATAAGCAAGGATGTTAGTGGGGAGATAAGACAGGCCTTTTCCCGCCAAAGAGGGCGCTTTTTTATTTGCGCCCTACGACGACGTAGATTAGTCTCTATAAAAGGGTAGATTGATTTTCGAGATGAGTGGTCCGTACACTTACTACAAGAAAAAACTACTAGAAGAAAAAACGTACCGGGCGTTCACTTTATTCGTCAAAGTTTAATTTAGGTGCTACATCTCACTACACCGAGCTTCATCCTTGTGGTAGATTGTTTTTATAGGTCGAAACCATCAACCCTTTGATACGATATCTTTGAATTGCCATGAGTAAAAATTTTGAATGGGTCACTCCAGACTCTGATCTTCTGGAGCGAGAAAGTACAAAAGTACAGCCGCCAAAGCTCTACAATGTTGTACTGAATAATGATGACTACACACCTATGGATTTCGTCATAGAGGTACTAGAACGATTCTTTTCACATGATATTGATAAGGCGACTCAAATCATGTTAAAGGTCCACTATGATGGAAAGGCAGTTTGTGGCACATACAGCGCAGAAATTGCCGAAACCAAAGTAGCGCAAGTCACGATGTACGCGAGGGAAAACGAACATCCGTTACTTTGTACTATGGAGCAAGCGTAAAAGAAGACTTGCTCGAACAACCCTAGTTGTTTTTTCGGGAGGTACTTATGCTAAACAAAGAACTAGAGTCAAGCCTTAACAGTGCATTTGCTCGCGCTCGTGATAAGCGACATGAGTTTATGACTGTTGAACACCTCCTACTCGCATTATTAGAGAATGATGCAGCTAAGGAAGCCCTATTAGCGTGCAAAGCTGATCTGGATGCTTTGCGCAACGAACTCGATATTTTTATTGATCAAACAACCCCTCTAATTCCTGAAGCCGACGAAACGCGAGAGACTCAGCCAACATTGAGCTTTCAACGTGTACTACAACGCGCGGTCTTCCATGTTCAATCGTCGGGTCGCAATGAAGTGACCGGTGCCAATGTACTCGTTGCTATTTTTAGTGAACAAGAATCTCACGCCGCCTATTTGCTCAAGAAGAACGACATCTCCCGACTCGATATTGTTAACTTTATCTCCCACGGAATTACAAAAGCATCGGGTGCGAGTGAAGACCCGTCTGCGCCAGATTCTTTTAGCTCCGATAGTGTTGAAGAGGGAAGCTCGGAAGAGCGCTTAGAAAGCTTTGCCACCAATCTAAATCAACTTGCTAAACAAGGTCATATCGACCCACTGATTGGTCGAGACAAAGAGCTAGAGCGAACCATTCAAGTTCTGTGTCGACGTCGCAAAAATAACCCTCTGCTTGTCGGTGAAGCCGGCGTGGGTAAAACCGCTATTGCAGAAGGCTTAGCATGGAGAATCGTAGAAGGGCAAGTCCCTGAAGTGATTGAAAACAGTGTTATCTATTCTCTTGATATTGGCTCTCTACTTGCGGGTACCAAATATCGAGGTGATTTTGAAAAACGTTTTAAAACGATTTTGAAACAACTCGAGAAAGAAGACGACGCCATTCTGTTTATTGACGAAATTCATACCATCATCGGCGCTGGTGCAGCGTCTGGTGGACAAGTGGACGCAGCGAACTTGATTAAGCCTCTGTTAAGTAGTGGTAAGCTACGCTGCATTGGCTCAACAACGTATCAAGAATACAGCAATATTTTTGAGAAAGAGCGTGCGCTCTCACGTCGTTTCCAAAAAATTGATGTTGTTGAACCGTCCCTAGATGATACGACAAAAATTCTGATGGGATTGAAACCAAAGTACGAAGCTCACCACGCTGTGCGTTACACAAATAAAGCGTTGCGAGCCGCGGTGGAGCTTTCAGCCAAGTATATTAATGAACGCCACCTACCAGACAAAGCTATCGATGTCATCGATGAAGCGGGAGCTCGTAGCCGTTTAGCACCTGCGAGTCGCCGCAAAAAAACCGTTGGTGTGGCTGATATCGAAGCCATGGTTGCGAAGATGGCACGAATTCCAGAGAAGTCGGTCTCTTCATCAGATAAAGATATTTTGAAGAACCTCGACAGTAAAATGAAGATGCTAGTCTTTGGTCAAGACAATGCAATTGATGCTTTGTCTGAAGCCATTAAGCTGACGCGTGCTGGTTTAGGCGTTGATAATAAACCAGTCGGCTCCTTCTTGTTTGCTGGTCCTACTGGGGTGGGTAAAACAGAGGTGACAGTTCAATTATCCAAACTGCTTGGTATTGAACTGCTTCGCTTTGATATGTCCGAATATGGGGAGCGTCACTCAGTCAGCCGCTTAATCGGCGCGCCTCCGGGTTATGTAGGATATGACCAAGGTGGCTTGTTAACCGATGCGGTTATCAAACATCCGCATTCCGTCGTGCTGTTAGATGAAATCGAGAAAGCGCACCCAGATATCTTTAACTTGTTACTGCAAGTGATGGATAACGGTACCTTGACCGATAACAATGGTCGCAAAGCGGATTTCCGTAATGTGATTCTGGTAATGACCACGAATGCTGGCGTTGCGGAAACTGAGAAGAAATCGATCGGTTTAATCCAGCAAGACAACACGCACGATGCGATGGCTGAAATTAAGAAAGTGTTTACACCAGAGTTTCGTAACCGTTTGGACAACATTATTTGGTTTAATAGCTTGGACGAAAGCGTTATCCACCAAGTTGTCGATAAGTTCATCGTTGAACTGCAAGTCCAATTAGATGCTCGTGGCGTATCGATGGAAGTTTCTCAGGACGCTCGTCATTGGTTGGCTAACAAAGGTTACGACAAAGCGATGGGTGCTCGTCCGATGGGGCGCGTTATCCAAGAGCAGCTTAAGAAACCGTTGGCCAATGAATTATTGTTCGGTGCCCTTGTGGATGGTGGGACAGTGAAAGTGACGCTGGTTAACGACGCTCTGGAGTTCGAATACTTGAGCGAAAAAGAAGCAGCCATGCACTAAGCTCTAGGTCTTTAATCATGATAAAAAGATGCGATTACTCGCATCTTTTTTATTGAGTTAAAGTTGGAATTTGTAATGGTTATTCGTGCTTCGGTAGGGGAGCAGGTTGCAGATTTTGATTCGTATAGAATATGGATAATAAAAAACGGAGCCAATGGCTCCGTTTTTTATTGCATCCGAAAATCAGAGATTAACGAGCGCGGAAGACGATGCGGCCTTTTGACAGGTCGTATGGAGTCATCTCTACAGTTACTTTGTCACCCGTTAAGATACGGATGTAGTTCTTACGCATCTTGCCAGAGATGTGAGCAGTCACAACGTGACCGTTTTCAAGTTCAACACGGAACATAGTGTTTGGTAGAGTGTCAAGGACCGTACCTTGCATCTCAATTACGTCTTCTTTAGCCATTTAATCCTCTTTAGAAATTAGGCAATATTAGCGGGCGCTATTTTGCCGCTAAATAGTAATTATGTAAAGTTGTGGCGTATTCTACCCTTGCCAACGCTGATTTACTAGCCTTTGGTGGCGCTGAAAACGTGTTTTGTAATTCATTGCTGGACATTCATCAATCTGATAACCCAAATAGAGCCACTGCTGCTGGTTGATTCGACAGTTTTTGATCTGTTCAAGAACGGCTAATGTCCCCAGAGAAATTGGCAAATCGGGGTCATAAAAGGTGTAAAACGCACTGGAACACAGATCCATGCAATCCGTCACTGCGACTGCCACTAATTGCCCTGCCTCAGTGTAACCGTGTAAGTATTGCGTGGTTAGCCAGTCTGTTTGGGCGAAACGAGCAAAATCGTCACGCTTGGGTGGATACATTGTGCCGTTTTTATGGCGCTGGCAGATATAGCGGCTGTAAAGATCAAACCAGTCATCATCCATTTGAGGTTTCATTTCCCAATGTAAGTGCTTGGCTTTGTTGATTAGCCGCTTCTGACTTTTCGTCGGTGAGAAGTCTTGAATCGCAATTCGAATTGGTTGACATGCGGAACAGTGCTCACAGTGCGGTTTGTATATGGTGTTGCCACTTCGACGGAAACCATTTGCCAGCAAAATTTGGTAATTTTGACTGTTGTGCAACTCGTCATCCAGTGCTACGGCCACACGTTCTTGTTGGTTTTGTAGGTAGCTGCAAGGATGTTGATTAGTTAATCCGATGCGAATGTGCTTAAGATCCGTACTCATAGGGTCAAGTTCCGCAATATTTGTGGTTTAAACGTATTGGGCAATGTCTGCTTTTCTCTTAAAGATAGTAGCTTTTGCATGAACTCATCTCGTTCAATCTCAAATGCGCCTAAGGATGCTAAATGAGGGTTCATTACCTGGCAATCGATTAATTGACCGTGGTTTGACGCTAAATGGTCACACAAATACCACAATGCAATTTTAGAAGCATTGTCCTTTAAACTAAACATCGACTCGCCGCAAAATAGTTGCCCCACGCTTATACCGTATAAGCCACCAATGAGAGCATTGTCATGCCATACTTCTACTGAGTGACAATGGTTGAGTTGTCCCAGTTTGATGTAGGAGGCTTGCATTGCTTCGTTCAACCAGGTCTCTTCGATTGGACGTGTCGACGAGCACAACTGGATAACCTTTTCTGTAGCTTGATTCAACGTGACAGTATATTGATGTTTGCGTTGAAACTTTTTAAGACTTTTAGAGGGACTAAAAGTGAGTGGATCAAATACCGCTCGAGGAGAAGGGCTCCACCATAATATAGGTTCACCAGGGCCATACCAAGGAAATATCCCTTGTTGATAACCTTTTAGAATCCTCATCGGGTTGAGGTCACCACCAAACGCCAGCAAGCCGTTGGGCTCATTCAGTGCGTCATACGGTGAAGGGAAGTTGAACGAGGCATCAAGTTCCGTCAAATAAATTGCCATAAAGAAGTGAACACCATCAACGAAGTCGTACCAAAATTAGAGCCAGAGGAAAATCTGATGACCCAAGTAAAAAATATTTTCAACGTTTGTCTTGTGATCATACTGTTTTTATCGTTCCACGCCAATGCAGCCTATGAAAGAAATGTGGCTAAGCCAGTGAATCAAGTCGTGTATGGGAAAGTTGAGACGATCCGTTACATCACTCAGCAACAAGTGGTCCAATCCAAAGCAAATGGCTGGAAAACCTTATTGGGTGCCACTATAGGAGGATTAGTCGGTAACCAGTTTGGCGGTGGGACAGGGAGAGAGGTCGCCACTGCTGTTGGCGCATTAGCGGGGGCCGCTGTTGCGCAAAACCAAGGACAGCAACAACATACAATAGAGTACAAGCTGGTGGAACTGCTGATTCGAGTAAAGGGGGATAAACTTATCAACGTCATTCAAGACGTGGATAAAAACATGTTGTTTAGCCAAGGCGATGACGTGCGTATCTTGTATTTCGATGATGGAGTAAGGGTTGATCTAGCGTATTGAGAGAATATTGGGTTGAAAGAAATTATCCAAAAATTAGCACAGATTTACTCTGGTTTTGTCTACGCTTTTTGGTTAGTCTGAATTCACGAAGAATTGTTTAGCTCTCAACAAACATGCTGTGTGAGAGCACAAAGGATTATCTACTTTCAATGGAAAGCCTAACGTTACAACCTATCAGTAAAATCAACGGGGAAGTAAACCTTCCTGGATCAAAAAGTGTCTCTAACCGAGCTCTGTTACTTGCTGCTCTTGCAAAAGGTACGACTCGCCTGACCAACCTATTGGATAGTGATGACATCCGCCACATGTTAAACGCACTATCCGCATTGGGTGTTCAGTATCAACTCTCGGAAGATAAAACCGAGTGTGTTGTGGAAGGGCTAGGACGAGCGTTTTCGGTTTCTGAACCTGTTGAGCTATTTTTAGGCAATGCCGGAACGGCAATGCGTCCATTAGCCGCAGCACTTTGTTTAGGTGAAGGAGAGTATGTTCTGACTGGTGAGCCTCGAATGAAAGAGCGCCCAATCGGTCATTTGGTCACAGCTCTAAAGCAAGCGGGTGCTCATATTGAATACCTAGAAAATGAAAATTACCCACCATTGAAAATAGTCGGCACTGGCTTAAAGTCGGGAAGTGTATCTATTGATGGCTCGATTTCTAGTCAATTCCTAACCGCGTTTTTGATGTCTGCACCACTGGCGGAAGGTGAAGTTAGAATTCATATCGAAGGTGAGTTAGTTTCTAAACCTTACATTGATATTACGCTGCATATTATGAAGCAATTTGGTGTCAATGTGATTAACAACGACTACCAAGAGTTTGTCATTCCTTCTGGTCAGCACTATATTGCTCCTGGTGATTTTTTGGTGGAAGGTGATGCTTCTTCTGCTTCCTACTTTTTGGCCGCTGGTGCGATTAAAGGTGGCGAAGTAAAAGTCACTGGTATTGGCAAAAACAGTATTCAAGGCGATATTCAGTTTGCGGATGCTTTAGAAAAAATGGGCGCAGAAATTGAGTGGGGTGATGACTACGTTATCGCACGTGCTGGTCAGCTCAAAGGCATTGATATGGACTACAACCACATTCCTGATGCTGCAATGACCATTGCGACCACCGCCGTGTTTGCACAAGGTACAACGGCGATCAGAAATGTGTATAACTGGCGAGTAAAAGAAACTGATCGTTTGTCGGCGATGGCGACAGAATTACGCAAAATCGGTGCAGAAGTGGAAGAAGGTGAAGACTATATCATCGTGAAGCCAGTGTCTCAGTTAAAACACGCGGCCATTGACACTTATGATGATCACCGTATGGCGATGTGCTTTGCACTGATCGCGTTAAGCGATACGCCTGTGACCATTAACGACCCTAAATGTACCTCGAAAACTTTTCCAGACTTCTTCGATAAATTGCAATCACTCAGCTGCTAATTGTTGAAATTGGAAAAAGTAAAAAAAGCCAGAGTGTAAAGAACGTTCTGGCTTTTTTATTGGTTGTCTTTGTTTTATGTCAACGCGTGAGCGTAAACTCTTTTGACAGATGATGGGCTAGATACTTAAACATGTTGAATACAGCCGTTGTGTTGGTTGTTGGCAGTCCTTTTTCATCAAGGAAGTATTCCCCTTTAAAAACAAGAACGTCATCTTTTTCCTCAACACTCGTTGCACGCATTCCTTCGATATAATCATCGTGTTCTTGAATGATTTGGTTCGCGATTAGCAGAAGATCAAACTCTTCAATAAACTTTTTCTCGGACATAACTTCCCCGTCATTGATTATAATGTCTACACCCGAATGACTCTCAATGGTTGCCAATATCTAAGCAAGCTAAGTCATTTTCGCTGAGGTGAGCACTTTAAATCTATTTGGCGTTATAGGACAGGAAAATATTTTGTGATGCATAACAAACTTTATCGCATTGGATTAGCAGTGATAAACTTTGCCTGTTTAGATGGCAGCATCAGTACCTTTCACAATATGTCTTTCAGAGATACCTAAGTGACTTCAAAGTGCCAGTGACCTCAGGTATTGGTGTTAGTGCAGCAATCTTGCGTCAGCTCGAAGAAAATTCCAATTTGGGTCAGTTTGCGACTTAAACCACGTCACCCCTGTCAAACCGTGTGTTTTGAGGTTATTTAGGTATATAGAGACGATGAATTGTCAACCAATTGGAGCTTAATTTCAAAAAAACCAGTTGATCTTCTTTTCATCTCGCACAATAGTAAAAAAAGAAGCAATGTAATAGAACAGCATGCGGAAAACTCTTTAGTTGGGGTTTTTACCTGCATTTTTATGAAGGACGTTAGAGTCAGTTATGGGTA
This sequence comes from Vibrio mytili, assembly GCF_000830505.1. Classification (GTDB taxonomy): domain Bacteria; phylum Pseudomonadota; class Gammaproteobacteria; order Enterobacterales; family Vibrionaceae; genus Vibrio; species Vibrio mytili. The sequence goes on along the minus strand of NZ_JXOK01000019.1, from coordinate 52,892 downwards.
AATCACTCGTTATAGTGGAGTCACCGGCCAAGGCAAAGACAATAAATAAGTACCTTGGTAAAGACTTTATTGTTAAGTCTAGTGTTGGTCATGTTCGTGATCTGCCTACGGCTGGTCAAAGCACTGGTGAGAAAAAAGCGCCTGCCATCTCGACAAAAGGGATGAGCGCTGAAGAAAAAGCACGTGTTAAAAAAGAAAAAGACCGTAAAGCACTGATCAAAAAAATGGGGATTAACCCATATCATGACTGGGAAGCGAACTACCAAATCCTTCCGGGTAAAGAAAAAGTCGTCAATGAACTACAAAAACTCGCCAAAGACGCTGATTGCGTTTATCTCGCAACCGATTTGGACCGCGAAGGGGAAGCAATCGCATGGCACCTTCGTGAGATCATCGGTGGCGATGAAGAGCGATACAAGCGAGTCGTATTTAACGAAATTACGAAAAATGCTATCCAACAAGCTTTCCAGACCCCTGGTGAGTTGAATATGGATGGGGTTAATGCCCAGCAAGCGCGCCGATTTATGGACCGAGTGGTGGGCTTCATGGTGTCTCCACTGTTATGGAAAAAAGTCGCACGCGGACTCTCAGCAGGTCGTGTGCAGTCGGTTGCAGTAAAATTGCTGGTCGAGCGTGAGCGCGAAATCAATGCGTTTGTACCAGAAGAGTTTTGGGACATTCACGCCAATACTAAGACTAAAGATAAATCGGACTTCAAACTTCTTGTCGCACAAAAAGACGGAGTGGCGTTCAAGCCTGTTAACGAAACCGAAACTAAAGCCGCGATGTCTGTGTTGGAAAACGCGAGCTACGAAGTTTGTAAACGCGAAGACCGCCCAACAAAAAGTAAGCCATCCGCGCCTTATATAACATCTACGTTGCAGCAAGCCGCGAGTACGCGTTTAGGCTATGGCGTTAAAAAGACCATGATGCTGGCACAGCGCTTGTACGAAGCGGGTTACATTACCTATATGCGTACAGACTCAACAAACTTAAGTTCTGAGGCTGTTGACGCTGTACGTGATTTTATCGGTTCCGAGTTTGGTGGTAAGTACCTGCCCGCGAAACCCTTGACGTACGGTAGTAAAGAAGGGGCTCAAGAAGCGCACGAAGCGATTCGTCCTTCAAGTGTTGATGTGAAAGCAGAAGATCTTCAAGGTGTTGATTCAGATGCGCACAAACTGTATGCGTTAATTTGGAATCAATTTGTGGCCTGTCAGATGACGCCAGCGGAATATGATTCTACAACCATCAGCGTAAAAGCCGATGAGTATACGCTTAAGGCAAAAGGCCGTATCCTTAAATTTGATGGTTGGACGCGAGTACAACGTCCAATGGGTAAAAACGAAGATACAATCCTTCCTGCAGTGCAATTAGGTGATAAGTTGAACCTAGAATCACTCGAACCAAAACAGCACTTTACCAAGCCTCCAGCGCGTTTTACTGAAGCGGCATTGGTTAAAGAGTTGGAAAAACGAGGGATTGGCCGTCCGTCAACTTACGCGTCTATCATTTCCACAATTCAGGATCGCGGTTACGTAAAAGTCGATCAACGTCGATTCTATGCTGAGAAAATGGGTGAAATCGTCACCGATCGTCTCGACAGCAGTTTCAATGATTTAATGAACTACGACTTTACTGCGCGAATGGAACAAAAACTCGACCAAATCGCAGAAGGTGAGGTGAATTGGAAAGCGGTACTGGATAATTTCTTCAGTGACTTTACCGGTGACCTTGAAAAAGCCGAGCTTGATGAATCTGAAGGCGGCATGAAACTCAACCATATTGTCATGACGGATATCGAATGTCCGACATGTGGTCGCCCAATGGGAATTCGTACGGCCTCTACTGGAGTGTTCCTTGGCTGTTCTGGCTATGCACTACCACCGAAAGAGCGTTGTAAAACCACCATCAACTTAGGTGACGAAGAGGGTGTTATTAATGTCCTCGAGGAAGATGTTGAAACGGCTGCGCTACGTGCGAAAAAGCGTTGTCCAATTTGTGAAACAGCGATGGACGCCTACTTAATCGATGATAAACGTAAGATGCACGTTTGTGGTAATAACCCGAACTGTGAAGGCTATGTTGTCGAATATGGCGAGTTCAAAGTCAAAGGTTACGATGGACCTGTTGTCGAATGTGACAAATGTGGTTCAGATATGGTGCTTAAGAATGGTCGGTTTGGTAAATACATGGACTGCACCAGCGAAACCTGTAAAAACACGCGTAAAATCCTAAGAAACGGTGAAGTCGCGCCACCAAAAGAAGATCCGGTACATTTCCCTGAGTTACCTTGCGAAAACTCGGACGCGTACTTCGTTCTGCGCGATGGCGCATCTGGGCTGTTTATGGCTGCGAGTAACTTCCCGAAATCTCGTGAAACTCGTGCTCCTTTGGTCGCTGAATTAGCACAATATGAAGAACGTCTTCCTGAGAAGTTCAAATACCTCGCTACTGCGCCGCAAGAAGATCCAGATGGTCGTCCGACTGTCGTCCGCTTTAGCCGCAAGACGAAAGAAAACTATGTTCGCTCAGAGGAAGACGGTAAGCCAAGTGGTTGGACTGCTCTGTACGTTGAAGGTAAATGGGAAATTACCGATAAGCGTAAAAAAGCGAAAGCGTAAACACTACATTCAATATTAGGCTATTTGAACGCCCAATTATTAGGGCAGCGATATCGCTGCCCTATTTTTTATCGTTGTTGTCTAAGCGATGATGTTCAAATCCTATCCTCACCAGAAGATGACTGCTGCGGGTGGAAACCATTTTTTGAATCACCTTCAAACCTTTAGATTGTCCTCAGTCATTTAATAGTCATATCCAAGCGCTAGTCTTAAAGTGATCAACTCTTATCTTTGAAGGTGGGTATCCATCACATTTTGGGAGATTAATTCTAAAAATAAAATAAGTGGCTTTGCTTAGCGTTTCGATAGTGCTTAAGTGATTTATGTGTATAACGATATGATATTTAATGCTTTTATTATTATTAAAATTTATAAATATACTTTTTGAAAGTTAAGGCATCATAATGTTTTAACATGTTTGAGGTGTATCAATCGCTATCAGTGCTAATCTTATATATAGATAAAGAAAAAAAGCAGTAAAGGTTGGCAAAGATGTGTTTTTTTGAGAACCGAATTAAAGCTCTAATTTTGTTTGGTTGCAAGTTGAATCTAAAGTGTAGTCATTCGGTTTGTAGATTGTTTTCACGTTGTGATACCTCGGCTCATCTTATGTGACCTGCATATCGTGTTGGGTGATAATATTCTATTTAGCGTACAAATTTGCCCATCATAAATTGTAATTATTGTACATTTTGGATAGTTTGTTACACAAAGGATGCAATAAAACACATTTTCCGACATCTAAAAAGCCAATAATCGACAATAAAAAATTTGGATGTTGATTCAGAGAATAAGCAACATGCGTTTAGGTGCCTGCTGAGGTACGTTCAACGTTGTTGTAATAGCAATAACAATAACAATAGCAATCGCAATAATAACAGGGTATTCACCTTACTCCCCAAAGCAGTACTCATATGGTGAATATCAATGACAAGCTATAATGACATGGAGACAACAAATGGCTGGTGTATTGGGTATGATTCTTGCTGGCGGTGAAGGTTCTCGATTGAGACCTTTAACGGAATCTCGCAGTAAACCCTCGGTTCCCTTTGGCGGAAGTTATCGACTGATTGATTTCGCTCTTAACAACTTTGTAAATGCTGATTTAATGCGCATTTATGTCCTCACTCAATTTAAATCCCAATCGCTTTTCCACCACTTAAAAAAAGGTTGGAATATTAACGGTATTACTGACCGATTTATCGATCCAATTCCTGCTCAAATGCGTACTGGCAAACGATGGTACGAAGGAACGGCTGACGCCATCTATCAGAACCTTCGATTTATGCAACTCGAAGAGCCGGATCAAGTGTGCATCTTTGGTTCAGACCATATCTATAAGATGGATATTAAGCAGATGATCGATTTCCATACTGACAAAGGCGCATCACTAACGGTATCTGCTTTACGCATGCCGCTACGAGAAGCCTCTCAGTTTGGTGTGATTGAAGTGGACAGTGAAGGTCGAATGATTGGCTTTGAAGAAAAACCAGCCAACCCAAAATCGATCCCAGGCGATCCAGAGTTTGCACTGGTATCTATGGGTAACTATGTCTTCGAAGCGAACGCCCTGTTTTCTGAACTCGAGGAAGATGCGGACAACGAAGACTCATCGCACGACTTCGGTAAAGACATTATTCCTAAAATGTTCCCTCGTGGCGATGTGTTCGTTTATGACTTCAGTACCAACAAAATCACCGGTGAAAGAGAAGAAGTTTATTGGCGAGATGTCGGTACCATCGATGCGTACTGGGAAGCCCACATGGATCTGCTAGAGAAAGATGCGCCTTTTTCACTCTACAACCGTAAGTGGCCTCTGCATACTTATTATCCGCCGCTGCCACCAGCGACATTTACAGATTCGGATAATGGAAGAGTACAAATCATCGATAGCTTAGTATGTAACGGCAGCTATGTGCGTGGTTCTCGTATCGAAAAATCTGTGCTTGGTTTCCGTAGTAATATTGCATCTGCTTGCGATATCAGCGAATGTATACTCCTAGGAGACGTGAAAGTCGGTGAAGGCTGCGTTTTACGTCGTGTCATAGTGGATAAGAACGCTGATATTGCACCTGGCACACAAATTGGAGTGAATCTTCAAGAAGATAAAAAACACTTCCATGTGTCAGATGACGGTATCGTAGTCGTTCCTAAAGGAGCAAAAGTTGGCTACTAACGACTTGTCTATACTGTTCGTAGCGTCTGAAGTCGAAGGATTGATTAAAAGTGGTGGCTTGGCTGATGTAGCCAAGGCACTGCCAGAAGCGCTTCACGGTCTTCAGCAAGACGTACGTATTACTATTCCAGCGTACAAAGGTATCGAAAGGCTAGGTGATGCAGAGGTGATGTTAGAAACAAAGCTCACCTCATGGCCACACACAGAATATCGTGTACTGAGGTTGTTTTTGGGTGACGTACCTGTTTATTTAATAGACTGTGAGCCGTATTTCAATCGCCCGTCTATGTACGCGGAAAATAATCAAGCTTATCCTGATAACGGCGAGCGCTTTGCGTTTTTTAGTGCTGCTTGCTTGGATATGCTGCCAAAATTGGATTTTCGTCCAGATATTGTTCATGCCAACGATTGGCATACAGGGTTGGTCCCTTTTCTTCTCAAACATCGTTATGACGCGGATCCATTTTTCATCAATACGCACAGCGTGCTTTCAATACATAATGCGGTATTCAAAGGCGTGTTTAGCTACGATGATGTTCAATGTTTGCCTGAGTTTCATAGTCGAAATGTTCCAGACGCTGCGATTAGCGCCACACACATCACTATGCTGAAAGCGGGTGTGATGAATGCGGATAAGATCAACGCAGTAAGTCCAACATACGCTGAAGAGTTGAAAACGGAACTTGGCAGTCATGGCATGGCTTGGGAATTCCAACATCGCGCGAATGACTTGGTGGGGATTCTCAATGGTTGTGATTATAGTGCGTGGAATCCTGAAACCGATGGCTTTCTACCGCTGAATTATCAAGCGAACCACCAAAGTATGAGTGATGGCAAACTTGCTTCCAAAAGGGTATTACAGCAACGCCTTGGGTTAGAAGAGCGAGACTGTGCCATGTTCGGCATGGTATGTCGTCTGACGACGCAAAAAGGTGTTCACTATCTACTCCCGGCTTTGGAAGACTTTCTTAAGCACGATGTGCAGTTGGTTATCGTCGGTACAGGCGATCCCGTACTGGCCGCGCAATTGGACGAGGCGGCAGCGAAACATTCCGATAAGTTCGTCTTTGTCGAAGCGTATGATAATGAGCTTTCTCACTTGGTTGAAGCCGGCATTGACTTCTTCTTAATGCCGTCTGAATTTGAGCCTTGTGGACTGAACCAGATTTACAGCATGGCTTATGGGACGTTGCCAATCGTACGTGGTGTCGGTGGTCTAAAAGACAGTGTGGTTGACTATGATGTCAATCGTGCAGAAGCGACGGGTTTTGTCTTCTATGATCCTACCCCACAAGCTCTGTTACTTACGATGTTAAGAGCCTTGTTACTATATGTACAAGATCACGAAGAGATGAAACGTGTGCAGCTTTACGCGATGCAAAAAGATTTTTGTTGGCGAAAAGCCGCAGAACAATATTTGCTGCTCTATCACTCTGCGTTACATTCGTCTAGACTTACTTAGGCGTTACCCAAGCGCAATCGTAATTAAATGGTAACTAAGGCACCAAAGTTGGTGCCTTGATTATGTCGGCTCACCGGAGTGTGGTAGGATTGCCGACCGTACTTAGTAACATTACATTTCATGTTGGAATATGACTCAAGCGCTACTCTTTCATAAAACCTATTTACATCCTACCAGCAATGAGTGGGTTGTATTTGTGCACGGTGCAGGAGGCAGCTCTTCGATATGGTTTAAGCAAATTAAGGCGTATAAGCAGCACTTTAATTTGTTACTTATCGATCTAAGAGGGCATGGAAAGTCAAATAAGCTGCTTAAAGAGTTGATTACCAGCCGCTATACCTTTACTGAAGTGACGCAAGATATTTTACAGGTGTTGGACCACTTAAAGATCCAGTCGGCGCATTTTGTTGGTATGTCATTGGGCACCATCATTGTGCGCAACCTAGCAGAGCTTGCGACAGAAAGGGTCAGCTCAATGGTGTTAGGTGGTGCGGTGACTCGGTTGAATACACGCTCACAAATTCTGGTGAAGTCAGGAAACTTCTGCAAGCACATCTTACCTTATATGTGGTTATATAAGTTATTTGCTTATGTTGTGATGCCACAGAGGAATCAACGTGAATCGAGGCATCTATTTATTCGAGAAGCTAAGAAACTTTGTCAAAAAGAGTTCAAACGTTGGTTTGTATTAGCGGCGGATGTGAACCCATTAATGAAGTATTTCAAAGACAGAGAGTTGCCAATACCAACACTATACTTGATGGGGGATAGGGACTATATGTTCATTAAACCTGTTAAAGAAATGGTTGCGGCACATAAGTTAAGCGTACTTCGTGAAATTCCTAACTGTGGGCATGTTTGTAATGTTGAGCGACCGGACGATTTTAATCAACATTCCATTGAATTCATAAAGCGACAAAGCTTAATGGCTTAACTAGTAAGGTCCTAGGGTTATAGGTCCTAGGATCCTAGAGGGGGAGATACTCGAAGCTTCAGTATTCTCGTATTGGGATTGGTGTGTTGTATTTTAGGGAATACAGAATACAGAATACAGAATACAGAATAGCGTCACGATTGAGCTCGCTGGCATGACGTTGACAAGCTGAATGCATGGGATAAATTTCAGTAATCAGTAATCAGTAATCAGTAATCAGTAATCAGTAATCAGTAATCAGTAATCAGTAATCAGTAATCAGTAATCAGTAATCTTTTTCTAGGGCCTAGAACCTAGGACCCTAGAACCCTAATACCTAGTCCCTTCCATCAATGTGATACCCACACCGCCAACAAGCACCGAATTGCCCTTCATTGTTCTCTAAGCAATGAGGGCATTGCCAATCCGGAAATACGTTTGGTTGCGTTTGCTTTTCATAGCCTTCAATAATTATCGCTGCCTGGCGGTGTTGCTCTGGATTCAACAACCAAACATAAGGATCCGTGTCTTCCCCAAAGGGCAATTCACCCTTTAACCCAAAGATCCCCTCTCCACGTACCTCACAACATACCTGCTCTGCTTTTAGCAACTCGCAGACAATATGGGCTTCAGCTGGATTCTTAGCGATAAATATCTTCATTAAGTATTATTTCTCTTGCTTTGAATGTTGGGCATGAACCTCATCATTACCCACTTAATGATGATAGGAAACAACCCAAGTAAAGCCAAAGAGGCTAATATGGAGGGCGACGCGGCATCGGAGAGGCTTTCAATGCTAGCTAATTGGGTACCTGCATTTAGGTATACGGCGGTTCCAGGTAGCATACCTATTTGGCTTATCAGGTAGAATCGGCCGACTGACATCGGCGTTAGCCCCATTAAAAGGTTGATTAAGAAAAAAGGAAATACCGGGATCAAACGCAGCGACAACAGATAGAACGAACCGTCTTTTTTGACACCATTGTTAATGGCCTCGAGTTTTTTGCCGAATTTATTTTGTACCCACTCTTGCAACAAATAGCGGCTACTTAGAAACGCCACTGTCGCTCCAATCGTACTGGCAAAAGAGACTAGCAACAAACTTGACCAAAACCCAAAAAGTGCTGCACCGAGTAAGGTGACCACCGCGGCGCCAGGAATCGATAAAGCAGTAACGACAATATAGGTGAAGAAGTACACCGCCGCTGCCAAGATGAAGTTTTTATCAATATAAGCGTTTAAATCGGCTTGCTGGGCTTTGGCATTTTCTAAGGTCAAATAGGGGCTAAAGTATGTCGCTAAGATTACGATGACAGTAACAAGGATTAACCCGACGATCTTTTTTTTTATCCATTATGCAGTTCCACTTAGATATCACAAAATGTATAGACAGGTTAAGAGAGGAAAAAATTTCAAAAAAAACCGCAGATAAAACTGCGGTTTGATGATACTTGAAAACGGATGTTACTGAAGTTGGCTTTTTAGTTCATCCCGACGAGTTTGCGGAACCACGCTCCAGTGAGTACCATTAATCGCGCCTTCTAAAGCCCAGAGTAGTTCGATACTTACAGAGGTGCTGTGCGTATCTTGGATTGCTTTGTATGCGTTTAATGCGCCTTCTTCTTCGAGCTGTTCTACGGATTCAATTCCGGCTTTTTTCAACATTCGCTCTGTTGCTAACCGAAGGTTAGGTAAGTCTTTTAACCGCGTTGGTTTTGTATTGGCTTGCTCGACTTTTTCCAACTTTGCGCATTTAAGAGATTGTTGTGCAACGTCCAATAAACGTTCACGAGATTCCCATAAATCACTAGAAATAGCATAGTATTTAGTAACAACGGGAAAGCCGCGCTTTTTATACACGTACGGTTTTAGTCCTTGTTTCTCGAACTGAGAACAGGACTGCTGGTCTGCTCGTATATGAAGCTGATTGTTCACTACTAGAGCAAACATAGTCTCATCTGCGAACAGCCCGAAGCCGCCAAACATTGAGCGCGATTTGATCGTGCCAAGTGCCTCAAACAGCTTCATTGAGTCTTTGAGTATTGGTTTATCCATGATGTCTTATCTCGGTGTAATTCATATTACGCCACCAAAAATCAGGTCCGAGAGATTAGCAAATGCATGTAGTAACAATGTCATTAAAGGGTAAACTCATTATATGCATATTTGCCATCGGCAACCCCGCTACCTTCCACTAAAAAATAGGGTTCAGGCCGGAAGCTTTGCGTCCCATTCTTTCAAATGGTTTGCCCTGTGCGTGACATTTTCAGAATACTGTGGATATTGAATCAATATCACATTTCAGCTCATAAAGTGTGATGTTCGTTCAGTAAATAATGCGTAACTATGCATTGTGATTCTTATTATCTGATGTGGTCAATTAACACAGCAAGAGAACGCTTTTATTGCATTAAGTGACAATAAAACAAAGAGTTATTTTGTGAGGTTTTGTGAAAAGTTAGATGGGGGTTTAATAAATGTTATTTTTAAGAAAAAAATAAGCACCTTGCGCAGGTGCTTATTTGTTAGACTATTTTACTCAGTTGAGTTTTTTAACCGTATTGCGGATGACCAGCTCAGGCTGCATTTCAAAAATTCGCTTCTCATGCTCTTTATCTTTAATTCGCTCAAGCAGAATTTCGAACGCATTTTTACCAACACGGCGCTTAGGCTGGTGAATGGTTGTAAGTGGTGGTGAGAAATACTCTGCCAGCTCAATATTGTCATAGCCCACAACAGAAATATCATCTGGCACTGAAATGCCATTTTGTTGTAATCGGCTCATTAAACCAAGTGCCATTGTATCGTTGAAGCAAAAGACCGCTGTTGGACGCTTTTTCATAGCGGTGATCTGATCGGCAACCAATACGGCAGTGTCACATTCAAAGTTACCTTCTAGAATCCAATCCTCGTTTACAGGGAGATCAGCTTCAGCCATAGCACGACGGAAACCTAGAATACGTTCCTTACAAGCCAGTTTTTCAAAGTGACCACTTAAGCACGCAATATCAGTATGACCATTATCGATTAGGTACTTAGTTGCTATGTAACCACCTTCCTCTGAGTTATCCATGATTTTATCTGCTTGAGAGCTCTCTGGCCCCCAATCCATGACCACCTTTGGAATATCAGCATGACGGTCAAGCATCTCTTTTAGCTCTTCGGTTAAATCGGAGCACATAACCAAGATGCCATCAACACGCTTTTCTGCCAACATACGAATATAGTCACGTTGTTTTTCGTATATGCCACCTGTGTTACATAGAATCAGAGTATAACCTTGTCGGTAACAGTAACTCTCAACACCATCAATGACTTCAGAGAAGAATAAGTTGGTTGACTGAGTCACCAACATACCGATGGTTCTGGTTGAATTACATTTTAAGCTACGAGCTACCGCACTAGGGGCATAATTTAACTCATCAACCGCTTTCATGACTTTTTCTTGAGTTGCTTCTGCAACAAAGCGCGTTTTATTGATAACGTGCGAAACTGTAGTGGTTGAAACGCCGGCTAAGCGAGCGACGTCTTTTATAGTGGCCATAAATAGTGTCCTGTATCGAGCTACTATGATTATACCTTAGTGGAGAAAACCGGCTGTGCGAAAGTGCTTGCATTCACTTTATTGCATGTAATAAATACGCACCACGAGCGAGTAGATCGCGTTGACTACTATTGGTTATTCTATTATTGGTAAAGGCTTTTAGTAGCGGAGTTCAATGATCCTTGTCTGTTTTCATTTACGGAAAGTCATTGAACCAAAAAACACAAAAACCGCTGAAATGAGCGGTTTGCATGTAAATAATATATGTAATCGTTTGCGCTCACATTTTATCCCGATGTCACCAGTCAGGCAATGCTTTGGACAACAGTTTAGTGTATTTGAAGTCACAATTTTGCAGAGAACAACGATTAGCTATAATTATTCCCCAATCAGATAACCACTGTCCAGTTTACAAAATGCAATGAGCAACTGAGTCACACTGGAATAAAAGCCGAACTCATCAAGCTGGTAGCACTTTTTACCGAATTGGGGTAGCCATGTCATCAACTGGTTTTGAATAAAGTCATTTTGTTTTAGGAAAGCTTCTTCCATGTGCTTTTCTTGTTCAAACTCGTTGGAACGAATGATCATATTGCCTAAAAAGTCGAGCTCTACGGCCAAGTGATCTGCGGGTTCATTTAAGTTAGCATCCACCTGTACGCCAAATTCTGCCATTAATCTTTCCATCTCTTCTGCTGGTTTATCATTAAGTAATCCAGAGCTACCGATGTACATAGAAGCGTAGGGAAGTGCACCGTGCTTGTGTGTTTTCAAAAACAGCTCACAGAAATCTGCGGCTAGCTCCAACTGAGCATCGTGACGCACTTGCAACCGATTCAGAGCATCAGTCAATGTATCGACTGCGGGCTTCAGGGCTGGGTTCTCGCCCAAACCAGATAGAAAGCCTCTTATCTCCACGCTGTGATACGCCTCTAGTTCTTTCTCTGTCAACTCTTTGGCAAACAGACTGGAAAACCACCAGTAAATTTCAGCGCGTTTTTCGTTGAAAGCCTTAAGTTCTTGCATTATTTGGCTCCTGCTAATGCACTCTCTTGAGCATCATAAATTCGTTTGAGGTTATGGGTATAAGTGTAATCAATTAAAATGAATAGCAGTAACTATGTTTGTGACGATTTATGCTGAAATATATGCAGTTGTTAATAGGTGTTCGTTAGATTGTTTTGAATCAAGAAAAACGTTAAATCTTGCTTTTTTGGCGAACAATGACTAGAAATGTTAATGATTATGAATAGAATACGATCCGGTAAATCACAAAAGAAAGTGGTGTAAATGAGCTATCACGTATTAGTCGTAGAAGATGATGTCGTAACCCGCAGTAAACTAGTGGGTTACTTTCAACATGAAGGCTACACCGTCAGCGAAGCAGAGAGTGGCGCACAAATGCGTGAAGTGCTTCAATCAAATGATGGTGTCGATCTTATTATGTTGGATATCAACTTACCGGGAGAAGATGGATTAATGTTGACCCGGGAGTTACGCAGTCAATCAGATATTGGCATTATATTAGTAACAGGACGCACGGATAGCATAGATAAAATCGTTGGCCTAGAAATGGGGGCTGACGATTACGTAACAAAGCCTTTTGAATTAAGAGAGTTATTAGTTCGAGTCAAAAACCTGCTGTGGCGGATTTCAACGGCTCGACAAGGATCGAACAAGACGGCAAACGCGAAAGACGAACAGCATATCGTTCGTTTTGGGGAGTGGACGTTTGATATTCAGCGTCGAGCTTTAAGTCGCAATGATGAGCCCGTTAAACTGACCAAAGCCGAGTATGAGTTGTTGGTAGCGTTGTCTTCTTACCCAAATCAAGTGTTGAGTCGAGAGCGTATATTAAACATGATCAGCCATCGTGTTGATGCGCCAAACGACCGCACCATCGATGTACTTATTCGACGCATGCGCGCAAAAATGGAGTTTGATCCTAAGAACCCACAAATTTTTGTTACGGTTCATGGTGAGGGGTATATGTTCGCAGGCGACTAGTTTTTGCGTTCCATTTCGTTCAAACCAAAATCTAGACAAATCTAATAAAATAAAAAAGGAGAGCAACGTTGCTCTCCTTTTTTATTTTTTACGGTTTTAACCATGCTTTAATTGGTGGTTGATGGCTCTGGATCGACCATCGGAGTTTGTCCAACGGTATCACGCAGTCGTTGCCATATACTGCCTAAAAACTCATGCCAAAATATTTCGGTTTGCTCTAAATAACGGGCTTTTGGAGCGTATTTATCCCATGCTTGATTAATTTCATCTGTCGCTAAGAAGTTGGTTGGCGCAGGGAAGGGTTTAATGCCTGCTGCGTTGAACTCATATAAAGCGCGGCTCATATGGCTTGCTGATGTGACCAACACAATGCCTTTTTGCTGTACAAATGCTGCTGCTTGTCTTGCTTCTTCCCAGGTGTCTTTCGCATCCTCTAATAAAATAATGTCCGATTTTGCGACACCAAGTGCTAGTGCGACGTTGGCCATCATACGTGCGTGGCTGACTTCTGAACCACCCGCATAACCAGACAAAATAAGCTTGGCACCTGGGTACATGCGCAAAATACGTATGCCCTCGGTAAGGCGCATCAATGCTGCTCGACTTAATTGGGAGGTCGGTGGAATCTCGTCATCGACCACATGGCCATTACCTAAAACCATGACGTAATCAACGGAGTCGGATACGGGTAAAAACGCTTTGTGTTGACGTTCTAATGGCATTAGTAGGCTAGTTGAAACGGGTTGAAACGCAACCAAGAAGAGACCAACAAAAGAGAATAAAACAACGAAACAACCCGTTTTACGTTTACGGGTAAAACTAATGAGAGCAAGTCCGAATAAACCTATCAATAGCAGTGCCGGTAGGGGCATCAGCAAGGCGGACATTACTTTTTTCAGCTCAAACATACATAAATAGTCCGAAAAAACATCAATTGATAATAAAAATGAGGATATCCCTCTTTATTCCTGCTTTCCTTGTGCCAGAATAGCGGCACAATCCGTTATGATAACTCAGCAGAAGTGACAGAAGACCGCAATTTCGACGATATCGCCCACAAATTTGCAAAAAATATATACGGCTCCGACAAAGGAGAGATCCGTCAAATCATTGTGTGGGAAGATTTTCTAACGATTCTAAGTGAATTAGGCGCAGACCAGCAACCCCTAAGCGTACTTGACGCTGGTGGAGGATTGGCCCAATTGTCGCAAAAGCTTGCTAAGCTCGGACATCAAGTCGCGTTATGTGATCTATCTTCGGAAATGCTGCAACTAGCCAAACAGGAGATTGAAAAAAACGGTTTGCTTGAGCAGTATCGATTGATTCATTCACCGGTTCAGTCCATTAACGAACATATGGAAAAGCCGGTGGATCTTGTTATGTTCCACGCGGTGATGGAGTGGTTGGTTGAACCAAAAACTGCACTGGATAAAGTGTTGGAACAAGTTAAACCCGGGGGCATTGCATCGGTGATGTTCTATAACCATCATGGTTTAGTCTACAAAAACGTGGTTTGTGGCAACATTCCTCACATTTTAGACGGCATGCCTCACCGAAAAAGATTTAAACTACAACCACAAAAAGGCTTGAAGCCAGAAGACGTCTATCAGTGGATTGAAGACGCGGGTTTTCGTATTTGTGGCAAGTCTGGTATTCGATCCTTTAGTGATTACATAGGAAATATGCAATACATGGGAGACTACCAGTTTGAAGATGTGTTGGCGCTAGAAAAACAACTTTGTCGACAAGAGCCATACCTCTCATTGGGCCGCTACATTCATGTGTGGGCCAAGAAGAATGATAAACAGGAATAACAATGAGTGAGATGACTCTCGATGCTGCAGAGCAACCAATAGACGAACTGGTTGGCTGGGTTAAGCAGCAAGATTTCTCGTTGAACCTGACCACAGAACGCTTGGCGTTTTTGATCGCCATTGCGGTATTGAGTAATGAAAGGTTTGACGAAGAATTGGGTGAAGGTGAATTGCATGATGCGTTCGCCATCGTCACTCGGCTTTTTGATGATACGGGCGAAGCTTCCGCGTTTCGGGCTAACAATGCCATCAACGAGATGGTTAAGCAGCGCCTTATCAGCCGTTTTGTCAGTGAAATTACCGATGGTGCGAGCATCTATCGCTTGTCGCCTCTTGCGATGGGCATTACCGATTACTACGTTCGCCACCGTGAGTTCTCTAAATTGCGTCTTTCCATTCAGTTGTCAATGGTGGCAGATGAAATGGAAAAAGCGATTGAGGCCGCACAAAAAGGTGGTACACCGGGCCACTGGAAGAAAAACGTGTACGGAGTGCTCAAGTATTCTGTAGGCGAAATTTTCGATCAAATTGATCTTAACCAACGTGTCATGGACGAACAACAACAGTCAGTGAAGCAACAGATTGCTGAACTGTTGAACAAAGACTGGCGTGAAGCGATCAATAACTGTGAAGCTTTACTGTCGGAAACGTCCAGTACGTTAAGAGAGCTTCAAGATACGCTGCAAGCGGCCAGTGATGAGCTTCAAACGCAAATCTTAGATATTCAAGAGCTTGTTTATGGTGAGCCGGAATTGGAATTCATCGAAGAAGCACTGTTTGGTTTGCAAATGAAGCTTGACCGAATCACCAGTTGGGGGCAGCAAGCCATCGATCTCTGGATTGGCTACGATAGGCACGTACACAAGTTTATTCGTACCGCCATTGATATGGATAAAAACCGTGCTTTCAGCTCGCGTTTACGTCAGTCCGTAAAAGAATACTTTGATATGCCTTGGTATCTGACCTATGCAGATGCTGAGCGATTATCTGACCTTCGTGATGAGGCATTGGTGCTCCGTGATGACGAAGTGACCGGCCAAGTTCCGATGGAAGTGGAATATGAAGAGTTTCAACAAGTCAATGATGAGTTGTCTGAGCGTATTGGTTCCATGCTAAAAGCGCACAAAGAACAAGGCACCGCTATCGACTTAAGCGTGGTGTTGCGAGACTACCTTGCACAACACCCACATACTCATCACTTTGATTTAGCTCGAATCATCGTTGACCAAGCGGTTCGACTCGGATATTCAGAGTCGGATTATCAAGCCATTCAACCAGACTGGAAAGCAATCAACGAATTCGGCGCAAAGGTACAAGCGAATGTCATCGACCGATACTAATGAATACATGTCAGACAAACTGGCAAAAGCAATTTCTAATCCTCTGTTCCCAGCACTAGACAGCATGCTACGAGCAGGGCGTCACATCTCAAGCGAAGATCTCGACAATCATGCGTTGTTGTCGGACTTTGAAGTTGAGCTTTCTTCTTTTTATCAACGTTACAACACCGAGTTGGTCAAAGCGCCTGAAGGTTTCTTTTATCTTCGTCCTCGCTCGACGTCTTTAATTGGCTGCAGTGTTCTGTCTGAACTGGACATGTTGGTGGGCAAGGTACTGTGTTTTCTGTATCTGAGTCCAGAGCGCTTAGCGCACGAAGGTATTTTTACCAATCAAGAGCTTTATGAAGAGTTGTTGGCTCTCGCTGACGAGAAAAAACTCATGAAGTTAGTCACCAACCGAGCAACCGGTTCTGACCTTGATAAAGAAAAACTGTTCGAGAAAGTCCGCACCTCTCTGCGCCGTTTACGCCGATTGGGAATGGTGATCAATATTGGTGAAACCGGCAAATTTAGTATCAGTGAAGCGGTATTTCGTTTTGGTGCTGACGTTCGTGTAGGCGATGACATGCGTGAAGCGCAGTTGCGTCTAATCCGCGATGGCGAAGCCGTCGTTCACACCAAAGAACCAAGCCAAGGTAGCCTGCTATCTGAAGAAGACCAAGATCAAGAAGAAAAAGGGCACGAAGACATGATAGAAGAGGGTGAAGCATGAGCATGATTGAACGTGGTAAATATCAATCACTGACCATGGTCAACTGGAACGGTTTTTTTGCCCGAACCTTTGATATCGATGGTTTGGTGACCACTTTGTCTGGTGGTAATGGTGCGGGTAAGTCCACCACTATGGCGGCATTCATTACCGCTTTGATCCCGGACCAAACTTTGCTGCATTTCCGTAACACCACTGAAGCGGGCAGTAGCCAATCGTCTCGAGACAAAGGTCTTTACGGTAAACTCCAGCCTGGGGCTTGTTACGCAGCATTAGACGTAGTGAACTCGCGTAATCAACGTCTGCTATTTGCGGTAAAGCTACAGCAAGTTGCAGGCCGTGATAAGAAAGTAGACATCAAGCCGTTTGTCATTCAAGGACTTCCGAGTCATGTCAAACCAACGGATGTACTTGTTGAGAGTGTGTCGGCGACCCAAGCTCGTGTGCGCCAGATCAATGAAGTAAAAGATGTACTCGCTGATTTCGAAGGTGTTCAATTTAAAGCGTTTTCGTCTATCGTCGATTACCACGCGCAAATGTTTGAATTCGGTGTCATTCCGAAGAAACTCCGAAACTCTGGTGATCGTTCTAAATTCTACCGTCTGATTGAAGCCTCGCTATACGGTGGTATTTCTAGTGCGATTACTCGCTCGTTACGTGACTACCTTCTACCGCAAAACGGTGGCGTGAAAAAAGCTTCCAAGACATGGAATCGGCACTGCGCGAAAACCGTATGACGTTGGAAGCGATCAAAACCACTCAGGCTGACCGAGATTTATTTAAGCACTTAATTACAGAGTCAACCAACTATGTGGCAGCGGACTACATGCGTCATGCGAATGATCGTCGTAATAAGTTGGAGCAAACACTTTCTCTGCGTTCTGAACTATTTGGCTCGCGTGAAACACTGATTGAGCAAAATAATTTGCTTAACCGCGTGCAAGAAGAACTTGAGCTTTTGGTCGAATCTGAGACGGCATTAGAGCAAGACTACCAAGCGGCTTCGGATCATTTACAGCTAGTGCAAAACGCGCTGCGTCAGCAAGAGAAAATTGAACGTTACCAAGAAGATCTTGAAGAGCTTAACGAGCGTCTTGAAGAGCAAATGATGGTAGTGGAAGAAGCCCAAGAACGCGTCATGATGGCGGAAGAGCAAGCGACGGTCTCTGAAGAAGAAGTTGATAGTCTCAAGACTCAACTTGCGGATTACCAACAAGCGCTGGACGTACAGCAAACCCGAGCACTTCAGTATCAACAAGCGGTTCATGCACTTGAAAAAGCCAAGCAGTTACTTGATGACGACACCCTAACTTCAGAATCTGCACAAGCGCTGGTTTCTGAACTGAAAAGTAAAGAATCGAACAGCACCAACGCGCTATTGTCAGTCAAGCACAAATTGGACATGTCGTCAGCCGCGGCCGAGCAATTTGAAACCGCACTGAAACTGGTACAAAGCATTGTCGGTCAAATCGAGCGAAAAGACGCGGCTTCACAAGCGAGACAGGTCATCAAGAAAGCGCGGGAGTCGCAGCAAATTGCTCAAAATGAGCAGCAGTGGCGTGCTCAGCATCGTGATCTCGAACGCAGCTTAAATCAGCAGCGTCAAGCTCGTGAGTTAGTCACTGCATACCAAAAGCAATTCCACGTTGAGTTAACCGATGAGATCACGTTTGAACAGGAACGTGAACGTCATGTGATGCTGTTAGATTCACTTGAAATCGCGCAAGAAGAGTTGCGTGAACAACGTGGTGAGCAGCGCCGTTTCGAGCAAGATGCCAGCTCAGAAATCAAAAAGCTGGAAGCGATTGCGCCAACGTGGATTGCCGCTAACGATGCACTAGAAAAACTGCGTGAACAAAGTGGTGCCGAGCTGAATGATCGTCAGTCGGTCATGGATCAAATGCAAGTCGCGCTTGAGCAAGAAAAGACCTTGTCGATCGAAAAGGAGCAGCTTTCCCAGCGACGTAATCAGCTCGACAGTGAAATTGAGCGCTTGGCCTCTCCTGGTGGTTCTAATGACCCTCGCTTGAAAGGTCTCGCTGATACGTTAGGCGGTGTACTGCTCTCTGAAATCTACGATGACATTACGATTGATGACGCGCCTTACTTCAGTGCCATGTATGGTCCTTCACGTCACGCGATCGTTGTCTCTGATCTGACGGACATCGAAGAGAAGTTGGTTGAACTGGATGACTGTCCGGAAGATTTGTACATCATTGAAGGTGATATTGATGCCTTTGATGATAGCTCATTCGATGCGGAAGAATTAGAAGGCGCAGTCTGCGTTCGTATGAACGATCGTCAGATGCGCTACTCACGTTTACCAGAAATTCCGCTGTTCGGTCGTGCAGCACGCGAACAGCGTCTAGAGCTTTTGCGTAATGAGCGCGAAGAAGTGGTCGAGAAGCATGCAAAAGCGGCATTTGACGCACAAAAAATGCAACGCTTATATCAAGCGTTTAACCACTTTGTAGCTAACCACATCCAAGTCGCATTCGAACCGGATCCAGAACAAGCCTTAGCGAATTTACGAGATAAGCGTAGCCAAGTGACTCGCGTACTCGCTGATTTGGAAGCGAAAGAACAACAGCAACGTTCGCAGCTTCAAACCAGCAAGCAAGCATTGTCATCGCTTGATAAGCTAGCGTCGACAATGGTGTTAATTGAAGACGAGACGCTTCAGGTCCGTTTTGATGAATTAGAAGAGAGAATCGGACAACTTTCCGAAGCAAAAGCCTTCCTTAATCAGCACTCCAAAGCGGTTGCCGAACTTGAAAATATCGTTTCAGCACTGGATGCCGATCCAGAGCAATTTGATGCGTTAGAAGCCGAGTACAAAGCGGCCGATGAGCAATTGCAAAATCTCAAAAAGCAGATTTTTGCTTTGTCGGATTTGGTAGAACGTCGTCACTACTTTGCCTACTCAGATTCTGTTGATCTGCTGAACAAGAGCAGCGAACTGAGCGAACAGCTAAAAGCGAAGTTGGTTCAAGCAGAACAAGTACGCACGCGATCTCGTGAAGAAATGAAACAGGCGCAGGGTCAGATGAACCAGTACAACCAAGTACTGGCCTCGCTGAAAAGTTCTTACCAAGCGAAACTGGAAACGGTTCAGGAGTTCAAGCAAGAGCTGCAAGAATTTGGTGTGAACGCGGATGAGGGCGCAGAAGAGCGAGCAATGCGTCGTCGAGACGAATTGCAAGAACGCCTCCATACTTCGCGTAGTCGTAAGAGTGAACACGAGCGCACGATTACCTCGACAGAGCTTGAAATGAAAGCTTTAGCGAAGCGCCTTAAGAAAGTTCAGAAAGAATATGCCGAACTGCGTACCTTCGTGGTTGCAGCCAAAGCAGGGTGGTGCTCGGTGCTTCGACTCGCGCGCGAAAACGATGTAGAACGCCGCCTACACAAGCGTGAATTAGCTTACCTGTCTGCAGACGAGTTGCGTTCAATGTCGGATAAGTCATTAGGTGCGCTACGTTTAGCGGTCGCCAACAACGATGATTTGCGCGATGCGTTACGTTTATCGGAAGACAATGCAAGACCAGAGCGCAAAGTCCTGTTCTATATTGCTGTCTACCAACACCTTCGTGAGCGTATTCGTCAGGACATCATCCGCACCGATGATCCGGTCGAAGCGATTGAAGAGATGGAAGTGGAACTGGCACGTCTGACTGAAGAACTGACCCAACGTGAAAATCGTCTGGCTATCAGTTCTGAATCTGTGGCAAGTATCATCAACAAAACCATTCAGCGTGAGCAGAATCGTATCCGCATGCTCAACCAAGGGTTATCTAATATCTCGTTTGGTCAGGTGAAGGGCGTTCGTCTAAACGTCAAGATTCGTGAGAGTCATGAAGTGCTGCTAAATGGTTTGGCTTCTCAGCAAGAGCAGCATAAAGACTTGTTTGAATCGCCACGTTACACCTTCTCTGAAGCGATGGCAAAGCTCTTCCAACGTGTAAACCCGCACATTGATATGGGACAGCGTTCTCCTCAGGTTCTCGGGGAAGAATTGCTGGATTACCGTAACTACCTAGAGTTGAGTGTGGAAGTAAACCGTGGTACCGACGGTTGGTTGCAAGCCGAGTCCGGCGCGCTGTCAACGGGTGAAGCGATTGGTACAGGTCAGTCGATTCTATTGATGGTGGTACAAAGCTGGGAAGAAGAATCACGTCGACTACGCAGTAAAGACATTATCCCATGTCGCTTGTTGTTCCTCGATGAAGCCGCGCGTCTTGATGCGAAATCTATCTCGACGTTATTTGAGCTCTGTGATCGTCTGGATATGCAGCTTCTAATCGCGGCACCGGAAAACATCAGTCCAGAGAAAGGCACAACCTATAAACTGGTACGTAAAGTGTTTAAAGATCACGAACACGTACATGTCGTTGGTTTACGTGGTTTTGGTCAGAGTGAAAAACCAAAAAGCGAAGCTCAGGAATTAGTTGAAGAACTTGAATCCTAGGCTCAACAGATTCTAAAACCTGATATAAAAATGCCCGCTAGCTTCAGCGGGCATTTTTGTTTGATACTGACGAGTTTCCCGATGAATAGGTGTTTCCCACCAAGAGTAGTGTGATTCTATCTTGGAGGTTACGAAGTTGTTGATGGCAAAGTTGTAGATGGCAAAGTTGAAAGTAACGGATATGATTGAGTCGCGCATATAAAATTTTATCGGAATATCAGTGCGTTTATCTGTGTGCTACCTTTGCATGAAGTTGTCAAAGTGATGTAATCAAAAAATTCAACGTGAGAGAGCGCAATGACCATATCAACCGATGACAATAAGAAAGATCAACATAGCAACCAAAATGCTTTTCCTAAAAGTGAGCTATCTGTTTGGTTAACTGAGTTAAAAGTGGCTTATCAAGCAGAGCCTTTCGCAACGTTTGAAGTAAGAAAGCAGCGTTTAGTCGCGCTTAAAACTCAGCTTCAGCGGTATCAGAGTGTGTTAGCAGAGACAATCAGCGAAGACTTCGGAGGACGTTGTCATACTGAGTCGATGATGTCTGACGTACTTGCACCAATCCTCGATATCAATCACGTGGTTGGGCATTTAAAACGCTGGATGAAACCAAGCAAGCGACCAACTGAATGGCTATTTAAAGGCAATAAGCTTGAAGTTAGATATCAGCCTAAAGGGGTTGTTGGGATCATTTGCCCATGGAATTTCCCTATTTATCTATCTATTGGCCCATTAATTACCGCGTTGGCTGCGGGGAATCGTTGCATGATCAAAATGCCGCCTAACTGTCCAGCAACCGCAAAGTTGTTACGCCAAATGTTAGCGGAAATTTACCCTGATGATTTGGTTCGTGTTGTGGATGGAACCCATCCAGAGGCGATGGACATCTCTCACTTGCCTTTTGACCATCTTGTTTTCACCGGTTCGCCTGCGAGCGGCAAACAAATAATGGAAAATGCAGCAAAAAACCTCACTCCTTTGACACTCGAGTTAGGCGGTAAGTCGCCAGCTATTGTATTTGATGACTACGACATTACCAAAGCGGCGCAACGCATTGCGCACGGAAAAGGGTTTAACTCGGGACAAATCTGTATCGCACCGGATTACGCGTTTGTCCCAAAAGGCAAAGAACAGCTATTTGTCGACGCAGTTCTAGCGGCGCATAAAGGGATGTACAAATCGATTCAAGGGAACCAGGATTATACGTCGCTGGTGGATGACTCTCAGCATCAACGTTTTCATCAACTGCTTGACGATGCCAAAGCAAAGGGGGCAAGCATTGTGAAATGCCTTGAAGCTGGTGAAGGCCGTAAAACGCCCCTGTATATTGCGACAAACTTGACCCCTGAGATGCGTATTTGCCAAGAAGAGATCTTTGGCCCACTTCTACCTGTCCATAGTTACTGCTCAATTGAGCAGGTGATCCAATACATTATCGACCGACCAAGACCGCTTGCATGCTATCTATTTAGTCATGACAACATTCAGCGACATGCTGTTCTGACACAAACTCACAGTGGTGGGGTGACGATAAACGATTGGGGCTGGCATGTTATTAATCATTCAGTCCCGTTTGGTGGCGTCGGTCACTCAGGGTTTGGTAACTATCACGGTAAAGAGGGCTTTCGTGAGTTGAGCCATGCACGTACCGTTTTTCAAATGCGCGATTGGTTTCCAATCCAACTTTTTACACCGCCATATGGCAATATCGTGCAAAAACTCGTTTTACGTTTTTTTGTTGGAAAACCCGATCCAAAATTGAAAAAGTAGTGCCAGCATATAAGGGAAATTGCCCAACCATGCACTTGGAAAGTGAGATGCAGTTTGCATGAGGGTTATACACAGGCGGTAGGGTAATGGTATCACTAACGTAGATTTGTTCTGTTTTCTTCGGTAGAACTAAAAACCGAGACGGTAGGGGATACCGACTCGGTTTTGGTATCGCACTAAAGGGGCAACTAACCGTGTGGAATTTCTTTTTCCACTTCGAGCATTTCAGCGAGCTCTTCAAGCGCTTGGGTTGATACATCTGATAAGCGTTGTAATTGCTGTTCTAACGTTTCATGCTTACTCAGCACGGTTTGGTTGTTAAGTACGAGCGGGTTGTTCTCTGTATCTTGTTTTATCACACCTCAACCTCACAAGTTGGGTTAGGGGAGTACTTATCTTACGCAAAACACTGCCTAAAAAAGAACCTATTGATATTGAATATGTTAGATTGATCATTTATTGGTAGGGAACAACAGAAGGTTTCTGTATTAACTGTGAAGTATTACTCACCACAAATAATGAGTCGCTAACAATCACGTTAAGGAATGCGGGCTATCAGTTGCTGAAAACAGACCTGCTTAAAATATAGAGCAGCTAAAAACAGGTCTGTGTATCACAAAATAATTTAAAATAGCGGTTTTGCGCCAAACTGTTTAGCAGCGTATGCAACACGTTCCGCGGGCTTAGGGTATTCGGCTGGGGTTCCAATACTCTCAATATGTTTCAAACGTGGCAGTAAGCCTGCGCCGTTAGCAATTTGTATCGCTAAGCCTGGTCGGGCATTCAGCTCAAGTACCATCGGGCCTTCTTCTTTATCCAGCACCATGTCAGTCCCCATGTAACCCAGCCCGGTCATTTCCCAAGCGCTTGAAGCCAGTTCGAGTAATCGTTCCCAGTGGGGGACTTGTAGCGTAGAGAGATCTTTACCCGTATCAGGGTGATGGGTAACGGGTTGATCGAATTGCACGGCGCGAATTGCTTTGCCTGTTGCGATATCGATCCCGACGCCTACTGCACCTTGGTGAAGGTTCGCTTTACCATCTGAAGCTGCCGTTGAGCAACGCATCATCGCCATTACTGGGTAGCCTTTGAAGACGATAATTCGTACATCTGGCACGCCTTCATAACTAAAGCCATCAAAACAGTCATCAAACTTGATCAGGTTTTCCACAACGGCAACATCGTTCTTACCACCTAAAGAAAACAGTCCGGCAAGTGCGTTACTGATGTGACGTTCTACGTCTTCTTTACCGATGGTTGCGCCCGAAGGCTTGGTATACACCCCGTCTTTGTGCGAAGTCACGACCAAAATTCCTTTACCACCACTGCCTTGCGCTGGTTTGATAACAAAACCTGGCCATTGCTCAACCATCTTGTGGATGGTTCTCACTTCTGCCTGGTTATGAATCACGCCAATGAGAGCTGGGACGGTTGCCCCTGCCGCCTGAGCGATGATCTTGGTTTTTAACTTGTCATCAACCAGTGGGTATTTAGAACGATCATTGTAACGGCCAATATAGCTATGGTTACGTTTGTTCATCCCCATAATACCCTTATGGCGGAGTTTCGATGGCGTAGTAAAACGTTCTAACATCGTTTAGTCCTCCGCTAACGGTTTGAAGCGACGAAGCTCTGTCAAGCGGTAGCCCGTGTAGGTACCGAGTAGGAGAATACCTGCCAGAACAATCAACTGTAGGCCAATAAAGTTAAAGGTTAAGTGTTGGATATACGAGTTCGTCATTGCTAAATAAACCAGTACAGCGGTAAGCAGCGAGCCGCCACCTTGCAACGCCACTTCTTTTGCCCCTTCTTCTTCCCACAGAATCGACATACGTTCGATGGTCCATGACAAGATGATCATCGGGAAGAAAGTGATGGTTAGACCTTCCGTTAGGCCAATCTTAAACGCGACAACGGTAAATACAGAAATAATCATGATTACCGTAATGATAACGGCGGATATCCGTGCAACCAGAAGCAAGTTCAGCCTCGATAAATAACTTCGGATAATCAAACCCGTACCAACAATCAGCAAGAAGCCTACGATACCAGTGACCAGTTGCGTTTGAACAAAGGCAACAGCAATCAAAACTGGCATGAACGTACCTGAAGTTTTAAGGCCGATAATTACCCGCAGGAAGACAACGATGAGCGCACCAATAGGTATCAGCATTATCGTTTTAAACATGGCTTGTTCTTCAAGAGGCAAACTATGAATCGAGATGTTCAACAAGCCGTCAGCTTCAATCTTATTATTGGTTGCCTGCTGCGGTGTTACATCTTGCTTGATCATGGAGAAGTGAACCTGACTATTTTGTCCGCCCACTAGGTCAAGTAAAGAAACATTGGATTCATCCCAAACTAGCAAGTTTGGTTGTTCAGCTTTTTGTACCGAGTTTGGTGAGAATAATACCCACTCTTCACCTGACCATACTTGCACCATAGGTTGTATGGTTTGACGTCGACGTCCGTCTTCTAACTCAATCACTCCGACTACTTTGCTCTGAACATTTGCGGTGAGGAGAATCGCTTGTAATGCGTCAGTACGATCAAAGTCGTTAAGCAACAAAGCAGTATTTTGGCTGTCAGGATCATTCAGCGCTTTAATCAGCTCACGAGTAAACGTAATGTTATCCGCTGAGCGGCTCATTGCTCTTTCGATCAATGCATTTGCTGCTGCTTGTTGGGGAGCTGAAAGCGTAGGAGGCGTGATATCTTCAGAGGGCGGAAGTGGTGTTACCTTTGCTTGCGGGTCTACCAAAAATTGCGCTTTGTAATAAATCGTTTGTGGGCCGGTTGCTTGACGAATAGACCATTCAGCACGTCGGCCTGAATCTGAACTGATGTAAGAAACACCATAGCCTGAAGAGGATGCGGACTCACCAATGAGGGTATAGCCGCTTTGGGTATGTGGCGCAGCCAATGAAGCTTTTACTTCGTTTCCGTTGGCGTTGAATTCAATTCGTGCCTCTACATCCCATACTTGACTGGTTTCACCTGGAGTCCATGGTACGCCATAGGTTTGGTGTCGGAAAACACTCAGAGCAATCCCTGCAATCAACAACAAGAAGATTGAAAGGTAAAACGGTATTTTTGACGTCATAATCTACCTTAATTATTCGTTTTGTTTTTCTTAGTATCTTTTTCTGTTTGGATGTACGTACGACTGACATCAACTAATGCTATGTCGCGCATAAACTCTCTGCCCAGTAAAATAGGATGGTTCATCTGTGAACGATCTGCCAACGTAAATTGCGCTTTTTCATGAATTTTTCCGACTCGTACCCAAAGCTCTACGACAGGTCGACGTTTAGCCTCTTCGTTCATGGCTTGACGGATTTTTGCATAGCGAACAACAGGGGCTTCAATCCATGTACGTTTTTCCTCGTCTGACTTCGTACTATCGGCCAGATGGAATCGCACCCAGTTTTCGCCATTTCGTTCGAACTCTTCAATATCAACTGCATTCAATGAAGAGGTGGCAGCACCAGTGTCGACTCTGGCGTCAAATATTTGCTTGGTTGATTCAATCGTCACTTTTTCAATGGAACCAAGGAGGATCTCATGCGTCGGTGTTTGTTCTACCTCTGGTGTTGGTGGGACAACGACTTGGGGTTTTGGTTTTTTCACTTCAGCCATCGCTTCACGTCGAAAAGAACGAAGCTCCCCCTGTAATGTATCGACTTGCACTTCAAGGCTATCGATATAGTCAGATTGATTGCTTAGCTGCAGCTCTAGATTAGTAATGCGATTATTAACATTTGCTTCAGAGGATTCTATGGCGGCTAGCGTTTCTTGATGGTACTGCTCGCCTTTGGTGAGTGAACACCCAGACAATAAGGCAATAGCAATAACCGGAGTCAATCGTATTAACATTGAAAACCTTGGGGTCAGATTAAGTTGTATGTTTTTTAGGAGTTTAGCTTATATACTCAAGTCACATCAAGAAGCTTGTTCAGCAAGAATTGATCCGCTCTTAAGCAAGGTACTGATTCGAATACACGGTCATTCTAAGTTAAATTCCAATTAGACATGAACATTCTACGTAGAAAATCAGTAACGCAGTATAAGAGCGAATAAAACAAGTCCTTGATAAAGACTGAAGGAAGGGTAATGGTTTCGCCGTTTTAGATGGTTAAAACTATGTCAGAAGTGAGCGTTGGCTCGTTCTTTTTTGACGAGTAGTGATTAACGGTTTAATAGTTTTACGGCTTATCCGCAATCAAAACTGCTCGTCTTGGAGCCGGATAGCCTTCTACTGTCTTACTTGGATCGTTTGGATCTAAGTAATCTGGTAATGAGTTGTGTGTCATCCAGTCTGTAGTACGTTGCTCGCCGGTTGTCGTGATGCTTTCATCGACGATACGGACATTCTCGAAACCAACTAACTCCAACCACACTTTGAGTGCTTTTGCTGAAGGGAAGAAATACACATTTCGCATTTGGGCGTAGCGAGACGTTGGCACTAAGACCGCATTTTCATCCCCTTCAATGACAAGGGTTTCCAAAACCAATTCGCCACCGGATACAAGCTGATCTTTCAACTGAATCAAATGGTCGAGTGGGGAGCGACGGTGGTATAGAACCCCCATGCTAAATACCGTGTCGAATGCCTCTAATTTTGGTAACTGTTCAATACCCAGTGGCAAAAGATGTGCACGCTGATCGTCACCCATCAGCTTACGAATGGCTTCGAACTGGATTAGAAACAGATGAGATGGGTCAATACCAACACAAAGGCGCGCGCCTTCACCCAGCATGCGCCACATGTGATAGCCATTGCCACAACCTACATCAAGCACACTACGGTTTTTCAGGGGAGAAATATGTGGGAGTACGCGATCCCATTTCCAGTCACTGCGCCATTCGGTATCAATATGAATACCATGAACGGTGTATGGACCTTTACGCCATGGGTGGAAAGTACGTAACAAGTTTTCCAGTTTCTTCAGCTCACCTTCATGAAACGGTGTGTCATTGCTGATGGTGACTGAGTGCTGAATATCAATCTGGTTCGGTGAACCTTCCGGTATCTTATTTAAAGCTTTCAACCAGCGTCCAAAGTCACCGTGCTCTGCATTTTGCCAGTCCGTTAGCTGTTGTGGTAATACGTTTAGCCAAGGTTGAAGACGTGTGTCTTGGGCAATCAATTGATAGAAATTTGCAAAGTTAAACATAGTTAGTTAATCGCTGAGTTGGTGGTATAAAAAATAAATCTGAGTAATTTGTTTGCGATACGTTATTTGATGGCAAACATAGACCCAAAGTTAAAGCACTGGAACCAAACGTCGAAGCTAGAGAAGCCAATTTTGGCAAATCGCTCTTTGTGTTCTTTTTTAGAATCGGGGCGCATCACATTTTCAATGGCACTGCGTTTTTGACTGATTTCCAGCTCGCTGTAGCCATTCGCGCGTTTAAAGTCGTGATGTAGGTCAATCAATAGCTCGTTGGATACTTCGTCTTCGAAGACGAATTTCTCAGAAAGAATCAGGATGCCACCTGGGCGCAGACCCGCATAAATTTTCTCTAATAATGTATAGCGATCTTCCGGTGACAGGAATTGCAGCGTGAAGTTGAGAACCACTACGGAAGCATTTTCGATTTCGATATTACGAATGTCGGCCTCTACCACATCAACAGGTGTATCACTGCGGTACGCGTTTACATGCAGCTTACAGCGTTCAACCATCGCTGGAGAATTATCAACCGCGATGATTTTGCAGCCTTCTTGTTTGATATGGCGGCGCATAGACAGCGTAGAGGCGCCTAGTGAGCACCCAAGATCATAAATGTTACTGTGAGGCTTTACGAATCGTTCAGACAGCATGCCAATGGCAGATATGATGTTACTGTAACCCGGAACGGAACGCTGAATCATATCCGGAAACACTTCCGCTACGCGTTCATCAAACGTGAAATCCCCAATTTTATCGATTGGAGCCGAAAAAATAGTATCTGGATTGCTCTTCGGGTTCATAACCAAGTCTCTGCTACAAGCTGACTTATGCGTCAGGCGTCAAAAAAGGCGCGTATTTTATGAGAAATTCGAGCCCCTGTCATGCATTGCTTTTGATTACGGCAAAACATGCACTTTAAAACATGGTTATTTGTGCATTGCCTCTGTTCGCAGGAAACGCGGCTAAATCGGGTAAATTAACGCGCTTTTGCAAGTTCTTGTATAGGTTTGCCGCCAGCTCAGGCGCAATAATGTTGTCGGCTGTATGGATCATGACATATGGCTTTTTACCTTCGGCAATCCATTGCGGTAGCTTATTCAACCAAGGGGTAAAAAACTCGTAATTTTGTTGTTCTTGAGGATGACCAATGAAACGAATCATCGGGTTAGAAGCTGTCGCGATCGCATGAACGGGCACTTTGGGTTTTTTCATTTGTGCATCAATGATCGCCTCATTGTCGGACTTAGCGGCAAAGACAGGGCGGCTATCCATAATAATGCGGTCAATATTATTTTCTACTAACCATTGGTTAAGTGCTCGTTCTTCTGCTCCTTTAGAGAAAAAATCCATATGGCGCACTTCAACCCCAAGAGGAAAATTAGGTGGGAAACTGGAGCAGAACTTCTTCAACTGTTCGAGGTGCTGTGGACCAAAGGCCGCGGGGAGTTGGATCGTCCATTGACCGACCCGGTCGTGCAATGGTTCCATGACTTTCATAAAATCCCGCAACTGCACGTCACAGCCTCTCAGCATTTGTTCATGAGTAATGGCTTTGGGTAGCTTAAACGTAAACTTAAATTCGTCGTGTGTCGCCGCTCTCCAATTTTGCACTGTACTGACTGAGGGAGTGGCGTAAAACGTGGTATTGCCTTCCACAGTATGAAACACCTGCGCGTACTTCTCTAAACGCTCGGCAGGTTTGGTGCCACTACCATAAAAGCTCTGTTGCCACAGGTTATGCGACCACATAGTTAATCCAAGGCGAAGGGGTAAGTTATCCATCATTCTTCTTTACATTTATTACTGTGTTCACTTTACGAGAGTTTGACTGAAACATACAGACCTACATGATGACTGGAGCGTTAAATCGTTATCACGGCTGTGAGCCAAGTCATTCTTGCTGAACCTAGCATATCGAGGTTATTTAGGTATAATTTCACGCTTCAATCACCAACAATTTTTTTGCTTTGGTGCGGTTTTGAACACTTGTTGTTCTAAAAATCATCAATGAATGATAAAACACACTTAATCGTATGCTGAGTAGTCGATTTTCAACGATTTTCAGCGTATAACGGAATCTTTACTCTGCTTGGTAATGAGGCCGACAGAGCGTAGTCAACAAACTTTGAGAGATTGGGAATTTCATTATGCGTACCCATTACTGTGGTCACCTGAACAAGTCCCTTGCAGGACAAACTGTAGAACTTTGCGGCTGGGTTAACCGTCGCCGTGATTTAGGCGGTCTTATTTTTATCGATATGCGAGATCGTGAAGGCATCGTTCAGGTAGTAGTTGATCCAGATATGGCGGATGCGTATGAAGTGGCGAATACACTTCGTAATGAATTTTGTATCAAATTGACGGGTGAAGTTCGCGTTCGTCCAGAAAGCCAAGCAAACAAAGATATGGCGACGGGTGAAGTTGAGATTCTGGCTACTGGCCTTGAAATTATCAACCGCAGTGACGCTTTACCTCTGGACTTCAACCAGAAGAACTCAGAAGAGCAGCGTCTTAAGTACCGTTACTTAGATCTTCGTCGTCCAGAAATGAGTGATCGCATCAAACTGCGTGCGAAAGCATCAAGCTTTGTTCGTCGTTTCCTTGATGACAATGGTTTCCTAGATATCGAAACGCCAGTACTAACCAAAGCAACGCCAGAAGGCGCGCGTGACTACTTGGTACCAAGCCGTGTACATAAAGGTAGTTTCTACGCACTTCCTCAATCTCCACAGCTATTCAAACAGCTGCTAATGATGTCTGGTTTTGACCGTTACTACCAAATCGTTAAGTGTTTCCGTGATGAAGACTTACGTGCTGACCGCCAACCAGAATTCACTCAGATCGATATCGAAACGTCATTCATGACGGCTGACCAAGTACGTGAAGTGACTGAGAACATGGTTCGCGATATGTGGCAAGAGCTATTAAACGTAGATCTAGGTCAGTTCCCAGTGATGCCATTTAGCGAAGCAATCCGTCGTTTCGGTTCTGACAAACCAGACCTACGTAACCCACTCGAGCTTGTGGACGTTTCTGACCTAGTTAAAGACGTTGAGTTCAAAGTCTTCTCAGGCCCTGCAAACGACGAGAAAGGTCGCGTTGCGGTTATCCGAGTACCAGGTGGTGCGTCTTTGACTCGTAAGCAAATTGACGGTTACGGAGAGTTCGTTGGAATCTACGGTGCGAAAGGCTTGGCGTGGATGAAGGTTAACGACCGCGCAGCAGGCATGGAAGGTATCCAATCGCCAGTAGCGAAGTTCCTAAACGAAGACGTAATCAACGGCATCCTTGATCGCACTCAAGCGGAATCTGGTGACATTATCCTATTTGGCGCTGATAAAGCGGGCATCGTTGCAGAAGCTATGGGTGCACTGCGCTTGAAACTGGGTAAAGATCTAGAACTCACTGACGAATCTGCATGGGCGCCACTATGGGTGGTTGACTTCCCAATGTTCGAAGAAGACGACGAAGGCAACTACATGCAATGCACCACCCATTCACATCACCACTTGGTGTGACAGCAGAAGAGCTAAAAGCGAATCCAGCAGCGGCAAACTCAAACGCGTACGACATGGTACTGAACGGCTACGAAGTGGGTGGCGGTTCTGTTCGTATCCACAATGCTGACATGCAAGAAGCGGTATTTGATATTCTAGGTATCACGCCTGAAGAGCAACAGCTTAAGTTTGGCTTCCTGCTTGATGCTCTGAAATTCGGCACGCCTCCGCACGCAGGTCTTGCATTCGGTCTTGACCGTCTAGTGATGCTGCTATGTGGCACTGAGAATATCCGTGACGTTATTGCATTCCCGAAAACAACCGCAGCGGCGTGTCTACTAACAGACGCTCCAAGCCTTGCGAACCCAGCATCGCTAGAAGAGCTGGCAATTGCCGTGACAGCAGCGAAAGGCGCGGCAAAAGAACAAGACGCAGAATAAGCACAAAACATTGAAAGAAAAACTCCCGCAACTGCGGGAGTTTTTGTTTTTTACTCAGTAAAAACTGCCGTCCTTCCATCAATGTCTATTCACCCTATCTAGCGGATTGTGTACAAACGGATTGCCTACAAACGGATTGCTTACTAACCGATTGTTTACTAGACGATTGTTTGTTCCGCGTCACACATCAGTTTCCGGTTGACCTGAGTTGTATAATTTAACGTTCGGTGCTAGCTTAAGTGCATTTTAAATCAAATGCTTACAAAGCATATTCCTAACTTTATAACTATCATTACTCGCATCATCAGTAGGTATCAGGTGACAGATTACACAGTCAACATTAAGGCTTGTATATTCGAGCTTCAAGAGAGTAGAGAGTATCTATCAGACACTTTCACTCAGCTTTATCAGTTTCATCAGCAAAAAAGCCAAATTGAAGGTGGCCAAAATAATAATCAACTATGGCAGTGCTTCTTTGAATTTTGCGAATCATTAAAACAAGTCAAAAAATATTATGACCAGGCAGTCACGCTGCTACAGCAAGATCCGGTGATGCAGCCGATTTGCAAGCAAGCGGTTGATTTTCTTGAGCGGCATTACGGGCGCAATAGTGTCCATAAAGTCGTCTACCATTCACAAGACCGCAATAGCGTGATTCTGGCCCTACAAAAACTCATTGCGGATATAGAAAGTGGGGATGTACGCCAAGTCTGCGCCAAGCGTTCGATTCTTTATACCTTCTTTGATTTAGCCGAGGACTCGGTTGATGACTTTGCGGGCAAAACCGAACAACATTACTTTCAGTCTCTAAACAGTGAATATGCGCCACGCTACTTTTACGATGAGTGGCAACAAAAGCGTCGCAGCCAATTATTCCGCTGTGCGGTACAGGACGAAGCACTAATAGCGTTAGTACTGAAGTACGTAAAGCTGATCGACGAGTACAACATGAACTTGGGGAGCGAGAGCGACCTACGCTATTACTCGGACCAAGTTCAGCTGTTTGACGCTCCGTACATTGCGCTGTTGGAAATCAGTGACAAGTATATTATTGATTATATTGACAGTTATAGTCTCACCTATCGTTGGTATAACCATTTACCAGAGATAAAGTTGGTCAATCACTTATTAGAGCGTTATCCCGATTCTCCTTATCTCAAATACTTGTATCCAGCGACTGCGCATCGCATGTCTGGCAACTCTAACGATTGTCCGCCGTTTAGTAAATGGTATTTGTCACAGCTATCAGATCCCGATTTTATTGAAGAGCAGCTTCTGATTTGCGCCAGCGATATCATTCGTGCAGAGCAAGTTTGCTATAGCTCTGCGAGCTTCTCCACACTGACCGATATTCAGCAAGATGATGACTTCATGCATTTACTGCACGGTTGTATTAAAGAATGTACAGAGCAAGAAGAACCGCTGGAAGAAATTAGCCAAGATGATCTGTACATATACTGCAACAATGACTTTTATGATCGCTTAGCTCTCGCTCTGATTGGTGAAGAGCTATCAGTAGAAAATGCCGCTGAATTTTTGACTAAGCGCCGTGAATTGAAGGTTCGGGTAGCAAATAATCTGCGTGGCATCCTAGAAGGGATTATTGAGCCGGCATTTGAGGTTTGTTACGGCTATTCATCGTTTTGCGAATTGCGTGACCAGGCACAACTAGTCCGGGTCACGCAGCCTTTGTTTTCGCTGCATGACGTGAACAGTTTTGCCTATGTGAATTATCTCGGAGTCTCTTATCTGATTAGCCAATCGGATGATGATGTGACGATCACCCAATCCGACACCATGACCCCCGTATCGTTTCGGCCAATCCCAGACGATGGTTTGTATGCTGTTGCTTATGCCTTAAGACCTAAAGAGCACAGCCCAGTCCATTTTGCGACGCTTGATTGGAAGCAGGGATTGTTGCAAGGCTGGCACTTAGGGCAATCTCTGCCTGTCATTACATTTCGTTTAAATGCGTTTCAATCTCACCTCCCGTTTGAGCTTTCTGCGGATGGGCGTACTTTACTGATTGGCATTACGCAAGAGTTGGACGAAGATGCAGACTTAAACGCGGATTTATTTGATGTGAAGGTCGAGGGTAAAGATGCCGTTGTTGCGATCGATCTTGCTTCAGGACGGGAGCGATGCCGGTTTGAGCACATACCAGGCCAGACGCTGAAGTTAAGTCCGACGGGTAATTTTGCGCTTTACTCTCAGGTTATCGATTTGGATAGCACTGATCGACTCATCTCTGTCGATTTAACCACAGGCGCAGAAAAAACGGTTCAGTTGCCATATCGCTTTGGAATCGGCAGTGATGAATTTGCCATCTCGTTTGATGGTCAAAGGCTGGTTTACAAGCAATCCGTGGTGGATCTCCGAACGGGAGAATGTCTGGTTCGATTGAGTAACGATGATTTTGTGTATGCCTATGAGTTTTCTCAGTGTGATGAGTATGTGATTGCGACTATTAGTGAAGATAATGTCCGCGACATCTACAGAGTCAGCACTGGCGAGCACTTGGTCCGAATTTACGGTTCGGATGGCCCACTGTTGACTCAGAACTATCTCGATGCAGAGAAAGGCATTTTCTACAGCTTTGATGACTACTCAATCAGCATGCACGATGTCGGTTCTGAGCTGGGTTTAGACAGAGAACCGCTTGGAGAACCAGAATATCAATCGGGCAGAGTTCGGGATACGGCGATTGGGCCAAAAGTAAACCGCCGTAAGGGCAGCTTTAGCAATGACGAATATGGCACCTTACTTGAGATACAGCAATTCGGGGTTCAAGGAGAAAAGGGAATACTTGTCCCGCCCAGTGGTATCACCAAGATGAATCCTTACCCGTCGTCGGGGTGGATTTTATTCTGCGTGTGAAAGGAATACGTACCGTTCAAGGATTTGTGGTTAAACTTAAACATCCTGACATTGACGGGAAGACCCAAACAGAGTGGCAGGCGATAGGTAAGCATGGTCAGACTTTAATGCTACGAGACCCGTTTACCGCGCTGCAACGCCGAGAAGGTTTATATGAGTTTGAAGTATACAGCCTCGACCAAAGGTTGTTACTCGCCAGACAGATGATTCATATCGGCTTTGCACAAGTTCAACCTTGTCAGATCAATGTCGCGGCTTTTGGTGGCTTCTTTGGTACGCATCATCCCGCTGATAAGAAAGCCGTTATTAACTATGATGACACGACAATCGGATATCATTTAGTCGTTAGATGCCCAGATATTAAGTTGAATCAGTGTGTTAAGTTGAGTCAGGGCGTTAAGTCGAGGACGAATATTAAACCGAGTATTAAGCTAAAAAGTCGCATTTATCGTGAACACGGTGCAGAAAATGTAGAGCAGGATAGATTGTTTAAACCTTTCTCTGTTCAGCGAGAAATCAATGTTGTCGATGGACAAACGGTCGAGCTGGTCATTCAGGGTAAGGAAAGCAATGGCTACATTAATGGTATTTGGCGATTTGAATTGCTTGACGCATTCAGTGATGAGGTTTTGTTCAGCGAGACACTGACCATCTATGAACAAGACCACCATCATACTGAAGACAAAGTTCTGGTGTTGGATCTGGTGGAATATGGGATCTATGATCCAGGTGACTCATATGATTATCGGCAGCGTCGGGTCGTCGATACTGCGCAGGCTGTTCTCGTTAAACAAACTAACAATTTGCCACAGCAAACCGAGTTGATGTACGGCTATAAATTTAAGGTGAATGATGCCTGCCCTGATGCGGTTTATCGCGTATGTATCGAACAATGGGCGTCCGGTCAACAGTGGATAGGTGCGGATGATGGTAACGACAGATATAAAACCCACTGGACGACGATACAAAAAGGTGAATTGAATATGGCCAGTTGGACGATTGCGGCAAAACATGAGATTTTCTCTGATATGAGCCGAGTCCTCGTGCGCCATGGCTCGTCAGCACTCGTTATGATGCATGACTTCCATGCACAAAAGGAGGTAGTGGCATGATTACAAAGCTTGTTCGCCACCTTGCATCGCATAAAAAAGTATTTAACCTAGAAGTTGATGTCGCAAACCCGTCATCGATTGAGCAAGCATTGACTCACCTTAATCAAGAGCTGCTTAAGGACATTGCGGCGACCGAAGCATTATGTTTACAGGACACCGATAGAAATAAACTACTTAAGTTACGCTTCACGCAAAACAACAGATTGTTGAGTAAGCAGTTAGTGTCCGGAATGCTGAATGTCCCTTGGGCCGAGCAGGTAAAAAAAGATCTCAACGCTCTCGCGGTTAATTTGAACAGTAAAGACCATGGCACGTCAGAGTTTATCCTTGCTCGGGCGGCATTATCTCACCCGGAACTGGCTCCCCAGTTAGTCGACTTTGTTGACAGGGTGACGATTTTTGTATCACTGCCTGACAGCAAACTGATGAGCTACTCAGACCTCGTCAACCTGGGTTTTATGGCCGCGGTTGCAATCGCTATGTATGCGCCACAATACCTTCAATCTGCCATTGCTCTGTTTAATGGGTTGGGCAAGTATAAAGATGGTTCTTATTCCGATCGCTTTAGCTCTCGGGTGCTGACCAATTTGTATCGTCAGCAAAAGCAATATCCGCAGGTCAGTCGTATACTTGCTCATCATCTGGCGAGTTTTATTTGTTATCCAGATGAGCGTTGGTCAAGCAAGGCGGCTCAGATTGATATCAATGATCCTACGGATGTTAACACGTTGATTAAACACTACCAGATCGCACTTGAGCAATGGTGTTTTGATTTCCACATTGTTGAGGCGGAACATTACGTTGAACGATATATCCAACCTTTGTTTGGTGATTCGGAAGAGACAGAGCGTATTCGGGATCTTTACCAGCCGTTTAAGCAGGCTGCGTTGAATACATAAGGTTAGTTGAATAGATAAGATTAATAGAGGCAAGTCACAGTCAATAGCGCCTGTGGCTGTGCTGGTTTATTACTCGATTCGTGTCTTGTTTTCGTGATTAGCAGAGAAATGGGTGTTCTATCCGCTTTTCAGTCAATACAATGGCCGTATAGAAAACACAAATTTGATCATTATTACATGTCTATTATTCTTGGTATCGACCCAGGCTCTCGTATAACCGGCTACGGCGTCATCCGTCAGCAAGGTCGTCACCTACAGTACCTCGGCAGCGGCTGTATTCGTACTTCAGAAAAAGAACTACCCGGTCGACTCAAGCAAATCTACGCCGGTGTTACGGAAATCATTACCCAGTTTCAACCGGATGTGTTCGCGATTGAACAAGTCTTCATGCGAAGAACGCCGACTCTGCTCTTAAATTGGGGCAGGCGCGGGGTAGTGCAATTGTCGCAGCAGTCAATGCGGACTTACCCGTCTATGAGTACGCTGCGCGTTTGATTAAACAAGCGGTGGTCGGAACGGGTGGGGCAGACAAAGCTCAAGTTCAGCACATGGTGCAGCAAATGCTAAAGTTGCCAGCAAAACCACAAGCTGACGCGGCGGATGCCCTCGGTGTAGCTATTTGTCATGCGAATACCAACAAAACTTTAGTGGCGTTAGCGGGTAAAGCCACCAGTGCCCGAAAAGGGCGTTACCGATAAAATTAACTGGATGTCTATCCAGTTATTTATTATCCTGTCGAAAATTTATTTCATAAGAGTATCTATTGTGATTGGACGTCTTCGCGGCATCTTGCTTGAAAAGCAACCACCAGAAGTTTTAATTGAAGTTAATGGCATTGGTTATGAAGTTCAAATGCCAATGAGCTGTTTCTACGAGCTGCCAAATATCGGTGAAGAAGCGATCATATATACTCATTTTGTTGTCCGCGAAGATGCTCAGCTACTTTATGGCTTTAACACCGTAAACGAGCGCGCTCTGTTCCGTGAAGTGATCAAAGCCAACGGCGTGGGTCCGAAATTGGGTTTGGGCATCCTTTCGGGCATGACAGCTAGCCAGTTTGTGAATTGTGTTGAACGTGAAGACGTATCAACATTAGTAAAACTTCCGGGTGTCGGAAAGAAAACGGCGGAGCGTTTGGTTGTCGAAATGAAAGACCGCCTGAAAGGGTGGGGCGCAGGTGACCTATTTACGCCATTTACGGATGCTGCTCCAGCAGATTCCGCCTCTTCTTCATCCAATAATGCGGAAGAAGAAGCCATAAGCGCTTTACTCGCGTTGGGTTATAAACCAACACAAGCTTCAAAAGTGGTTTCTCAAATTGCCAAACCGGATATGAGCAGTGAAGAGATGATCCGTGATGCGTTAAAATCAATGGTGTGATGCCTGTCTAAGGTAACCATGACTTAAGTAGTCATGTGGCTTAGATAGTAACATGCCCAATGTAACCATTTTTTAAGTTAACCATTCTCTCAGGTAACAAGATGATTGAAGCCGATCGTTTAATCGCTCCAGAAAACCCAACATTCCAAGACGAAGAGGTTATTGATCGCGCCATTCGTCCCAAGAAACTCGCCGATTATCAAGGTCAGGATCACGTGCGTGATCAGATGGAAATTTTTATTAAAGCGGCGCAGTTACGTAATGAAGCATTAGATCATCTGCTAATTTTTGGCCCTCCAGGGTTAGGTAAAACAACGTTAGCAAATATCGTGGCAAACGAGATGGAAGTGAATATTCGTACCACCTCAGGCCCAGTGTTAGAAAAAGCGGGTGATTTGGCGGCGTTGCTTACCAACTTAGAAGAAAACGACGTGCTCTTTATCGATGAGATTCACCGCTTAAGCCCAATGGTTGAAGAGGTGTTGTATCCTGCGATGGAAGACTACCAGCTAGATATTATGATTGGGGAAGGACCAGCGGCTCGCTCGATTAAAATTGACTTACCACCGTTTACTTTAATTGGAGCCACAACAAGAGCAGGCTCGTTAACGTCACCATTGCGTGACCGTTTTGGCATTACCCAGAGACTTGAGTACTACAAAGTTAAAGACTTACAAGACATCGTCAAGCGAAGCGCCGATTGCTTAGGTTTGTCTATGGAATCAGAAGGCGCTTTAGAAGTGGCTCGTCGTGCTCGCGGAACGCCGCGTATTGCAAACCGCTTGTTGCGTCGTGTACGAGATTACGCGGAAGTGAAAGGCAATGGACATATCTGTGCGGATATGGCCGATAAAGCACTTAACATGCTGGATGTCGATGCTCAGGGTTTTGACTATATGGACCGAAAGCTTCTTCTTGCCATTATGGAGAAGTTTGGCGGAGGCCCTGTGGGCTTAGACAACATGGCCGCTGCAATAGGTGAAGAGAAAGACACCATTGAAGACGTTCTTGAGCCGTATCTTATTCAGCAAGGCTACTTGCAACGGACACCACGCGGACGAATTGCCACCGATCGAGCTTATCTTCACTTTGGTATTGAAAAGTAAAAACAGAGTATTGAGAAAAGTTACAACGTGCAATTGAAAAGCAACACACGGATCGTTTATTATTTGTTCGATTTGTTATAGGTTTTCTCCAGAAAAACTGAGCATTTTAGCTCAGTTTTTTAGTTTTAGTGATTGATATCACGTTTCCTTAAAAATTATCTACCACTTAAGAAGTAATAAAAAAACAAGGCTTGTTAATTCATTGTTTACTTGAGACTGGTTGATTTCGCTTCTGATTACCATATCGTAACATCACCAACCAGCAACTATTGATCTGGATCAATATGATGGATTTTTGTTCAGATTTCACGTTGCGACATTGATCTATATCAAAGCGACATTTGCCTATAAACCTTTTGAAACAATCCTATTTTACCAGTAATATTAGCCCCAGCTATATTAGCTGATGCTTAACAATTAACTAACCAACGAAGTACATTTTCGCAACAAAAAGTTGTGACAATTCAACATATTTCAAGTGTGAATAACACCTGACTATGGATTGCAATATGTAGAGAGTGTCATTCAGCCGACACATAGGAGTTACCATGATTGACGTAGTTGATCTATCGCGGTTGCAATTTGCGCTTACCGCGATGTATCACTTCCTATTCGTACCATTGACCCTTGGTATGGCCTTCCTTTTGGCCATTATGGAGTCGTTGTACGTAATGACAAACAAGCAAATCTACAAGGACATGACCAAGTTCTGGGGTAAGCTGTTCGGTATTAACTTTGCACTTGGTGTGGCAACCGGCCTTACCATGGAATTCCAGTTTGGTACGAACTGGTCATATTACTCCCACTATGTCGGTGACATCTTCGGTGCACCGCTCGCGATTGAAGCTCTGGTTGCGTTCTTCCTGGAGTCAACTTTTGTTGGTCTGTTCTTCTTCGGGTGGGATCGTCTATCAAAGCGCCAGCACTTAGCCGTGACTTGGTTAGTCGCTTTGGGCTCAAACTTCTCCGCACTGTGGATTCTGATTGCCAATGGCTGGATGCAAAACCCAGTTGGGGCAGAATTCAACTTCGAAACCATGCGAATGGAAATGGTGAGCTTTGCTGAGGTGGTATTCAACCCAGTTGCTCAGGTTAAATTCGTACACACAGTGGCATCTGGCTACACCTGTGGCGCAATGTTTGTTCTAGGCATCAGTTCATACTACCTATTAAAAGGTCGTGATGTTGCGTTCGCTCGTCGTTCATTTGCTATTGCGGCTTCTTTCGGTATGGCCGCTATTCTTTCTACCATCGTTCTGGGTGATGAATCAGGTTATGAGCTTGGTGAAGTTCAAAAAGTGAAGCTCGCAGCGGTAGAAGCTGAATGGCACACTGAACCAGCGCCAGCCGCATTCACCTTGTTCGGTATTCCAAACCAAGAAGAGATGCACACAGACTACGCGATTAAGATCCCTTACGTAATGGGTATTATTGCAACGCGCTCGATTGATAAAGAAGTCACCGGTCTGCGTGATCTGCACGAACAACACTTAGAGCGTATCCGTACAGGTATGTATGCTTACGAGCTGCTAGAGAAGCTTCGTGCGGGTGATAAATCTGAAGAAAACATGGCGGCGTTCGATGAAGTGAAAGGCGATCTTGGTTATGGTCTACTTCTAAAACGCTACACAGACAATGTGGTTGATGCGACAGAAGAGCAGATTCAAGCCGCCGCAGATGACTCTATCCCAACTGTGTGGCCGCTGTTCTGGTCGTTCCGTATCATGGTGGCATGTGGTTTCATCATGCTGTTTGTTTTCGGCTTGGCATTCATCCAAACCTGTCGTCAAAAAATTACGCAAAAACCATGGCTACTTAAAGCCGCGCTATTCAGTATTCCGCTTCCGTGGATTGCTATCGAAGCAGGTTGGTTTGTTGCAGAGTTCGGTCGTCAACCATGGGCGGTAGGTGAAATTCTACCAGTACATGTCGCCGCCTCGGCTTTGACCGCTGGCGAAATCTTGACTTCACTATTCGCTATTTTGGCGCTTTACACTGCATTCCTGATCGCAGAAGTTTACCTCATGGTGAAATTCGCTCGTAAAGGACCAAGCAGCCTGAAAACAGGTCGCTACCACTTCGAGCAAAACGCTGACTCTGTTGCAGATAAAGTTAGCCGCCAAGTAGAAGCGTAAGACAAGGAGACAACAAAATGTTTGATTACGAAATCTTGCGATTCATCTGGTGGGTACTGATCGGTGTTCTACTAGTTGGTTTTGCAGTAACAGATGGATTCGATATGGGTGTGGGTGCGCTTGTACCTATTATCGGCAAAAACGACACGCAGCGTCGTGTGATGATTAACTCCATTGCGCCGCACTGGGACGGTAACCAAGTTTGGCTTATCACCGCTGGTGGCGCGCTGTTTGCGGCGTGGCCACTTGTATACGCAACGTCATTCTCGGGCTTCTACCTCGCGATGATTGTGACGCTTGCTGCGCTATGGTTACGTCCACTGGGGCTGGATTACCGTTCGAAAATTGAAGAGCCAAAATGGCGTCGCAACTGGGATATTTGTATCTCTATCAGTGGCTTTGTTCCACCAATTATCTTTGGTGTTGCGTTTGGTAACCTGCTTCAAGGCGTACCATTCCAATTGAGCGAATTCCTGATGCCAACGTACCACGGTTCATTCTTTGGTCTACTTAACCCATTTGCATTGTTATGTGGTTTGGTTAGCTTGTTCATGATCTTGATGCAAGGTTCAACATGGCTACAAATGAAGACGACGGGTGAGGTACATACTCGTGCACGTAACGTGGCTCAGTTGACAGGTTTGCTGACTATCGCGACATTTGTTGCTGCTGGTTTCTGGATTCAGAATATTGATGGTTACGTCATCGTCGGTGGCATCGATACAAGTGCAGCATCGAACCCATTAAACAAAGAAGTGATTCGTGAAGCGGGTGCTTGGATGAAGAACTTTGAAACCTACCCAATGTTATGGGCTGCCCCTTTGCTAGGTGTGGTTATGCCATTGCTTGCTGTCTTAGCATCTCGCTTTGAAAAATGCGCATTCTCGTTCATTTTCTCAAGCTTTGCGGTTGCTGGTGTTATCTTCACTGCAGGTATTGCGATGTTCCCATTCATTATGCCTTCAGACTTAGTGCCTAGCCACAGCCTGACAATGTGGGATTCAACGTCATCAGAGCTGACGCTAAACCTAATGACGGGGGTTGCCATTGTCATGGTGCCAATCATCCTGGGTTACACATCTTGGACATACTACAAGATGTTTGGTCGCTTGGATGACCAGTACATTGAAGACAACAAAAACTCACTTTACTAAGGAGCATTTACTATGTGGTATTTCGCATGGATTCTAGGTGTACTACTTGCTTGTGCATTCGGTATCATCAACGCTCTTTGGCTAGAGCATTCAGAAATGATGGACGAAGACAGTGAGTAATCTCGCTGACAAGATAGCGGCAATACACCAACCTATGGATAAGACTCTGTTGAGAGTCTTATCCCTCATCCTCGGCTTTATGCATGTAGGATTAGTGATGTGGGAGCCAGAGGCGTATAGCCAGGCAATTGGTGGCTTTAATGCCTTGATCGCGCCAGCTCTGATTTGGGCGATCTGTTCCAGCATGGTCTTTGGCGTTGGCTTTAAACCGAGATATTGGGTCTGGCAAGTTCTGTTTAGCCCTTACATTTCACTCGCTATCTTACTTTACTTGACGGTACTTTATTTCTCGTAGAGCGAAACTTACTCAACGAAACAACATGAATGAGAGTTGACGGTCAAGTCATCAAATAAAAGCCAGACATTTTGTCTGGCTTTAATTTTTTCTACAAAAATCAAAAATATTCTGCTCACTCAGTACCAATTATTACTGCTTAAGTTATAGTAATGGCTGACGAACTTAACAAACTGAACATATTGGTATTCTCTTGCAAGGCACATCAAATTCCTTCCGTTGGCCGATCACCGTGTACTATGAAGACACCGACGCGGGCGGCGTTGTATATCATTCAAATTATTTAAAATTCTTTGAGCGCGCGCGCACTGAAATGCTGCGTGCAAAAGGGATTTCGCAACACGTGTTGTTGGAACAAAACATAGGCTTTGTTGTCCGACACATGGATATCGATTTCAAACAAGGCGCAAAGCTGGACGAACAGTTGACAGTATTGACCCGAGTGTCAGAGCAAAAACGTGCTTCTTTACAATTCTGTCAGGAGTTGGTCAATGATGAAGGGGTGTTATTGTGCAAGGCACTTGTTAAGGTAGCATGTATCGATAATAAGAAAATGAAACCAATAGCCATTCCAACTTTTATTAATTCGGAGCTAGCAAACAGTGACTGCTGATATTTCCATTTTAGACCTTTTTCTTCAGGCCAGCCTGTTGGTAAAACTGGTGATGTTGACACTACTTGGCATGTCGATCGCGTCATGGGCGATGATCATCAAGCGCAGTAAAGTATTGTCTAAAGCATCCAAAGACGCTGAATCATTTGAAGATAAATTCTGGTCAGGTACGGATCTTTCTCAGTTGTACCAAAAGGTGAAAGTACGTAAAGACGAAATCGCAGGGACAGAAGAAATTTTTTACTCTGGTTTCACGGAATTTGCACGCCTGCGTAAAAGTAACGCTAACTCGCCAGCTTACATTATGGAAGGTACCGGTCGTGCAATGCGCGTTTCGGTCGCTCGTGAAGTTGACGAATTAGAAACCAGTCTGCCTTTCTTGGCGACAGTCGGTTCTATCAGCCCTTACATCGGCCTGTTTGGTACAGTCTGGGGTATTATGCACGCGTTCATCGCTTTGGGCGAAGTGAAGCAAGCGACATTATCTATGGTTGCACCGGGTATTGCAGAAGCCCTTATCGCAACGGCGATGGGCCTTTTTGCTGCTATCCCTGCGGTAATGGCATACAACCGCCTCAGCAACAAAGTCAGTAAGCTTGAGCATACTTACGCCACATTCTCTGAAGAATTCCACAGCATCCTTCACCGCCAAGCGATGGCAGGCCGAGACATAGCGGATAAGGAATAAAGCATGGCGGGTTATCAACCTAAAAAGCGCAAAATGACCGCAGAGATTAACGTCGTCCCGTATATCGACGTGATGTTAGTACTGCTGATCATTTTTATGGCAACAGCACCTTTTGTAACGCAAGGCGTAGACGTCGATCTACCAAAAACGTCTACGGCTGAATCCATGCAAGAGCTAGCGGGTGAAAGCGACAGCAGCTTTATCATTATCGAAGTGGATCGTGATGGTAATTTGGGATTGAGCGTGAACGACGAAGAAGTGCAACGTGGTCTTTCTTTGCAAGACGTGATCGTCCGAGTGAAAGCAGAACGTTCCATCAAACCGGATTCACCAGTTGCGGTGGGGGGAGATGCTGCAACGCCATACGCGGACATCGTCCTGCTACTGGATGAATTAAGCCGTGCTGGCATCCCTAAAGTGGGTTTAATGACCGATATCAGGGAATAGACATCATATATCTATGAAAGAGAAAAAGAAGAAATCCAACCAATACGCCAAACCGATAGCGATATCGGTGGGTTTGCACGCGGTTCTTGTTGCTGCCCTGCTTTGGGGGACAGACTTCAATATGTCAGAGCCTGAACCAAGCGGACAGATGGTCCAGGCGGTGGTAATTGATCCGAATCTGGTAAAGAAGCAG
Source organism: Vibrio mytili (assembly GCF_000830505.1). Taxonomy (GTDB): domain Bacteria; phylum Pseudomonadota; class Gammaproteobacteria; order Enterobacterales; family Vibrionaceae; genus Vibrio; species Vibrio mytili. The sequence goes on along the minus strand of NZ_JXOK01000019.1, from coordinate 7,932 downwards.
GCGAACGAAATCCGCCAACAGCGAGAGCGGGCTGCAAAAAAAGAGCAAGATCGTCTTGATAAGCTCAGACGTGAAGCTGAACAGCTAGAGAAAAACCGCAAAGCTGAAGAAGAACAAATTCGCAAGTTGAAAGAGCAACAAGCGAAGGATGCAAAAGCCGCTCGAGAAGCAGAAATTGCGCGTAAGCAAAAAGAGCAAGAGCGCAAAGCGGAAGAAGAGCGCGTTCGCAAAGAAAAAGCGCGAGCTGCTAAGCTTGAAGAAGAACGTAAGGCCAAAGAAGAGGCCGTGCGTAAAGCGGAGCAAGCGCGTTTAGCTCGTGAACAAGCTGCAAAAGAGGCGGAAGAAAAAGCGCGTCGTGAAAAAGAAGCGGCTGCCAAAGCAGAACAAGAACGTATCGCGAAAGAAAAAGCGGCCAAGGAGGCAGCAGAACGCGAACGTAAAGCGAAAGAAGCCGCTGAACGAGCTGAAAAAGAACGTAAAGCGCAGGAAGCGGCACTCGACGACATCTTTTCTGGGTTAGAGACAGAAGCGGCGCAAAACTCTGCGGCTCGTAATCAATATATTGACAGTGAGCTCGGTCGTATGTCGTCCATATACAAGCAGAATATCCAGCAAAAGTTGATTAAGGATGACTACTTGCTGGGAAAGGAGTGTAGAGTGAACATCAAACTGATTCCTACTGGAACCGACATGATGGTCGCTGGTGTTACTGTGCTTGGTGGGGACTCGCGAGTATGTGCTGCGGCGAAAAGTGCGATTACTCAAGTAGGGACCTTCCCGAAATCGTCAGAAGCTGCAGTCAATGAGAAATTAAAAGACATCAACTTAACGGTTGCTTTGGACTAAAAGGAATAAAACGTGATTAGACGCCTTTTACTAGGAATGTTTGTACTGCTCGGCAGTGTAACGAATGTAGCCCATGCTGCATTAGAGCTGGTGATTACCGATGGTATTGAGTCAGCACGACCTATTGCTGTTGTTCCGTTTAAATGGGAAGGGACGAAACCGCTTCCTACGGATATTTCGGCGGTTATTGCCTCTGATTTGCAACGCAGTGGTAAATTCAGCCCTGTGCCGACGAGTAAGATGCCACAAACGCCATTTAATGAGTCTGAAGTTAATTTTGACGCTTGGACGAATTTAGGTGTGGATGCGTTGCTAACCGGAACCGTGACTAAAAACGACCAAAATGATTATGTGGTGAACTACCAACTGATTGATGTTGTACGTGGTCAGCTTACCGCAGGTCAGAGTCAAGGCTTGGGCAGTGATGGTCAGGTTGTTGTTTCGAAAGATCATGTGTTATTCAACAAGGTTGCTACAGTACGTGCACCGCGTATGCGTCACTACGCGCATCGGATTTCCGATCTTGTTTATCAAGAATTGACAGGTGATCGCGGCGCGTTCATGACAAGAATTGCGTACGTCGTGGTGAACGAACAAGACCGTTTCCCGTACCAGTTACGTGTCGCAGATTACGATGGTCATGATGAGCAATTGGTGCTGCGTTCTCGACAGCCACTAATGTCACCTTCTTGGTCACCAGATGGTCAAACCTTAGCGTATGTAACCTTTGAGAATCAAAACTCCGAAATTCATACAATTAACATCTATACCGGTAAACGAGAAAAAATCACCGCTTTCCCTCGTCATAACGGGGCGCCAGTTTTCTCGCCTGATGGCAGTAAGTTAGCGTTGGTGTTGTCTAAAACCGGATCGTTGCAGGTTTACACGTTTGATCTAAAAACCAAACAGCTTACTCAGATTACGCGTGGCAGATCAAATAACACTGAGCCATCTTGGTACCCAGATGGTAAATCACTGGCATTTACCTCTGATAGGGGTGGTAACCCACAGATTTATCGAGTAAATTTGGGCGACGGTGAAACCACTCGCTTGACTTGGCAAGGCAGTCAAAATTTGAGTGCGCAAGTCACTCCAGATGGCCGATTCCTGGTCATGGTGAATCGCAGTGATGCAGGTTTTCACCTCGCCAAGCAAGACTTGGAAACAGGGGCGCTACAGGTGTTAACAAATACCCTACTTGATGAATCACCAAGTATAGCCCCAAATGGCGGTATGGTTATCTATAGCTCCATGTACAACAAGAAAAACGTACTATCGATGGTGTCAATTGATGGACGATTTAAAGCTAGATTACCGGCAACAAACGGGCGAGTAAGAGCGCCTGCTTGGTCACCGTTTTTGTAGTTATAAATTTGATTAATGAAGGAAAATAAAATGCAACTGAACAAGGTTCTGAAAGGGCTAATGATTGCACTGCCTGTAATGGCAATGACTGCATGTAGTTCGAGCGATGATGCAGCGTCTGGTGCTGGTTCTACTGAAACGAACGATGGCGCTTACGTTGAGTCAACGGTAGCAAGTACAATTGATCAACAAGATCAAATGACAGAGCAAGAGCTTAAAGAGCAAGCTCTTCGTGAAACCAATACTATTTACTTCGCATTTGATAACTCCACAATTGCAGGTGACTACGAAGAAATGCTAGCCGCTCATGCTGCTTACTTAACTAAGAACCCAGCATTTAGCGTAACTATCGAGGGACACGCGGACGAGCGTGGTACGCCAGAGTACAACATCGCACTTGGTGAACGCCGTGCACAAGCGGTTTCTAACTACCTACAAGCGTTGGGTGTACAGGCTGACCAAATCTCAATCGTTAGTTACGGTGAAGAAAAACCACTTGTTCTAGGCCAATCTGACGACGTCTACGCGAAAAACCGTCGTGCGGTTCTAGCATACTAATTCGAGGTAAACCTCATGTTCAGTAACACCAAGCGTGCTGTTACGCTTGCGTTACTGGCAAGTGCAGCGAGCCTTTCGTTCGCTGCACCAGCTCCAGTATCCGATCTCAGCAGCACATCAAGTCGCAGCGCATCTGAAAGCGACGTACAACGCTTAGAGCGCTTGTTACAAAGCCGTAATCATGTCCAGCTTCGTATGCAGGAGCAAATCGACCAAATGTCGCAAGAGATTAATGACTTGCGCGGTAAATTGGAACGCAGCAACTACGAAATGAAACAAATGATGACGCGTCAGCGTGAATTATTTGTCGAACTTGATCGTATGCGCAGCGAAGCTAAAACAGCCAAACCTGCTGTAGAAGAGGCGCAACCAGAAGCACCAGAAGGTAAGTACACTTCTAATGCGGATGAACAAACTGCTTACCAAGATGCGGTCGATCTTATTCTTAAAAAGCGCGATTACGCGGGGGCAATTGCTGCTTTCCAGCAGTTCCAAAAAGATTACCCAGACTCCACGTATTCTGCCAATTCACACTACTGGCTAGGTCAACTGTACTTTGCTAAGAAGCAGGATAAAGAAGCAGCGAAGAGCTTTGCAGCGGTGGTGTCTTACAAAGACTCCAACAAACGTGCTGACGCCTTGGTTAAGTTGGGCGATATTGCCGAGCGTAACAACAACGCGAAACAAGCGACTAAATACTATCAGCAAGTGGTTGATGAATATCCAAATAGTTCGTCTGCTAAATTGGCGGGTTCTAAGCTTCAATAACACGCTTGACGATATGACTTTTGAAAAGGGGCCTTTGGCTCCTTTTTCTTTTTAGCTTCAACGCTTCTTCTTTCCTTTCGTCATCAATTAAATCGTTGGTTAACAATTGCCTATCGCTCCTGATATCACGGGCTTTAGGTTATTTGGGTATAGATATTGGTTTTTAAAATTTAACGAGGTTACAATACTCGGATTAAAGGAAGTTGCGTAGAGCAAGAGCAATGAGCCACATACTAGATAAAATCGACACTGTTTACCCATTCCCTCCGAAACCTGTTCCGTTAAGCGCAGATGAAAAAGCGTCTTATATTGAGCGCATCAAAGCACTGCTCAAAGAAAAAGACGCGGTACTGATCGCGCACTACTATACCGACCCTGAAATTCAGGCTTTGGCGGAAGAAACCGGCGGGTTCGTGGGTGATTCACTAGAAATGGCGAAGTTTGGTAATCGTCATCCAGCCAGCACCCTGATTATCGGTGGTGTGCGTTTCATGGGAGAATCCGCGAAGATTCTGACTCCAGAAAAACGCATTCTGATGCCAACATTGGAAGCGGAGTGCTCGCTGGATCTAGGTTGTCCCGCTGACAAATTTAGTGAGTTCTGCGATGCGCATCCTGACCATACCGTCGTCGTTTATGCCAACACCTCGGCTGCGGTTAAAGCGCGTGCGGATTGGGTCGTTACATCGAGTATCGCACTAGAAATCGTTGAGCACCTAGATTCAGAAGATAAACCTATCATCTGGGGTCCTGATCGTCACCTTGGCTCTTACATTGCGAACAAAACAGGCGCAGATATGCTGTTATGGCAAGGTGAATGCGTGGTGCACGATGAATTCTCTGCTGACGCATTGCGTAAAATGAAGAGCGTTTATCCTGACGCTGCGGTTCTTGTTCACCCCGAGTCTCCTGCGAGCGTTGTTGAGTTAGCGGATGCGGTTGGTTCAACCAGTCAGCTAATCAAAGCAGCGAAAGCGCTCCCACATAAGCAAATGATTGTTGCAACCGACAAAGGTATCTTCTTCAAGATGCAACAACTTGTTCCAGAGAAAGAGTTGATCGAGGCGCCAACCGCAGGTGCGGGCGCAACATGCCGCAGCTGTGCGCATTGCCCTTGGATGGCGATGAATGGCCTTAAAGCAATCGAAAAAGCCTTGAGCGAAGGCGGAGAAGAGCACGAAATCTTCGTTGACGAAGCATTACGTGTGAAATCGCTTATCCCGCTCAATCGCATGTTAGACTTTGCCGAGCAGCTTAATCTGCAAGTCAAAGGCAACGCATAAAACAGCGACGCTATCTCAAAACAGCAGATACAATCTCAAAAACCAGTCATAATCGGCTGGTTTTTTTGTTTCTTAGAATCAATAGATTACAATTAACGTCAACAAACAAAGCTAAGGAATGGAAACGAATGGCTGTATGGCTGGTAGTAAAAAAGTGGCTCAATTCGCACCTGTTTAAATTGAGCAATCGTAACTTGCTCATTATTAGCGTGTTGTACATCACCCTGTCTTGGGGGCTACTCACCCTGGCAGGAGAAAACGAGCTCACTGAGAACTTTTCCAGTTTTATCTACTACCTCATGGTAACGGCAAGCACGGTTGGGTATGGCGATCATTCACCTGTGACCGACTTGGGTAAATGGGTCGTGGTATTGTTTGTCATTCCGGGCGGGTTAAGTTTATTTGCGGCTTTGTTAGGGCGGGTAGCAGGAACAGCGATTGATTATTGGCGAGCGGGCATTTTAGGTAAACGGAGAATACGGGTGGAAAATCATATAGTTTTATTGGGCTGGAATGGCCAACGAACCATGAACTTGATAAGGATGCTGCAACATGAAGAAGCTGGTAAACGCCCAATTGTGCTCTGCAGCCGATCCGATATAGAAAACCCTTTACCTGGTGAGATTCATTTTGTGAGAGTAACCAGTTACACCGATGCACAAGAGATGAAAAACGCCAACATCACAGGCGCAAGCTGTATCATTGTCGATAACCTATCCGACGATATTACCTTGTCTGCTTCTCTCTATTGCGCTTCTGTCAACCCCAATGCCCATTTGCTCGCTTACTTTAAGGATGAAGCGTTAGGCCGCCTATTAAGTCAGCATTGTCCAAAAGCAGAATGTATACCCGCAGTGGGGGCCGAGATGCTAGCCAAAGCGGCAGTAGACCCTGGTTCGAGCGCGTTGCACCAAGAGTTATTGGCATCGACACGTGGTATGACTCAGTATTCGGTCGTCTATCCAAGTAATCAGCCAACCACTAAGGTCGAGCACATATTCGGCTTCATAAAAAAACATCATCAAGCCACTTTGATCGCGTTTGATTTTGGCAATGGTATTGAACTGAACCCGGACTTAAACGCAGTTGTCCCACCTAACACCAAACTGTTTTATATCGCGGACGAGCGAGTGGAAGGTTTTGCTTGGGATGAACTCAATAAAGTGCAGGGTTAAGGCATTGGTGAGCGGTCTTAGGTTAGTTTTCTTGCCATAAACTCGAGATAAAGTACGATCAAAAAGCTCTCCGGTGTTGGAGAGCTTTGTTTTTCAGCAACGGAATTATTCAGCTAAAGAGGATAGGGGAAGATTACTGCTCTTCAGCTAGCGTAATACCGCGCTGAGTCAAAACACACAGCATCATAGGCATCGCATTAAAGATTTCTTCAAACTGCTCAAGCCCTTCAATACCTTGTTCTGCCAGCGTCTCGATAGTGGTTTCTGGATCGTAGAGCATCGTAAGAGAAAGCAACACGCCACCCAGTAAAGCGCTGTCTTCGCTGTCTTCAGGCATCAAGGTTTCCCAATCATCACGTGCCAGTTGCCAGCCTTGTAGTACTCCCTCACTAAAATCACGAGTTGCCGTTGTCACGATATCTTGTTCATCTAACGCACAGCCGACCGGCCATTCCCAAGTACCTTTGATGAGGTCTGGTCGCGTTTGGTTCCACATCTTCACGATTTCATCAATATAAAGTTCTAATTGCTCACCATCGGTAAAAGGTGCTGTCTCTTCACCACCCCAAAGGAAAGGTAACCATTCTTGAGGCATTAAAACATTTGGCGCAGACGCCATTGCCGTTACAAAGCCTTGAGTTTTCGCTAAATTGAGTAGTTTTCCGTCAAGTTCTGGAAGAGAAAGAATGTCTTGTAGTTTCAAAATAGAATACCAATTGTTGATGGGTGGTTCGGCGCCCATCTTACGGGAATAATCAGCATTAGGGAATGATTCTCAAATCACAGTGTTACTTGTGCGCCTTTTTTATATAAAGCCATAAATCAGCATTCATTTACGCAATCTCTATTGGTTTATAACGCAGACTCCCCTTATTCAGTGCGGTGCTAGATAGTGACTGCATAACTATGCATTTTCTATTAGTCCGAATTTTAGGGTGTTACTAGCATAAACCTCTAATTGTTCATTTGCATATCCAAATATTCTTCTGCTTTTCTGGTGTTGCTTATTTTGTAACTGTCTAAAAAGTAAGAAACTTCCGGTAATATCAACAAGTTTAGACGAATAAAAGGACGAATTCTGACTAATAGGTGAATTTCACTAGTTTTATTTTAAAAAGTAGTGGTTAATTTACACTCTTAATTTAAAAATGAAATATTAAACTATATAAAATATGTTCTAATAGCGACATTAACTGGTTGTATTCCATAGTCCAGTTGAACGTATTTAATTATTTATTAACCGTGGTGTTTGATGTTGGAGAGCAGTCAATGAAGTCTCGCGGACCGTTTTGTATTCGTAATGCCGCAGCGGATACGTTTGCTATGGTAGTGTTTTGTTTTGTTACTGGCATGATCATCGAGATCGTCGTTTCTGGAATGACGTTTGAGCAGTCTCTGGCGTCGCGAACTTTATCGATCCCCGTGAATATTGCTATCGCCTTTCCTTACGGCCTGTTCCGCGACTGGGTCCTGCGTCAAGGTAATAAAGTTTCATCTTCTTCGTTTATGAAGAATGTCTCTGACTTATTGGCTTACGTGCTTTTCCAATCACCCGTTTACGCAGGCATTTTGCTGGCCGTCGGCGCATCAACTGACCAAATCATCACTGCGGTTGCGAGTAACGCAGTCGTATCGTGTGGGATGGGCGTTTTATATGGTTACTTCCTAGACATGTGTCGCCGTTGGTTCCGTGTTCCGGGTTATTACCAAGGGGCATAATTGACCCTGTTTTGTTCAATTTAGTTACTTAGTGAGCAAACAACAGAAAAACAGGGCTTTTTTTTATGTTTAGCCTTGACCACAGGGCGCATAATCATTAAATTAGCGCCTCGTTAGCCAATGATGCTAACCACAATTTGATTCGGTGAGTTGTCCGAGTGGCTGAAGGAGCACGCCTGGAAAGTGTGTATACGGCAACGTATCGAGAGTTCGAATCT
>NZ_JXOK01000018.1 GCF_000830505.1 Vibrio mytili | reverse complement strand
CGCGCTGGAACCAACAAAAATATAACCAACATTCCGTTCCATTAGGTCCAGTTATTAATATAAATATAATTGAGATACCTAAATGGGGTTCTAGCTGAGATTACGCAGGAGACTCAGCACCGAAGATTAGGACAAGATGAATGTTGAATCATGATGACCGATTACCCTCAGTGGTAATCGGTCTGTCTTTCTCTTAAGTGATTTAGGCCAGTAGTCAGCAGCAATCAACCACAGCCTCAGAAACAGCAGATAATCACTAGACTGGTATTCATACTTAGAACGGAATTACCAACGGCACACTGGATTACAGCGCGGATCTGGTATGAGTTAGGGCTAAGAGTAGGGTTAGTCGAATAGGATGGAACTACCGTCGACGACGACGGCAAACTGGACGGAAAACCTAAATAGGAATTTTACATTAGGGTTCGTGTCCAGCTCGGTATCTAGCCAAAATCACAGCTAAAGACCGGATAGAGACCGGACCGACGACGCCATCGCCAAAGTTACTGGAACTACATCATGCAGGAAGTTAGGCGGGATAAGCCTTAGGGAAAGATTACAGGGCCAGTCTGATGTGACCGACCCAGCGATCTAGGATTTTAGTT
>NZ_JXOK01000017.1 GCF_000830505.1 Vibrio mytili | reverse complement strand
GGGAGGTGGTGGGTAGGGGTTACAGGTTGAGCATGAAAGCTGGTAAATATACTTCGAGGTCATTATTAACTTTGTGCTGAACTTTATCGATGATAGACGAATCTTCATTATCAAACCAAATCAGATAGTTATTATCGTCCTCTCGGTGATGTCGTGGTTGAACTACTACAGCATCCGCATAGCTAATCCCCAATGCGTGTCCTATTTCTAAAACGGTTCTGTCAGTGCTTGAATCCAAAATGGTTAGGGTGATTCCGGTGATACCTTTTTCTTTCCACCCTCTCAGAAATCCTGACCACAGATTGGCCTTCAGATTTGATGAATCCTTAAACTTCTCTGCGTTCCATACGAGAAACTGAGTAGGTTTATCGTTGTAGGAAATGCAAACCTCAGCCAGTCTTGTATCCAATAGAGCAGCTTTAAAATCTAGCTCATTACTTGGGTCAAAAGTAATTGTAGGCTTACGTTCAGGCATCTTGGTTACCGAGTCCAGTAAACGATTTATTACAGCATCAGGGGTATCAAAACCTTTAGCTAACTCAGACAAGCGTTCGTATGTTTTTTGCGATACATCTATTTTCATAATTATCCTTTCAATCAACTATGGAGTGAATACAATCATATATGATTTAGATATGATTTCAATGGCTAATTTCTGAATTGCCTAAAAAAGTATCGCTATTCTTAACCGAATCATTCTAAAAATTAGACTCATATTAACTCTATGATGCTGATAATAATGGAGTTAATTATGATTAAGCTAACTACCCTTCAACAAATCACAACACTACCAATCACCACCACCTTACAAGAACAAATCCTATCCATAATCAGTGAACCATTTCACGATGAAGCAGAAACCCAACAGGCATGGGATGAGCTGCAATGTGAACTCTGGTTCCTCACATCAAAATCCGAACTCTCTGCCGTAGTCGTCGACGATATCGAACTGCTAAAACGAGCACTGACCTATACCGAATTCGAAGACGATCTGGACGACGGCGCAGTACTCACCCTGAGCATTGTCGAGGACAGTGGCAAGGGTATCTACATGCTGATGCCTAAGACACTACTCACCGAATTACGCCAATACTTCTCCGTCGAGAATGACTAAGGAGGCAGTGATGCAATCCCGAAAATTCAAATTCAATAAGCGCCAACTCGACTCACTACCACCGACGTCGCCGTCGAGCAAAAGTAAGGAAACGGAATATACAGATGAGTTGTGTAGCGGACTCAAGCTGATAATTAACCGTCGAGGCAGGAAGCGTTTCTTGTTTAGATACACCTATTTTTCGATCAAAAAATCTATACAACTCGGAGAATATCCAGCGCTAGACATCAACACTGCCCGACAGATAGCGAATGACCATAAACGGGAAATCGCTCTCGGTAATGACCCCAAGGCTATTCGTGATGAGAAGCGCAACGTCCTTACATTCCAAGAGTTCTCAGAGCTGCATTACTTACCCTACGCAATGATGAATAAGCTTACTGCTAAAAGTGATGCGGGTAGTCTCAAGCTTCATTTCTATCCGAAATGGGGCAAGAAACCTCTCACTGATATCGGTCAGCATGACATTCAGAAATTGTTGGACGGGTTACTAGAAGGTAGGAAACCTGCAACGGTGAACCGTCTACGTTCCTTAGTCCTTCGCATGTTCAGACTGGCAATGGAATGGGGGTATGTCGACTCTAATCCCGGTCAGTACATCAGGAAGCTTAAGGAAAACAACGTAAGACAGCGATTTCTGTCACGGGCTGAGGTTTCATCCTTCATCAAGGCATGTAACGAAGAACCCAATCGCACCCAAGCCAATGCATTGAAATTTGCGCTACTAACAGGGATGCGCATAGGTGAAATTACTGGCTCAAAATGGGAGTGCCTTACCGTCGACGACGACGGCAATTGGAGCCTATTTCTACCCCACACTAAGTCGGGACTGTCGAGAACGGTCCTGCTCAACCACCTCGCTAAGGAAGTCATAAATGATCAACGTCGATTCCAACAACCGAAGAACCCCTATATCTTTGCCGGAGATGCACCCGGTAGACCTATCGCTCATCCGAAGAAGGCATTTGCTCGGATTAAAGCTGCCGCTGGTATAACCGATAATTTTCGTATTCATGACCTCAGACATAGTTTTGCTTCAATTTTAATCAACAGCGGAAATGCCACGCTCTACGATGTTCAGCATTTGTTAGGGCATCAGTCACCGCAGACCTCGACCCGTTATGCTCATTTGGCTTCGAGTAGGTTAAGAGAGGTTAGTGCTAATGTCGCTGAGTTGGTTAGAGATGTGAGTAACGGGTAGTCAAAAGCAGTGAGTATGTTGCTCGCTGCTTTTTTTAATGCATTTTGTATGGCTATCAAAAGAAAAGATAGATGGTACACCGCTATCAAGATGAATAATTTACTGGAAAGATTACAAATAAAAACAGTTATTATCCGGGTTGCATTGTCTTTGAGACTATTTAGTTTAACTATATTGTGAACGATATGAATTTTACATTCTGAGTGGTAGCATAACTAGTTGAAATAAATTTATAGGTCATAACAACGATACCTGGGTGAGAATAACATATGGAAAATGGGCTAATTACTTTTTTTGAAATTGATGAGTGTGGGTTCTATAGAAGTCAAAAGCTAGGTGATTCAAATAAGCGTACTCAAGTACATGTAAAAGGCGATCTAAAAGATGCCTTAGAGAAAGTTACAGAGTGGGCTAGACAAAGAGACCTTTCTGAAACACTTCCTTTTGACTCAGCATCACACCCACATCGTCCTCATGTTTACTTCAAGGATAGTGACCTCTCACCCGAAAATGGAGACCAATTAATTGTTTTTTGTAAAGCATTTACCAATGATGAAGGCAAGCTAAGTGGATTTGTCCAGGATGCTAAAGTTGGAAGTTCAAGTGGTGATGTCATCCAAGTTGAAAAAAATGCGGAAGGAAAAAAACTAATATACGGTGCACCGATGTATTTTTGGTATATTCCTGAAAAGAACCTAATCGCTTCAATTAAGTTTCCACATTCAATCGTAAGTACAGAAGATATGTGTTGGTATATTAAAAGAAGCATTGAGAATTTCATCCCTGATGATAATAAAGTTGTTCATAACTCAACGAGATATAATCAATTTGCCAATGCAGATATTGATTATAAAAATGTCACCTACAAGTCTCCATGTGGTAACTACTCAATGAAGTTTTCATTTAAAACCAAAATGAAAGAACTAACTGTTGATGATATATCCCCTGAACACTTAGCACCGTATATCACGCACTTGGTTATAAGAGAAACCATCTCATCAGAGAAAAAAATCGAATCAAACCCAGCTCTAACTCTATGGAACAAAGTTAACAAAAAACGTATTTCAACAAAAGCCAAAAAGCATGTTGAAATAATTGAAGAAGCAACTGTTACAGCTGAAGAGCTAAGAGATATTCTTACTGTATATAATGACGAGAATAATAGTAGTGATAATTCTAATGGTTTCGCTTGGAATGATATTGGCTTTAGAACGAATGATGAAGACACTACAAAGTGGTTCAGTAACTATGTTGACCGAAGAAAAATCACACTAGATCCAACCCAAAGAATAGGTGGTAGTTACTATTCTGCAAAGATAGTTATGAATACATTACAAGATGCACGAGACTCCCTGCTAAACTTTTCAAAAACTGGAGCAGCTGAGCAGTACAATCAAAAGTATGGGGGCTAAAATGAAGCTGAAAGATATTCTCATTCAGGTAGCGTTCTTACTAATAAGCGTTGCTTTTGCATATTTAGGTAGTGAGTTTATAACGCTAGAAAATTTGAAAAATGTGATTGTAACATTGCAGAATGTCTCTGCAGCTGTGTTTACTCTAGCAGGGATATGGGTTGCTTATAGTTATCCAGAGGCTATTTCACGATTTACTAACCCCGAGAAGTTTAGCTTAATAAAAGGTGTTGAGCAAACTAATAGAATACGAAGTCTAGTTTTAACAATATTTTCATCAGCCTTGGTATTGGTTGGGATAGTTATATTTAATTTAATTACTCCATATGTCCAATACTTACTTAAAGATAGTAGCTATTACTCCATTATTAGAACTGTAGGAATTACTACGATTAACTATTTAGCATTAATTCAATTGCAAGCTATTATTAGAATAATGAGCAATAACCTAGAATTTATTTACAGCCTAATGAAAGTTAAGGCTGAGAACGAAGCTCATGATGATTTAAGCAAATAACAACATCAGCATAGTTCAAATCATGAGATGAGTTACTAGATTAATTTATTTGAACCAAAAAAAGTTCTTCCCGACTTCAAATCCCCCATCGAGAGTTATATGGGTTTCCGTGCCCCTCT
>NZ_JXOK01000016.1 GCF_000830505.1 Vibrio mytili | reverse complement strand
ATGCCCCTTTTCTTGTTAACGCAATTACTCAGTAGCAAATCGCGCCACTGAAAACACCATACTTTTGCTCATGGTTAGCAGCAGAGAGACCGTGATAGAAAACTCCCAAAAACTCTCAGGTTTACACAATTCATTCATACTCCCTAACTTGCATGAATATTCTGCTTAGCGACAAGCAATAATTTTGCTTATGTTTTTATTGACCTATCTCAAATGAGAAGGGCTAATCAATATTATCCTTTTTCCTTTAGGATTGACTGAACTGTTTCACCAGACGTTGCAGGCTTTCTAGGCGTTCAACCAACAGGTTTGTGCGGTCTACGGAGGTGGATGATAGGGATTTAGTTAAGCGAATGGCTTCTTTCATTCGATGCACATGCTCAGTCATGCCCTGAGTCACCTGAACCTGCTCAGTAATGGCTTGTGAGGTACTGGTGCTTTGTTCGCCAATGGCTCCCAAATCATTCACAATCGCCTCAAAAGCCTCTTTACTTTTCTGGGACTTGGTGACGCTTAGCTCTGATGCGGTTATACCTTCTTCCATCAAGCTACCTGTCTTGTTTACGGTTGCCTGAAGCACTTCTATTTTCGAGCGAATATCATCGACAGAGGTGCTGGTTTTTCCTGATAGAGCGCGAACTTCATCAGCCACAACAGCAAATCCGCGACCGTGCTCTCCCGCTCTGGCGGCTTCTATTGCAGCATTGAGTGCCAGCAGGTTAGTTTGCTCGGCAATGCCTTGTATCATTTCCAGAATGGTTTCAATACCATCAACATCTGCGTAGAGCTGCTCAAGTGCCGTTTTAGAGTTATCAAGCTGCTGGCTAAGCACATGGACCGTTTCGACAGCCTCATCAATCGTCAGGCTTCCTTCCTCAGCTTTTATTTGAGCATTTTGGGCAAACTCAGAGCTTTGCTTAGCCTGATTAGCAACTTCATCAATGGAGGCCAGCATCTCTTCTGCGGAAACGGCCATAGCATCAGTAGCCGTATCTTGCTCACCCAGCTCTCTGTCGATGGCCTGACTGTTCGCTACTTCTTCAGTTGCGGCCTGAAGCAGGCTCTCCGACGTTTCATTGGCCCTTGCGGTAGCCGCCCGAAGCTCGGCCCGTTTCATCATCATTGCCAGTTCAATCCGGGAGATATCATCACAATACCCGGTGTAAGGCTGCTCCATGAGTGGGTTGTCATAGTGTGATTTAGCAAGTTTATTGACAGAAGCAAGGCGCTGCTTGAGCCTGAATGATGTGGCAGCTTGGATGGTGCAAAGTGGAATTAGTATCCACAGTGCCGCTGATAGCGGCAACACACCGAAGGCAAGTAACATAAGCGCTGTTAATTGGGTAATAAGCAGCCAAAAGTTTAGGCTTACCCACTTAATACGCCTTATGGAAACGGTGCCATTTCGAAGTTTTGCATAAAGTGAATAGGCTCTGGATATTTATTCATCGGTTGGTTGAGTCCGGACAGACTGGTATTCATAGACTTTACCGTCTTTATCCATAATAGGGGTAACAAAGGCGGATACCCAGTAATGACCAGTGCCTTTACATTTGTTTTTTACCAGCCCCATCCAGCTTTTACCCGATTGAATATACTCCCAGAGCTGACCAAATGCGGGTTTTGGCATATCACTGTGCCTAATGACATTATGGGGCTTACCGAGTAACTCCTCTTCTTCGTATCCGGCAATGCGGCAAAAATCCTCGTTACAATATGTAATGTGACTGTCTGCGGTCGTGGTAGATATCAGACTATCACTGTCTGAAAACCGAACTCTTTCATCTGACATAATACTTCTCAACTTCTTTATTGTTTGTTAGTTATTATTGAACAGCATGGCTGTTATATTTGTCTATAAATACTTCAAAATCTTCAATCGGTATGGGCTTGCTGTAAAGGAACCCCTGATAGACTCTACATCCTTCGTTTTCCAGAAACGCTCTCTGTTTTTCAGTCTCAACGCCTTCCGCTATTGCGTATAATCCTAGGGCCTCCGACATTGATATAATCGTTTTGACGATAGACTGGTCATTGACATCTGACTCTAAATCAACCACAAACGAGCGGTCAATCTTTAGCTGGCTTAGGGGGAGTCTTTTGAGATATCGAAGTGATAAGTATCCGGTACCAAAGTCATCCAGAGCAAAGTGCACACCTTTTTTTCTGAGGACGTTCATGGATGAAATCGTTTTATCCATATCATCGACCATCATCGTTTCTGTGAGCTCTAAACGTAGCTTGCCTCTTGGCAGGTGATACTTTTCGAGTAACTGACAAACCAGAGGTATGAACTGCGGATCATGAAACTGTCTGGCACTTACATTGACGGAAAGTGTCAGGTGTTGGGTTTCTGCTCTCTCCTGCCATAAACTCAACTGTTTACAGGCTGACTTGAGTACCCAGTTACCAAGGGGAACGATGAGCCCGGTTTTTTCTGCAAGAGAAATAAACCTATCAGGCCCAACCAAGCCTTTGTCAGTGTGTTGCCAGCGAACCAATGTTTCTGCCCCACGCACGTGTTTTTCTGGTTAACCTGAGGTTGATAGTGGAGAACAAATTCCTGCCCTTGAATCGCTTTTTGCAGGTCATCCTCCAACTGGGCGTGCTCCATGACTTCATTCTGCATTTGTGGGTCAAAGAAACAAACCGCGTTTTTTCCCGATTGTTTTGCCTTATACATAGCCATATCGGCCTGTTTTAAAAGTTCTGATTCGGTTTGCTTGCTATCAGAAAAGAGCGCAATACCAATGCTTACACCACTTTTATACTGGATATTTTGTAGCTGGTAGGTTTCAGCAAGTACGTCCGACAATTTTGTCGCCACAACTTCAGCCTGAGTGGCTGCATCCATAGAGTTGGCATCCAGACCGGGAAGAATGACAACGAATTCATCACCCGACAAACGGGCTAACGTATCACCATCGCGAATACACTGTCTGATGCGTAAGGCGACGTTCTTAAGAAGCGCGTCTCCATACTCATGCCCATGCTGGTCATTTATCTTTTTAAAATTATCAATATCTAAAAATAATAACGCATTGTTCTGGTTGCGGCGTTTGCAAGCCGCAATAGTCTGGTGCAGCCTGTCAAATAGTCGCCGTCGGTTTGGTAGCCCCGTTAATGAATCATAATGTGCGAACTCTGTGATTTGCTTTTCGCTGTCCTTACGCTGAGTTATATCCTGAACAAAGCCCGCTATCCTGTCGGGTGTTCCATCGTCATGATAGGTTACTCTACCACGGCACTCTATCCAGCGCTCTTTCCCATCGCTTGGCCGGATTATAGGATATTCAACATAATGCTCTTTTCCGGTCTGGAAACACTCCTGCATAGAGTTAAGGAAAGGGATATGGTAATCCTTATGCATGATGCTACAGAGCGAATCCGGGCTGGGGACAGAGCCTTCTGGCAGGCCAAACAGGTTAAATATCTCGGGAGACCAATCCGCCACTTCACTGTTGTAGCCGAGTGACCAGTAGCCAATCTGGGCATATTCCATCGCCTGTTGTAACCGAAGCTCGCTGTTTGAGAGTTTCGTCTGGGTGAGGTTCCCGTGTTTAAGTTCACGCATCAGGCGTAATGCGCTGGCACTTAAGTTTTTATACGAAGCAATAATGATGTTTATAATGGCTTTTGTTGAGTCCCGCATTTGCTCGTCAGTCCACTGGCGAGCTTCCTCAACAGACATGCCAGACTCGACGGCATTTACAAGCAAAGCCATGTGCTTATCACTTTCCAGAATATGAGCCGCCAGCAAACTGGCTAAAAAAGACAGTAGCTCTTCCAGCCACTGCTCTATTGGTATAATGTCTGACTTCAATTTGAACTCTTGTATGCGTTCAATAAAGCGACTATGGCTATCTCTATGACTGACAGTTTCATGGACATCAGGCAATATCGCTAGCCAATGGTTTTCTTCACTCTGGAAATGGTAGGCCGCGTAATCAACCAGTTCATCAATAATGCTGCGTAAAGGAGGCTCTTCCTGCTGAAAAATAATATGGTTTGCAACTTGATTAAGCAGGAAAACCAACTGTTTGTGCTGCTGGTCAATTTCGTCTATACCTGTGTTGAAACTGTCATTCCAAGGGAACATATCGATATGGTGCTGTCTGGTATGAAGATTTGTCATATCATCACGCCTCTTTTGCTAACACTTATAGGCTCATGATGGGTGATAACCTTCCCCGAAAGCCATTCTATTCCAGCTATCACTGCCTCATTCCTTTGTTTTCTCAGAGGTTGCCAACTTCTCACTACGTTTTTATTCCATTATTGTTTGTATTTCTATGATTAGTTTACCCTAATTATGAATGTAAAAAATCGCGTTAAGCCTTTATTTGAGGATAGACTGCAACAGGTTGACTTCTCTTTCGAGTAACCGATTTTTTTTACTGGTTTGTTCAGGTAATGATAATACCTGATAGTTACGGCGCTAGACCAAATAATTCTAGATTGAGAACAACGTTTGGCCTCTATTGTAAGTCCTTTTTGGCAATGGCTTTTTATTATATTCTTCTAACAGAATCGTCAGCGACAAAGCGAATTGCCTAGTTCTAGGTAAGAAAAAATGCTCCATTTTTATACAGACCGATTCTATCTTAGCTATCTGTATTATCAACTTTCATCGACCGTGAAAACTTCGAGCTATACCCAGTATTCTGGCGAAGAGGCCTTGCACAGCCCCATAACAGTTACACATTAGAAGAAAGTACGGTTTTTATAAGGGTTATTAGATTAAGGCTGTATGGGACAACCCCATTATGGGTGTTCAGGATTCTGCATACTTTGTCGAGAATCCTGAATAAAGTAAATCTGGTAACACAGTTCTCTGGTGCAAGGAATTGTCCATTTCCTGTCACGCCGACCATCGCCGACAACGGTGGTCTTTGACGTTTTAGGATGCCAGAAGTTATCCGAAGGGTAGAAATCAGCCCGTTACCGTAACTCGAAAATGTCCAAAA
>NZ_JXOK01000015.1 GCF_000830505.1 Vibrio mytili | reverse complement strand
ACGACTAACTCACATTTCTATCCATGATAGATAATTAAACAATCATTTCGCCATGAATATTTTTTCGTTTTTATTAAATTTAATTAAAAAGTCTCTGCAAGTGCTGTTTCATCTTCTAGTAAACTAAATTTTATTTTTAGGGTTTTCTTCAACTTGAAGTAATATTATCTCACAACAGATTAGTCACTTAGGTTAACTGAGCGGCTTTTATATTTTTCAATTAAAATATGCAAAACTCCCATTGCACCATGTGCATAAAAATAGACCTCAATGAAAGTAGTAAAGAACTTATGCCAGTGGATTACTGTTTCAGCCAGATTTGACTGCATGGTATTCAACAAGAACCATAGGCCACCTGAAAGTGCTACAATTAGCAATGCTAGAACTCCAAATCCTTGGATTGTACTGGCAATACCTCCCGAATGTGCATCGGGCAGTCGGAAACTAGTCAACGTTTTTATATCTTGCTTAATACCACTAAAGTCAAGCCCTACCCATGAAAAATAATAAGTAAAACCTCTTTGAGTAAGCATCCAACTTAACATAATAAAACCACAAATAATCAGTCCTAACCCTGAAATAATGTGCATCCAGGTTATAACTCCTTCAAGACTATGTTCACCAATTGCTTCGGTCTCTGTCAGATTAGAGTTAATAATTTGTGATAATATTAGAAATGCCACAATGATGTGAAGAATACGAAAAAAAGGAGCGTAATCATGGGGTAATAGATTCCAGAGTCGCAATTTCATTAATGAGTCCTTAGTAAATTTATCGATGATCTTAATCATACAACCGTCATTCCGCAGCTAATTCCAGAATTTAAATAGCGTGATCTGGCGATCAGTTTTTCATAAAAACCACGGCACCATCTTGACCGCGATCGACAGTTTTGATCTATTGCTGCTATTTGACGGTCTCAAAATATGTCTACCCATCCTGTTATTAAACGCTTAGATCACCTTGGTCTCATTGCCGCCTTTTGTCACGAAATTGGCCTGCCACGGATGATAGATGCCGTTATCCCAAAATATTCTGACCACAATGTTTCTCATGGTGACGCGGTATTGGCCATGCTCCTAAATGGACTTGGCTTTCATAGCAGAACACTGCACATGTTCTCGGACTTTTTTAAGACCAAGCCTGTGTCTAAGCTACTCGCCAAGGAGATTGAAGCACACCATCTTACTGATGATGTACTAGGGCGCACCTTAGATGCTCTATACGAAGCCGATGTCTCTGCGCTCTATCAGGTTATTGCTGAGCGTGTTGTTGATAAACTGGGCTTGACGACGGATTCAGTTCATCTTGATATCACCAGCTTTCACGTTGATGGTGAGTATGCACAAGATGAAAACACCAACGTGATCAAGCTTGTACGAGGCTACAGTCGGGATCATAGGCCAGAGCTTAACCAAGTGGTGCTTGAACTCATCTGTGAAAACCAAGCAGGTATTCCTGTTTACATGCAAGCACTGAGTGGCAACACCAATGATGCCAAGGCATTCGCTGAAGTCACTAAAAGACACATACATTGCCTAAAAGCCGCGCAAAATAGTCGTTATTTTATCGCTGATGCTGCCTTGTACACCGAAGAAAGCATCTCCTCGCTAGATGAGCAAAATCAAAAGTTCATTACCCGTGTACCGATGACCATCAAGCTCGCAAAACAAGCACTGCTTGCGCTAGAGCCAGAGCAATTGAGCGCTATCGATCATGGCTACTCAGGGTGTTGGATAAACTCGGATTACGGAAAGGTCAATCAACGTTGGTTGCTCGTTCACAGTGAACAAGCCACCAAGCGGGAAGAAATCACTTTCTTCAAGAACTTAGAGGCAAATATAGCAAAAGAAATCAAAGCGTTGAGAAAGCTAAGTAAAAAACCATTCGCTTGTGAAGTTGACGCAGAACTCGCGTTTAACGATTTCAAGAAACAATGTGACTTACTAGGGTTTGAACAAGGCACTCTCATCAAACTGCCGACTTACTCTCATTCGGGGCGCCCAAAGACAGATGAAGCACCGACAGGATACCAATACTTTATCGAGGCCGCTCCCTTCACCGACCTAGAAAAAGTAAAACTGGCTAGGCTCAAAGTAGGCATGTTTATCCTCGCGACGAATGACACCGACAATGAAGCACTCACCATGGCAGCTCTGCTAGCTCATTACAAATCGCAACAAAAAGTCGAGCGTGGCTTCCGCTTTCTAAAAAGCCCTGAGTTTTTAACCTCTTCCATCTTTTTGAAAAAGCCTGAGCGCATTGAAGCGTTGCTAATGATAATGACGTTGAGCTTGCTTGTTTACGCCAGTTTAGAACACAAAATCAGAGAGCAACTCGCACAAACCGAAGCGTTCTTCCCAAGTATGGTAAAGAACAAGACGACAGCAAAACCGACGGCACGTTGGGTCTTCTTGCAGTTCGAAGGCATTGATACGTTAGAGATTAACGGCCATCGGTTCATCACTGGACTTCAAGAGCACCAAACACAACTACTCAAATTACTCGGTAGACTCTATGAGGTAGTTTATTCCTAAATTAGCTGCGGAATGTCGGATACAAAAGAATTATTAGGATAACCTTAATTCTTAAAATTGCAGCAGGCATTAGTTCACCTCTGATATGGCCACTTGCGAAATGGGAATGGTAACTGTTATTACTATGTGTTTACTTGCTGTTCTTGTTACGCAGCCCCTTAAACACATTACTTTCAAATATGATTTCCTGCTGGGTTTAAATATGTGTCTTTCTATAGTGCGGCAACCTATTTTTACACCAACTCATGAATTAAATAAGAATCATAAATTAAATGAGAGGTTTAATTCTCTTGCTTAACGCGATGATATTAAATGGAAATTTTAATTTTTGTAATTTATTAAACAGTTAGAATGAGACATGGTAAATACGATCTTCCTTTAGATAATTCTGATAGCACTTTTTCTACTGGGCAGTCTGCAATGTCCGCTTCACGCCCTGAGACATTCGACAAGCTTTTTATGGCTTCAGTAAGGGCGAGTGTCTCGCTTCGAGAGCCAGCAAATATTTCGCTTCGTCATAACAGGTTCTGGCCTTCCAGCAGCGGTAAATGATCCTTATCCATTTGAACGCCAGTGCCCGGATCGCTCAAAGCTGCCTGTCAAAGTGGTCAAGCTCTACCACAGCTCAGAGGTACAAAAAATCACCTTAACGGGGTCTGAAGGCCAATAGAACGAAAACGTACGTTAGTGAAGTAACTGTCTGATATATAGAAACATAATGTACATTGGAAAACGCCATCAAAACGGTGTCTTTTTAATCGAAAATTGGCACTTAACGGACTTTCTTGTCTACTAATCGATTTTTCAGACGATAATTTTCCTCTTACCGTACGTTTTCGTACGGTTGGACCTCAAACCCCTTAACGTACAATAATTTTCGATATCCAAACTGACCCCAATACGATGAGCCGCTTGGCATTGCTGGAGATTGTTCAAGATGCTCAATTCCCATATCTTTAGCAACATACTGAGCTACATCATGAGACACGTGACCATCATCCAAGTCCGAAGCTATCATTGCTTGTGAGTAAACAAAAAAGGGAGGATGTTCCTTAAAATCACGTTGCCTCATCCAGGCTTGCACTGAGCGAGAAAAATATCCCCACAATTTGTTTTTATATAAAGCAGCTTGGTCAGCGATAGTTGGATTAGGATCGTTCAATTGAACGGATTTGGCCTTTTCAAACATTCCATAAGTAAACAAAGGTCTCCCGAAATACTCACTAGCAGAAGACAATAGAGTACAGAACTGATGATGTAGAACTCTATCCTCAGCCAAGTTTGGCACGTAATTCAAACCACACTTGTCGCAAATAACAGCATGACCTAAACCATCGTATTCAGGCGGCATCATTTCGACAACTGTATTGGACTGAACGCTCCTCAATTCATTCAAATATTTTTCAGTGACAAAAGTACCTGAATCAGAATCCTTTGGAAGGTGAAAATACTTAACCTCAGGGTCATAGTACCAATAACCTCCGCGTCCATTAGTGTAGCGTTTGCCTGTTATAACCACTGTGTACACAGTCATTGAACCTGCTGTGATGCTGGGGTTTTCCGAGTATGCTTTTCTTCTCCTCTCACAAAGCTCGGCGGATAATTCGTTTGACATAACTCGTACTGAGTCAAAAAGATTAATATCCAATATTTCAACTATATAGGATGTTGCCGCGTCAGGATTCGCATCAACCGGAGCTCGTTTTAAAAAAGGCACAGGAAGATCTAAGTCATAAGCGATAGGTGGTCGCTCAGTTAAAGCTTGATCTGTATTTTCAGAAAGCCCAGCCCCAGCCCAGTGGTTCCAATTTTTATAACCCTGAGCCTTAGCTAGTGCATGAAGGAGTTTGATTGGTTTCAGCGAAACATTAAAATCATCTTTCAATGTTGATGACAGTTTTCTTGCGAGATATTCAGCGTTTGATTTCGAGCCAAACGATATCGTGGTAGTTTTCATATTAAAGCAACTCCAAATTAACGGGGTATCTATGAAAGGTTGCCCTGATTACCTGCCAAGCCCCCAGTTAAATGAATCTGCATTAACACGGTTAGACATTTGCAAAGATAAAATCACCTGTTTCACAGGGCGGTCTAGTCAAAAGACTGGTCAAGGACTTGAGCATATTTCAGCGCGAAATCGTAATGACCCCAGAATGATAGCAAGTACATATCAAATGACACACTGTAGAACTGCCCGTTGAGGGCTATCAGGCAGAGAACTGATACATTCACGCACATAAATTTGGTTCCCTCATAGATGAGGGAACCAAATTTCATCTGCTCAAAATCCAACCATCCGGAATTTCCGGATGGTTGGTAATCCGTTAAGTAAGAGATGTAATGCGTTAAGTAAAACTGATAGGTTAACGCATAACGCAATTCGATAGTGGTAACTATCTAAATAGAGGTCTGTAAATACTAGCCATGATAGGAATTTTTCTCTCAATTGAGTCTAATAACGTCATAAGCTCATCCCAATCCATTATCTTATGGTTGCCGTCACCATCAAAGTAAGCAAATCGCTCTACGGGATCAAAATAGTGAAAGCCAATGCTGTGCTCTAGTTCCTCATCAAAAAAAGCATCAATAGCATTATCGAGACTGTAGTAAAGTGTATTAAGACGAGGGTTATCATAGCCCCCAAAATCATCATAAGAATCAGACTCACGCTTTAATTGCGATAAAATGGATAACTTTGCTCGCTCCGCGATCTCTTCGTGAGTCATCATAAAACGCTTGGCAACAACAAATGAATGGATTACACCGCCATAGGTTTCGATATGGAAGTCGTCCTCGTCATCCGGCCTCATATACTCGATAGCTTCTTCTAGTGTAGACAGCGCCTCACTACCACATAAATATGCTATTTCGCTATCTTTAGCTCTAACTTCATCAATACAAGACGCATCCAAGAACTGAATTGGAGTGCGCTCCTCATGAGAAACAAGGAAATCATCATCCCTAGTGTCACCCTACAAATACATGAGATCAGATTTGGAGCTAAATGCAGAGCCACACCAGTGATTCCAGTTTTTATACCCAAGACATTTAGCCGTGGTGTGAAGCAGTTTTATTGGTTTGAGCGAGATGCTATGGTCTTGTTTTAAAACTGAGGAAAGGTTATCAGCAAATGAATTTGCAGCCTCTTTAGAGGCAAAAGTTACGTCATTAGATAGGTTTTTCATGTCAACTCCAATAGAGCGAGTTTATAGGATGCCCTGATTACCTAACATCGCTCCGGTTTACACGAAACATATTAGTTTAGATAAAAACACCTTTTTCACAGGGCGGTCTAGTCGAAGGACTGGTCAGAGACTTGAGCATCTTTCAGCGCGAAACCTAATTGACGATTAGATTTTCCTTTTCGTTACTCCAATTTTCCACTCCCAAACTGCCCAAAATGGACCATTTCACCAAGTCTCTAATCTTAGCGACGTATTTGCCCAAAATGGGCTTGTGCAGAGTCATAATCTATGCGCCTACCCGATTAGACTGGAAACCTCAAATAGGTCTAATTAAAGAGGGCAATACATTAATGAAACGTTCAGCATTGGCAATTGCTTTGATTGCAGCATTAAGCGGATGTGGTTCCGGTGGAGAAGATGGAGGAAGCAGTTCCAATACAAACACCAACTCAGGAACAAAATCTGGCTCTATTAAAATTGATAACATCTCGATAAAAGAAGGAAATTCAGGTAACAGTGATGCCAAAGTGCGTGTTACTCGTAGCGGTGGTAAAGATGGTGTAATTAAAGGTAAATATCGAACTACCCCTGGAACAGCATTATCAGACCAAGATTATCTGGAAACTGTTGGAGAGTTTGAACTTCAAGATGGCGTTGCTCGGATTGATTTGGTCATCCCTATCATTGGTGATGTAAAGGATGAAGATGATGAAACTTTCTCCGTCCAGATTTTCGATGTTTCTGGTGCCACCAGCGTAGAGAGAGATACTGCTACCGTAACAATCACCAATGATGACTCCTCTCCAGAAATATCATTTACCTCAGAAATCAGAACCACATCAGAAGGAAGTGGTCGCGTTAAAATTCCGCTACAACTAAACACTTCATCAGGAAAAGATGTAAGCGTTAGTTACGAACTCAGTGGATTAGCTATTAACGGCCAAGATTATAGTGTCATCAGTGACAACACTATTGTTTTCCCTGCTGGAACTACTGAGCAGTTTCTTGAGTTAGATATCGTTCAAGATGACGTTCCCGAAGGCGGTGAAACAATAAAAATTAAACTTACCGAGGCTAACAATGCCACACTCAGCAAACAGTTTGAGACCAGTGTTATTATCCTTGGAGACTTAGTGTTAAACGATACTGGCGTCACCAGATATGTAAATGGGAATGACTTCGATGCCCAAGGCGCACCTAATGATCTTCCGGGGCAAGATGCTGAATTTGGCGCTGATACTGACTCACCAAACTACTTAGATGGTTATGCAGGTTTCTCTTTTACAAAATTAGACGTTTCCGGAAACCACCTTCCTCATACAGCGACGGCATGGTCATGTGTCTTGGATAACCGAACAGGGATCGTCTGGGAAAACAAAGGTGATGCAATTACTGATATTCCATCTTCACTTTCGGAAGCAGAATTCAAAGCCCTAGTAAATGATGCTTGGAGTGCCAGCAGAAACCCAAGCTCAAAGGATTATGTTCCTTACCCTTATTATCACTGGCATCAAAACTGGCAAGCTAAAAACTACCTATACACCTGGTACAGCAAAGATAGAACTAATGACGGTGGCAGTGCTGGTGGCGCTTCACTAGAATTCCAAAACCGTAATGCTCCTGTTCACAATAAGGCACAATGCGCGTTCCCTACGACAGATAACGCTGGCTATGTAAAAGTCACATCATGTAGTACCGATGACTACATTCGTGCGGCCAACGAGCTAGCCGTTTGTGGCTATAAAGATTGGCGATTACCTTCCATTGAAGAGCTACGTTCTATTGCCAATTATGAAAACAGTCAAACACTGCTCGATACCGACTATTTCTATAACTACGAAGGTGGCGCACCGATTTGGTCTGGAACCCCGAGTTCAAATGGTGAAGGTACAGCATGGTGCATGGACTCAAGCAATGGACAAGCTAAGTTGTGTCATAAACAAAGCAACTCGGCGAGCATTCGTTTAGCAAGAGGAGGGAAACAGTGATGAAGTCCAAACTAACCATTGCGGCAAGCATTCTTTGTCTTGTAGGGATATCAACTCAAACTTACGCACAGACTTGTAAGCCAGATATTATCGCTCCCACCACCAATATAGAGCAATTTACAGTACATAAAGACGGCACAGTTACTGACGCCGCAACAGGCTTGATGTGGACCACTTGCACTATGGGGCAAAGATATAGTGCCGATAACTGCATTGGAACTCTTAAAACATTTCCTACTTGGTCTGATGCGTTACTAGCTGTGGACGACGCTAACAGCAGCAATTTACTAGGGTACTCTGACTGGAGACTACCCAACATTAAAGAGCTTGGTTCCATTGTCGAAAGGTCATGCTCAGCTCCTGCGATCAGATTGGAGGTATTCAAAAGCACTCCAAAAGTACTTTATTGGTCAAACACTCCTGACAGCAAGGTTAACCCTCAGTTGAAAGCGCGAGTTATTGATTTCAATGAAGGAACTGAGTTCGCATCGTTAGCACAATCTAATATATATCTGCGGCTAGTTCGTGACCTTAAAGAAACGTCCAACTAATTCCATCGTAAGCCCCGGATTTTATTCCGGGGCGTTCCCATAGTGAAGTACACGCGATGAACAAAACATTACCACCTGATACCCCAGAGCAAGCCCGAATCACCAACTATCAAGGAAACCAACTGATAGTTAGGGCCTATGCTGGCACGGGAAAGACAACAACCCTCATCAAATATGCTCTTGCTAACCCTCGGCTAAGAATGCTGTATATCGCGTACAACCGAGCGATAAGAGATGAAGCAGCGGAAAAGTTTCCCCGAAATGTTACGTGCAAAACCTCTCATCAACTAGCATTCGCATCTGTTGGACGTATGTTTGCGCACAAATTAGTGGGGAACATTCGCCTTACCGATATAGCACAAGCGTTAAACACTAAAAATTGGACTCTTGCAAGAGACTGCCTGGATACGCTAAATGCATTTATGTGCAGCGCAGATGACCAGATTCTATATGACCATTTCGAAAGAGCTGATACTGGCTTACTACTAACAACAAAGCAAGAGAGATACGTAATAGAAGTCGTTCAAAGTGCAGAAGATATTTGGAAGAGAATGTGTGAGCCTCAAGATCCTTTCCCTATGGTTCATGATGGATACTTAAAGCTGTACCAATTATCTCACCCCAATCTATCATTGAGATACCAGGTAATCCTCTTTGATGAAGCACAGGACGCAAACCCAGTAACTAGTGACATTGTAATTAGGCAGCGCTCAAGGACTATTCTTGTTGGAGACGTCCACCAGCAAATCTATCGTTTCAGAGGTGCAAATGATGCGATGAATAACCCCCGCTTCTCGAACGCAGATCAACTCTACCTCACACATAGTTTCCGATTTGGACCTAATGTAGCGATGGTTGCCAATGCCCTTCTCGAACTTAAAGGAGAGACCAAGCCGGTAATTGGGCGCGGAGCTAAAGATCAGGTTCTTATGATGCTACCTCAAAATATCGGACATCATGCTGTTTTACACCGCACGGTAATGGGAGTTATTCAAACTGCTTTGGGCTACACAGGCGCGGGACATAAAGTTTTTTGGGCTGGTGGTATAGATTCTTACCAAATCGACTATCTGGAAGATATCTTTTGGTTCTCACGAGAAGAAAGAGAACGTGTCAAAAACAAGCAGATACTTAATGATTATGAGGACTATCAAGAGTTCACCGAGATAGCTCGTGCGACTCAAGACAACGAGATGTTTAGAGCGATGGCAATTATCGAAGCCTACGAAGATCTTCCTGAACATCTTGCGATATTACGCTTTAACACCGTAAAAGACGAATTGGTTGCAAATGTCACTGTGTCTACCAGCCATAGAGCAAAGGGACTGGAGTGGGATTATGTCCAACTATTTGATGACTTCCCTGACGTTTTGGACCCCGAGCTAGAACCTGAGGCACGGGATGATGAGATCAACCTACTGTACGTTGCAAGCACGAGAGCCATGCGAGCACTTGCGCTTAACGCTTCAGTGGAAATGGTGATCAGGTACATCACCCATAAGCGTCAACTTGAAAAGATTCAGCAGGAAGAAGCAACTAACAATCAGTCAGAACACATAAAAACAGCCTAATCGACCAAAAATACAACAATAAAACCTCCCCTAATTGCCCTAAATGGGAGGTTTCAGATGCATTCCTTAATCCTCCCCCCCGTTACCATATGCCTGAATGGGAAAATATGTGTGGTGACATGAACAACAAGACTTTAAAGAAAGCTACTTTAGCGCTGGCATTGATAGCTCAATGCCAAATATCTCCGTAGCAGAAGACAGTAGGCCCGGCTTTTACGATAGAAAGGCGGAAGGATGGTTTTTCTATGAAGTCGAGCCAGAAGAAAAAGAAGTACCTAAACCTAAGCCAGTAGCAGTACAACCTCCCCCACCTCCTCCTGAGCAAGAACAGATGGCCCAGAGTGAAGGACCTGAATATTTTTCTGCTGCGTGGTTTAGAGAGAACTTACCTAAATACAAAGATGCTTGGTGGGATAACCCAACCATTGAGAACGCTAAAGCTTTTGCTTACATGCAGCGGTTCGCAATGGATCGTTCAGAACAAGCGCAAGATGCATATGAACTGGCTATTTTAGGTGATCCTTATCTTGATGAAGTGTCCAGAAGACCTTATGCCACATTCGCATCTCAGCAAGTAGATAGTAAGGCTGGGAAGGAAAGGCAGACATTACTTGGGACTGTAGCAAGTCGTGTGGGTCTATTTTTCTTCTACCAGCCAAACTGCGAAATGTGCGAAATACAGGCTCCAATAGTCAAAATGCTTGAGCAAGGATATGGATTTACTGTCGTGGCAGTATCTTCTGACGGCACCCCTTTCCCAGGAAACATTTTCCCCGAGTTCAAAGTAGATAACGGCCATGCCGAACAGCTAGGTGTCGTCACCTACCCAGCTTTATTCTTAGCTTCACCAGATGGGAGTTTTGCTCCTGTTGGGCAAGGGGTAATGTCACTTCCAGATACAGCCAATCGAATTCTAGTTACTGCTCGCCGAGCAGGTTGGATCAGTGATGACGAATTCAACAAAACAAGAGCACTGGTTAATACCGACAACAACATTGCGGAAATTCTTACCGATAAAACAGGTGAGGCTTCCTTAGAAGAAATCATGACGGATGATAAAGGGAACTATATCCCGCCGGAACAATTGATGGACTTCATCCGCGAAAAAATTAAGGAGAAATAAGATGTTCAGAAAGAACAAGCTGCGGAAGAAAGCTCTCGCTATTTGCGTAGCATCCGTTCTGTGGACAGTACCGAGTATATCTACAGCTAACGGCTTAAAGTCTGAAATGGACGCCCTTTTCAATGAAATGAGCAATGTCACTCAACCAGGTGTATTTGAAACACAGCGTCGAGGGGTTCTGGCTGGTGGTCGATACACCACGAAAACACGCATATTTGATGAAAACCTAGTGTCATTCACACCTCCATCATGGAAAGCTGGTTGTGGTGGTGTTGACCTATTTGGGGGCTCATTGAGCTTTGTTAACGCAGAACAAATCGTCACTTTGCTGCGTTCGGTAGCTGCAAATGCAAAGGGATATGCATTCCAATTAGCATTGGATAACGTCTTTCCTGATGGTGCAAAATGGATAGAAAACTTCCAAAAGAAAATACAACAATTAAACCAATATTTGGGTAATTCTTGTCAACTAGCACAAGGTATCGTAAATGACGCTACCTCTTCATTCGATGTTAAACACAAAACTGACGCTTCCATTACAGCTACCACAACGGGTCTGTTTGACGATGTATTCTCATCTAAGCAAGAGCAAGGCGGTTCTACACCACTCGAACAATTGAAATCAAACAACCCAGATGAGTACAAGAAAATGATTGGTAATATCATCTGGAAGCAATTGAAGAAAAATAATGCAAACGCATGGTTCACATACGGAGACAACACATTACTAGAAGCCATAATGTCTGTGACGGGAACAGTAATAATCGGTGATATTGTTAATGATTCACACGCAAGTATTACGGAAAAAACGACACCAATCACCACTTTACCTGGCAATAAAATCCAAATTTCAGATCTAATCACTGGTAGTAACGTTGAAATATACTCATGTGGTTCAGATACTGAAAATTGCCTAAGCGCTGGGGCAACTGGTGGCGGTGTTAAAACCGTCAACATCACAGGCATAAAGAGCCAAATTGAAGATATGCTTATTGGTTCAAGTACATCTACAGGTATTATTTTCAAGTTTGCTAGTAATGCTGGAACACTATCAACTAGCGAGCAAAACTTTTTAGCTAGCTTACCTGTTGGTATAGGTGCAATCATCCGAAATCTTTCTGTTCTATCTAAAGACTCTGCAATGCTATTTGCCTCAGAGTCGTCTGGAGCGATTTCTCTAGCAATGATGTATTCATTTACCAATGAGCTTTTCAGAGCTGCATTTATTGCTATATCAAACAGTGATAGTCCTTATAAACAGCAAGCGTTGGAAGTATTACGTGAATCTCAAGCCAACATGAGAGCCGAATACTCAATTCTTACAGCTCAATATGGAGATCTCTCTTCTCAAATCGAAAAGTACAACAACCTCCTAAATAACGTTCGAAAGCATAAATATATGTTATCGACGCTAACTAAAGCACCAAGAACAAAGGAGTAAAACTTCATGCCTGAATTTACTATTTACTCCATTGGCGACTCAGCATTTCTTGAGCAGATATTAATTGCTGTAGCCATGATCACGGGGACCAATGACTTCACCAAGATGGTCAGTGTTGGGTTGCTTATTGGTGTAGTGATGATAACCGTTCAATCTGTTTTCCAAGGGGCAAAACAGATCAATATTCAGCAAATTTTTATGGGGTGGCTACTATACGCCTGCTTCTTCGTACCGACTTCATTAGTCAAGATTGAAGATGCTTACACCGGGCAAGTTCGTCCTGTGGCAAACGTGCCGATTGGCATAGGCTTTGCCGGAGGTGTTATATCGAATGTTGGCTACACCCTAACAAAATTATTTGAGACTGGTTACGGCATTATCGTACCCAATGTTACTGAAACTCACTTTTCTGAAACACTCAAGCTACTGAATGATGTAAGACGCGGTGTGTACGATAGCGCTATTTTTACAGCCCTAAACCAAGAGCAAGGTGGTGGCTATGTTGATGTTCGTCGCTCAGTTTCTAATTACATTAGAGAATGTACGCTAACAAAAGTAGATCTCAACCTGATGAGCTTAGATGAGCTTCTAACACTCCCTTTAGATCAAGCCTTACAATTCAATTCTTCACTATACGGAACTCGTGTATATCTAAACGCATCGAATCCCGATGGTGGTGATTTTACTTGTAGTGAAGCATGGTCTACAGCTGAGGGGGTTGGTATTGTTGGGGCATTAAATAACCTAAGTGGGTCCAATGTAAATAACGCTTTAAACAATCTACTTGGTGTAGATCCTACCTATACAGGTGTAAATGCTCTAACAAAGATAGCTGACTCATTACAAGCAGTAGGAGCAATTTCCACCTCAGCAGTAGAATATACAAAAGTCGCTCTACTAGAGCCTTTGTATTATGAAGCAGCTGCCGGACGATACCAGGACCTTCAAGACTATGGTTCTGCATTGATGATTAACCAAGCGATTCAACAGCGAAACACTCAATGGGCAGCAGAGCAATCTATGTTCATGTCAGTCGTCAGACCGATGTTAACGTTCTTTGAAGGTTTTGTTTACGCGATAACTCCTATAATGGGCTTTATCATCGTTATGGGTTCAATGGGAATGACGTTGGCAGGAAAATACTTCCAAACGGTTCTCTGGATACAGCTATGGATGCCAGTTCTATCTATAACAAACCTATTCATTCATACCGCAGCGACTAATGAAATGGCAAGTCTATCTACACCAGGCTTAAACTCAATGTATGCATTATCCTCAACAGGAGACATTCTACAGAACTGGATTGCTACGGGGGGAATGTTAGCAGCAGCCACTCCTATTATTTCACTGTTCATAGTGACAGGATCAACATACGCATTTACCAGTCTTGCTAACAGAGTTAACGGTTCTGATCATGTCAATGAGAAAATTCAGTCACCTGACGCTTTGAATCAAGGCCCTGTAATGAACAGTCAACCTGCATATAACCACAACCAATTTAGTGGGACGATGGCAACAGGAGCAGAAAGCATGATCAGTTCATTTTCTCTTGGCTCATCTATTGGAAGCGGGGTTAGCTCAGCAAGGGCAGTACAAAGCCAGAAGTCAGAAGCATTCTCAGACACCCTTGGCCGAGGTTTTTCTCATGGCGTATCGCAAGACCAAGCATACTCTCGTCTTTCTAGCATTGGCCGAACTATAGGTTCACAAAACACTCAACAAAGCCAGTTGGTTAATCAACAAGCTAAAAGCTTCATGGATAAGTTTCAAATTGATGATCAACATGCCGATGCTGTAAAAGGTGCTTTTGGTATGCAAGCCGTTGGCTCCTTAGATGTAAAAGAAGCTGCGGCCATGATGATGCCACTGATGGGAACCGCGAGAGCAGCAGCTAAACGAGCAATAACAGGCCCCTCAAAAGGTACGGGGGTCGCAACAATTCCGTCTCAAGGGGATGGAAATAAAGGTGGTAATGATGTAGTCGATCTCAGAGCCGACGCTATAGGTAAAACTGAGTCTACAACAAGCGACACATCAACGTGGTCTGCCAGTGATGTATCGCAATTCATGAAAAATGTTTCATGGGGTAAAACTGATTCTCAGGCACTTACCAATCAATTAGCTCATGGAATAAATAGACAAGGGGGCGAGTCCTTTAAACAGTCATGGGGCGATAATTTATCTCAAAATCTATCTAAGTCTGCACAAGAGCTTGTTTCTGCAACTAATGCCTATACAACAATGGATCAATTGCAAAACTCTATGGGTTCGATGACAAATAGCGACTTTAAAACATTGGGTGGAGAAGTGGCTCGCTCGCCAGAGGCAATGGATTACCTCAACCAACATTTTCAAAATGCACCGGATTCAGTTCGAAAAGAAGCGGCAAATCTCGAACAAAGATATCGTGGTTATGGAATGGACAAGTGTAGCCAAAGCGGCAGCTAGACTGACAGCTATGACAAATACCAACAACTACCAACCAGGGCAACAAGTTGGAGGTTTCCAAGCAGCTGTTAGTGCTATCAACTTGGCTACCGGGAGAAATAGCGGATTTGAAAGCGACCCTCTACAGTACAGCGGCCTCACTCCTCCAACTGTACCAGAGAATTTAGGACAGACCGTAGGCAGCAACGTTGGAAACGGTCCTGTTTTACCTTCCAATTTTAGGGAGAACACAATCAGTACGTCTGGCACAGCTCCGGTAACAGAAACTCCACCAACACCTCCTGTTACTCCGGTAACTAGCGAACATGATGCAAACCTCCAACAATTAGGCAGTCTTGCAAATCAGACCAACCGAGCTGTTTCTAGCCCAGAAGAGCAAAAAGCAAGAAATAATATGCTCAATGCTTTGCCGGATATGTCATGGAGCGCTTCCACTTGGGGGGCAGTAGACAACACTGGCGACTGGTTGGCTAGAAGAGCTGAGCAAGTTGGTGGTGCAGCTGTAGCTGGTGGACAGGCGACAGCGAGCGATTTTTCAAATGCAATGGATCAGTTGCGTACTATGACACCAGAACAAAGGGACCAGTTTATCGAGGCAACTCAACGTGGTGACGACTATATTTCCGAAGAGTACGGCTTTGGCGGAGAAATGGCAGTTGCAGCAGCTAAATTAGGTCGTAATGTTATTGGCGCAGCAGCTAGCGGTTACAACGCAGCCAAAGAGTGGTTAACGGGAGAGTCGGATCTATCAGAAGCAGCGAAAGGAATGAGCTTAGAACAACGAGGGGCATTCTACGCAGCAGCAGCAGCGTCGGCAGCGGAAGCTGGTGGCAGTGCAGCAGCTAACTTCATGGAACAATATGGAGATGAATTCAAGCAAACTATGGCTGAACTCGGAACATCAAGATACGGTTTAACAAACGAACAAGCGGCTGTTTATGCTGAATCTTTTGATACCAATCAAGAGAGAATGGACCAAGCTGTTAATAATTTGAAAATGCAATACGCTGAAACTGATGCTAATGGAGCAGCAATAATGAATCCTGACGGTAGCCCTGTGTTATCGAAAGAAAATCAGGAATTTACAGATCAACTTGTAAATGTCCTTCAAAATGCTGGCGACGCCGGAGACAGGTCTGGTAGTTACTTAACCGCTATTCGTGGATATAACATCGCCAATAAACAGTTTGAATGATCTTTCAAAAACAAAAAATAATAAAAGGAACCTTCGGGTTCCTTTCTAATTGGCTAATCGCCAATGCGATACAGATCTTCTTTCATGTCTAAGCCTAGACCTAATGTCCTACTTTTCTTTTTCGTAGAATAGCGCTTACTAATTGGTGTTTGTTGATGAACAATAACAGCCTTCACAATAGAGAATACTAAATATGCCGATATTGAAACCACTGCAATTTGCCAATTCATATAAGCTAGCGCAGCCCAAAAAACTATGGCTGCAAAATGGCTTCTATGTACCAATACGAGAAAACTCATAGCCCAATAGACTATAGGAACTGACATCAAAGCCCAGCCCCAAGCCGTATCTGCCGCCATAACAAAACCTAGCAACAAAAGAAACAAACCTAAAACATTAATCACATGCTTCATACTTACGACCTCAATGAATTTCATATATATCCAGTATATCACAGAATCAAATAATGCAACCATGACCATAGGTTTTACTACTCACTTTCACATGTGAAAGTGCCTACTTCACACTCTACACCTAAAAAAATGGTAGAAATGTGACTTTTACTCAGTAAAAATGTGATGGATACGCTAAATTTAATATAGATCCATTTGTGAAATCAGTTGATTAGGATTTTGTTAGTGGTTAAAATGCACCCTATTCGGTCAAATGTAATGGTTGCAATTGCATCTGATCCCATCTGCAAGTCAGAGTATTAATAAGAATCACCCTTAGGGTTAGTTGTGAATTTATTAGAAACCAGCGCCCGCTCGGTTCCTAAACCTTATTTAGCTTACTACACACACGTAGAGTACATTCCTTTTTGATACTCAGCCTCTTCGTACCACTCCCCCGAATGGTACGCCTATAGCCCATGACTCCAACCCAACTGGGCATAAAATTCTAGCAGGTCAAAAGCACCTGCATAAAAATTAAACTTCAAATTTCAATTCGCTTACTGCAAAAAACGCTACCACGCAAGATAAAACTATTTTTAAAGTTTTTTTCTGTTGACAGGCTCACTTTATGACCCTATAAATAAGATCATAATACGTCAAGAAATATCAACAAACGACAAGAAAGCAACTTTAAAAAGAGTTTGGTAATAGAGAGACAAAGGATGTATTTGAATAGCGAAATTCCCCAAAACGAAGAACAGAAACGCAGTTGGATAAAGTATCAGTTAAAGATACAAGGGAAATCCCTGGCATCCCTGGCAAGGGAGCACAAAACATCTCGACAAGTACTTTCTAACACTTTGTACGAACCGTCCCCGCGCTGGGAGTACGTTATCGCACAAGCGTAAAACAAAAAGCCTACTGAGATATGGCCGGAAAGATACGAAGACGGATTACCAAAAGAAAAATTGAAAGTTTAAGGGATCACCCCGAAGGACTGGCTAGGAAAATAAGGGTTTTCATATATGGAAAGGGTCAAGAAGTTTATAGCAATTACGTTGCTCGGGATGTCTAGCGTAGCAAACGCGATTGACTTAACTGGTACAGTATTCGAAAAGGCAGCAATAAAACACGGTGTAGAAGCGAAGCTTTTGTACTCTGTTGCGTTGGCTGAGTCAGCTACAGGTCGAGGTGATGGAAACATTAGCCCTTGGCCTTGGGCATTAAGGACACTCAAAGGTGGTCCTCATTACGAGACCTCTCTCGAATCAGCCAAGTTAAAACTCGATGCACTTCTCGCTCAGCACGGAAGAAATGTTGACGTAGGTATGATGCAAATCAATCTACGTTGGCACGGAGATAAAGTAAGTTCTCCAGATGAGCTCTTGGACCCTGCTAAAAACGTTGACGTCGGAGCTGGTTACTTAGCCCAGTGCATTTCGTCCGCTCCTGGAGATTTGGAGCTAGGCATCGGTCGTTACTACACCTGGTCTGATGAAGCTAGAGCAAGAAATTACGGCAGTCGAATCCTTGCCATTTATAGAAACTTGGATACAGAGGGCATTTAGGATGGACTACTCATGTTCTTACAATATGAATATTGCCTCTCTTAGTGAATCCCAGGCTGATAGAAATGTTTACGAATTTGATCTGTCTTTATGGACATTGTTGAAGCACCTAGCAGAAATCCACCCACGAGAAGTCTCGGAGCAATTTTCTCTTCCACTGGAAACAGTGGAAGCACTTGCGGATGCTACAAAGCATCAATTAGAGCTCTTATCATCAGGTGTGATCCTTTCTTTTAAGCTTTCCTCGCCAGAAAAAACCTATATCTCACACTTGGAGCAATCCTTCGATCAAATTTGTTTGACGCCTTCTTCTGACTCTGGATTTGGGGCTGCATATTGGCTGCTTATGGGAAAAGTGTCACAGCAAGACATTAATATTGCAGCGCAAACTTTCGGGGTCTCAGTCAACCTTACAAAAATCGTATCTCAAGCCTCTGATAATCAACTAAGAAACTTAGCATGTAGTCAGGATATGCCATTTTCGATCAGGTTTTCACCTGAGCTGGTGAGAGAAATTCTGGACAGTGACGAACAAAGGGTTACACACCTTATTTTAAAGAAGCATCAACAATCTATAACTACAACGGGAGGCGGCAATGAGTTGTAATTCAAACTCTTTGGCCCGATGGATATCGGCTAGGAACATGGCTTTGGCTGGATACATTACCAAGATCATCATGGTAGAAACAGGGCTTACCTACAAGCAAGTACGTAGAATGTACAAAGAGCTAGAAGATGAAGGTCTTGAAATTTGCAGGAAGAGTAGAACTGCGCGTGGAGGTGCAACTTTGATTCATAGCCATACATCAAAGATTGAAGCGTCTCTATTGATGCAGCTTTATTACAATATAGCTGGCGAAGCGGCCCTTCGTTCAATAAACATTGATGCACTCCATGTGGCTTACCAAATGTATTGCGCTATTAGAAATGAGACGCCTGGAATGAAAGGAACTCGTTGGCAGATGCTCGACATCACCGATGCGTGGTGTTTAGCCCAAGAGCTGCGTTCTGGTGAAGCTATGATAGAAACTTGTCATAGCTGCAAGTGCAACTACTTCACATCAGTTAATCAAAGAACAAGTGTGGATTGCCCTTTCTGTAAAAACCAAGCATGTAGCGGAAAAAATGAAGAAGAATCGCTCACCCATGAAAGCAACTATTCTTATGCTTGATTTTGCGTATTTCGGAGCATTCCGAACAGCCATTTCGGTATGACCCGAACACCTATTTCGGTTTAATCCGAACGCACATTCCGCGATTATCCGAACACTTTTAAGCGAACTCCGAAATCAGCGTTCGGAATAGCGAAAACCGCGTTCGGAATGCCCGAAATCCTTCCTTTTTCTCTTTTAAATCAATAGCTCGCTATTCTTTACTTCTTAAACAAGAACGTAAGGAAGCGACAATGGCTAAAAAGAGAACTCCAATGAACAAAATCAAAGAGATATTACGCCTTAAGTACGAGTGTGGGTTGTCCTACCGTAGTATTGCTAGTTGTCTCAATGTCAGTCTTGCAACAGTCTCTGAACTTGTCGCTCGTTTTAAGCAAAGTCAGATAGGCTGGCCTCTTCCAGAAGGTTACAGTGATACAGACCTTACTAAATCTCTTTATCATTCGAAGAAAGCCAGTCGAGACAAGGTCATGCCAGACTTCGCTCAGTACGCTGTCGAACTCAAGCGTAAAGGCATGACAAAGATGTTGTTGTGGCAGGAGTACCATGAGCAATATCAAGAGCAAGCTTACGCTTACACTCAGTTCTGCGAGCACTTCACTCGTTGGTTCAAAACCCAAAAGCGCAGTATGCGTCAGCTCCATGTTGCAGGTGATAAGCTGTTTATCGATTACTGTGGGCCTCGGCTTCAAGTGGTCAACCCTGATACAGGTGAAGTGCGCGAAGCAGAAGTGTTCGTGGCGACCTTAGGAGCGTCCAATTACACCTATGTGGAAGCCTTCCCGAGTCAAGGTAAGTCTTACTGGTTAGAGGCGCATGCCAATGCGCTCGAACACTTCGGTGGTGTACCACGGCTCTTGGTTCCCGATAATCTACGCAGCGCGGTCAGCAAAGCTAACCGTTATGAACCGAGGCTTAATGAAAGCTATCAAAAACTGGCAAATCATTATCAAACTGCGTGATGCCAGCTCGCCCCTACAAACCGAAAGACAAAGCCAAAGCAGAAAATGCAGTCCTCCTAGTGGAACGTTGGATCATGATGCGACTTCGCCATCAAACCTTCTATACCTTCAAAGAGCTGAACCTTGCCATCCGTGAGCTGATGAATGACTTAAACGAACGTGAGATGAAGCATTATGGTGCAAGCCGCAAAGCGCTGTTCGACAAACTTGATAAACCCGCGTTAAAGCCCCTTCCTAAGCAGCGATATCTATATACTGAAACCAAGCGAGCCAAGGTTGGGCCTGATTATCACATCGAATATCGCCGTCACTACTACTCGGTTCCCCATCAACTTGTTGGCCACCATGTCGAACTGGAAGCTCCAACCGTCTGGTGCAAATCTACCATCAAGGTAACTTGATCGCCCAGCACCCACGTAGCCAAAGGGAGCGCGGAAACAGCACTCAACCTGAGCACATGCCGAGTAATCATCAACATCAAAAGTGGTCGCCTGGACGTTTACTCAACTGGGGAGCCAATATCGGCCCCGCCACACGGGAAGTCGTCAATAAGATGCTGAACTCCAAGCCTCATCCCGAGCAGTCGTATCGCTCCTGCCTTGGGCTGCTCAATCTGAGCAAAGCGCATGGCGAATCGCGCTTAGAGCAAGCCTGTAAAGATGCACTGATGCTAACAAAACCCAATTACACCTTCGTCAACAATCTACTCAAGAACAATCGTGAGGGGCACCTGAGTAAAGATAAAGCGAATACGCCGAACCTTGTTCACAGCAATGTTCGTGGCCCGAACTGTTATCACTAGGAGAAAGGATATGAACGCACTCAATGACCAACTTAAAACCCTGCGCTTAAGTCATGCGGCGAAAGCGTTAGAGCAGCAACAAGAGCAACTGACCACCTACGCAGAGCTGGACTTCGAGGAGCGGTTAAGCTTGCTCCTGGAGAGTGAAATCTTGAACCGTAATCAGAGCAAAATCCAACGCTTGAAGCGACAAGCAAAGCTGAGAGTGGATGCCCAGCCAAGCCAACTCATCTACAAAGAGGGACGAAATCTCAATCGTAAACAGATGAGCGAACTGTTAACAGGCAGTTATCTGCACAAGCATCAGAATATCTTGATCACAGGCCCAACAGGTGCTGGCAAAACCTATCTTGGTTGCGCTCTGGCAACCAGTGCCTGCGACCAACAGCAAACCGTCAGGTACTACCGATTAACTCGCTTGCTTGATGATCTGACCGCAGGTCGTCTGGATGGTAGCTATCAAAAACAACTTCAGTCGCTGGCTAAGAAAGGCTTACTACTCCTCGACGACTGGGGGATGGAAAAACTGACTCAAGAGCATGCTGGTCACTTGTTAGAAGTGCTTGAAGACCGTTACCAAAACAGCAGCACAATCGTCATCAGCCAGTTACCAGTAAAAGAGTGGTACAACATGATCGGCAACGCCACTGTCGCTGACGCTCTAATGGATCGTCTAGTTCACAATAGTCATCGAATAGAACTGGGAGGAGAATCAATGAGAAAACTGGCGCAATCCGAACACTTAGAGTAAAAATAGGGAAAGAGAAAAAGTGCTGGTTCAGGTGTTCGGAATAAACCGAAACAAGCGTTCGCAATCACCGAAATACGCAATTTGCTCATTGATTAAAAAAGGGGTGATTTCTCACCCCTTTTCTATTGGAACAACGCTCTATTTACAATCTGCGTCATACACTTTGCAGCAATTTACCTTTCAACCCATTCCTAGCTTTGTCTAACTTATTATTTTTCTCTTCAACCTGCTCTTCAAGTGGAGGGCTAGAGTGTTGGACTGTAGTCATTGCCCCACCTCTAAGAGCATACATACCTAACATAGCTAAACATCTAAGACGGTCACAACGTTCCTTATGATGCATTTGAGATAGCTCTTGATAAAGCTCGGGAAATGCCTGCTCTGAGA
Organism: Vibrio mytili; assembly: GCF_000830505.1. Classification (GTDB taxonomy): domain Bacteria; phylum Pseudomonadota; class Gammaproteobacteria; order Enterobacterales; family Vibrionaceae; genus Vibrio; species Vibrio mytili. Next base: position 145,223 of record NZ_JXOK01000015.1, on the reverse strand, counting down.
CTTTGAAATTACTAATTTTCCCATCCCAATCACTACTAGCCATACGTCCCCCTTAACTAGCCGCAGAACCAAAAACCACGAGCATTCGATGCCACTGCGTTGGAAGGAACCACAACCTTTGAATGAGGGAACAGTTCTTTTGCAGCTTCTTTGTAAGCCGAAGCTCCTCCACCAGCAAGCAACACAGCATCAGCAGCCATACCTTCTTCACGCATAGACTTCTTCATAGGCGTTAATGCATTTGGAGCAACCTTGGACGCAGCCTTATCGAAGTACTCACCAAGAGGAACTTTCGAACCGTGTAGAAGCAATTCTTTCTTATTCGAGCGGATAGCTTTTTCGATTTTTTCTAATCCAGGTCCCGTACCATAGTCCTCTTGTATTAGTCTATTTAGTTCCTGTAGAAGCATAGACATAGCTTTCAGAGACGTACCAGAAGATTGATAACGCACTTCCCCCTCTTCGAGAGCGACCCAATCAACACTAAAAAACCCAGGGTCAATAACAACTGTCCGACCTTCATTTATGATTTCTAACAGTTCCTCATCATCGCAAGAACTAACCACATCCATATACGCTCCGGCAGGCTGAGGCACCACTACAACTGATTTCACCAGCACCTTTCTTTTAGGTGAAATTTGATGCTCACCAGTGAGACGTTCAACAAGTGCATCTCTCTTAGACTTATCCATAAACTGATCAACAGGAAGACCAGTTACAAGAACATCAATCTCTGAACGTCCGCTCAAAAGTAAGCCAGCTAAAAATAAAGCCTTATACGATTTGGTTGAGGGATAATCACCATGTAACTCTCTTTCCCATCCCTGCAATCGATCTGGCTCTACCCCAGCGACCCATTTTTCTCCGTCTATGTCCACCAGGATACAATTAGACGCGCCTCCCATTAACTGCTGAGGCATAAGCTCTGCTGGCCCAGCGCCTACAGGCAGAACTTCAACCTTAGGCTCTTCACCCTTCTCTCCGTATGCAAGTTTTAAGTTTGAGTATCCAATATCTAGACCAAGAACAAACATGCCCCACTCCTATTAAATCAAAAAGTAATCACAAGATGGCTTTTAGATGCAATTCAGCCGATGAGAGACAATTTACATCACTACATTTACCAAGACCGCCTCCACAATTGCCCAAAAGGGGCGTTTAGATTGCTTTTCGATTAAAAAACGAAAAAAAAGCAACAATCGAAGCATTTGCTCAAGACCCTTTAATAACTTCGCTGGTGTATAGTGAAATATTTATGAGTAGAAATCCTATATCTATCTGGATAAAACTGATACATAATCACAAAGAGTGCAATATCTAGGATATTGATAGCCAATTATCCAGATAGATAGAGCGTTGACAAAATTAATTCACGATCTATCGTAAGAGAGTACTTATCTATCTGGATAAAAGAGTTAAAACCTCCAGATAGATAGGTATTTGGATAGGAATTGGTTAGGAATTTTGCTATTAGCCACGCTAAAGCCAGCTCAGGAGCCTAAGAAATGAGTACGGATAAAATCAGTAAGAAGGCAAATATAGACTGGGATCTTTTGTTAGATCCCAAAAATGAGGATGAAAGATCTGAACTGTACCTTGATGACATTGAAGCAATATCAAGAGACTTTGTTCTAGAGATACAAACCGCACTAGAGCAAGAGATGAAAGTTCTTATTGTTGAAGCAAAGAAAAGAGCAGACGTACATTGGGCATCAAACAGAATAGCCAGAGAAGAAGAGGACGAAAATAATCAATGGCGATTCGGAACGAGGGCAAGAATGAATGGAAGAAGCCTATCTGCCGAATGGTTTTTAAACCGTTTCAAGCCAGATCCAAAGGGGGGTAAATCCCAAGTGTATTCAACATACCTCAAGAAAGGGACAGGCAATCAATACGACTTGTCAGCATTCAAAAAAGCTACTGACGATGAGTTCAAGTCCATAAAAATGACCGAAGAATACTACGCAGTGCTAAGGCAACGCTCAAATGTACTAATGAAGATCCGTAGGCTTCTGAATGACTACGAAAAACTTATTGATAAGCGAAAGGTTGAACTATAAGAACAATGAACCAAGGAGACCAACATGAATTCTGTATCAGCTACTGAAATGGCAAAATTAGGCAAATGTGAAAAAATGATCAAACGATCACGAGTGAGTAAAAGGATCAACGAGAGAGTGCCTAGAAAGCTCTCTAACGCTTTTAACGGAACCAGTGATACATTGCGAGGTGAATTTGCTCACTTCTCCTATGAGAGTGCCACACAGCGCTTTATGACAGACAAACAAGTTAAATGCCGTCGTGTGCTGCAACTATGTTTAAGCGGTGCGTTCGCTATGGGATTGCTATCACTAGTAGCTTTATACGCAAGTTAAGCAAGGATAATTTGCACTCACAAGACACAGAGCAATTGGCGTTCGTACAAAACTTATCCACTTTTTCTGTGGATAAAAACATCATTTGTCACCTCACAACAAACCTTACTGATACACAGAATTTGCACGTTGTTAAGAGCCGCATTGAGACACAGCAAAGGCTTTAATGTCAGAGTCGAAATAATGACTTACAGCCTATCAGCTTGCCTCCATTAGGTGATCACCACCAAACACAACGCTGCCCTCTACAAATCACCAATCGGATACCAAACATGATTGCCAGGTAAAATTCGAACGAGAGCCTTAACAATGACGCACCAGAACATAGCGTGATAAAACGCAAATGACGCACCAGAACACACCAATCCAATTAACATACAAACCCGATCAGTTAACCGATCACACCTTATGTCTATGAATCAGTATCAAACCTACCCCAAAACCAAATTAGGGAGCTCTACCAATTAGCAACCTAAATACTCCAACAGTGCAGGTCCTAGAATAAACGAAACTACTTGCTGGTCTTGCGTTAATCCAGAAAATCAATGTGTATACTTGCCTTGCGGCCAGTTCAGAAGTCCGATTCTCAAGCATTGCGAGCTTTATTACCTTTGCAAACGTGGTATCCAGCTCACTATCGCCATACGATGAACGTCATAAAAAATCATGCAGATATGAATGTCTTGAATATACCGAAGGCTTTATGTAATGCTTGGTACTACCTAGTTGTGTTTCCTTCGGTCCATAGGAACTGCTTTGGTGAAAGCAAAGAAGATAAATAGCACTAGAGGCTAATCAATGAATTAGAACCCGGTTTGGTGATGTTTCCGAGCACCGAAATAACATCACACATCGAATCAAGACCGGATAGACAACTCAGAACCATTACTCGCCATAACCTCCACAATACCAAACAGAGCTAACGAAAGAACAAACACTCCAGCAAGCAGTAACATAAAGTACCCTATCTCTTTGACTGCGAACTTGAGAGCTGACAACAGAGAGACCTGTTTGCCGGAAATCTTTGAGTAACCCCACTGAAATGCCAGGAACGAAGCTAGGCCGCAAAACGCAACTATACCTGCAACAACCAGAGGTTGTTCTATCAAAACATCCTTATTCAGAAAGCCTTTTGAAATCGCTACTGAGAACAATCTACCAATCAAAAACCCAGCCCCCACAGCCACTCCACTGCGAATTAAGACGACCTTAAAAGACTGGGAATAACTTAGCGTTGTTCCGTTAGTACGCCGAGAAGTGTATTGCACCACCAGCGTGGATATAGCTAATCCAAAGAAAGTAATAACGACAAATTCCATACAAGGTTCTCCAAGCCAATTCTGAGCGTCCAATAAAAAGCATAGGACACTGATTTTCTTTAATCGACCGTACTGACATTTACTTTAACCAGCCGTGAATTAGTGTATTGCATCATCTTTATAAGGTCATATAATGAGCTTAAAAGGCAAACCGAAAACGGACTTGGCTTTTCAACGTGAGATATCGAAAAGCAACCCAAAGACAACATTTAGATTGAATGATGGGTATGCATAAAAATAGATTGAATGCCGTCAAGAAAAGCAAAGTGCCTTTAAGGTAGTGTTTTGATAGATAAGGTAAAGTTGCATTGTTCACTAAAGGAACACAAAAGCAACCTAAAAACAACTTAGGAGTTAGGTAATGATAAATGGAAAACTAATAGGTTTAGGCGTGTCAATAATGTCGGTAATAATGACTGGTTGTGCGTCAACCTCCCAACCAGTGTCATACGATGAATCACACAGTCGTGCATATAACATCGCGCAGGCTGGTGGATTGTACGATGTAAGTGACAAATACGTCCCAAGAGAGAATTACGAGTCTTTGCAATTTGCAGGCAGCGCTGCGACAAACTCTCTTTTGTTTACCTCCTCCTTCGGCGCGAACCTAGATTTAACATCAGGGTTAGGATTGGGGCTTGTCACCTCTCTTTTAGAGCAGCCCGACACAGCATCCAGAAACAGCGTAATTGCATGGATGCCAAAGTCCGAAGCGTCATCCACCAAAAATGCTCAAGAAAAACTTTTGTTTGAAATGAAAACGGCCATTGAGTCAACGCTAGAAGAAATGGGATTAGAGTATGAAGCAACAAATGGCAATTCCGAACGCAAAGTAGAGTTCTACTTTCACAGTGAAGAATACGGTTGCCCCATATACAAACCAGGCATGACAAATGTAGATCTCTGCTACATAGCAACCGAAGTCTTTGAACCCCGCGAAGCAAAGGCCCCTAGCTTTGTCGGAGTCGATGAAATTGATTCGTATGCTTTTGAATCAAACCACAGTGTTTACTACAACCGATTCCGAGTTACTCCCGGTAAAGGTAGCCATGTCCCAAGCGACAAAATATATTCACTTGTAAGCGGAAAACTTCCCTCTTGGGCTTATGTTTACGTAGCATCTGGGAACATACAGGTAGGTGAATCTAAAGTTAAAACGCCTTATATACTCGACAATGGCGAACCTCTATTGTTCATACACCCAGAGAACTAATTAGCTCTCCCCAAGCATTTTGCTTAGGGAGATTGCCTTTTTCAGGAGGTAGACATGCAGCAGCAGAAAGAACAAATTACACGCTCAACAATTTCATATAGAAACAAAAGAGCTAAAGAACAAATCCAGCACATACTCCAACTTGCCGAAAGGATTACCTCTGACGTCGAAAAGGAAAAACGAGAGTCCATGCATTTGTGTTTATGTTGCTATTACGCTCGTTCTCAACGAATAGGAGGAGCTGCGATAACATCAAAACCTTGTGGTGTTTGCGAAGAAACAATGCAGTTCGGCTCAACTGCTACTGATGCAGTCTGCGACAGCTGTGCAAAGGAACAGGGGTTATGTAAACAGTGCGGAGCAGACATTGAATTGGCGGAAAGAAGAAAGCCGTACCCTTTTGAGAATGAGATAAATACAAAGGAAATTTCAAATGATCAATGAGGAATGGTTTTCTGAGTTAGAAACAGTTCTGTTTGTGTTGGAGGACTGTCAGGTTGACTGTGATGGAATGACTTATCTAGTAAGCCATCTTCTGAAACAAGCCAACGTTGAACACTGTTGCATGTTCGGCTATGTAACAGAAAAGTCGTCAGGAGACGTAGTAACCCCTCATTGCTGGATTACATTGCCAGGAGACTACATCGTTGATCTCAGACTTAGAATGTGGCTTGGGGATTTCGATCATATTCCCCACGGCGTATTTAAATCAAGCTGCACACCAGATATCGTCTACGAAGGAAAAGGGCTAAGAGACTCAAATTTGGATGTAGACACCTTAGATATGATGTCTGACGGTAGACTTTCACATGTGAAAGTCCCCTCTTTGCTTCACTAGTGCTCCACCAGCTGCAATAGCCCCTTCTACACGGGGCTCTTCCCTGCCCTAAAAGTCTTTCACGCTACCCCTTCCCTCATACCGAACCTAAATGCTTAGTACTTCCTAAGTGGCTACGTGACAAATAATTAAAGGGCTATACAATGATACTGTAAAGTAATCGAGAGTATCTTATGAATATAGTCTTGTTGTTAGTTTCACTGATTGTCGCTCCATTTCTAATTGCCAAAGTAGACCTATGGCGGAAAAAGCATTTGCATGAGGTGCTCAGCTGGTGGAGTGAAGAAAACATGCCAAAAGAGTTGAGAAACGCAACTCTGTTTCTTTGTGAAGAAGATGTGGCAACAGCACTACCTGTACCTCTGCATGGAAGAGTCGATCAAGTTTTTTTATCAAAAAAGAAAGTCCTTATCCCTCTGGATACCAAGTTAAGGAAAGATAACAGGATCTTTGAATCGGATGTAATCCAGCTATCTGTATACCGAGTGATTCTTAAAAATCAATACAACTTAGAGGTATCCGATTACGGGTACGTTAGAACGGTTGTCCCACAGCCCGACGGAAAGAACAAGGTTCGTTACATCAGAACAAAGTTACTGAATGAAAAAAAAGTCGTCTCTCTCTACTACAAATATCAGGCTATTAGGCAAGGACTAATAAAGACGTCCTGTTCGTGTGAGGGATTGTTTCATTGAGTTCTCAGTTGCCCTTATTGGGCATGTTGCCGTGAGAAGCTTTTGCTGTTTATCCGTTACTCTCATGGCAAAGGAGGCTTATGCCATTAACAAGAATCAATAAAGCAATGATGTTGCTGATATCTATCGGCGGAGTAATTGCTGGTCTTGCAGGTAAACCTATCGTCGCCTGTACAGCATTAGGGGTAGTTCTTTGGCTTGCGGCCAAGAATGGAGGCTCAAACTCCATCATAGAAATCCGCAAAAAAGCAGCCAAATCAGCGTTCGACAATATGGATCTTGTCATTGATAACAAACGCTGGCTCGGGAAGGATGCAACGGTTGTTAAGGTTTCAAACATCACTGCGGCCAACGAGATAAAAGTGCCTTGGAACCTACAAATTCTTGCTAAATCGGTCAGAGGCACTTGGTTCACTGTAGATATGAGTGTGATTGGGAAAGACCAAATCCTAATCATGGCAATTAATGAGATTGATGAAAGCACAGTCAAGCGTCTGTTAGCGAATGATCACGACTTATACCGTCAATACTTCGGTGAACCAGAGTTGGCGTAAGGAGCGAAATGTGGAAAGAACTCAAACACCAGAAAAAAGTGAAGAAAACCTTAGTAACAAGCCATTGAATCAAGCTGGCTATGCTCAATGCCTGTTTATCCTTATCCAATCAGTGCTTTTCCCTGAGCTTGGCGCTGGTGGAGCAATGATCGCTGCCTTATGTGCAATGATGCCTTGGATGGTTATGTACGCTAAAAAAATGCCAGCACGAGTATTCGGTATGGTCATGGCATCTCTACTGCTAACCCCCTTCTATTCAATGCTATGCCTATTTGTCTTGAAGGTCATTGGAGTTGGAGTGTAGTGCGCATGGATCTATTGGCCCCATTCCTAATATCCGACTTGGAGAGACATGGCGCGAGTCAAGAGCTTATTCGTAATGCACAAAGCTTAAAACACTCGGCTTTCCGTTATAAACAAAAAGATATTGAAGAGCTGTCCAGAAAGCTTGGTATAGAAAGCCAGGAATTGATGGATGGGCATGTTCAATATATGACTTCAAGATTCACGAGGAAAATGAGCGGCATCATTTCATCATACCTAATGAAAGATACCGGACATTTCGCTATTCAATGTACAGAGCTTTGCCGAGAAGCAGAAGCACTTAGCCTTAAACGCAACCGCGAAGGAAAACTGGTTCCGTATAGTGCAGCAAATGCTGTGGCTGTTGATCGAATGCTTGATGTCGTCATAGCCAGGGCAACGGAGCTTAAAAATAGAATAGCGGATGAGTTCTTCAACGCAGAAACTAGCTCTGTCTTCATAGAACAAAGAGAAGCTGGCACATTTTGCCCAGAAAAAAAGACTAAAAAACGTAAAGCAAGGCGAAGAAAGAGTTCACCTATTTACGTCAAAGGAAAGCCCTACGCTAGTTTAACCGAACTGGCCCAACAAACTGGTAAAGCAGAAAGGACTCTCTATTCAAGGATTAGGGATAAAGGGCTATTAAAAGCCTACCAAACCAACACTATGACAGATGAGAACTGGAACTCAGTCTTATCTGAACCACCAGCTCCAAACAAGGGCCCAAAGGCGGCCAACAAACCTATCACCTATAAAGGTGATTCCTACCCCACGTTAAACCATCTGGCCGAAGCCGCTAACTTAACGTACTCGGCTCTCTACCAGAGACTTCGACATCGAGAATTATTGGAAAAGGCACGATGTAACGAGCTTTCAGATATGGACTGGGAAAAGGTACTCAACGCTATTCCCCCTAATCGAAAAGCCGATGTTGAAATTGTGATAAATGGCAAGGGATACCCTTCCGTTGCGGCAGTCGCTACTTATTTCGGGTTAGCGGAATCCACGTTATCAGAGAGGTTAAAACAAGCCGACAAACTTGAATTAGCGAAAGAGAACAAATTAACCGAGGAAGAATGGGAGCTGTTTCTGGTTCCACCTCACCCAGGTCGAAAACAAACCACAACTAAGGAATAAACATGAGTGAAAACAATAAACCAGAAGCATGGGAAAAAGACATGATTAAAGATCTGGTCTTTACCCTCCATAAGGAACAGGTAAAAGACAGAAGATGGCGAAGAGGGATTCAGTTGATTCGCTCCCTTGGCTTTGTCCTTATGATAGTTGCATTTCTAACCGTAGCTTCAAATCCAGGAGGACTACCTTGGCAGACATCCAAAGCTGACACTCCACATGTTGCATTCATTAATATCAAAGGAGAAATCGCTGCGGGTTCACTTGCAGATGAAGATCATCTAATACCTTCCATTCAGGCTGCTTTCAAAAATCCCCATGCAAAAGCTGTCGTTCTACGAATAAACAGTCCTGGTGGAAGCCCTGTGCAAGCAGGTCGAATATACGAAGAGATTCAAGCTCAAAAAGCAGAATACCCAGAAAAACAAGTTATCGCTGTAATTGATGATATCGGTGCATCTGGTGGCTATTACATCGCCGTGGCCGCAGACAAAATTTATGCGGACAAAGCAAGTATGGTTGGCTCTATTGGTGTCATCAGTTCTGGCTTCGGATTTACCGGGCTCATGGAAAAATTGGGTATTGAAAGACGAGCTATAACATCTGGTGAAAACAAAGCTTTGTTAGACCCATTCTCCCCTCTTTCAGAAGAGATAACTAGCTTCTGGAAGGAAGTGCTATCGAAAACCCACCAGCAGTTCATCGAGCGAGTAAAAGAGAGCCGTGGTGAACGACTCAAAGCCGATCCAAAAGTGTTCTCTGGATTGATCTGGAATGGAGAGCAAGCGCTTGAGATTGGGTTAATTGATGGTTTAGGAAGCCTACACTCTATTTCTCGCAATGTTATAGAAGAAACAAACCTCGTTGATTACTCACCAAGTGAAGACATCGTTAAGCGCTTAACACAACGCGCAAAAATGGAAGCTTCAACCCTGATTCATGAATTGGCAACTGTAAAAGTTTACTAAGAGCAAAATGTAATGTCAGAACAAACCACACCACAACAACAAAAATCATTCAGTCCAATGCAGAAAAAGCTACTGGCCGTTGGTGCTGCTATGACCCTAATTTTGGGAGCGTCTGTCGCTACAGTGGGATATCAAATTTACCAGACCAAAGAGTTGCTCATTCAAGAGCGCGATTCTCTCCAGTCGAAGATTACTCAACTAGAAAGTGACTATCGCTTTAAATCAGAAGAGCGCTTTAACAATGCAGTTCAAAAAGCACTGGAACATTTCGTTCAACAGAAACGCGAACAGGATATTCAGGCTAAATACGCAAAATACGAATCAGCTCCCGAACAAGTGCCTGACGATAAACGCATATATGGAAACCTGAACGCTCGATTCACGCTGGTGGAATTTTCTGACCTGGAGTGTCCGTTCTGCAAAAAATTCCACGACACACCAAAAGAAGTGGTGGATGCAAGTAACGGGAATATCAACTGGCAATGGAAACATCTGCCATTGAGTTTTCATAACCCAGCGGCAGAAAAAGAAGCGTTAGCAGCGGAATGTGTTGCTGAACAAAAAGGCAACCGTGGATTCTGGGTGTCTTAGACGAAGTATTTGCCAAATCACAAGGCAATGGTGGTGGAGTGCCTAATTTGGCAGAAGTTATTGAGAGTGTTGGTGCCGATGCTTCCCTAGTTCGAGAGTGTTTAGCTTCTGGCCGTTACGACCTGAAAATAGCAGCAGATGTGAAGCAAGCTACTGAAAATGGCATTTCAGGTACACCAGCGACTTTCATCGTAGATAACCAAACTGGTAAAACTCAGCTTATTCGTGGGGCACAGCCATCACAAGCTATCGCGGCCATCATTCGAAAAATGATGATTGAATCCGAAAACAACTAACAACAGAGGATGTAATTGATGTTAAGAAGAACAGCTTTAGCAGCTGCTCTACTATCAGTGTTGGCAGGATGTGGTGGTTCCAGTGGAGGCACTGGAACTACTTCCAATGGCAATGGTAGTGAAAGCAATAACCAAGACAACTCAACAGAAACAACAACGGTCGCTAAGCGAGAATGGCAAAAAGAAGTGTTACTGAGTTCTCCAACAAGAGATGCAACACTTCCTGTCATCCAGCTACAAAACGAAAATGGTTCGGCTGTTCTATACAGTGCCTGGGTCGAAGAAGCCAACAATGGCAAACCGGATGAGCTATATGCTTCTGTAGCCCCTATCGAAGACTATGCGAATGGCAATGTACCTAACAAAGTCAAGATAAGTGCCGATATTGGTGAAATACTAAGATCAGACTGGCAACCATTCATTGTCGATGAAAACCACTACAAGAGCTCTGTTCAAATGAGCCTTTCAAATCATGGTAATGCCTATATTACATGGGTACAGAGAGACAATAGTAACAACCAGAAACTGAACGTTTCCTATTACGACGCAACAACACAAGAATGGTCCCCACCATTAGAAGTTGATCATGTACTTATGACTGACGCGGCAGCTACGAATGAGGAAAGTCGAGTAAAAATCACCGACAACACTCTCTTCACTGACCCGTCAGGACAAAGCATCGTTATCTGGCAAACTCCGATTTTTGGCTTCGATACAAATGCATTGGCAATAGCCTGGTTAAGCAACGACGGCACAAAAGCCAATATCATTGCAACGACAGAACTTTCGAGAAATATAAAAACAAACAGTGACGGTGAAGTTAAAAGTGCTATCTCGATACATTCAGTAGAAACTTCTCCTGGCGTACTTGAAATCCTAAGTATCGAAAAGGGCGCTGATGATGAAAATGATGTCCTAGCCAAACATACCGTCAAACTTGGTCCCTTCAATACGCCTGTAGTGGAACGCAGCGTTATTGATGATGATGGAGTCAAGAGTGGTTTAGCATCTATCAACACTAACCTTACTAGCTATGCGCTATGGTCTGAAAGCCGAGGGTCGGGTTCTTCTGACCTAATCGGCGTAACATGGCGTAGTGACAACAATGGTTACTCTCCTATCTCAGGCATTCCCAATATAAGTGCCGATGCAGGGCAAGCTAGCTTAACCAGTACCAATGGAGATGTTCATGCTGTGTGGCGTCAACGCGACAATGTTGTTGGCAATACCATCAGAACAGAGAAGCTAATGTTTGCCACATTAGAACAATCCATAGCAAGTAACGTCACAGAGCTCAATTCAAACGGTGCTATATATCCACGTTTGTTTTCTGGAAATGACGACAAGTTATATACAACTTGGAATGGCGAGTACTTCCATATCAAAGAGGCATACATCGAATCTGGAGATATCCATTGGCAAGAAACATATCGTCCATCCTGTGACCCAACAACAGCGATTGATGACCTCTTGTGTGGTCTAGGTGTGCGGGAACGGTACAGCGCGATGGTCGATGGAGATTATGGTGCAATGTCATGGCTGAAAGATGTAAATGGCACAAAGTCAGTATTTATCTCTATCAGCACAAATTGACTTTCACATGTGAAAGCGGCCCCAGTAATTGGGGCCTTTTTGATTGGAGACTACTAAGTCCCCATCCAAAAAGGGCTTCTGGTTCAACGATGACAGTATCCGTCACAGCTATGGATCGGAATTAAATGAAAAAACAACCTAAAAACAACTTTCACATGTGAAAGTGGAATAGGTAAGGAGTGTTATGAAACCACAAATGATGATAAAAATGGCAGCAGCCTACATGATGGCATCAGCTGTAATTTGGAGTGCTGGAGTATGGTTACTAGAACTACCCTCGCCTCTTGGTACTCAAACATGGACGACGTGGTTGGGAGGTCCAATTTTAGTTCTAGTATGCGCATCTTTCATTTCGTACTTGCTTGTAACCTATCACTCAACTGGATTGCTCTTCACTAAAATTTGGATGCTGTGCAATGTCTGCTTGTCTGGGTACAGCCTATTCATGACGTTCAATGATCTAATGCTGGCTGGTGGATGTTTAGCGATTCTCTTAGGGTCTCTTTGGTTCTTGAAGGAACTGGAGCGACCAGAAATGAAAGGGGCCTATACCGCTATTTCGGCATTACACAAACAAATGTGGAATGCTCTATCAGGACAACAGTAAGGAATTAATCATGCTTAAAAAAATTCTAACTACCACCCTTCTCTACTTCGTTTTTAATGCACCAATTATGGCTGAAACCTTTTATGGGAAGGTGGTACGAGTCAGCGATGGTGACACTATAAAAGTCCTCACAGATGCCTCATGCACTGGCACCTATCAGTGTACCGATGGTAAAAAAGAACACCGTATTAGACTTGCAGAAATCGACACACCCGAGTCGAAACAACCCTGGGGAAAGAAAGCAAAACAAGCCCTTCTTTCTATAGTGGGTGGGAAAGTCGTTCGTGTAGAACAAACCGACGTTGATCGTTATGGCCGCATTGTTGGTCATATCTACGTCGATGATTTGTGGGTAAACGGACAACTGGTAAAAACGGGTAACGCATGGGTATACAGGCGGTATGCAAAAAGCACTGAACTGTTTTCTTACGAGCAAGAGGCAAAACAGAATGGTGTAGGCTTATGGGCATTGCCGGAGGCAGAAAGAATGCCACCTTGGGAATGGAGACGTAAAAAGTGAAACTATCCATTAACAACCAACTGGGTAGGGATGTAAGCACATTGGCTTTGAATGTATTTGGTATTTTTGTCTATATCAGCCTGATCCGGATATACCTCCACCAGCTGACGCTTCCAGAGCCACTACTTTTTGCTCTTATGTTCTCCCTTGTATTCAATATCTACTATGAGTTTAAAGCGGGGATATCCCGCTTAACCCATGTAAGAATACTGTGTACCATCATTATCTTTTGTGTTGCGGCATTCCTTGCCCAAGAGATTAGAGGTGTCTATCTAACAACTATGACCGAACTTACAAACTACGAGAACGCAGAAGAACTCATAGGGCAAGAGTACTTAAAAGCTGCTCAAAATAGAGTTGTTGGTTACGGTGGGTGTTTTGCAGTTGGTTTGGTAACGGCGAGAATGTTGCTCTACAAAATCTTAGTTAACGTGGCAAGTAGAGTTTTGGTATTGCCTAACTATCGCGGTAACGTTTGTCCAATGTGCCAGCAACCGACACAAATCCACTAAATCCTCAGCCGACTTTCACATGTGAAAGTCGGTACTTCATCATATCACCTGACGATAGAAGCCCTTTCTCCACAAAGCATTTCATCAAAGACATACTCAAAAAAAATCGCTCTCGCTCACTAAGGTTCAAAATGTTGGCGTTATGCATTTCACGATATGCAATTACCGTCATCATACTTGCTTCAAGCGGTTCTGCTTGGCCTATTACTGCTTTAATGTCTGGCAGGCTATCTAGATCCACGCCAGGCACAGCTTCGTGCAGTGTATTTAATTTAAACACTAATATTTACCCAATAAATAAGTTGCTTTCAAAGGTTCACGATAAGTAATAGTTAATATAGTAGATCTTATCAATGAACATAAAATTTTCTGTCAGAACATCGCAAGGATCTCATTATAGATAAAGAAGATCCAACTCGCACTTTCACATGTGAAAGTCTGTGGCATAAGTTGGCAGGAATCTCATATTTTACAAAACGTTACCCTAGCTAAGTCGCCATAAACTCAACAATGAATCACTTTAAAGAGCTCCCATTATCCAATTAGTTCAATTCCATCGAAGAGATATACCGACATCTCTACAGGATTTAGATATTGCCATTTTATTTAAAGAGCTATAAAATGATTCTATGAATTATTAATATTGGTCTGGAGCATAAATGAAACCAAACATGCAGGGGCAGCTGGAGCTTTTCCATGTGGAAGAAGCTTATGCACAAGCTGATGGTCCAATGACCAATGCAGAGCTATATGCGAAGGTAGCGAGTATAGCCGGGCTATCAGAGGCTGAAATCAATAGTAAAGCCGAAATCGGCAAAGCCAAGGCACAACACAGCCCTATCAAAAGAAAAATCCGTTGGTTTCAGCAAACATTAAAGTCCATGAATATCATCCAAAAAGTGGACGGTGAGCGTGGTGTATGGAAGCTGGCAAACAAAAATAAAAAAGGGCTTCATGAAGCAATGGGCGAAGTAAAGCTTGTCGCATATTCAACAAATCTAGGCATCGCTATTTGGGGAAATAGCAAAAAGGTATTCACAGAGCTTGGAGAACCAATCCACCTTTGTGTGACATCCCCTCCGTATCCTTTAAAAATCGAGCGCGGGTATGGGAATGTTAGTGAACAGGCATGGGTGGACTTTATCACCGAGTCTTTGGAACCAATTGTAGAAAACTTGGTGCCAGGGGGTTCTGTGGTACTCAACGTGAGTAACGACATTTTTGAAAGTAAACGCCCTTCGCGTTCAACTTACCTTGAACGTATGGTCTTAGCTCTAAATGATCGATTAGGGCTTTCATTAATGGACCGTTGGCCCTGGATAAACACATCCAAGCCACCAGCTCCAACCCAATGGGCTTGCGTTAACCGTATGCAGCTTTGTTCCGCGTGGGAACCTGTTTACTGGTTTACGAACGATCCAGACCGAGTTCGCTCTGATAACCGAAGAGTTTTGGTAGAGCACACTGAGCAACATAAGAAATTACTCGAACAAGGGGGCGATAGTCGTATCGCTACTTACGGTGATGGTGCTTACCGATTAAGAGGGAATGCCTTTTCCAATAAAACGCAAGGCAAGATCCCTAAAAACATAATCCAACGAGGTCATCGCTGTGCTGATACATCAGCTGTAAGGAAGATAGCCAAGGAATTGGGTTTACCACCACACCCTGCAATGTTTCCTACAGACATTCCATCATTCGCTATTGAGTTCCTAACCAATGAAGATGAGCTGGTGGTTGATCTCTTTTCTGGTAGCAATAAAACCGGACTGGCAGCGGAGAGAGCGGGGCGACGTTGGGTTGCATGTGACTTAATTTTAGAGTACGTGCGAACACAAGCTGAGTTGTTTAGCTCGTTTGCTGGCTTTTGGATGAATCCTGCTTTGGCCTGTGTCGGTCGAAGTGTTAAATAAACTCGTGATTACTGGAGAGTACATTATGAACAAACCTTCAAACACACCAAGCACACTGGTTGTATCCATGCTTTGTATTTTAGTCCTAGCTCTGGAGTTTGCTGCTGTAACCCATTTTACTGGTTCTACTTCACCTTTAGATTGGGATCGCATCACGCTTATCTCCGTTGCTTATTTAGCCGCAAGCACCATCTTAGGTGCCACATTTTGCTTGGTTAAAAGCAAGTTGCGTTTCAATACTCTGCAACATCAAAAAAATCTGGGATAGCAAGAATGCCAGAGCAATGTGATAAAGCAGGACTAAGCCGTTGGTGCAATAACCAGGATGTTCGACAGGTTCAGCTATTGGGTAGATTGCTAGTACCTTTCAACCGATACTAGCAATTTCATGACGAAGATATGGAAAGGGGCGAGATAAGCTAATTGTTTTTTTCTTGTTTGTATTAACAACGCCGCTTGGAGCCTCTAATTTCACATCCCCGCTCACTACAAGAAAGACAGCTGTAAAGGCAAAAAAAGCCAAAAGAGCAACTACGGCAACCTGCCATGAAAAGTAAGCTACGCCAGACCAAAAGACTACCGCTACTACTGCATTTTTATGAACAAGCCTAAGCAGAGGCATCAACCAGAAAACAACCGCTACGCTGACGACAGCTAAACCCCATTGATTACCGTTTGTTTCAATCATAGCAACGCCAAGAAGAATCACTGCTAAAGCAACTATGTTAAGTACGTGTCTCATTTTTCTTCTCCTTAATTGACTCTGGAAAGCTATCTCGCATCACCGTCAAGCCCTCATTCAATTCAACTTACACTTCCATAATATCATGGAATTAAAAAATGCAACCGTGACCCAGAAACACGCTTAGCCCACTTTCACATGTGAAAGTCTTATGTAGCAATGCCTAAGAGCGTGATCTGGCTTTTCCTAAAATTAAGGTATGGTCGAACATTTCCTAAAATTAAGCTATAACGTGAAATGTAAAGCGTTCTATTGTCCTTTTTTAAGGTATAAATCACATCTATTTGGCTTGTTTTCCTCTTTTTAAGGTATGTGGTATGCTTCAAAAAAATATTACGGTATTAAAAAAATGAGTAGTAACACAGACAATTTAGAAGGGTATTTCCCTGCTGAGATAGTCAACGAGGCATTTGGCAGCAGGCCATCGACTACTACGTTAATGGATTGCATCTTTTTGCCAGGTAGAATTCCGCGAGACTTAATTACAAGGATCAGTGGTAACAAGGCTGAACTTGAGCAACAGCTACTGGCACAAAGGCCTCTTCTATCCACCAGCTTGTCAAAGCCATACTGGAAGAAGGGGACTAATAAACGTGAATTCGATGCCGTTAGAATCGACGTATACAGTGCTGTCTGCTTGGCCGATGACAGACATCTACTGGAAGGGATCGTTAGTGTAGGGGGGATGTACGTAGACCTATCTGGCTTAACGCTTCGCCAGGCTATTGAGCTCGCGCAGATTAATGTCGAACTGGATAAGTTGTCACACCAATACCACAACCTTCTCGATACAAAAATGTTTAGTGGGGTATACGACTACTTCCTTTGTGATTTCACAACACTATTTGAGTTCTTGAACCTGAAAAATCAAAAGGCCAACAAGAACACGGTAATGACAAGACTTCAAAGGCTATCGCAAATGCTACTGGTCTTGGATTACGAGAAGGATGGTGAAACGCTACCTCACTACCACACTCGAATGAAGCTGGTGGACAGTAACTACATTCCTTTACTAGTACTGGATGGGATTAAAAATAAAGGATCTATCAGGCTGATACGATCACTCATTTTATGGTCGGGGTCCATAAGACGTTCACGGCGTCTTTGCGACAAGAAGGAGCGATCAGTCGAAAACGGTTTTTAAAAGTCTACCCGCAACTGACCGGAAAACACGCTGTTACCGACTTCTGCAAGTATATTGATGCCCATAAACGTGAATACGTACATGGTAAGTATCTTAGCCAGCTTATTAAAGATTACTATGCCAACAAGGTAAGAGTGTCTAAACAACACCTAAGTCGCCATATCAATAACACTATGGCCGAAGTCATTTTAAAAAAGGATGTACTGTTGCGGGATTTTCGATTGCTACTCCAAGAGAAAGTACGTGACGATGGTAAGCAAGATATTATGCTGTTGTACCTGGGCGATGAAGAGAAAGAAGAGGTAACGATATGACAACAGTGCTCTACGATGAGGATGTGATCGCTCTAAGTGAAGAAGATATAGATGAAAATTTAGCGAGTTCGAACAAAGAACAAATTTTGAAAGGTTTGTTTCGAGGTAGTGTCGGTTTTCTGATCGCGCCACCTGATTCTGGTAAAAGTTATTTGTCCTTATCAATAGCATATGAGTTGGCTTTGCCAGAGTACCCATTAATTGGTGTAGGGGATGGTGAAAACAAAGTACTTAGAACCTTGATATGGCCGATTGAAGATTCATTGCCAGGGACACTTCCGCGCATAAAAGCACATTTGGCTGAGTTCTCCACCAGCATCAAAGAGCGATTGAAATCGAGCATTGGGATATACAAGCATTCCGATCCAATTTGTAGTTCAGGCTCATCTAAACACACTAAAGAGTGGGAAGATGCATCCAGAGCACTGGAGAAACTTATTGCCACAGCAAAAGAGTACGATTTAGTAATCATAGATACATTGCGCGATGCTATTGGTTCGGCTGATGTTGTAGTCGATGACTATTACATCAGAATTGTTTTGGAAAGGATTGCCAATGAAGCAGATGTTGCTGTTCTTGTGGTTCACCATCCGACAAAAGATGTGAGCAGAGGGAAGGACATCATAAACAGTGTTTCTGGCTCTGGTTTATCATCCACACTCTCAAAGTCAAAGCTTCATCTGTATTTAGATCAGTTGATAGACAAGAAAGATGGAACGGTACAAGAGACTCGTTTGCGTCATATCAAAGCTAACTATGTGCCTTTTGACCAGCAGTGGAGAAAACCGATAAGGCTGCACTGGAGTAACAATTCACTATTGCACGTTGATCAAGAAGTCGTTATCCAACTTAGAAATGATCAATTAGACGGTGATAGTGAGAATGAGAAAAAGCCAGGAGCAGATAAACCAGTTAAAAGACGGTTATCGCGTCTTTCAGAAGAGCCAGGATTGATACACAGAGATGACTCCCTTCTATCTGAGGAATCGAAGCGCTTGGCCCAACAAACCAGTCATGGCCCATTTGGTGGTGGCATGGCATCAGAGCTCTCCGAACTTCGTACTGGTAAGCCCTCCAAGTAATCCAATTCCTTAAATTAAGCTATTGCTTTAACGCCTTTTTCCTAAAATTAAGCTATATATACGGATTAAGGCGTTTCCTCATTTTAAGCTTAGATATAGGTGTGTTTCCTAATATTAAGCTATGTGATAGAGATGAACTTCCTAATATTAAGCTTCAATTTCCTAATATTAAGCTTTAGCTTACAGAAACAAAGCTTAAAGTTAGGAAATTTCCTGATATTAAGCTACCTAACACGCTGCATGATCTTATGATCCTATGGATCTATATATGATCAGTAGCGTTCACCGCTGATGCGGCTTCGCTGATCACTCAACTTCGTTTCACTGCTATGAGCAGTAAAACAAAGTCGAGCGATTCAATTAAAACCCGCTTCCATATTAGCCATTGTTTCATGTCTGTATGCGCCCGTATAGGCAGTTAAGCATGAAGTTAATCTCTTTGATTAAGTTGATAATAGAGTCCGTGTAGAAAGTAATTAATGGACTTTAGAAACCAGTGGATCATTTTCATACTAACTTAATCGCAAGAGCTTGTTTGTTAGCACTTATAGTTCCTAGTGCTGTTTCTGCTCAGTGGCGTATCAATGCCAGTGGTAGTTCAGAAATTGATGCAATGAGATTTGATCTCCCAGAGCAAGCGCATGAATTTTTAAGGGACTCTAGAATTAACGAGCTCGCAAGGACTCACAGCTATGTGAGTGAAAAGCTATACCCGAGTGAAACGTATAGTGATGGAAGACTAATCTCATGGCTGTGTATGCATCGTAGTGATGCTCCAGGTAGTTATGACCCAGACACTTGTTACTTTGGAGCTCTCTCTGGAACTACACTGACAAAATTCATAATTCCTGG
The DNA here is from genome assembly GCF_000830505.1 of Vibrio mytili. Lineage (GTDB taxonomy): Bacteria > Pseudomonadota > Gammaproteobacteria > Enterobacterales > Vibrionaceae > Vibrio > Vibrio mytili. The sequence goes on along the minus strand of NZ_JXOK01000015.1, from coordinate 125,658 downwards.
GGAGATGACTGATTCACCACTTCTCAATAGAGATCTTGGTAAACCAGAAACAGAACTGTGCGTTGGAAACCCTATCAACCTAGCTACTGGTAATAAATATCAGCAAGAAACCGATTATGTAAGCGCTGGTATGGAGCCTCTTGTATTCACAAGACATTACAACAGCCAGTTAGCTTTGAGTGGTAAACAAAGCGATGTTGGTATTGGATGGAGCCACAACTATTCAAACAAAGTGATTTTTGACAAAGAAAGTCACGGAGAGAATATGGTTGTCTTGCATCGGCCAGATGGGAAAGAGTTAGCATTCTACCGGACAAATGCGGTTTGGATGCCAACATGGAAAAGTGATGATCGGTTATACAAAGATTCTGGTTGGAGATATCAGAGAGCTGATGGTGTTGTCGAACTATATGATAGTAATGGTCAGTTGATACGTATTGTTCATCCATCGGGAAATGAGCTGGATCTGAATTATACCAACGGTAAGTTAGACTCTGTTTCTGACAGTTTTGGCCGGACTTTAAGGTTTAGTTATGATCAAGGGAAGATCATAAAGATAATCGACCCTGCTGGACAAACCTTCTCTTACGATTATTCGAATGAATTGTTAGTTGCAGTGCATAAACCGGATGCCAATCAGCGAAGTTACCACTATGAAGACAGTTTAAACCAAAGCCTTTTGACTGGCCTTACGGATGAAAAGGGAAGCAGATTTGCTACGTGGTCTTATGATCCTTCTGGTCGCGCTGTTCTGAGCGAACATAACAGTGGTGTTGATAGGACAAGTGTTACATACAACCCTGATGGCTCAGTTACGGTAACGAATGCTCTAGGTCACGAACAACATTATCTGTTTAGTCGTTATAACGGAAAATTAAAGCCTGACAGTATACAGGGTGCTGCATGTACTGGTTTTGCTGGTGGTACGAAGTCGTTTGGCTACGATGCCAACGGTGAGTTGAAGTCAATTATCAATGAAGAAGGCCAATCATTCTCTTACCAATATGACCAAAGAGGGCTTGAAATTTCGAGGACAAGCTCGACTGGTGATACGATCACAACACAATGGCATTCAGAGTTCCCAAAACCAACCAAAATTACATCGTCATACTTGGTCCAAGAATTTGCCTATGACGACCACCAGCGGCTGTTAACGCTTAAATTGATTGACCGAACCAACTCAGATGTTAGGCAGTGGGCATTTGAATATTATCCAGACTCTCTTGGTGTTCCTGGACAACTGAAATCAGTGGATGGTCCTCGGGTGGATGTTGATGATGTAACGCGCTTTGAATACGACGCTCAAGCCAACCTAAGCCGAGTTATCAACTCTCTTGGGCACGTAGTGTCATTTGACAATTACGATGCTCATGGAAGGGCTCAGAGCGTCACAGATACCAATGGAGTAAGCTACTCGCTTAACTACAACACGTTAGGTCAAATGATTTCTTCTACTGGTCCAGATGGAACTACATTGTACTCTTACGATGAATCAGGACTCTTGGTATCTATCACCTTACCAACCAACAGCACTTTCACTTATGAGTACGATGCTGCTCAGCAGCTTATGGCCGTGATTGATGCAAATGGAAATAGACAAAGCATTAATCGAGATTTACTAGGAAACATTGAGCAAGTTGAGCTGAAAGATAACAGTGGTATTGCTCAATGGAAGCAACTGCATAGTTACACTTTGAATGGTTGGCTTTCATCAACAACAAATGGAACGGGAAATGTTTATACCTATTCCTATGACAAGACAGCCAACCTGACGGGCAAAGTTGATCCTTCTGGAAATGCTTATGCCTACCGCTATGATGGTTTTAGCAACCTGCTCCAATCAATTGACCCTGTTAACCGCGCCACTGTAATGCAGTATAACGATAATGCGTTAGTAACGAGAGTCACTGATCCAAGAGGGCGGAGAACTTACTATTCATACAACGGATATGGCGATGTTCTCTCAGTACAAAGCCCAGACACAGGCACGGCTCATTACACTTATGACAAGGCTGGAAACCTGATCGGTAAAACAGATGCCAACGGTCAGGTTTTCACTTATCACTACGACGCGCTTAATCGCCTTTCTTCAATCACTGTGGATGGTCAACCTAATGCTAGCGTGACATTCCGCTACGATGAACCAGAAGCGCTGTATGGGGTAGGGCAGCTTACTTCCATTACAGACGCTTCTGGCGTATCAAAATACAGTTACACAGCCAGTGGTGAGCTAGCCAGCCAAGAACTAATTGTGGATGGTCGCACCTTGTTAACCAATTACACCTATGATGGTGCAGGGCTATTGGCGAGTATCGAGTACCCGAGTGGCCGCAAAGCGGTATATCAGCGCAATGTAGCGGGAGAGGTCATTGGCATTACATTGGATAATGGTGTTAACAGCAGAACATTAGTCTCTGACTTGGTACGGAAACCTTTTGGGCCTGTAACTGATCTGACTCATGGAAATGGGCTTTGGGAAGAGCGCCATTACGACATGAACTATCAATTGGAGTCTGTACAGGTTGCTGGTGCGATGCACCGCAGTTATCTCTATACGGCCAATAGTAATGTCGATTCAATTACAGACGTAATGGATAGTAGCTATAGCCAAACTTTCAATTACGACAAGCTGAGTCGCTTGATTGATGCTACTGGTGGTTACGGGACCCGAGAGTACACCTACAACTACAACGGCAACCGGACGGCTATCTACCGCGACGGCGTGAAAGATTCGTATAGCATTGTGTTCAACAGCAATCGCCTAACCAAAACAAGTATTGGCTCGATCACCTACAGCTATGATGCAAATGGAAACACGATTGGCCGAGGAACGGATGTTTTTGTCTATGATGCTTTCAATAGATTGACTGAGGCTACGGTCAATGGCGAAACATCAATCTATCACTATAACAGTGCTCATCAACGAGTGAGGAAGTCAGCTGGTGGCGTGGATGTGCTTTATGTTTACGGCCTCGATGGCGAGTTATTGGCCGAGGTGGATGCCGGAACCGGGCAAACCCAGCGCGAATATGTTTGGCTTGACGGCCAGCTGATGGCTTACCTGGTGAATGGCACCGTTTACCACGTTCACAATGATCACCTGGGCACACCGCAGGCCCTGACAGACGAACTTGGTGAAGTAGTATGGAAAGCGCAGTACACGCCATTTGGCCGAGCCAGTGTCACGACAGAGCTAGTCACCTTTAATCTTCGCTTCCCCGGCCAGTATTTTGATACCGAGACTGGGCTGCACTACAACTGGCATCGGTACTATGACCCGTCACTGGGGCGGTATCTGCAATCAGATCGCCTTGGCTTGTTCGATGGAGTGGATACCTATGGGTATGTGCATGGAAATCCCTTGAAGTTTATTGATCCTACAGGCGAGTTTGGATGGGTTGCTTTTGGGGCTTTCGTTGGCGGTTCGCTTAATGCGATTGCTCAATACCATTCAGGACAGACGTTTGACTTTGCATCTTTTGGGGCTGCTGTCGTTACAGGGGCTGCGGGAGGTGGTCTTGGTAATTTAACTAAGGGGTTGTCTTGGGGGAAAAATATCGTTGCCAATTCATTGGGTAGTGGGGTAATTGGAGGTGGTGTGACAGCTGCTAAGAACAAAGTTACAGGCAGCTGTGATGATATTTGGCTTAACTCAGGGCGCAGTATGATATTAGGTGGATTAGGAGCAGGGGTTGGTAACTCATTTGCTGGGCTAGGAAAAATAATTCCAAAGATGCAGGCTAACCGATGGTGGGATAAAGCGTCATTAGAAAAACGGTTAAAGAGTTCGTCGAATGCGTTTCACCGTTCAGATGCACCTCCAACGCTAACGGTATTTTTTGTCACCACTGGTAATATCGGAAGCAACATCATTGCTAATATCCCATAAGTGAGAATTGAAGATGAAGATGAAAGGATTTAGTGCATTCATGATAACAGTATTTCTCCCCTTTTTAGTTGGTGGGGCCATTATTGGTGCTGCATTTGGGGGAGTAGGATATTACATCACAAATTGGTTTGGTTTATTTGAAAGACAAATTCAGCACGAGATGGTTTTTTGGTTATTTTTAGGTATGGGGGTGTTTGCTGGGACAGTAGGAGCGGTACAGTCGCTAATTGCATTCATTAGACATCCCGGTGTTCACGGTGACACATAGCAAACATTCATGCTTGTAACACGCCGCCAGCGGGTTAAGCCTGCTGGTGCGTGGATGTGCTTTATGTTTACGGCCTCGATGGCGAGTTATTGGCTGAGGTGGATGCCGGAACCGGGCAAACCCAGCGAGAATATGTCTGGCTTGACGGCGAGCTGGTGGCTTATCTGGTGGATGGCACCGTTTACCACGTCCATAACGATCATTTGGGTACGCCGCAAGCATTGACCGATGAGACCGGAGCCACGGTATGGAAAGCCAGTTACTCTCCGTTCGGCAAAGCGACTGTCACGACAGAACAAATCAAATTCAACTTACGTTTCCCCGGCCAGTATTTTGATGCTGAGACCGGGCTGCACTACAACTGGCATCGTTACTATGACCCGTCTCTGGGGCGTTACCTGCAATCAGATCGTCTTGGCTTGTTCGATGGAGTGGATACCTATGGGTATGTGCATGGAAATCCGCTGTTGAGCATTGATCCTACAGGGGAATATGATCTGCACCAGCAAGACTGGACACCTTGCTAAGCGACATATTGCTGTTCAAAGTTGACTGGGCTTAAATACCCAAGAGCACTGTGCCTTCTTGTCCGATTATAATCAACCTCTATGTACTCAAAGATCGTTTGACGCATCTCGCTTCTTGTCATGATTGGCTCATATTGAATGGCTTCAACTTTCATTGAATGGAAGAAGCTCTCGACACAAGCATTGTCCCAACAATTTCCTTTCCTACTCATACTTTGCTTTAGATTATAAGCGGCTATCTGATCTCTATAATCTTTAGAGCAGTACTGGCTACCACGGTCACTATGGATGATAACTTGTTCTGGGAAGCCCCGTCGGAACAACGCCATTGATAGAGCATCACTGACTAGTTTTGCAGTCATGCGAGTATCCATAGACCAGCCAATCACTTGTCTTGAGTAAAGGTCGATAATTACCGCCAAATACAGCCAGCCTTCACTCGTCGCTAGATAGGTGATATCACCAGCCCACTTCTGATTTGGGGCTGAAGCGTCAAAGTTCTGAGCAAGCAGATTCGGGGCTACAGGCATTTCATGCTTACTGTCTGTCGTGCATTTGAATTTTCGGGCAGCTTTCGGCGTTAAATTCTGCCGCTTCATACTGGCTGCAATGGTTTTTACGTCGTGCTCATCACCGTTATCAGCCAGTTCCTTTTGAATTCGTCTGGAGCCGTCTCGTGCCTTGCTGCTATCAAAAGCTTTCTTGACCTTACAATCAAGCTGTTGACGAAATGTCTCACGATTCGTTGTCTTGTGGCGGTGCTTAATCCAGTAATAAAACCCACTTCGTGAAACATCGAACACTTTAACCATACTGGTTATACGGAAGTTTAATAAGTGTTCGAGCATAAATTCATAGCAATCTATTTTAGATGCTTCGCGAAATAGGTGGCGGCCTTTTTTACGATTTCTAGCTCCTCTGCTTGCTCAGCAAGTAACCTTTTGAGCTTAGCGTTTTCAGCAGCCAGTTCTTTTTCTCGATTACTGGTGTTGGTATCTTTCTTCGAAGCCTTTCGCCATGCATAGATTTGAGATTCATGCAGCGATAACTGTTTTGCAGTGGCAGCCACACCAATCTTTTCAGCTAATTTAAGGGTTTCAGCTTTAAATTCAGGAGTGTGTTTGATTCTTGTATTCTTGGTTGTCATTGTTCACCTCGTTAGTGATTGTACTCACTTAACTCGGTGTCCAAAACTTATGTGGACTCCCCGTTGTCAACAGTAAAAATTATAATATGAAATAAATGCGCACTTATGTACGAGCTCTCGAAGAGTAGCGAACTCAGGCTCTATGATATTTACGCGAACTAGTTGCAATTCTGCTAGACGAGCTAGAAGCTCTTGTTTTGGACCTGCATAACCAGTTGATTTTTATCATATATGCATTTCACTGTTTTGACACGTTTAAGCTGATACAGGATCCGCTTTGTATTCCGAACCTTGGGTAAGCAAGGCGAAGGCTGTTCTAACATTTTTATTGGCTAAAGCGACTGCTGCACACTTTTTGCCTCGACGCTCAATCAGCGCTTTAAGCCATAGCTCTTTCTTCGTTTTAGCTGCTCTAGTCCCTAAGTGATTGACTATAGACATTGCCCCTGTTATCAATTGACTTCTTAAAATGGTATTCTTTGTTCGGCGACCTATAGACCCCACCTTGGATTTACCTCCCGAGGAGTGTTGTATCGGTGTTAAACCAATACATGCCGCGGCATCTTTCCCTTTTGTGAAAGAGCCGATATCCGCGCAGCCCAGTGCAATGTACAAGTTTATGGCGTTCAGTATTCCGATTCCCTCGATCTTCAGAAGTTTTTTGCAGTCGGGATGAGACTTTATAGATTGCTCAAGGCAGGTATCGTAAGTACTAATAGTTTCAACCAAAGTGAGATACTGTTCTTTAGCTGCACAGAGAGCAACCCTGAACTCCATAGAAAAGCCGTTTTCAGCATCTTCAAGTGTTGATTCAATAACTCGTAATAATCCACCCTTGCGCTTAGACACTTTAATATTGAACTCCGATAGCAAAGCGATAATCTGATTTTTCGCGGCTGTCTTTTGCTTCATGCAAAGCTCTCTCATGCGCATTATGGATTGAAGCTGCTGTTGTTCTACAGATTTTCCAGAAACAAATGCGACATCTGGAAGCAATGAAGCTTGAATAATGGCCAGTGCATCATTCTTATCTGTTTTTTGATTTTGTCTTACTGAAGCAACTAAATTTGGAGAAATAAGTCGGGCATCATGACCTAAAGATGCAGTCCGCTGCTTCCAGTAATTGGAAGTACTACACGCTTCAAATATCACTGTCATTGGCTTGGAGTTAGCTAACCACAAAGCGAATTCATTCGGCGTCATTTCGGTATTGGAACGCACCTTCTTGTTTGCATAGACACAAACTTGAACCACTTTCTTTGCTAAGTCGACACCAACGATAGTTTTCTTCATGCTGAACTCCAGTTTTATGTAGCAAGCTTCGAATTATCTAGCTTACGGTTAGTAAGGAGGGGAGTCCAATTATCTGCTGGGGCGGATCATTGTGCTATATTGCTGGGGGATGTGTTTGAGACTTTGGACAATTAGTTAAAGTTTGTGCAAAATTACATCACTGACCTGGCTGATGGCGTTTCTGCTTCGAACCTCAGCTTATTACTTATCGTGCCCCAGCAATAAAACCTCTTTGATTTCCCCCTTTAAATCGACATAATGAGCATATGTAGTCAACATAATGGTGATATGTATGTCTGGAGTCGTTTTCCATCAAGTAAAAGAAGGTGAGTTCCGCCGTCTCGCGGAGACTCGAACAATGACCAAACTAATTGCGCAGGAATCTAAACTGCATCCTAATAAGTTTCATTTGGTTGGGATTGATAGTGGTAAAGGAATCGCGTATGCAATTAGACATGGAAGAACCAGTGACTTGAGAGTGTGGAGGCTTGATATCCTGGTAAATCAGGTTAGAGACATGGGGTTTGAGAATATAGAAGTACAACTCATAAACAAAACCCACGCATGAAGCATGGGCTGATAGTCTTAACATGCCGAAAGGCACTTATTTTTCAAGAATATAATCACGAAAGTCGTGGTTCTCAATTTCCAACTTCCCACGCTCTGGGCTGTAAATTAGCTCAAGCGACTTCAATCGTGTGACTGCATTTTTCACCGACCATTTTGTAACGTCTGTTTCTGGGTCGCCAGTGAAAGCTTTCACTTTGTCTAGTCCTGTTTTGGTATAAAGACCTTTTGACTCATTGGCAGCAACAAGCTTTAGGATCGCCACTTCGATAGGTTTCAGTTGTTCGTATGTTTTTGAAAAGTGGTCCTCTGACTCGATACGATCAACGTCATAACGATGGACACCAATATCTAGGTCATGAACCATGTTCAGGGCCATATTCTTTAACATTTCAACAAACCGAGCGGGAGCGCGATTTTGTTTGATTAAGATTTCTAGGGCTTTGTGTTTGTCGAGTTCGACACCACCAGTGACATTTTTGAATGCGGCCAACTCGAATTCAACGAAATCCATATCCAGCTCTTCAAATATCTGGGTTTGGCTGGAGTTGTAGAATGGAGCCTTGTTGTCTTTGAATAAGCGACTTAACCCCTCTCTACTTGAACCTGTGAAGATGCATTTGACGTTGTTATCCTCTCTGTTCACTACAAAACTGCGTAGAGCTGCCGTAAACGAGTCAAATTCTTTGCGAGTAGCCAAATGTTGAACTTCGTCAAGCAACAGTAAAACAGGCATATCCAGCTCGTTTAAGCGTTGAAATACAGCGAACAAGTCAGCTCTCAGTTCTCCCTGAGAACGCTCTACTTCAACTTTGCCACCAGCTGCACTAAAACCTAACTTTTTGAAGTTGAGAGCTTTGCCAAGCTTATGTAGAAATCCTTCATTCCTTTCACAAGCATCAATGACGGATTTAATGAAGATGCCTTCTGGGTCGTCTTTTTGCATCCAAAAATCTACATAGATAGGTAAGACACCAAGTTCACGAGCCATAGGAATGATATCTTTTTGAATGAATTGAGTTTTTCCTCGCTTGCGTGGAGCGAAGATTGAAACACGTTGAAGAAGACCTTTGTCCATCCCGTTAAGGATAAACGTAGCAAGCTGTGTACGAGGATAATGCCAGATATCCATTGTCGTGCTCCTTTGGTAAATTGTGTTATCAATGATACCACAAAATAGAATTGTGGTAGATTATTTAACACAACCAACCACAAATAGGATTGCCATCCTAAAGCAGATCACTCTTTTACTAAGTAGCTCTTTGTCATGTCCCTCAATTTGCCCAAAAAAGGGCAAGTTCTCATCTCTTAAAAAAATGTCATGTCGGTACACTAAGAGCATGATGCTCTGGAGATTGATCTTATGGATATGATAAACGGCTGGCTATATGAAGTTCAGAGAGCCCTTGATAGTTCTTTAGGTGATATACCCTTTGATTGGCGCTGGATTGCTGCTGTGATTGGGTTCTTTTTTAATATGGAGGCTGTTCTCTTTTGGCTTTGCCATCGTTAAGTTTGTCATCGTTGCGGCAATAGCTGCTGCCATTTATGCTGCTGTTGTTGGCGATTCGTCAGGACTTGCTGGTGGTAGTTTCTTTGGATTTTAGTACAGTTTGGTAGCTAAATATGAGCATTCTGATATCGGATGGAAGTGAAACGCTCGATGCAGCAACCGCAATTTCTGAGTTGCCAGATTCGTACACGGGTCATTGTTCTGTCGTAACAATCAATGAAGAAATAGTTGCCACTGTACCTAACCCTCAAATTGCATTTTCTATTGCGTGTTACGCGATTGGAACAGAAGGGGGTTATGGAAGTGTTTATGTTCGTCCGGCCAAAGACGGTGAAATTCTCACCCATACAGATTTTGACAGTTGGGCGTACTAGCTGGATTTCTACTTAGACTTTCACATGTGAAAGTGGAGGGGAGGGGTTGCGTTTTCAAAAAGCATGATAAAGTAAGTATGAATATTAACTAAATGAGGTCCTTACGGCGATGCCGGAAGGGATCTTAAATACCGGAGATAAGACTATGATGATTCTAACCACTCTTTCTGAAAAACTAGATGACCAAACGAGCCGAGTATTCTGGCGTGTGGGCACTAAACGCAGTGGAATTCTTGATGTAAAAATCGACTTTTCCCATGAAGATTCTGATTTGATTTCAGAATTATCAGCCATTCAATACCTACTCTTTGAAGAAAAAGTAATGGGTCGAGAGCCGGGTTCTGGTTCTGGCTACAAACTCGTTGTGTCAAAGGGAGCAATCAAAAAGCTTGCCCGTGGTAAATCTACGAAAAAACATGCACAAAAGTTTGCAGCATTTCTTCAAAACCGAATGGCTGGAGTGCAAATAGAGGTATCACAAAGTCGTGAGTTCATGGCCGACCCAAAATCATGTGTAACAGTGCTCTTAGATGCAAATCGCCAGGAATATGCAAATACGCATGATGCCGTTGAAACACCAGCAATGGGGACCGTTTATGTTACCGCTCACGCTGTTGAACAGTATAAAGAGCGATTGAGCACTGGAGATCCCAAAAAGCCCTGGGCGAGTTTAGTCAATCGACTTAAACATCCTGAGTTGAGAATTCGAAATTTGCCTGCAAATGTTTTGGCCCATAAAGCGAAAAAATACGGTACTGCCGACAATGTAGAAGCTTGGGGGCATCCAACTTCCAAATTCACATACCTTATTGTTAACGATAATGGGCGTCGCACCTTAGTAACTGTTTTTGAGCGCGAACAATAACCTTGGAAGGAATAAAATTGGATAGTGCAACTAACTACATAAAGGATGGTCACGCACGGATTATGGGTAACAGAAAAATCGCTGTATTAATTGATTCAGAAAACACTCCACACTCAAAGCTAAACCTGATTATTGAAGAGCTTTCTAGTTTTGGGCAGATCATCGTTAAACGTGCATATGGCGATTTTTCTGCTGAACAACTAAAAAACTGGAAGCAGCCTTTGAATGAGTTAGCGATTCAAGCTAAGCAGCAATTTGCCTATACATCTGGAAAAAACTCGACAGACTCTTTAATGATTATTGATGCAATGGATCTCTTGTACAGCCAAAGGTTTGATGCTTTTGCTTTGATATCCAGTGATAGTGACTTTACAAGTCTTGCTACGAGATTAAGAGAGTCGGAGATACACGTCATCGGTGTAGGAAAAGCGATGACTCCGACTTCGTTTAAAAACGCTTGTGATGACTTTGTAGCGATAGAGAACTTAAACGCTGATGTTGATCTTGGGGAGGCACAACCAAGCTCTAATCAAGACTCAGAACGCGAATTATGGCGATTAATGCATCAAGCTTGGCAGAACTATCGAGATGAATCGGGCTGGGCAAAACTAGGTGAAATAGGCAAGTACTTAAAGAGACTGAAGCCAGATTTTGACCCTCGAAACTACGGGTTGAAGAAGTTATCTGACTTTTTTGATAAATATCCAACGCGCTATAGAACCCGTAACACTAAACGCACTGGTATGGAGTTTCAGCTGATAACAAAGGCAAGCAAACAAAAATGATGTGCTGCCTTCGCTGACGACATACTGCAATCGGGTAACTCAAAAATGCCCCATTGTCATTTTCGCTCTTTAAATTTCTTGTCGTCCTGCTTCAAAATTTTCCTCAATAAAATTCATGTGAGAGAAATATATGTGTTTGCACAATTATTCATTAAAGGTGAGTAGTTAGAAATCAGTTGCCCGGAGATATGCTGACGATGATTTTGAGTCACTTCGGGACAAATGCGAGTTTGGTTAACATCGCTGGGCTAGGATTTAACGTATTCGACAAAGCTTGAATTCGTAACCATTCTCGACTGTGCCATCTAGGCATTCGACTATCCAAAAATGGTCGTCATGACCTGCTTTAATCCCTCCTTTGGAGGTACCAAATTTAGTGCCTTTTACCAAGATTACATAGCATTCTAGTGACTGAGAAAACGCATCCCTGACGGCTTCAAACAGCTCTTTTGAATGGCTAATACTTAATGGCTCGTGGCCCAGCGCTATACTCATGGCTGGAACCCTTTTACTAAAAGTACCATCCTTATGATTGTACCTGTTGTCTTCAGGATGTATGTGGTCTATCTCTGCCGAAAAAACATAGGTTAAATCTGTTTTCGCCACCCACGAGTATTGATCTCGCTGAATGGCACCAAGACTTTGATACGCATTTTTTAAGCCTTTGACCCAAGATAATGGTTTTGATGGTTCCATTGAGATTCCTAATGCACTACAGGTTAAGTGCTTATACTAGGGCTATAAAGTTCGACCAGTCAATTGAACTGGGACAAAAGCGCCTTAGTTCATTCATTACTGGTGCCCTTTCCAGAATTTTTCAATTTCCCATAACGCGCGGCTGCCCATTACTTCTCTGATTGATTGGATCACTTGTTCATATTGATCTGAGGAAAATTTAGACCACCTTGCTAGCTCAGCCTCTTTCCAGCGAAACTTCAGTCCTCCGAAATTACTTCGGCACAAAGCGTTCAACAACACAGCATCTATGGGAGGGTGCAAATCGACGACTTTTACGTGCGAATCATGTCCCCCGCAAACCAAAGCCGATTTTAAGTACATGTTGATTAATTTGGCGGCGACCCCATGAGTAAAGGTCAATCCTATTTTACTTGCTTCAGCAATAAGTTGTTCACGCCATAGGCGGTGCTGTTTATCAATGTCCACTCTTGCTGGTAGTTTATCTGGATTGTCAACCAATGTGTCTAGACCTATAGACTCGATAAGTTGTTTACCTTGTTCTACCGTAAACCTTGTCTCCTTGACACTTGACGCTCTGGAAGCTGCCCATGCACAGAAGCGATGTTTATGTTCAGTTATTGTGTATGTCATCGGTTTAATCTTTTCTCATTTAAGGACAATGAAGCGCTTTACAGAAAGCTACTTTTTCTTTGAAGCTTGAGCCTTCGCTTGCTTAATAAAGTCATCCTTCGTTGTAATATGTCTAACCAGATCATCAACCGCATCTTGAGAATAAATGTGTGTATTGGATATCTTTTGGTAGTGGTGGTGTTTGTTAGACGTTGCTTTCCAATTTAGCTTTTTTAATGCTGCTTGGAAGCAATGATTGTTTATCGTTGGCTTTCCTCTCTTGTCTCGAGCTACTAAACACTTCTCTAGCTTTGCGGTATCGTAGTTAGCATGAAGGGTTTTATTGATTGCATCAATAGCAGTCTTTTGAGTAAAAGTATGAGTTTTCTCTGGGTCTACTCGTTTTTCTACAATGAGAGCTTTTTTCAACCGCTCCAAGTCCTGAGTTTTACCATTAGCAGCAGCAAGTATTATCTGACTATCTTTTTCATTGCGAGCGTATACAAGTGATACGTTAATAGGTATGGCGAACTCAATATCATCTTCTTGCTCAATTTCGTCTTGTACCGTTTGAGCTAATTCAAGAATATCTTCCGCAGCTTTACCATATAATGAGCTTAACATCGCTTTTGGTGGCATTTTGAAATCACCAACTAGAGATATCATGCCAGCATGCTGAGACTGCATAAATGGTATCTCAGCAAAATCTTGAAACTTGGATGAGTAATTTAGAACGCCTGATTGAAAAATTCGAGAGGCTAATCCTTGAAGCTCTGGCATAAGTAGATGAACTGCACCATCACGCCAATCAGCTATACGAGAGATATTCTTCCTTACATTGTCATTCTCTTTGAACAACTTATCCAAACATTGTCGCAAAGAAATTGTTTTCTTAACGCCTTGTTTATTCGATTTCTCAAATATTGATTCTTCACCATCACGCTCAATGATAATTGCCTTAAGTAGCTGTTCCCAAGCTGTTGAGTACATCATGACAAATCCATCTAACTTATTTTCAAGTGATGGTCTGTTATAAAGCTCTAAGGCGAGCATCATATTATCTTTGGATTTTTTGAGCAGAGCTTTCGCTAAGTTAGATTTACATTTATGACCTAACTCTTGATAGTGTTTGCTTTGAGATAAACGCTTTTTGAACTCGATGAAACTTACGTCTAGTACATTTATTGCTTCGTACGTATTAGCTTCGATCTCAGCTAAGAACTGGGTGATCTGTCCCTTCCCGTAGTAAGACTTGAATGTACTGGGTTTCCAACCCACTTGCTCAAGAAGCTCTTCTTTGGTGAAAGTAGAACTCTCAGTTTGATGCTTCTGTAAGATTGGTACAGCAATAGCTGCATATCGGTTTTAGCCATTTTGCACTCAAATATATGATGGGACTATTGCAATGCATATTATTGAATATCAACGAGCAGTTCAGAGAGAGGCATCAAAGAACGGGATTTTCCTAGAAAGTAGCATCAGCTTTAGGAACGAACTTCTAAAACAAGACCCAAATCAAAATTGTCCAGAGACGTCTCACGACGCCTAGCTTGGGGACAAAAGCGCCTTAGATTAGTTAACCTTAATTCGTGTTGTAAGGCATATCTTTGGCGCTATTTTAACAGATAAATTAATCTCGGTTTTGCCACTCTTCAACGATTGGCTGCCAGTTTACTTCACGTGGCTCAGTTGTGGAGTTAGACCATACGTTCCAAAAGTCTGGATCATCAGATTGTGGTCTTTGTTCTTCAGTAAGTTCTTTCATTCGAACTAAAACGGGGAGTTCAGAAGCCCATCCGAGTAAAATTGCATGTCGTGATGGTAGTGATGGTAGCTCTCTTAATAATCCCCTCATGTTATCGGGAACAAGCCTATGGACTTGTTCTTGGTCTCTATCATTGCTAATTCTGTGCAATAAAAAAGTATTACATTGAGACAGAACAGTGGGAGATAGCTCAGAAGGTCGTTGGGATGATACTACTAGACCTAAACCAAATTTCCGCCCTTCGCGAGCGATCTTTTCAAAGACTTTGCAGCACACATCAGAGACTGACTGACTCTCACTTTCTTCTTTGTATCGTTTGATAAATGTATGGGCTTCCTCTGCAACCATTACTGTCGGTAATGGTTTTCCATTCATTTTCCTGTATCGTTGAAGAGCTTCAAAAGTCACTCTAGAGATTACTGCTGTTACAAGATGGATAATTTCATTTGGAACGAGTGAAAGGTCGATAACTGTGATAGCACCATGAGTGTCCTTCCCAAGAAAAGTATCTAACCAATTAGTTAAACTGATAGGTTCCTCCGAATCTTTAGTGACGGCACTAATTCGGGTGTCACCTAACATTGTGCGAATTCGAGTCAAAAGAAATTCCACGAATTGCTCTGTTCCTGTTTCTTGTGCTAAAGCTTCGAGATATGCTACGAAGTCATCACCTTCAAAACGAATAGGCGTATCTTCACTTTTCGGGAGAAGTTCTTGTTCATCGCCGCCAAGTGCAACATGAGCTTGTTTTAAGTCAGCAATCAACCTGTCTGTATCACCGACATCAGGCTTAGCAGGCCACTGTATTCCTCTTCTGGAGGATAGATACGCATTTATCGTACTTATTAGGTTATCGAAAGGTTGGTTGTCGATTTTTTCGTTTAGTGTTAAAAGGCTACTTTCCCATGACGTTAAACTTTCAACTAAGCCTTTGGCAGGGCCAGCATTCACATATATCTGCCCTTGACTTGCTAGTTGCCTTATTGAAACGAGAAGTATTCCGCAAAAATGTTTTGCTTGAATTGTTACGTCATCTTCTGACAACACATCATTTCTCATCGCCCTCAAAGCTCGTCGTAGCAATGGGAGTTGAACTTTTGAACTTGCTTGAGTGAACGCTCCCCACTCAGAACTATTCCATAGCCATGATGGTACTTTAAGATCTAGCTCACCATCATCAGAGTTAGCTTCTACGCGTAATAACTTACCCTTGTATTTTGACTTTGGGCCAAATGCTCGGCTGTACTCCCCATTAGGATCAAGTATTATGAATCGAGCATTTGGGGTCTTTCCCTGTTGTAAAACTGCGTCCAAAGACCATTGAATTAGCCCCGCCACAGAACAAGACTTACCACTACCCGTATTGCCCAAAACAGCTATATGTCGCCCAAAAAGCCTATCGGGATCGATTTTTATTTCTGCATTGTTAGCTAGAGGACTATCTCCTATTTTAACCCTTCTGTTTTCACCTGATTCGATTATTGAGTTTAATTGTTTATCAGTAGGTAGGAGTACTGAATCACCAACCGAAGGAAATGCATCTGTTCCTCTAGTGAATCTGAAGCCATCGTTTTTTCTATCGCTTCTCAATGTCCCAACGGGGTTGATACTGAGCTTTTTTAGTGGAAAAGGTAGATCTATCAAGCCAAAATCTTGCAAGCCTCTTCTCTTTGGATATGGCGAGTGTTCTACTGCGATCCACTCAACTTGACCAACGAGAAACCCATCATCACTGTTTATCAGTACATAGCTATTTATCCGGGGAAAGTTGCGAGGAGAACCTCCTTGAAGAGACACTGAGTCTGGAGAATCAATTTCTAAGGAAACTCTAATTTCACTAGGCGATACAAAACCAACGGTTCCGATTCGTAGCTGCTCTAGTCTTTCTATAGGCAAGTAACTCATAGTGTTACCTCGGTGGTAGTTGCATTACCTGAGTGTTCTGACTGGATAAAGCCTCGCTGCTTTAGTAGTTCGGCCATCTTTATTGATGCTTTATCTATGGCTGGTTTAGGTAGATAGTTATCAACCAAAGTTTTGAGGTCACCTAAATGGTCACCCATTAGTAAAGTGATTTGAGCTTTTCTTCCACTTTTACTAATGAAGTTCATAATTCTTCCGAGCGGGTCACCGAAAGCAATGATGACGAGATGGGTAGATGGAACGGTAAGCATATCTTCAATTACTCGGTTTATATGCTCATCACCAAAGCTATAGCCATACGTGACTAATGTACTGTTTGGACGGCTAGTCGCTGCTGCTAAGTCTCTAAATAGCTCTACATAGGGGTACTCTGCGGTTTCTCTGTCTTTGACTGAATTAGGGTAAATCATTAGTTGTTCATAGCTATTGCTTTCGTGACCTTCTGCTTCTAAAAACGGTTCAACAGAGCGTGCTCCAAAAGGTAAACCAAAGCGCCTAATCGCACCATCTTGTTCGTGCCAATCAAGAGAACCGTGAAGCTTGGTAAAACGAGCCACTCCTTCCAAATATCTTGGTTCACCACGTATTCCCGGAGGTTATAGTGATAATCAACTTCTAATCTTGAGGATCTAAAAACGGGAGCGATACTTCCAACAAAACGATCTATGAGTCTTAAACCTGCAAGTTCAGCACCAACCTCGATAATTCGGTCGTAGTTCGTTGTAAAAATATGCAATCTATCGCGTGTAGCGGTTCTACTTGCAAAGCTCATTAAGAAGCTCACAAGATAGTTGAAAGTTTCCTCTTTTCGTTTTGGTTCAGCACTTTTAATTAAGTGTTCTCCGTTACTGACAGATTTTGAAAACTCACCTAGACATCGAGACAACTCCCCCTTAATTGCATCTAAATCAGCTTTTAGGTCTCTATAGGCTACAAAAGGAGCTGGAGGGTTTTCAGGTTGTGGGTTATTTAACACTGTTAGAATTTCAAGCCCTTTGATAAGTTCATTAATAGCTCTTATTTGATCTTCTATATTTCCTTTATCGCGACCAGCCGCTGTGGCAGCTTTTGTAGCGAATGCATTTATTTCGCTTTGACAGACGGCTAGATCACTGATCCACCCCATTCCAGCAGGAGGCGCACCTGTTGCCGACATTTGAATAGACGTACTCAAACCTGCACCGATCAATAGATTTAAATGTTCGGATTGAAAAAGAGCTGTTAACCAAGGCTCGATATTTTGACGCAATTTCTCTATCGATACTTCGGAACCTTGTTCTCCCCATGTACTATTCGTTGAGAGGGTAAAAGGATAAGAATCACTTTGCTCATTGGGGTTTGGCATTAGCTCAATAATATCGGGAACACTGCCAACTTTAATGTGCTGAGTAGTCATAAATACACTTCTTATATTTGTATGAAAGATATAGTGTTGGGGACACAAACAACTGCCATTAATGTTTACAACTTAAGCCGTTGGCATTGAATCTTACGTCTCGCAACTCTCCGAAATCCTTAGCGCATCTTCAATCTCAACACCAAGGTATTCAATCGTACTTTCTAACTTAGCATGTCCAAGAAGTAACTGGATAGCACGTAAGTTCTTGGTTTTGGCGTAGATCAAAGAAGCCTTGGTGCGACGTAGCGAATGTGTGCCGTACTGAGATTTATCTAAACCGATATCCGTTACCCATCTGTTAACCATAGTCGTGTAGTAATGGTAAGAGATTGGTTGACCTTGACGACGTGGGCTTGGGAACACGTAGTCGGTTGGCGTCAGACAATTCTTAATAATCCATTGAGATAAGGTTTGTTGGGTCTTAGGCGTGATCTCGAAGTGCACTTCTTGATGGGTTTTCTGTTGCTTCACAATAGCTCGTGACATCACACAACCACTGCGGCTAACGTCTTGTACCTTTAGGTTACGCAAGTCACATGCTCTGAGTTTGCTATCGATGGCAAGGTTAAACAACGCCAATTCAAATAACCGTTCCTCAAGCTCCAATCGAATTCGAATGCGCCAAATGTCTTCCAATTTGAACGCTTTCTTCTGTCCAACTCTTTTTCCTTTATTCCAAGCAGCCATAATGTGCTCCTTACTTCATAAAAATCACTGTTAAGTAAGGCAGAACTCAAGGAAGTTTGCTTAGTTACTGGTATCATAAGGTAAATTTTTCGAATTCAAGAAATCAGCAATGAACGAACAAGAACAACTATTCCTCAAAGAGCTGGAAAGTAAGCTCTGGACAGCCGCAGACAAACTCCGTGCGTCACTCGATGCCTCTCAATACAAACATGCGGTGCTTGGCTTAATTTTCGTTAAATACGTGTCTGACGCCTTCATGTTGCGCCAAGAAGAGCTAAAACAAGACTTTGCTAATCCTGATCACGAGTACTTCCTCGATCCTGAAGGTTACACGGCTGAAGAACTTGAACAAGAAATCGCGATTGAGCTGGAACAGCGCGATTACTACAAAGAGAAAAACGTGTTTTGGTTGCCTACAGAATCTCGTTGGAAGTTCCTGCAAGACAATGGCCCGATGGTTATTGGTGGTGCCGATTTGGTTATTGATGGTAAAACGAAGAAAATCACGTCTGTTGGTCACCTGATTGATAATGCATTGGAGGGGATTGAGCGCGACAACCAGAAGCTAAAAGGTGTACTCAACAAGCACTACGCCGCTCTAAAAATTGATCAGTCAAAACTTAATGAGCTGATTAACCTCATCGCGACCATCCCATTCAATCATAAGTCGCTTAACAGCAAAGATATTCTTGGTCATATTTACGAATACTTCCTAGGCCAATTTGCTCTTGCTGAAGGTAAGAAAGGCGGTCAGTTCTACACGCCTGCATCAATCGTTTCGCTGATTGTTGAGATGATTGAGCCGTTTGAAGGCCGTGTGTATGACCCTGCAATGGGTTCGGGCGGTTTCTTTGTGCAATCAGAGAAGTTTATTGAGCGCCGCGCTAACCAAAAAGAGATTGACCCACTCACGCAAAAACAAAGAATCTCTATTTACGGTCAGGAATACAACTACACCACATGGCAGCTTGCTGCGATGAACATGGCAATCCGTGGGTTGGATTATGATTTTGGTAAGGAACCTGCCAGTACCTACACCAATGACCAACATCCTGATTTGCGTGCTGACTTCATCATGGCTAACCCTCCTTTCAACATGAAAGAGTGGAATACGGGTGTCGATGATAATGATCCGCGCTGGGTATACGGCACACCACCGTCGGGTAACGCAAACTTTGCGTGGATGCAGCATATGCTTTACCACCTAGCTCCTGATGGTTCTCAAGCCTTGTTACTTGCCAATGGCTCGATGAGTTCAACCACCAACAACGAAGGTGAAATTCGTGCGGCCTTAGTCGAGAACGATTTGGTTGAATGTATGGTTGCGCTTCCGGGACAACTGTTTACCAACACCCAGATCCCTGCTTGTATCTGGTTTTTAACCAAAAACAAGAAAGCCCGTACCGATAAATCAGGCCGAAAACTACGTGATCGTAAAGGTGAAGTGTTGTTTATTGATGCACGTAACCTTGGCTATATGAAAGACCGTGTGCTTCGAGATTTTACCCAAGATGATATCCAGAAAGTCGCTGACCTTTACCATGCATGGAAAACGGGTGCGGAAGTAAATGGTGTCGCTTACGAAGACCAAGCAGGCTTCTGTAAATCAGCAACGTTAGAAGAGATTAAGAAACACGATTTTGTGCTCACTCCGGGACGATACGTTGGTGCTGCTGAAGAACTAGATGATGGTGTTCCATTTGCTGAAAAGATGACTGTTCTAACCAGTAAGTTAAGTGAACAGTTTGCAGAATCAGCAACACTAGAAGCTGAGATCAAGAAGAACCTAGTGGAGTTGGGTTATGAGCTTTGAAACCGCGACTCTAGATTCATTGTGCGAACTTGTAGTTGACTGTCCTCATTCAACACCAAAATGGACTGATGAAGGGATTATTGTCTTACGAAATCAGAATATCAAAAATGGTGTTCTAGATCTTTCCGCTCCTAGTTTTACTAACGAAGAAGATTATCAAAAACGAATAAAACGAGCAGCCCCAAAAGCAGGTGATATCGTATTTACGCGTGAAGCCCCGATGGGTGAAGTATGCATGATACCAGAAGGCTTAAAGTGCTGCTTAGGACAGAGGCAGGTATTATTACGTCCAAAATCTGATGTAAATGGACAATATCTATTTTGGGCTTTGCAATCTCCTTACGTCCAGCAGCAGATAGCTTGGAATGAAGGAACAGGTTCCACAGTTAGTAATGTTCGAATTCCTGTATTAAAAGCCTTGAATATTCCTCGAATTGGCAATGAGGATATGGTTGCGAAGTCATTGTCTGATATTGCCTCAAAAATGGCGCTAAATACACAAACCAACCAAACCCTAGAACAAATGGCACAAGCTATCTTCAAATCGTGGTTTGTCGATTTCGATCCAGTTAAAGCCAAAATGAATGGCGAGCTGCCAGAGGGGATGGATGCTGCCACTGCCTCGCTATTCCCTGAAAAGCTCGTTGAGTCTGAGCTTGGTTTGATCCCAGATGGTTGGGAAGTAAAACCATTTTCTGAGTGGGTGAAAATAACTAAAGGTAAAAACATCACCAAGAAAACCATTGTTGACGGTGATGTCCCTGTTGTGGCTGGCGGGTTAAAGCCAGCATATTTTCACAACGCCCATAATGTAGATGGGCCAGCTATAACTATTAGTGCTTCTGGTGCAAACGCTGGGTATGTAAATTTGTATTTTGAAAACATTTGGGCTTCAGATTGCTCTTACATAAGCCAATCGACCACCCCTCTGTTTTTCTTACAGTATGTAGCTCTTAGGTATAATCAGAAAAAGATTTTTGATATGCAAACTGGAGCAGCTCAGCCACATATTTACCCAAGAGACTTCGAACGATTGATGATAGTTGTTCCTAATGAAGAGTTATGTAGAAAGCTAGAGGAAGTTTTTGCATCATTTTTCAGAACTGTGGCGAACAATAAACAGCAAAATATCAATCTTGCAGCACTGCGAGATACCTTGCTTCCTAAATTGCTTTCCGGCGAAATCGAGTTAGGACAAGCTCAAGAATTAGCAGAGGTCGAATAATGGCAACCCGAGTAGAAATGATTATCGAAACGCTCAAGCGAACCCCGACAAGAAGTTTACTGCTCGGGATTTAGCCAAAGAATTTGTGCTTCGATATCCAGAAGAAATCGCTGAGAAGCAAGCAAACCCTCGATACAACACCGAAGACAAGCTTATCGCCCAGCTCGCGGCAGAAATTGGTGGGGAACGTACTGAAAGAGCGAAAATCGTTTGTCCTAATGTCGCCACTCGTGACAAACCAAGACCTCGGGTTTATTACTGGGAGCAGAAGCCTACACCTGCTCATCAGGAAGATGATCTTAGCGATGCAGATGAATCAGACATCGATACGCCTCTCGTGCCGCAAAGCTTAAGCGAACACGATCTCTACCCAATGTTGATTGAGTACCTTAGCAAGGATCTGGGCCTTTACTGTCAGCGTATTGACGAGCGTAAATCTAAAAACTCTCATGGCAACGGTGGCAATCACTGGTTACATCCGGATGTGGTGGCGCTAGAGCCGCTCGACCAAGGTTGGGATGAAATTGTGAGAAGCTGTGTGCGCAATGGGAATCATAGCTCGGTTCGACTTTGGTCTTTTGAAGTGAAGAAACATCTTACTAAAGGCAACGTACGAAAATACTTTTTCCAAGCAGTATCGAATTCGAGTTGGGCCAATTTCGGCTACCTTGTTGCCACAGGCTTAAATAGCGACGTTGAAGGTGAGCTGCAAATGTTGTCGAGCTTGCACGGGATTGGCGTGCTGATTCTGGATACTGAATCTTTGTTTGATAGCCAAATACTCATTCCAGCTCAAGAGAGAGTCAACGTGGATTGGCAATCTGCAAACCGAATCGTCTCTGAAAATAGGGATTTCCACCATTACATTGAGCAGGTTGGCATTTATAACCAAACCGGACGGTTGATTAAGAGCACATGGAATAAATAATAAGGATAAAGGCTTAATGATTACTGAAGACCAACTAGAACAACAATGCCTCGATTGGTTTAAAGAGCTAGGTTACCAATACCAAAATGGCTATGACATCGCACCAGATGGTGATATGCCTGAACGTGAAAACTATCAGCAAGTCACGCTACAGGCGCGTTTAGTCTCTGCCTTGGAAACCTTAAACCCAAATGTGCCCAGTGACACCTTAATCGAAGTAGCGAAAATCGTTGCCACACCGCAAACGCCTGTACTGATTAAAAACAACAAACTCTTTCACCAATATTTAATCGAAGGTGTGCCTGTTGAATACTCGGTAATGGAGCAAGAACAATGGGTGACCAAGCATACTCATGTTCGATTAATTGATTTTGAGAACCGCGAGAATAACGAGTTCTTAGTGGTTAATCAGTTCACCATCACAGGCACCAAAGTCAATCGTAGGCCAGATGTGATTGTCTTTATCAATGGCTTGCCAATGGCGGTCATTGAGCTGAAAAATCCAGCCGATGATCACGCCGATATTTGGAATGCTTACAATCAAATCCAAACTTATAAAGAAGAAATCGCTGACCTCTTTGTGTTCAATGAAGCGCTGGTCATTTCAGATGGATGGACGGCGCGAGTCGGCTCGTTAACGGCTAATAAAGAGCGCTTTTTGCCAT
The DNA here is from genome assembly GCF_000830505.1 of Vibrio mytili. Taxonomy (GTDB): domain Bacteria; phylum Pseudomonadota; class Gammaproteobacteria; order Enterobacterales; family Vibrionaceae; genus Vibrio; species Vibrio mytili. The sequence continues at coordinate 102,717 of NZ_JXOK01000015.1, read as the reverse complement.
GGAAAACCATCGAGGACGAAGACGACAAGCCATTACTCGAATTCCAATTAGAAACCATGGTGCGTGGCTTCTTTAAGCCAGAATTGCTGCTCGATTACATTCGCTACTTCGTATTGTTCGAAAATGATAGCGACAAGATCATCAAAAAAATCGCAGGTTATCACCAATTCCATGCCGTCCGAGCTGCTGTTAAGGCAACCGTCACGGCTGCCACAACGTCTGACCAAATTACTGAGCCACGGGCAAATTACGCCAATACCGTGGTGCCCGGAAGTAAAAAAGCGGGCGTGGTTTGGCATACCCAAGGCAGCGGGAAAAGCATTTCGATGGTCTGTTACGCAAGTAAATTGCTGCAACAACCAGAAATGAATAACCCAACCTTAGTAGTGGTTACCGACCGTAATGACCTAGATGGCCAGCTATTTAACACCTTTACGATGGCGCAAGAAACGCTAAAACAGATTCCTCTGCAGGCAGAAGACCGTGACTCATTGCGCGATTTACTGCTCAATCGTCAATCCGGTGGCATCATCTTCACTACTGTACAGAAGTTTGCTTTACTCGACGAAGAAATGGCACATCCTATCCTTTCTGAACGCTCGAATATCGTGGTGGTTTCCGATGAGGCACACCGTAGCCAGTATGGCAACAAAGCTCGCCTAGTAGATGTTAAAGACGAAGATGGCAACGTGGTTGATCAGCGTTATGTTTATGGTTACTCCAAATACATGCGTGACGCGCTGCCAAATGCCGCTTTTATTGGTTTTACAGGTACACCGATATCAATGGATGATAAAGATACTCGCAGTGTCTTTGGTGATTATGTTTCTATCTACGATATTCAAGACGCGGTCGATGACGGCGCGACAGTGCCGATTTACTACGAATCCCGCTTAGCCAAGCTCGATATAAATCAAGATGAAATCGAAGCGCTTAACGATCAGGTCGAAGAGGAAATTGGCGAAGACGAAGAAACGGAAAGTCGCGAGAAAATAAAATCACAGTGGTCAGCACTTGAGAAACTCGTTGGTGCAGAGCCGCGAATCAAACAAGTTGCCCAAGACCTGGTTGAGCACTTTACCATTCGCTGTGAAACTTTTCCGGGTAAGGCGATGATTGTTGCCATGAGTCGAGAGATTTGTGTGGATTTATACGATGCCATCGTGGCCATCAAACCCGAATGGCACAGCGATGATCCAAACAAAGGCGCGATCAAAATTGTTATGACAGGCAGCGCTGCTGACAAGGCCAAAATGCAGCCTCATATCCATGATAAGAAGACCAAAAAGCTGTTCGAGAAACGTTACAAAGATACCGATGACGAATTGCAATTGGTTATTGTGCGAGATATGTGGTTAACAGGTTTTGATGCGCCTTGTTGTCATACCATGTATATCGACAAGCCAATGAAAGGTCATAACCTGATGCAGGCGATAGCGCGAGTGAACCGCGTGTTTAAGGATAAGCCCGGAGGTTTAGTTGTTGACTATATTGGTATTGCCAATGAACTCAAAAACGCACTGAAGACCTATACCAATAGCCAAGGTAAGGGAAAGCCAACCGTTGATACCGCTGAAGCTTTCGCAGTCTTTATGGAAAAAATCGACGTAATTCGCGGTATGTTTGCCACGCCTGTTGATGGTGACATCTTCAACTATCGTCCGGATTTTGAAACCAAACCACTGCAACTGCTTCCGGGAGCCGTGAACCATATCTCAGGTCTCTCACACCGCAACAGCAAAGGCGAAGAAGTTCGTGATGGCAAACGCCGTTTCCTTGATGTCATGGCTGCGTTGATGAAAGCCTTCTCATTGTGTAATACCTTGGATGAGGTTGATGGTTATAAGAGTGAAATCGCCTTTTACGGAGCGATCAAGACCGCTTTCTTAAAACACTCAACAGTTGATAAAAAGCGCAGTGATGAATTGCGTAATTCTGCTTTGCGCCAGATCTTGAATAACGCGGTGGTTGCCGATGGAGTGGATGATATCTTTAAAACGGTTGGTTTAGATAAACCGAATATTGGCTTGCTCTCTCCTGAGTTTTTGGAAGATGTCGCCAATATGAAAGAGAAGAATTTAGCCGTAGAACTGCTAGAAAAGCTGTTGCGCGACGAAGTGAAAGCAAGAATGAAAAACGATGTTGTGCAGGAAAAGAAATATTCCGACCGTATTATGTCGACTTTGCAGAAATATCATAATCGCAACATTGAAACCGCACAGGTAATTGAAGAGCTGATCCAGTGGGCCAAAGAGATGCAAGCTGACGCTGAGATGATGGAAAAGCTGGGGCTTTCCACTGATGAAATTGCGTTTTACCGTGCATTGGTCACCAACGAGGCTTCCGTGCGAACGTTAGGCGATGACAACCTTCGTCAACTCGCCATTGAACTCACTCACCAACTGCGTAAATCCGCTACGGTAGACTGGCAGAAACGTGAGAGTGTCCGTGCTCGTATGCGCAACCTTGTACGTCGTTTATTACGCCGCTGGAAGTACCCACCTGATGCCGCTGAAGAGGCGATTAAGCTGGTTCTGGATCAAGCAGAAGTGCTAGCTGATGGGTGGTATGCAGCATAATTTTAATAGAGGCAAGGGGGGAAAACCTTGCCTTTTGCATATTTATTTATCATTGACTTCCACTTTAGTGAGGGTATTGGTTCGGTCAGAGTACATTAAATAATGAATAGAGGGTTATTTAGTGTATCGACCCTAAATGATTTTTGTCCAAAAACGATTCTGAGATTAAATATCCTTTATAAGGGGGTGTGACGCCCAATGGAACGAAAACGCTAACAAAAAATAAAGCCATTTACTAATGGGTTCGAAAGTAAGCGAACATCATTTATAATGTAGGCTCCGTTCGCCAAGCTTATCGGATATTTACACACATGCGCCACGATGACGGTCGTAAACTTGATCACAAAACATTAGAAGCCATTCGCGTTCGCGCCGTTCAACGGGTCATGGATGGCGAGAGTCCAGAAGTCGTCATCAAAGCGCTGGGGATGAGCCGAGCACGAATCTATGAATGGCTGGCTGCCTACCGCGAGGGTGGCTTTGACGCGCTCAAGGCCAAGCAGATTTCCGGTCGTCCCAAGAAACTGAGCGGTGCTCAGATCCGGGAGCTGTATATCTGGATAACGACCTTTACGCCGGACCAGTTGAAGTTTGATTTTGCCCTGTGGACTCGGGGCCGAGTGCGTGAGCTCATCCGGCAAAAGTTCAACGTCCGGTTAAGCGATGTCTCGGTCGGTCGTCTGCTTCGAAACCTGGGGCTGACGCCTCAGAAACCCCTGCATCGGGCCTACCAGCAAAAGCCAGAGGCCGTGAAACAATGGAAAGAAGAGACCTACCCGGAAATTCGCAAGGAAGCAAAAAAAGTCGGCGCCACCATCTATTTCGGCGATGAAGCAGCATTCGGTCTGATTATCACAGTGGCACCACCTGGGCACCCAGGGGTGAAACTCCGATCATCCGTAATACGGGCAGTCGCTTCAGCATCAATCTGATCTCGGCCATCTCGCCTCGCGGCGAGCTTCGCTTTAAGACCATTCAGGGCAACATGAACACCGATGCGTTTCTTGGTTTCCTCAAGGCTCTGGTGCAAGACGTTGACAAGCCGGTTTTCCTGATCCTCGATAACCACCCGGTTCATCATGCTCGTCGGGTTCGAGACTATGTTGAGAGTCTCGACGGCAAGCTCAGGTTGTTCTTCCTGCCGCCGTACTCGCCGGAGCTGAATCCTGACGAGTCTGTTTGGGGCTATATCAAATACCATCACGTCGGTAAAAAGATCATTAACAGCAAAGAACAACTTCGGAGCACTGTTTACCGGCAGCTTCGACGTTTGCAAAAATTGCCACGACTATTGAAATCGTTTTTTGGCCATCCGGATTTGGCTTATATCTCCGGGTAATGTTCGCTTACTTTATTTCGAATTAGTAAGTGCAAGGCTGTCCTTGCCCACCCTTAAGGCCACACCTTGAATTGCTGCCCGTTTCCAGATCCACCCCACCATAGTCAGCACCTGGAAGCGCGACCTATTGGAGAGCGCGTCCGACCTCCTCGAAGGCAAGAGTATAGTCGGTAAGCAATTCGATGAACTCAGCACGGACGAACTGTACCGTGAGATTCGCCGACTGACGGTGGAACGCAATTTTTGTTGCTTAAGCTCCTGGGTGGCTCGTTCCACTTTGGCTGAGCTCCATGTATTTCACAGAGCCCTTCGGAAAATCCTTGCGAACCAAAAGCACTTCATCAAACTGTCACATCAGTGACACGACGTTGTCATCTCTCAGCTTTATCGTTCAATTGTAACTCGCAATACGGCGAGCTTATTTATTGCAAAAGGTGATACTGTGGCCCCAACTCAATCAACCAATGTGATGCTTCGAGTCGAGAGTATGGGCGTAACCTACCCGGGAAACGTCCTCGCGCTCAAACCCACCAACGTTCACTTTCACAAGGGCGAATTCACCGTGCTACTGGGACTTTCAGGCGCGGGTAAATCCACTCTGCTTCGTTCACTGAATCACCTGGTTAAGCCCACAACCGGGAAGGTTGTGTCTGGCGAGTTTGGTGAACTGACCAACCGTAGAATCCTGCGACAGCACCGCAGCCGCACCGCCATGGTGTTCCAGCATCACCAGCTGATCGAACGATACACCGTGTTACAGAATGTGCTGACAGGCAGACTTGCGTATCACGGTACTTGGCGAAGCCTGCTTCCCCTGCCCCGGCAGGACCTGGAGTTGGCTCTGCAATGCCTCGACCGCGTAGGTCTGGCTGACAAAGCGCTTTCCCGAGTAGATCAGTTGTCCGGCGGCCAGCAGCAGCGGGTTGGAATCGCCAGAGCATTGGTGCAGCAACCATCCATGATTCTTGCCGATGAGCCCGTTGCCAGCCTGGATCCGGCCACTTCTGAAAAGGTACTCGGCCTACTGCGCGATATTTGTCAGGAAGATGGAATCACCGCGGTTATTTCCTTGCACCAATTGGAATACGCCCAGCGTTTTGCAGACCGGATCATCGGCCTTTCGAACGCTCATATCGTTTTTGACGATGCTCCTGAAAACCTGAAATCGAAACACCTGGACGAGATTTACCACCGTTCACCCAGCGTGGTAGCTGCGGAAGGCAAACCAGCCATCCATAAACCTAAGACCACCCCGATAACGACAGACGTACTGGAGATAGCACAATGAAGACAATGATTCACTCTTTGCTGGCTCTGATAATGATGCTCGGCATCCATTGGTCAGCCCATGCCGCAGATACAGACCCTGATCTTTTGAAAGTTGCCTTGCTGCCGGATGAGAACGCGTCAGAACTGATCAAGCGAAACCAACCTTTGAAGGATTACCTGGAAACCACTCTTGGTAAGGAAGTAGAACTGATTGTTACCACCGATTACTCCTCCATGATCGAAGCCATGCGTTTTGGCCGAATTGACCTGGCTTACTTTGGTCCGTTGTCCTATGTGATGGCCAAGAGTAAGAGTGACATTGAACCCTTTGCCGCCATGGTGGTAGACGGGAAGCCGACTTATCGCTCCATCATTATTGCCAATGCGGACTCTGGCGTTGGCTCCTTCGCGGATATCAAAGGCAAGAAAATGGCCTACGGTGACCGCGCATCCACTTCCAGCCACCTGATCCCCAAGACCGTACTCCTTGAGAAGGCAGAGCTCGAAGCCGGAAAGGACTATGAGGCTCATTTCGTCGGTAGCCATGACGCTGTTGCGGTTAACGTCGCCAATGGCAATGCCGACGCCGGAGGGTTGTCCGAAGTTATCTTCGAGCATGTGATGGACAGCGGTTTGATTGATCGGAGCAAGGTCAAAGTGCTGGGCTACAGCGGTGACTTTCCTCAATACCCCTGGGCCATGCGTTCGAACCTGGCCCCTGAGCTGAAGAGCAACATTCAGAAAGCCTTTCTGCAGATCGATGACCCGGAGATTCTCGACAACCTGAAGGCTGAGGGATTCGCGGCAATTACCGACGAAGATTACGATGTCATCCGCGCTATGGGTGGCCTGCTCAATCTTGATTTCGCAAAAATGTGAGGAGTGCCCCATGAACTATACAACGAAGGAACCGGCGACTCTGTCGCGGCCCCGTCGGCCTCCGTGCTGGATGAGCACGCGAAAGGCTGGCGGAAAAAACTCGGACAGTCGCTGTTAGTGCTGCTCATCATTTTTGTCGCAAGTTGGCACGTAGGGCTGCTCAATTTCAATACACTTGCCAATGGCGTGCCAGCCATAGGCACACTCATTGGCGAATCTCTTCCACCTGACTTCACCAATGTGGCCAGCTGGGTGTCGCCGTTAATCGACACGCTTGCGATGAGCATTGCCGGTACTGCCATTGCAGTAACCTTGTCTGTGCCACTGGCATTCCTGGCTGCGCGCAACACCTCTCCACATCCGGTGGTGTTCCAAGTAACTCGAACCCTTTTAAACGGTTTGCGTTCAGTCCCGGAACTAATCATGGGCATCATCTTCGTGGCTGCTGTTGGTTTTGGGGCGTTGCCTGGCGTACTGGCGCTCGGTCTTCACTCCATTGGCATGGTTGGAAAGTTTTTTGCCGAAGCGATTGAGCATGTAGATGAGGCGCCAGTGGAAGCGGCCGATGCTGCCGGCGCTACTCGCTTGCAGGTGCTCTATCACGCCGTGCTGCCACAAGTACTTCCTCAATTCGCGGACGTGTCCATTTATCGCTGGGAATACAATTTCCGTGCCTCGACCGTAATGGGCATGGTGGGTGCCGGTGGTATTGGCTTCGAATTGATGGGCTCGCTGAGAATCATGCAGTATCAGGAAGTCAGCGCCATTCTCATTGTCATCTTGTTGATGGTCACCGTCGTGGACAGTCTCAGTGGCCGCCTTCGTAAGAAATTCAAATAAGGACCGTCTATGAAACCCAAGATTGTGATAACCCATAAGATCCATGACAGTGTTCTGGATGAACTTGCCCAAGATTGCGAGCTGGTCACCAACCAATCCGGCGCCACGTTGCCCCAGGAGGAAGTGGCTGCGCGCGTTGCAGACGCTGATGCGATGATGGCGTTCATGCCAGACCGAGTTGGAGTGGAGTTCCTACAGGGGTGTCCGCGCTTGAAGGTGATTGGTGCAGCCCTGAAAGGCTATGACAACTTTGATGTGGATGCCTGCACGCGTCATGGGGTTTGGCTGACATTTGTACCGGATTTGCTAACCGTGCCTACTGCAGAGCTAGCGGTCGGGCTGACGATCAGTCTCACCCGACAAGTCAAGGCGGCGGACCACTTCGTTCGATCCGGTGAATTTACTGGCTGGACACCACGCTTCTATGGGCAGGGGATCGAAGGCTCACGGATTGGTATTGTGGGTATGGGGGCCATCGGCCAAGCGGTGGCGCAGCGCCTGAACGGATGGGGAGCGGATTTAATCTATTCCCAGCCGGAACGTTTACCCGTGCAGCATGAGCAGGCACTGGGTTTGTCCCATACTCCCCTCAAGATGCTGCTGGCCCAGTCAGATATTGTGATCCTGGCACTGGCGCTCAATGAGCAAACCCTCCACACCATTAATCGCGAAACGCTAACAGGAATGAAACCGGGCGCATTCCTTATCAATCCCTGCCGTGGATCTGTGGTGGATGAGGGTAGTGTTCTGCAAGCGCTTCAATCCGGTCAGTTGGGGGGGTACGCCGCTGATGTGTTTGAGATGGAAGATTGGGCGAGAGAAGATCGTCCGAGGGAGATCGCCCAGGGGCTCAGGGCCCACCCCAACACGCTGTTTACTGCTCACATCGGATCGGCAGTCAGCCAGGTGCGTCTGGCTATCGAGCAACGCGCTGCTCGGAACATTCTGCAAGTGCTTCGGGGTGAGCGGCCGGGTGATGCGATCAATGATCCCAGTGGCCGCGAGAGCGGCCCATGCTGAATCTTGTCTGGCTGAAGAGTTTCGTGGCGGTGCTGGACCACAACGGGTTTCAGGCCGCAGCCCGCCAGTTGGACATCGCACAACCCACACTGTCCCAGCACCTTCAAAAACTCGAAAACCAACTTGGCGTTTTATTGGTCCACAGGGGGCGCTCTGGCTGTGAGCCAACCCGGGCTGCCTTAACCTTGTTGCCTTTTGCCCGAAGTCTGCTCCGGCTGGAGGAGCAGGCGAGATCTTCCATTATGGAGGCTCGACTTCGCGTTGGGGCGAGCTCCAATATTGGGATTTATATGCTCCAGCCCTACATCCGTCGTTACAAGGAGCTGGGCGTAGGGCCCGAGGTGGATGTGGTAATAGATTCCAATCCGACTATTGCACGGCATTTATCGGACGGTGAGCTGGACGTGGCGATTATGGAGTGGTGGCATGATCTACCCGGATTCCATGCTCAGGCGTGGCGTAACGAGCCCGTTGTTCTAATCGTTCCGCCTGGTCACCCGTTAGCCCGTCGAACCGATATCGACCGCGATACGCTGTCTAACATGGCTCTGATCGGCGGCGAACCCGGCACCGGCACTGGCCGGCTTTTGGCGACCTACTTCGGTGAGCATGGGCCATTTCCGACGGTATCTATGCAGCTGGGTAGCACCGAAGCCGTCAAGCAAGCGGTTAAGGTCGGACTTGGCGCATCGTTGGTGCTTGAAAGTTCTGTACGGGAGGAGGTCCAAAATGGAAGTCTGGTGGCTATTCCCGTGAGTGAGCCTGGCCTTAGCAAGGAGCTGATGGTGATTTATCCGAGCAGCCTGGACAAACACAGGCCAGTATACTCGTTTGTTGGGCATCTCTGTGAATAGCTATTGGGTCCACCTCACGCATATCTAGCTGGGAATGCAGATACTGAGCCTCACGCTCACTTCGACAACGCAGTATTCCGTCATCTGCATATCGGCAGAATGGGATATCCGGATGACGAACGGTCAGCCAACGATCCAATGCATAATGCCGAAACAGGTTTGCCAGAACTGGCGATAACGGGCCACCTTGTGGTGTGCCAACGTTCCGTCGTTCCTGCTTACCATCTTTCGTCTGCATCGGTGCCGTTAGCCAGCGCCTCACATACAGCAGCACCCAGGATTCAGAGCAATGGTGGTCAAGGGCCTTGAGCAATAGCTCATGATCAATATGATCAAACAAGCCACGGATGTCATACTCCAGCACCCAGTCCCTTTCCCAGCACCGCTTTCGCGTGATCGCAAGCGCATCATGCGGGGATTTCCCGCGCCGATACCCGTACGAGTCCACATGAAAGACAGGTTCCAGGATAGGTTCCAGCGTCATAGTAACCACAGTTTGCGCTATACGATCGCTAACCGTGGGTACCCCGAGCAATCTTTCTCCTCCACTTTTCTTCGGAATTGGAACTGCTTTGACGGACGGTGGGAAATAGCTGCCGGACGACATCCGATTCCAAATTAGATAGAGGTTCTTACTTAAGTCTCGATCAAAGTCCTGAATCGTCTGGCCATCTACACCGGCCGCACCTCGATTTGATTTAACGCGCTGATACGCCTTCCATACCTGGCGCTTGGAATTTTTTTCTCTAATTGCGGAAATACCGAAATTAGATAAAACACAGCACGCCCCTCAGTTAGTAATATGGCTGCCCGATATCCCGGAATGATTATGAAGCGGAGATTGGTGTTGGCTTCATTTATGTTTTTTGATGCGCCTTAATAGAATGATGGTACCAATTCAGCCGAAGGCGAAACTGGAAATGAATACAACGGCAAAGCAGGCCGTCAGCCTGCTTTGCGTCTGCGTGAAGATAGGAATTAGTGCCCCTGGTGCCCCTGCCCTCCAGCAGCGCCATGCACGCCCTCTATATAGTGCATGTAATTGACGTAGTCAGCGACAAAGGCACGCCCCTTATCGCCGCTTTGATCAGCCATGGCCCTTGCACGCTGAGCCTCATGATAACGCTCACGAATACCGTTCTCGATCTTGCGGGTTATATTTGCCACGAGGCGATCAATTTGCCCGTTTTCCAACGCCGCATCCGCCGCCATTAAACCCGGATCAATCTGTCCGGAAGGCTTGATGCCGGTAAAGGGTGCGCCTTCGGAGGCACGATGCACCTCAACGAGCGTCGAGAACAGATGCTGATCGGCAATGTTTTTCGCAGTTTCGCTTTGCCCGCGGACTTGGCGCACATCGGCGAATACCCTTTTGATTTCGGCCTCATCCTTTGCCGGCACCCATTTGAGCAAGGGCTTAACATTGCCTGACTCCAGTGCCGCACGGGCTTCGGTAATCACGGGACCGTCCAGAGCATCACAATGAGCTTGGGCGCTACCGGCAAACATCAGGCTGAAGATTGCTGCGGCCACTGCGGGAACAGCAGTTTTGCGTAATTTGGTTTTCATACATGACCTCTTCATATTGCGTTGAGCTTCACGAGCACCGGGTTTGGTGACGCTTGGCAATCAGAGTACGGAAGGCAGGCCAAAGAAGCGTTCGCAAGTACGAAACCGAACCGATTCCATGGTTTAGAAATAAAAATAAACAATTCAGTTAGTTAGAGATTTCAGTATCGGGTGGGAGCGTACTCGAACGTCTGATTGCCAGGTTCAGGATGGAGGCTCGGGGCGAATATCGCCCTGCAGGGTTCGTCGGCGATATTCACTGGGGGTAAATCCTGTCTCTTTCTTGAAAGCAGTATTGAATACGGACTTCGAGTTGAAGCCAGAGTCATACATGATCTGCAGAATATTTGCCTGATTGGCTGCATCGGCCAGGCGCGATTTCGCCTCGTCGATGCGATAGCGACTGACGAACTCAAAGAAATTGCAGCCAAAGCCTTGGTTAATGGCCCGTGAAACCTCTCTTGAAGGGGCGCCCAATTTCCGTGAAAGTTGTTCCAGGGTCAGGTTGGGGTGCAAGTGGGGCTTTTCCTGGTGCATTAACTGTTGGAGCCTGACCTTTAAAGTTTGATCAAACTGCGGCGTGGGCTCTTCTTCCAGCAAGGCGGCCTGGTCTGCTGCCAATCCAGAGAAAACAACGGGTTGGCGAAGAGAGTTTATCATCAGAAAATTGATGAAAATGAAGCCCGTTACAGCGCCAGCGCCGGCCACCCACTCGGTTCCGGGCACGCTTCTAAACACATGCGCTGTAAGGCAGTACATCATGCTCACGGTCCAAGCCACTGCATAGCCGATCAGAAGCGTCCGTAACCACGCAAGTTGTTTGTTTTCAATACTCGAGAAAATCTGTCGAATACCAAGGCCGAAACGGTTAATCGCACGAATAGTCGCGTACAGGTAGCCCAGAAAGACCGCGTGAATAGCGACTGCAAGAAGGGGAGAGGTAAGTACGCCCGGGTGGTCCCGTTCAAGCAGAATCTGAACTTTGGTCTCGCTTGGCTGTAAATAATATTCAATCAGAAAAATTGCGCCGACCACCCAGAAGAGCAACGTGTGCACGAGATGCTTCCCGCGTAACTGGAAATTCTGATACATCAGCGATTGCGCATATAGATAGAGCGTGCCGGCTTGTAGAAGTCCGATGAGTGTTCCGAGGTAGGCGAAGTTTGGGTACTGGAGCGCAAGCCCGCTGCCATAGAGGAAGATCTCTCCCAGCCCGGCGGCGAAGAACACCAGAGTGGCAACCAGGAGTCGGTTAGATATGAGCCCACTGTTGGATGGAAGTAGGAGAAAAACGGCAAGAGCCAGCGATTGAATGATGCTCGTCAGCAGCACAATGTCGGTGAGTGTCAGATACATACCAGATTCAGCTCCGCTTCAAAACCATCCTGCCGTCCTGTTGCCGGCGATCTGAGATGCAGGGTCATGCCGGCACCTTTAGCAATCGCATCGGCAATCGCGAGGCCCAGGCCAGAACCTGCAGCGTCCGTTTTGGCGCGTGCAAACCGGTTTCTTAAAAGAGCGAGCTGTTCCGGTGGCACTCTTGCACCGCCATTGCAGACCCTTAAAACCCCATTATCGTTCAGGTTGATCTTCACCGGCTCGCTACGGGAACCATGCTTAAGGGCATTCTCGATCAGGTTACGCACCAGGATGGCGAAGGCATCGGGATCAAGAAAGGAGTTCACTTCGCGCTCCGGCAGGGATAAAACAACTCGCCCGGGTGCCTGGGCCTCAAAATCCCGGGCAATCATCGCGAGGATGGGCACAAGATCCTGCTGGCTTTGTGAGAGTGCACCGCCACCTTCTGCTTTTGCCAACTCGAGCAGTTTTCCGGACAGCACCGAGAGACTGCGTAACGCTTCTTCAATTTCTGCAACATCATTCTTGAGATAATCATCGGGCATTCTGGTTTTCAGTCGCTGCACTTTGGCAAGCGCTGTTGCCAGGGGAGTTCGCAGTTCATGGGCACTGTTGGCGGTAAAGCTGCGTTCTGATTCGAGAGCACGATGCAAACGCTCAAGCAGCCGGTTGATGGCACCGGCGATTGGTTCAAATTCACGGGGTAACTGCTCTTCTACAACAGGGGACAGATCTCCCGCGCCGCGGGATTCAATGTCTTGCTGAAAATCGACCACCTTACGAAGGGAAAGCCGGACAATCCACCAGACACCCAACAGGCTGACCGGAATCAGCACCAGTAAAGGCAACAGTAAGGCTAATCCCGCCTCCAGAGCGGATTCACGCCGGTGCGCCAAGGGTTCGGCCACTTCAAGATAGATGGTATAGCTGACTGCAGATACGCCATATAGCCGGTGGGTCAGAGTATCTGAAAACCCTTCCGCGGGGGTCCTGCTAAACACGCCAGGGTCGGCATCGTGGGACTGGAGCAGAATATTTCCAGCTTCGTCCCGTACCAGATAGGTCAGGTATTCGTCATGGTCTTTCAGGGCTGGGGCCTTTTGATTGCCCGCGCCGTTCTCACGGTTCAGGATGTCGGTGACCGCCAGTGGCAGTATGCGCTGGGCGGTTTCTTCCAGGGCACTGTCGAAGACCTCGTTCATTTCATGCTGTGCCACCAGTCCCGAAGCGGTCACGCCCAACAGCCAGAGTAGGGTGACACCGAGTGTCAGGCCGATACCGAGTGTTTTTTGCAGGCTGGTTCTAGTGGTCATGTGTTTCCAGGCGATAGCCATTCCCCTGACGGTTACGATAGCGTCCCGCCCGAGCTTTTTACGCAGACGGCTGACATAAACTTCGATGGTGTTACTTTCGATTTCGGCCCCGAAAGCGTATAGACGATCCTCCAGTTGCGATCGCGATAACAGCATTCCGGGTCGCTGGATAAAGCCCTCAAACAATGCCCACTCCCGTGCCGTAAGTTCTACCGGCAGGCCGTTGCGACTGATGCGGTGATCGCCAAGATCAATCATCAGCTCGCCCACTTGTATAATCGGGCTTGGATTGCCGCGATATCGGCGAGCCACCGCGGCCACGCGGGCCGACAGCTCCGAAAGATCAAAGGGTTTGACCAGGTAGTCGTCAGCACCGGCATTTAATCCTTCAATCCGGTCAGACACCTGATCCTTGGCAGTAAGAATGATCACCGGTGTTGTTTTTCCGGTAGCCCGGAGTGTTCGCAAAAAGCCCAAGCCATGACCGTCGGGGAGCATCAGGTCCAGCAGAATCAGGTCGTAGGGTGTGTCCTGACACTCGCCTCGGCAAAGCCCAGCGTTTGCACCCAGTCCACAGCGTGGCCGTCGTCCGCAATCTGATCCCGGACCGCCTCGCCCAATCCCACCGTATCCTCCACCAAAAGTACCCGCATCGTTCACCTCTGACCCAGCCCTGGAATCAAGATACTACAGCTCAAACCTGACAGCCAGCTGAATGGTCAATAACGCTTCGATCTCTCTTCACCGACCTTCAGCTGGCTGTCAGGTTTGGGCGCTAGCCTTCGGGGGAATATTCCAGGTACCGATCGCAGGAGATGTGATGATGCGGATGATTTTTCCTTTCGTTGTGTTGGTTTTGGGCCTATGGGCTGGAACCTCTTTGCAGGTCCTGGGGCCGGTTCTCCCTGGGCAGTCTATGACCAGAGCCTGCTGCTCAGTGGGCTGTTATCCATTGCTCTGATGTCACTGACCATGATGCTGGCTCTGCGCCCAGCCTGGTTGGAGAGACCGCTGGGCGGGTTGGATCAGATCTATCGCACCCACAAATGGGCGGGCATTCTGGCAGTGGTATTCGCGGCAGCTCATTGGCTGATTGAAATGGGTGACGATGTTATAGAGTCGATTTTCGGAAAGGCCGGCAGGCTGCACGATCAGGATTATTCCGGGTTCATCGACACCATGCGCGATGCTGCGGAAGAGGTAGGGGAGTTCGCCGTCTATCTGCTGTTCGCCATGCTGTTGATCACTTTGTGGCGCAAGTTTCCCTACAAATACTGGCGTTATTTGCATCGCGGCATGCCGGTGCTTTATCTGTTGCTCGCTTTCCACGCGGCGTGGCTGACTCCGCTGCAATGGTGGCAGCAGCCAATCGGACTACTGATGGCCATTTTGCTCTTTGGCGGGAGCATCGCCAGCGGGCTATCTCTGACCGGCAGAGTTGGTCGTCGTCGCCAGGTTCGCGGTATGGTCACCGCGATCAAAACTCCAGACCGGGACGTCACCGAAGTTACCTGCCACATGGGGCCGGCATGGCCCGGTCACCGTGCGGGGCAATTCGCCTTTGTGACCTTCGACCGGATTGAGGGTGCGCACCGTTCACCATCGCCAGTGCGGATCGGGAAAATGGCACTGTTACCTTCCTCATCAAATCCCTCGGAGACTTTACCCGCAATCTGAGCCAGAAAATCAGCGTGGGGCAAACCGTAAATATAGAAGGCCCTTACGGCTGTTTTAACTTCGATCGCCGCAACCGCAAATCCCACCAGATCTGGATAGCCGGTGGCATCGGGATCACGCCGTTTCTGGCCTGGCTCGAAGCTCTAAGCAGCGCCACCGACGCCACCGTGCCTGAAGCCGATCTGCATTACTGCACGCGCAACGCCGGCCAGGATTCCATGGTGGATCGACTTCGGGCGCTTTGCGATGGCTTTCCCGGGATACATCTCGAGATTCATGACAGCAGCAAGGGGCAGGGGTTGTCTGCCGAGACGTTGTCTACCAACGGACGCTCGGCAGCAGGCGCAGAGGTCTGGTTCTGCGGCCCGGCAGGCTGGGGGAAGCCATTAGAAACGGCTTGCGGGCAGCACCCTTCCGCCTGACTCGCTTCCATAAAGAAGCTTTTCAGTTCCGCTGAAATGGCCTCGTTTGTTCAGGTCGTTGTCAGGTTAGCGCCTTAGAGTGGATTTAACACAACCAGCAGGAGAGACACCATGAAGACCAAACCCATTATTCTGAGCCTGTCTTTGTTACTTCTGAGCGGCACCGCACTGGCCGATGACGACTGCGATGATCCGGTGGCGAGTTGGCAGCCCCGTGAAAATCTGCGTGAAAAGCTGGAAGCCGAAGGCTGGACAGTTCACCGAATAAAGGTTGACGACGGTTGTTATGAAGTCCGGGGCCTCGATGCCGATGGGGTCAGGGCAGAAGCCTCTTTCGCGCCCGCTTCATTGACCATGATGAAATGGGAGCGTGAAGACAGTGACGATGAGGAGAGGGACCGCGGCAACAGGAAAAATGGACAGGACAATCCCAAAAGTCAGGCGCCACGCAACGGCATCGTCAAGGGGCGTCCCACGGTTACCGTTGAGTAACTGAGCGAATTTGCCCTGTTCCTTTAACGTTCATCAGGTTTTTGGAGACCATTTATGAAAACGTTTGTTCTCACTTGCAGCCTTTTCGCCGCCTTGGCTTTACCGGTATTCGCCCAGGCCCGTGACGTGACCTTCACTACGGAACTACAGAATTACGGTGGCGATGGAGCCTATCTGGCTCTGTATCTTACCGATGCCGCCGGAGAGTATCAGGGTACCCTTTGGGTTTCCGGGAAGAAATCTAAATACTACAAACACCTGGGAGGCTGGGCCCGGGGCAGTGGGCTTGATCCTGCAGAGTATGACGGCTTGACTGGCGCCAGTGTTACCAGTGGCCGCACGCTGAAAGTGACTCTGAACCTCGATGATTCGCTGATCGACAACGGCTATGAGGTTCGAGTCGACTCTGCTGTTGAAGATATGCGCGATATCAGAGCCGATGTGATAGCCCCCCTGACCACCGAAGGGTCCGGAAAGCCGGTTTCAGGACGTGGTTACGTGCGCGCTCTGACCTACGAGCTTCAATAATTCACCAGGAGCATCGACTATTATGTTGCGCAAGTTCCACAGTTTACCGGGTTTGCTTGCAGGCGTGTTCCTGATCGTTCTCTCGGTCACGGGAGCTGTGTTGGCTTTGGCTCCGACGCTGGATAGAGTGTCAGCGGTCATTCCGGCTTCCGGTGAAGTCAGTATTGCCGAGCTGGCAGACCGGGTCGTTGCTCACTATCCCGGGACTGAGCAGATCGTGCGAGAGCCTTCTGGCAAGGTCATTGTCTATTACAGCCGTGACGGCCAGGCCGGTGCGGATCTGGTGAATCCGGTAACAGGTGAGGGCACCGCACCCTACGAACCTTCCGCATTTTTTGGCTGGGTCAAGGACCTGCACCGTGCGTTTATGCTGGATGATGCCGGTAGAGCGCTGGCCGGCGTATTAGCTGCTTTGATGGTACTTCTGTGTCTTTCGGGAATATTGTTGATAGCCCGGCGTACCGGGGGTTGGAAGAATATACTAAGACCGCTTTCCGGCTCAGGCGGGAAACGAATCCATGCCGAGCTGGCCCGGTTTGCCGTGCTCGGCCTACTGTTATCCGCACTGACCGGTAGCTATATGTCGGCACAGCGCTTTGGTTTGCTGCCGGAAGCGCCTGACACAGGGCCAGGGTTTCCGGCTGAGGTCTCGGGCGGGCAACCATCGCCTGTGGGCACCTTAAAAGCGCTAGGCAATTTCGATCTTGGCGAACTCCGGGAACTGGTGTTTCCCTATCCCGGTGATCCGCAGGACGTCTATTCGCTGTCAACCGCCGGCGGCTCCGGATTCGTGGACCAGGCTACGGGCGAGTTGCTGCAGTTCCAGCCGCGCTCTGACAGCGGCGTATTGCAGGACTGGATTGTACGTTTGCACACCGGTGAAGGCCTATGGTGGCTTGGCCTGATTCTTGGCGCTGCGGCACTGACTGTGCCAGCTCTCTCGATAACAGGTGCAACCATCTGGTGGCAGCGTCGCCGGTCTTCAGGGCAGCTTCCTGACAACGCCGATGCCGCTCAGGCGGATACAATTATTCTGGTCGGCTCCGAAGGTAATGCCACCTGGGGATTTGCCCAGGAACTCCATAGCAGCCTGAATAAGGCCGGTTTCCGCGTGCATTGCAGCGAGATGAATGCCCTGGCTAAGCAGTATCCGCAGGCTTCCAGGCTGTTCGTGCTGACTTCGACATACGGTGATGGTGATGCACCCGCATCGGCCCGGCAGTTTATGGCCAGGCTCAAAGAATTCCGGGCTGAGAAGAACCTGCGATACACGGTACTGGGTTTTGGTGACCGGCAGTTTCCGAACTTCTGTCAGTTTGCCTTGTCGGTGGATGCTGCGCTCGCCGGTAAAGGCGTCAGCCGTTTGCACGCCATTGAACTGATTGATCGGTGTTCTGCCTCGCAATTCAGTGAGTGGGGAAACCGGGTTGGTGAGGTTATCGGTACTCCGCTTTTCTTGAACTACTGTGCATTGCAGCCAGCAACGGTCAAACTGGAACTGGTAGAAAGGGCGGATTACGGGATTGCGGTTCAGGCGCCCACCAGTATCTTCCGGTTCAAACCGGCGGAGCAGGGCGGATGGCTAACGGCTTCTCCAAGAAGATTTAAAGCGCTGCCACCGTTCGAGGCGGGAGACCTTTTGGGGGTTATTCCCCCACACGGTCAACCCCCGCGGTTCTACTCGCTCGCGTCCTCGGCAAATGACGAAATTGTTGAGATATGCGTCCGTAAGCAGGCCGGCGGTCTTTGCTCCGGTTATTTGCATGACCTCAAGCCGGGTGATTGTATCGATGGCTTCATCCGCCCCAATCCAGGCTTTCGGCCAGCTACCGGTAACCGACCAGTGATTCTTGTCGGTGCAGGTGCCGGGATTGGTCCGTTAACCGGTTTCATCAGAAACAATACCAGTTGCAACCCTATGTATCTGTACTGGGGCGGTCGCGATGCCAGGTCAGATTTTCTCTACCAACCTGAGCTTGGGCGCTATCTTGAGGATCATCGACTGAGCGGGCTGAACACAGCCTTCTCAAGAACAGACGAGCGCGCCTACGTGCAGGATAAGCTCAAACAGGATGAATTAGCCGTGCGACAGATGGTTAACACCGGTGCGCAGATACTGGTCTGTGGTGGCCGGGATATGGCGGCGGCTGTGCGGCAGGTTATAGAAGACATTCTCAAACCCTTGCACATCGATATTGAAACTCTGAGAGGCCAGGGACGTTATCTTGAAGATGTATATTGACAGATAAAGTGACAAGGTCGAACTGAGCCTATAATCCCAAAGCACCAAATCGCGTCCTGAACAGGAAGCTGAAAGATGCCATCCACAGAAAATGAAAGACTGCTCAGCGAGCACCAGCCTAATGCCGTTCGTGCACGGCTTGCTGGTCCCGTTAAGGCCTCGACGCTACCAGATGCTGTGCTTGGCGGCATCGATGGCTGCGTTACAACGTTTGCGGTTGTATCGGGTGCGTTCGGCGCAGGTTTCTCGCCACAGGTTGCGTTGGTACTCGGCTTTGCAAACCTGATTGCAGACGGCTTCAGCATGGCGGTAAGTAATTACGAAGCGGGCCAGGCGCAGTTGAATCAGATCAAATTTGCTGAACGCACAGAACGTGAACATATCCGTGCTGTGCCAGAAGGTGAACGTGAGGAAATTCGCCAGCTGTTTCAGGCGAAGGGATTCGACGGCGAATTGCTGGAGCAAGTAGTGGAGGCTATCAGTCGTAATCCCGATGTGTGGGTAGCAACCATGTTGCGAGAAGAGTACGGACTCTCGGGTGCCGGACTCAGCCCACGCCGAGCCGCGTTGACTACCTTCGCCGCATTTTTGTCGGTTGGTGCTTTACCTTTACTGCCTTATGCCATCCCGGGTATGGAGAGTCAGATTCAGTTCCTGACGAGTCTTGGTTTGGCAGGCGTCGTCTTCTTGGGTATCGGAATGCTTAAAAGTATCGTCTATGGCTTACCAGCAATGCGATCAGGACTCCGGACTTTGATCATGGGTACGGCCGCAGCGGGGCTGGCGTTTGCTACTGGGCATTTTGCGCAGGGGTTATTGGGGGGTTAGTTCTTCAGCGGTGAATAGACAATTTAACATAATATTCCCCTAAGAGCTGATATTCATTCGCGTACCCGCTATTGGAATTAACGGCGGATTTCTCGCTCTGTTCGCCCAATGAGTGTAGTTGCAGAATTGAATTTTTAAAGCACAACTCATGCTGAAATGAAAATTATTTAGCAAGGGCCAGTCGTCGACTAATTACTGCGCAACTTTATGAATTGTGGAAAAAATGGTGTCGATATCATTGATGCCAAAGGCTTAGCGTACAATTTTTTCCGTTTCGTGAACTGACCCCCGAAACGGTGAAGAGCCAACTGAAAGCGAAAAAAACGAGACTACTGATGAGTTTCTCAAGGACTTAAAAGGTGCTTTGCCAGATGATTTTAGTGCAAAGGGTAACTTGTTTGTGTTGGTGGATGAGTGTCATCGAACCCAGTCTGGAAAGCTTCATGAGGCGATGAAAGCAATTTTACCTGAGGCCATGTTTATTGGTTTTACAGGTACGCCACTGATGAAAAAGGACAAGAAAAAGTCTCTAGAGGTATTTGGTCCTTATATTCATACCTACAAATTTGATGAGGCGGTGAGCGATGGTGTGGTGCTAGATTTACGTTATGAAGCCCGCGATATTGATCAGCACTTAACATCGAATAAAGGGGTGGATACTTGGTTTGATACCAACACTCAGGGGCTCTCGAACCTCGCTAAGATACAACTCAAAGAGAAATGGGGCACGATGCAGAAGGTCCTCTCGAGCAAATCGAGGCTTGAACGTATTGTGATGGATATTTGGCTGGATATGAAGCGAAAGCCTGCACTGCTCTCTGGTCGAGGCAATGCTATGTTGGTTTGTGCCAGTGTTCATCAAGCTTGTGTTGTATTCGATCTATTTAGCAAAACTGATCTTGCGGGTAAATGTGCGATTGTCACCAGTTACCAACCGACGGCAAGCTCGAGCAAAGGCGAAGAGTCTGGCGAGGGTCAAACAGAAAAGCTGTTTAAATATGAAACCTACCGCAAAATGCTTGCAGATTACTTTGAGCAAAGTGAAGAGGAAGCGGCAAAACGGGTTGAAGAGTTTGAGCTGAAAGTGAAAGAGCGCTTTATTAAAGAGCCTGGTCAAATGCGTTTGTTGATCGTCGTTGACAAACTATTAACAGGGTTTGACGCACCATCGGCTACCTACCTTTACATCGATAAAAAAATGGCCGACCACAATTTATTTCAGGCAATCTGTCGTGTAAATAGGCTGGATGGGGACGATAAAGACTATGGCTATATTGTTGATTATAAAGATCTGTTCCGTTCTCTGGATAAAGCGATTAAAGACTATACCGCCGAGGCTTTTGACGGCTATGACGATGAAGATGTAGCGGGTCTTTTAAAAGACCGACTCAAGGAAGCAAGAACTGACTTAGATAATGCACTAGAAGTGGCGCGAGCCTCTGTGAGCCAGTGAAAGCCCCTAGGGATACTCAAGCCTTCATGCACTATTTTGTTGGTGAGTCGGGTGCTGAATCAACCAATGAAGATGAGCGAAGTGAAAAGGAAGCACTGCGATTAACCCTATACCAAGCGGTCGCAAAGCTTATCCGCTCCTATACCAATCTAGCCAACGAAATGGCGCAAGCGGGCTATACCGCTGAGGAAGCACAAAGTATCAAACAAGAAGTCGCCTATTTTGAAAAAGTTAGGGATGAAGTGAAGTTGAGTAGCGGCGACTTACTGGAAATGAAGCGCTTTGAGCCCGCGATGCGTCAATTGCTCGACATGTATATTCGTGCAGATGACAGTGAAACTCTGATGGACTTTGAAGAGTTTGGGTTGATCGATTTAGTGGTAAATAATGGCGGTAAGGGGTTGGATTCATTGCCTGAAGACATTCGTAAAAACGAAGAGGCAATGGCAGAAGCTATAGAGAACAACGTTCGCAAGACGATTGTCGATGAAAACCCAGTAAACCCTAAATACTTTGAAAGTATGGCGACGCTGCTTGATGAGCTGATTAAGCAGAGACGTGAACAAGTCATTAGCTATCAAGAGTATTTAGAGAAAATACGAGCATTAGCCAAAAAAGTCGTCAACCCGACAAGTAACACAGCCTACAATTATCCAGATTCCGTTGATACTCTTGCAAAACAAGCGCTATATGACAATTTTGGTAATGATGAGGTGCTCACTACACAAGTCGATACAGCTGTTCGGTTGAACAAAGAGGCTGATTGGCTTGGTGATACTTTCAAAGAGCGCAAAATTGAAAATGCCATTCTAGAGGCCACTAAAGATTTTGGGATGGACGATGATGATGCAATTGATGAACAGTTGGACCGTATGATGGATATCATCAAGGCGCAAAGAGAATACCATTGATGGCTACGACCGACAGTTTTGAGGTAACCATTGCTGGTATTGAGCTCACCGTTAACCGTAAAGCGATAACCAACATTCACTTAAGCGTATTGCCACCCAATGGCGCGGTGAGACTGTCCGTGCCTGTCGCAACAAGTGATCAAGCCATTCGCTTAGCTGTGATTAATAAGCTTGCATGGATCAAGCAGCAACAAGCGGATTTTGCAAGTCAGCGTCGTCAATCCGTTAGGGAAATGATCAGTGGTGAGAGTCACTACCTTTGGGGGCAACGTTATTTGCTGAGAGTTGTAGAAGCACCAGGTAAACATCACGTTGCGGTAAAAAGTAATCGTATTGAGCTTGGTGTTGCGAGTAAAACTACAACAGAGAATCGTTTAAAGTTGCTTAATGAGTTTTATCGGTCTGAAATCAAAGCCTCATTGTCTACGCTTTTACCTTTGTGGCAAGAAAAATTGGGGGTTGAAGCCAATGATGTGGGCATCAAGAAAATGAAAACCAAGTGGGGTAGCTGTAATAGCACAGACAAACGTATCTGGCTGAACCTTGAGCTAGCTAAAAAGCCGCCAGAGTGCTTGGAGTTCATTCTAGTTCATGAGCTTACCCATCTATTAGAACGTCACCACAACGACCGTTTCCGAGCGCTGATGGATGAGCATTTACAAGATTGGCGCGAACGGAGAAGTTTGCTCAATAGCTTACCGCTGGCGTATGAAGACTGGAGTTATTAGGCAAAACATAATTTCTAAGCTCTCAAAATTGACTACTTGTGCATAAGTAATCAATTTTTGTAGGTAGTTAGATTTTAATAGAGTGATAACTCTAACCAATAATTGTCCAAAAGTTTGCTAGAGATTGAGCAGCCTTTGTCATTTCCACAGTGCTTCTGGTAACAATGCACCTTAAAAATGATCAAACTTTAACTTTTGCATCCTGTCGCTGATATTGAACTAGCAAGGGAGTATTACGTCAGGTCTAGACGCCCAGTAATTCCACAGATCCCAGTAGCTATTGAGGATTTGGCTGACAATAATCCAATACAGAACCAAGAAAATAAAGAAGACTTGCTAACCGAAAAAAAACAAGCGCAAGGTAATATTGGATTGAGACAGGATGCACATTGTTCTGTCGATACAGCTCACCTAAACATTGATGATTTTTCTCGCGGCCCTTTGAGGCCGTTTTTTATCTGTAATTGTTATGTTAGTACCACGATATGACATTGCAGTATCATAAAGTGAGTGTTAGAATCTTTCACATGTGAAAGTGCCGATGTTTCGTCACTAGGAATCTCATTTGCAATCGGAGAGCGAGGTAAACATGGCAAAAGCTATCGCCTATGCCAATCAGAAGGGAGGCGTGGGTAAAAGTACTATCTGTATCCAGCAAGCCTTCGATTTGGCAGAAAAAAAGAAAAAAGTCCTGGTACTGGATTTCGATGGTCAGGGTAATACATCTTCACGTTTGGCTCCTCGTGTGGAGTTGGAAGATGGCAGCTACGAGCCAGTATATAGCGGTACTAAAGTAGCTGAATTGTTCCTTGATAACTGCTCAAGCATTCAAGTAACGGAGTGTCCATGTGGTGTTGATTTGATTTACACGCCCAAAAACGATCCGGATTTGTTTGAGATGGAGGCAGTGCCATTGGAACAAGCAATGAACCCAGCTCGACATTTAAAAGAACTAATCAAAGACTATGATTACGTGTTGATTGATTGCCCACCGAGTCTTGGACGTAAGCTGGTTGCTGCACTGATGATTGCGACGCATGTTGTATGTCCTGTAAAACTATCTGGCTTTGCGGTTGATGGTGTAGAGGGCTTGCTGACGACCATTATCGGTGTTCAGCAACAGCACAATCAAAACTTAGAAATCCTGGGCATTGTCATCAACGATATGGATCGTTCAGTGAACCACAACAAATCGTTTACTGAGCTGAAAAAAGCTATCCCAGAGTTGATCTTTAGTAACATTATTCAACACCGTCCACCGCTTGATTCTGCAACTACAGATGGAGTTCCAGTATGGTCTCTTCGCTATGGTCATGTAGCAGCAAAAGAAGTGCGAGCGGTGCTGGACGAGATTGTAGAGAAGGTAGGTTAAGATGAAACTAAATAACCTAAAAAACCTCAACCAGTTAGCTCAAGCCGCCCAAAAAAAGCAGCCAGATGGTAAGGTAATTCTGACGGTTCCTGTTGATGAAGTTATTTCAAAAGAACAGGTTCGTAAACGGTTCCGTAATATCGAGGAACTGGGTGATTCAATTTTGGAAGAAGGCCAGCAATCCGCGATTGTGGTCTACCCGAAAAATGAAGACGGCAAATATGTCATTCAAAAAGGCGAACGTCGCTGGAGAGCATGTAAAGCCAAAGATATTCCAACAATTGACATCGTTGTTAACGAAAAAGAACAAACGGACTTGGACGAAACAGCGGGAGAATTGATAGAGAATATTCAGCGCGATGATTTGACTGCACTTGAAATTGCTAATGCTTTACAAGTATTCATTGATAAAGGGTGGCAGCAAAAAGACGTTGCAAAACGTATCGGTAAGAACACAATTTTTGTTTCAACGCACCTTTCATTATTAAAAATGCCTGACTGCGTTCGAGAATTATACGATAATGACATTACAGCTGATACGGAAACACTCAATAACTTACGTTTGCTATTCGAACTGAATGAAGAGCGATGCCGGGCTGTCTGTGCCGTTGCTATGAGTGATGGCATGACACGTAAGCAAAGTCGTGAGTTGTTGAATGATGCAAAACGTATCAAGAATGGTGATGAACCAACTTCAAATGAAGATGGTGCAGTAACCAATAACTCTGAGCAGGATAATAATTCGAATTCTGACTCAGAATTGGGTGAAGAGAAGGGTGGCAACTTTACACAAAGTGATATGGAAAGTTCTGATGATACAACGGGTGATAATGTTGTTCATCAAGCTACGGGAGAGGAATTTACTTCTGATGATGCTTCATCTCAAGGCGATACAAACGCGCCGGGTGATAAGCAGGTTGATGAAAGTGATGATTCAACCGATGATGCCGAAGAAGAAGGCATTGAACCTCCTCTTGCAAAAGGTAAAGACTGGAAAGGGGCTGACCCAGGTAAGTTAGTCATCACCGTTAACATTATCGGTGAGAGTGAAAATAAGCGTGGTGTACTGATGACAGATCGTATTGCTACTGAACCAAATGTGGTTTGGGTTAAGACTCTTGTTGGTGAGAAAAAGGAAGTAAAGCCAATTAAAGTAGCGGTGACTGACATCGAGCTCGTAAGCGTTGAGTAAGGTAAGTATGGATTGACTGCTCCCCTCCCTAGAAGGGGATTCTTGTTTCAAGGCGTTATGCCCGAAGTTCATTAGAACAATCGGGACTTACTTACGCTCCACAAGCTAACACCGCTTGCCCAGCGGCTTTGATATTAATAGCGGCATTGGTATCACGGTCTAAGCGCGCTTCACACGCTGGACAAGTCCAATGCCTTATATGTAACGGTAGAGAATCAACTACGTGACCACAGCAATTACAACGCTTACTAGACGGATACCACTTGTCAATCTGGACAAGTGTTCTGCCGCGCCATTCTGCTTTGTACTCAAGCTGCCTAACCATTTCGCCCCAATTGGCGTCACCAATGGCCTTAGCAAGTCGCGGATTCTTGACCATGTTTTTAACGCTCAAACTCTCACAGCTAATCACTTGGTTTTCGTTTATCAACGTAGTGGTGAGTTTGTGGGTAAAGTCGCGGCGGCAGTCGGCAATCTTCGCCTGAATGCGAGCAACTTTGATTCTGGCTTTGTGGAAGTTGGCAGTTCCTTTCTTCTTCTTGGAAAGGCGGCGTTGCGCCTGAGCCAATTTCTTCTCGTACTTTGCAGTATGGCGGGGATTGCCAGATTTAAACCCGTCAGCGGTAATCACAAGGTCGGTCAAACCCAAATCAATACCCGTTGTCTTTTTGGTAACAGGCAGTGGTTTAGGCTCGAAGCGGCACAGCATAGACACGAAGTAGCGGCCTGCACTGTCTTTCGAGATAGTGACGGTAGTTGGTTCGCTAGGAAGTTCACGCGACCAGCGAATATCAAGCGGCTGTTTGGACTTGGCAATGTAGATATTGCCATCTTTGAACTTAAACGCCGACTTCGTGAATTCTGCGCTTTGCTTGCTGCGCTTCTTCTTAAAGGCTGGATACTTCGCCCTTCCTTCAAAGAAGTTCTTAAACGCAGTTTGTTGATGGCGCAAAGATT
This sequence comes from Vibrio mytili, assembly GCF_000830505.1. Lineage (GTDB taxonomy): Bacteria > Pseudomonadota > Gammaproteobacteria > Enterobacterales > Vibrionaceae > Vibrio > Vibrio mytili. Next base: position 76,894 of record NZ_JXOK01000015.1, on the reverse strand, counting down.
GTTGGAGCGGTACACACGACACGCTGTTAAGCCATTCAAACTCAGTTTGCTTCTTGAGTTCGGTCAGCTTAGAGCTTGCCGTGTTGTAGTTAACCTTTTTGCTTTCGTTGTAGAAAGCGTCGGTACGCCATTTAAGGATCGCGTTGTAAACGAAACGCACAGCCGAAAGTCTGCGCAAGCAATTGAGCCTGTTCAGTCGTTGGGTAAAAGCGTTGTTTAATAGCGATCTCTTTCATAGTTCACAAGAATACAGTTGTTTTTGTGAAAGTAAATATTAACATTAACCAATCGGGTAGTTTTTGCTCCTTCGGAGCAACCTCTATCCCTCCTCGCCCTAGAAGGACGGGGTTTCTCGCGGGATTTAGATGAAGTTATCTCAGGATATGAGTCGCAAGTTTGAACTGGTAAATGCGCTGTCTAAGTTAGATAAGCCCAGCTTGCACGATCTCCATTCAGAGACCAAGATTCCTGAGTCCACTATTAAACGCCAACTGGCGATGCTTCGTGATGAGTTTGATATGAAAATTATATTCATCCGTGAATCGAGGGGAGAGCGAGGAGCTACAGGCTACTATATGATAACGGACTGGGGTATTTTGGACCGAGAGAAGTTCATCTTGCGGCACGGAAAGCTCTGATTGTAATATCCAACCTCAAATTAGCCCTGGCATTGCGCCGGGGCTTTTTTATGCCTGTAGACTTTTAAAACTTTATAAGTATTATAAAATGATACTGTAATATTGAGGAGGTAGCTCCTTTAGTTTTTTGGAGGTCTCAAATGAAAGTTCTTCATCTCCCTGTGAAAGCTCTGTATTTCAGACAAATGCAAACCGGGGAAAAGAAGTATGAATATCGTCTTCAAACGGATTACTGGCGGAAACGACTGGAGGGCCGCGAGTATGATGAGGTGCATATCAAGCTTGGCTATCCAAAATCTGGGGATACCGAGAAGATTTTAGTTCGACCGTGGAAAGGTTTTGAGGAGATGGTTATTACTCACCCTCATTTTGGTAATGCTCCCGTTAGCGTGTTCGCAATCAAGGTCAATGAGTAATAGGAGATGTACTGATAATGGATTCAGAATTGAAGCAAGAAAGCCAATTTTACCGGGACTTTGAAGATAAGTTGCTACACGTTATAGCAAAAGCCCATGTGATAAACCTGAGCTGTATGAGCAAAGGTGAAGCAATGCGACTGGTTGCTCATTTAGAAAACCTAAACCCTGAAAAATATCCAGAATTTTATGGGGTTAGCAAGTCGTTAATAAACGTTACGAGTTCAAATCTGATTGTTACATTGAACAACACTATTCAAAAAATGAGTTCAAGTCTGTCTGCGCGATTGGCTTTGATCAATCCTGAAAATACCCGCTAGTTTGTACAGAAAAGGGCAATTACTCCCATTGGTATATAGCGTAGGTAGGGACATGATTGCCCTTGTATCTAAAAAAGTAGCGAGGCTCCGATAATGAATAAGCAAAAGAACTGGGCATTCTGTGAGCAGATGGCTGCGGCAACGGTAGAGCTTGGGACACAAGAGGCACTCTCATGTATGGCTAGGTACATGATAGCCATCGCACACGATCAGGGAATCTCATTACAGTTTGAGTGCGATCTTGGTTCTTTAGAAATCCAACCAAATGAAATACTGATAAAACACTAAAAATTACAGGAGTTGGCTATGAGCAATGCACTGAGCGTTATTACAAAACAACTTTCAAAAGAGTCTGATCCCGCGTTCTTAGAGTTTACAGCTCGGATAGTTGAATCTATTGAATTGGTTTTAGGTTATGAACCAACAGTTGAGAAAGTACGCGACTTGTTGGGAAACAAGAAAAAAACCGTAGCCTTGTTGAATTCTAGTCACAATGAGTCCGTTGTTAAGTTAGCTCTGGAGATCTCACAGTACGACGATAGCCACTACGACACATTACTTTCGGCAGGTATGTCTGCTTTAAACAGATACTTGTCAAAGAATAGCGGTTCTGTTTCTGGTTGTATGTTCATGCCTGGAGATATCACTGCGAAAGAGTTGGCCGAACGATTTAACGGAGAATGGATGTTCTTTAGCGATGATAAGAAGCTTTCACTTACTACAGGAGAAATGTCGTGACTACACCAAGTCTAATGGATGGTGTATTGCTCGATAATGTTGATGTTACGGTAGTACGTTTCTAAAAAAGGGTTTTTAATGCTGGATTTTTTCTTTATAGGCCCATTAGTAATTGGTTTGGTTTGTTGGTTTAAAGCCCAAAATGAGGAATGGGAGTCACTCGCTAAAGATTTTTCAAAGCGCTGGGCGTTAAGTCTTATAGCTATGATCGCTGCTGCCGCGTTGGGAGGAATAACGATGCCAAATGGATCAGAAAGTAGTGAGTCAGTATGGCTCATATTTGTTGGAATCATTTGGTTTGTATGCATTGTTACGATGCTTTGGGTTGCCCTAACCACACTAATGCAAGCGATTAAATTGAAGAAACAATAATAAGGAACCGAGTATGGCTCACGTAGATCAAATACATAATGGACCCTTAAAAATTTAAAATGCTAAATATCACTCTGTTTAATGGATGTTCTAGTGTCAGTGAGCCTATTTGATTATCAGTTATATACCGGGGCCTAAGCCCCGAGACGTTAGTCAAATAACTCTTCCAGAGATTTTTTCTTCCGAGAGTATGGCATCGTCGATTTACAATCAGGATACCCGGTACAACCCCAAAAAGAGCTAGCTCGCTTTTTACCTGGAGCCTTGCCTTTACGTAGGCGCATTGGCTTGCCACAGTCAGGGCAATCAGGACAATCCTCAGCAGTAATACGCTTTTCTGGTTTCCCACGATTGTCAGGAAAAGTCTTTTTACATGTCTCGTTCTGACACCCCCAAAAAAAGCCATTTTTCCCTTTTAGTCGCTTCAACTTACCACCACAATTGAAACAATCATGAGTAGGACCTTCCGCATTTTTGAAAGCCTTAGCTAAGATGCCTTCTGGTTGAGTTAGGGTTGGAGCATTCTGCTTGAGTTGTTGGATCATTTGAACAATCCAACCTGAGATTTGCTGCATAAAGACGGACATGTTTCCGTTCCCTGTCGCTATTTTCTCCAGTTCCTGTTCCCAAGCCGCCGTCATGCCTGGGCTTTTGATCGCTGCTGGTACGACAGCAATAAGTGCGTGAGCTTTATCCGTGGCGATAAGGAGCTTTTTCTTTCTCTGCAAGTACCCTTTATCGACCGCACCCTGAATAATGCCTGCACGGGTAGCTGGGGTGCCGAGGCCAGCGGTGTCTTTTAGGACTTGCTTAAACTTTTCTTCTGTGACAAAGCGAGCAATGTTTTCCATCGCGCTTAGTAGTGTGGCTTCGGTGAAATGAGGTGATGGCCGAGTCATTTTGTCAGTGATTACCGAATCATTGATCAAGGCTGGTTCACCCTGGCTAACTTTCGGTAATTTCTCTTGCTCTTTTGGTCCATCAAGATCATCGCCTTCATCTTGAGGGGATGATTCTGCATCATTGTTGAATAGTACTTTCCAACCTTGACGTAAATGTGTTTTGCCGTTGGCCGTGAACGAATGATTGCCGCATTGAACATCAATTGTAGTTTTGTTGAATTCAAAAGGACTGTAGAACTGGGCGATGTAGAAACGACGAATTACATCGTACAGATTGAACTCTTTTTCGCTCATGGCACTTATGTTGGTTTTGGCCGGAGTTGGAATGATGGCATGGTGAGCGGTGATTTTTTTGTCATTGAACGCTCTTGATGATCTCGATTGGTCTGCTCCAGCCACCAGCCCTGAAACACGCTGATCCGAAAGAATCAGAGCTTGAAGAATATCGGGGATATCCTCTTTCTGTGATTCTGGCAGGTATCTGCAATCTGTACGGGGGTAGGTGGTTGCTTTGTGCTTTTCGTACAAAGCTTGTGCTGCATCAAGTGTTTCTTGCGCACTGTACCCCCAACGTTTGGCCGCGTATTGCTGTAAACTAGTCAAATCAAATGGAAGAGGGGCTGATTCCTTGCCAGCTTTTGTTTCAGCCTTACTTATAAGTGCTTGCGCTCCTTTTACTTGAGCGGCTACTTGCTCTGCATAGGCTTTGTTTGTGCATCGCCCTTGATCGTCAGAGCACTCTTCTGGCGGCACCCAGTGAGCAAGGAATTGACCGTTTTGAACAGATACACCGACGTCCATCGTCCAGAACGGTGATGGTTTGAAGTTGGCTATTTCACTGTCTCGCTGGCACACAAGGGCGACCGTGGGGGTGATTACTCGTCCTATATGGAGCGTTTGCCCGAAGCCTACCTCTCTTGCAAGTACTGTATAACAGCGAGACATGTTCATACCCACTACCCAGTCAGCTCGCTGGCGAGATAGGGATGCGTAATAAAGGGGTATCGTCTCCTTGCCATCTTTGATGTTTCGAAGTGCTTTTCTGATACTGCTTTCATCAAGAGCAGTTAAACAAACTCGTTTTACGGGGCCTTGGTATCGGAATCTATCGAGTAGGGAACGAGCGATCGCTTCGCCTTCACGGTCATAGTCAGTCGAGATATAAATTGTGCTGGCTTTTTTCACCAGCTGCTCGATCACTTTATATTGCTTGGAAGAGCTACGCCTCACCTTGCTACGCCATGATTCAGGAGAAATAGGCAGTGTTTCAAGGGACCATGCTTTATATTTCTCGTCATAGTCATCGGGCATATAGAGTTCTAATAGATGACCAAGAGCCCAGGTTATTGCCCGGCCACTTCCATCATGAATAAAACCGTCGCCGTGCTGAGTTACTCCCATCACAGCTGCGAGGTCTTTTGCTTGGGATGGCTTCTCACAAATGTACAGATCCATTTAAGCGCACTCCTTTGGTTTGAGCGCGATGTCTTGAATACCGTTTTGCTGCGTAGAAAGGTTGGTCAGCTGTTTCCAGTTTTCGGAGGCATCGGCTATTAAGGGGGATTTCTCTGTGCCAGCAATAAAAGCTAGGTTGGCAGAGATAACGACTGCTGCTTCTTCCGGAGTGCCACGTTGTCCGGCCTCAACCAGCATGATGTTCAGCTCATCAAAGAGCTCAGCTTTAGCTTGAAGAACGAGAAGCTCTTCTTCCGTCAACTGAGTATGTGATGAGCTGGTGGTTACTTTATGGCTTTGCATGGGTTTACCACTGTAAATGGGCGAGTAGAACTGCGAACGATCTTGCGCTGTTCATTCGTCATTTTTTGTGATGTGCAAAATTGCGTCCAAGCGGTGAGATAATCTTGGTAAGTGTGTTGTGGCGGATTGCACTGACCAACCAGATCGCTTGGGATACTGCCTGTTTCGCCTTTTTCTTTCTCGATGAACTGCCAATCGCGTTCATCCATGCCATTACCGCTATCACAGAAACGCTCCCAGCGTGATAGTTCGTATAAGGAGTACCCTTTGCCTTTCACACCAGAAGAAAGTTTTTTGTATGCGGAAATGGCATCTTCCATGTTGGAACCATTTTTATCCTTCTGCTGTTTTATCAATGCGCTTTCATTATTCGCGCCGAGACTACTTGGACCTAATACATGGATGTAATCGGGTTTGCGAAATGCTGCTCCACCCAGTCCTAAATCTTCATAAGAAACATTGAGACCACGATCTACACGATCTTGCTTCTTATGTGCTTCGATATCAGCACTGCCACGATTTTCAGCAATATTCAAAAGGAAGTAATAGGCATCGACATCATCATCAGACGCAAGCAGTTTGTCAGCCTTCGCTTCGTAGATAGGAAGGTTCTCTTGAATCCATTGATCTGTCGGCTGCTGAGGAATGCCGTAGCGTTGGTGCAATTCTGCGTTTGTTGGTGGGATATCTTTGGTTGAGGAACACCCAGCCAAAATAGCTAACCCTACAAGTACTACTAATTGCTTTTTAATCATCTGCTTACCCATTGAATTGTTGCTCCAACCATTGTTCATCAATGGTGTCGATTGTCCGGCCATCACTGTTGCTTAAAAGCTTACGAGTAATGGCTGTTGTCCAGTTATTAACAAGAGACATGTCAGACTGAGCCTGATGCAAAGCCTCTTTGTCTCCCTGCATGTTGTTAGCGGTTACTGCCTGTGCTTGGCGCTTTAAAGCATCAAGTGCCAAATAGGCAGCATCGGGCAATGTTCTTTCCATACAACTCTCCTGATACCAAATAATGATGCTGTGTATTTTATCTGGTCACTCAATCATCTCTGACGCCTCAAACTGCCCAAAATGGACAGGAGGGGAGATATGAGAAGACAAAAGGGTCTGCGAGCATATACGCACGGAAAAAGCGCAGGTAAATAAGAACCAGATGATAAGTAGTGCCTTTAAAAAATTATTTGGTGGGCGCGGTGAGAAAAAAGTAGAGGTAGTAGCTTCCCAGGTTAGGGATTTAGCTGACGAAGAGATACCTCGATACCCGCCGTTTGCCAAAGGGCTACCAATGGCCCCAGTCGATAAAGTGTTGCAGACACAGAACGAACTTATTCAAAAAATCAGGAGCACTTTAGGTTTTACTCAAGAAGAGTACGACCGTTTAGTCATGCCTGTAATTGGCCGTTACGCGGCGTTTGTTCATTTATTACCAGCATCCGAAGCCCATCATCATCGGGGAGCTGGTGGATTGTTTCGTCATGGGCTGGAGGTTGCCTTTTGGGCGACACAGGCATCTGAGTCAGTTATTTTCTCAATTTCAGGCTCCCCTCGTGAACGAAGAAACAATGAGCCGCGATGGCGTTTGGCATGTTGTTTTTCAGGGTTATTGCATGACGTTGGTAAGCCATTGTCTGATGTTGTGATCACAAACAGCGATGGTAGTAAAACGTGGAACCCATATTCAGAAACTCTGGTTGACTGGGCTAAGCGCCATAATGTGAGTCGTTATTTTCTTCGTTGGAGAGATAGAGAACACAAACGGCACGAGCAATTTTCGCTGCTGACCGTCGAACGAATTTTGACTCCAGAGGCTTTGGAGTTTCTAGCTGATCCCGGTAAAGACATTGTTGAATCCATGCTACAGGCAATATCAGGTCTTAGAATAAATGACCCGGTAACAAAGTTAATGCTTAAAGCTGATGGTGAAAGTGTTTCTCGTGACCTCAAACAGAATCGCCTAGATGTCGATGAGTTTGCTTACGGTGTTCCTGTTGAGCGTTATGTATTTGATGCTTTACGTCGATTGGTTAAAACGGGCAAATGGAAAGTCAATGAGCCTGGCGCGAAGGTGTGGCATTTACATCAGGGTGTGTTCATTACATGGAAGCAGGGAGCCAGTGATATTTATGACTTGTTAACGGAAGATAAAATTCCTGGCATTCCTCGTGATCCAGATACCTTGGCTGATATTTTAATTGAGCGTGGTTTTGCTCTGAAAAACGTATTACCAGAGCATGGCAAAGATGTTTTCTATCGTTATTGGGAAGTTATCCCTGAATTACCTCAAGAAGGGGAAGAAGTCACAGGGAAAATCAAAATGCAGATGCTGCGTCTTGAATCGTCGGAGTTGGTTTTTACCACTGAACCGCCTGCGGCCATCGCGGGTGAAGTTATTGGCGATGAGGACGAACAGGAACTTGATGCCAGTGAGCTTGATGACGATGCACCGGAAGATGGAGATGAGAACTCTGATTCGCTCACCGCTACACCAGAGCCTATTGGTTCTCTTGATGATGGATTCGAAATTCCAGATTTTATGGCAGCACCGCCCTCAACGGACTCTCAATCATCGGAACCGAAAGGTGGCACTTCCACCGATACCAAAACAAGCAAGAATGACGATAAAGCTGATGCCCCAAAAGAACCATCAGCACAAGAAATCGCTCAAACCGCAGCACCATTAGCATTAGACGATCCATTGAAAGGGCTGAAAGATGCTGGTGGGGCATTAGGAGTTTGCGATTTTCCATTCGACGCATTTGGGCTCAATACCGAGCCTGATACAACACAAAAAGACAAAGCTGAAACGCCAAATGTTCCAACAGAACAAAGCGAAGAAGACACATCTTTACCCGGCATAGACAACATTCGCTCGGGCAAGAAGCGTCAGCCTAAAGCATCCGCAAACACGGCAGCATCCTTGTCACCGAATGAGTTTTTTGGCCCTGAACCGAGCGCAATATTTGATGCCCCACCAATGCCGCCAGAGGATATGTTTGCACCAATAGATGCTGTCCCTTTGGATGCCTATGACTACTCCCATGAGATGGAAGAGCGTGAAGAGTTTGTTCCAACAGAACATTTCCAAGATGCAGAGACATATTCTTTCAGCCAGCAGGATAAATCGAGTGATGTTGATGTGCGTGGTCATTTGGAGAATGTTCTAAGTGGATACGGCGCGGCAGAAAGTATTTTAAAAGAAGCCATTATTCCTGTGCTGGATGGACACAAAACATTAGGTGAAGTGCTTTGCTTTATGAAGAAAAAAGCAGTGATCCTTTATCCAGAAGGTGCCCGAGCGCTTGGGGCTCCAGCCGAAGTCTTGAACACGTTATTTGACGCTGGCGCTATCGTGCCTGACCCAGTTCATCCAAACCGGAAGGTTCATGATTTTAGTGGCATTAAAGGGTTGTTACTTTCTTCTGATATCTCAGATGTTATCAAAGCTGCGATAGAACAAGCTGAGAAAGACTTTGACCCAATTCGTGAAGTTAGTGCGCTAAATGATAAACGCCAATCTGGCAAGAAAGCTGAAAAGGCACACTCAGAAAAGAAAGTAAAGAGCCAGCAAACCAACCAATCTACGCCGAAAAAGCCTAAACCTGCAATGGATATTTCGGCATTACTGCCCGGAGAGCAAACAGGTGGCCGCTCATCTGAGAATAAAAGAATCGCACAACAAACGGCACAAAGTAAGAAGGGCACAGCAGCTAAAACTCAAACCGAACAGCACAAAAATGAGAGTGAAAACAGTGCTTCTAATGAGGAAAAGCAAAATGTGTCACGTTTACCTAAGCGCCAAAAACCAAAGACAACGGTAAATAAACCACCAAAAGAAACGCGGCCAGTGAGTCTGGATTTCGATTCTGATTTAGAACTGCCAATGACAAAAGTGGTCGGGCAAATAGATCTAGAAGACGAGGAACCTAAAAAGCCTCAGAAGGCGAAAGAAATTAGTGATGAGGACTTTTTACCTCCTCAGTCTGACATTGATGCAGAGGAGGCCATTAGGCTTCTGAAAGAAATGATAAAAAACCAAAAAGGACGATGGTTAGTCGGTCCGGTCATTAAGGAGGATGGGTGTTTGGTAACAAGCGATAAGGCTCTGGAGAAAGTAACTGGTGAGTGTACGAATCTTAGCAAATCTATGCTGAGAGCATTACTCGCTAGTGGGCAACGACGCCCAAGAATGACTATTCGCCAGGGGAATTTAAGGTTAGAGGTGGAGTAAAGATAGATGAGCATGGATTATGACCCACTTGGGTATGAAATGCCGTGGAGGCCAAATTTTGAAGGTCGTGCAGCGCTAGGGTGGGCAGCTGCCAGCGGTGTGGCCTTGACGGTTAATCAAATGGCAGAGTCAATGCCTCCGGAACCGTTTTATTGGATGACTGGTATTTGTGGTGTTATGGCAATGTCCCGAATCCCAAAAGCCATGATGTTACATCGTCTCCAGAAGCATCTATTTGGTCGTGAACTGGAATTTATCTCTTTAAAAGAGCTAGAAAAAATGATGGCTGGCTCAGAAGATGATATGTGGCTTGGTCATGGTTTTGTATGGGAAAAGCGTCATGCTCAGCGTGTATTTGAAATCATCAAACGTGACTGGCACACCTTTACTGCTCAAGAGCCTTTAATCAAGAAGACGGTTCGCGTCCTTAAAGGCAAAAAGAAAGAAGATCCAATGGGGCAAACATGGATTCACGGTGTTGAACCAAAAGAAGAGAAGTTGATGCAACCGTTGAAGCATACAGAAGGCCACACGCTTATTGTAGGTACAACAGGTTCAGGCAAGACTCGTATGTTCGACATTATGATCACGCAAGCTATCTTGCGCAATGAAGCAGTGATCATTATCGACCCTAAGGGTGATAAAGAAATGAGGGACAATGCAAGGAGAGCTTGCGAAGCTATGGGCCATCCAGAGCGATTTGTTTCCTTTCACCCTGCGTTCCCAGATGAATCCGTGCGATTGGACCCTTTACGTAACTTTAGCCGTGTGACGGAGATTGCGAGCCGTTTGGCCGCGTTGATACCTTCGGAGGCAGGTGCAGATCCATTCAAATCATTTGGTTGGCAAGCACTGAACAATATCGCTCAAGGTCTTGTACTGACTTATGAACGTCCTAGCATTGTTCTGTTGAAACGATTTTTGGAAGGTGGTGCCGCAGGTCTGGTTATCAAAGCCGTACAGGCTTATTCAGCACGAGTTATGGAAGACTGGGAATCAAAAGCAGCACCATATTTGGAAAAAGTGAAAAATGGCAATAGAGAAAAGCAAGCCTTTGCCATGATGAAGTTCTACCAAGATGTTATTCAACCAGAGTTCCCTCACTCAGATTTGGAAGGCTTATTGTCGATGTTCCAACATGACTCGGCACACTTCGGGAAAATGGTTGCTTCACTGCTTCCTATCATGAACATGCTTACCTCGGGTGATTTAGGAAAGATGCTGTCTCCCGATTCAAGCGATGTCGATGATTCCAGGCCAATAAGTGACTCAGCCAAAATAATAAACAATGGCATGGTTGCATACATTGGTCTGGATAGTTTGACCGACAGTATGGTTGGTTCTGCAATCGGCTCTCTTTTCTTATCTGACTTAACAGCTGTTGCTGGTGATAGATACAACTTTGGTGTCAACAATAAGCCCGTCAATATCTTTGTGGACGAAGCCGCAGAGGTGATCAATGACCCATTCATTCAGCTTCTCAACAAAGGTCGTGGCGCGAAACTTCGACTATTTGTTGCAACACAAACATTCGCTGACTTTGCCGCTCGGATGGGGAGTAAAGATAAAGCACTACAGGTTCTGGGAAACATTAACAACACATTCTCATTGCGTGTAATTGATCCTGAAACACAAAAGTTCATTACAGACAACTTACCGAAAACACGTTTGAACTACGTCATGAGAACGCAGGGCCAAAATACGGACGGTGAGCAGCCGATTATGCATGGGGGCAACCAAGGGGAACGGCTTATGGAAGAAGAAGCTGAATTGTTCTCTACGCAACTCCTGGGGATGCTGCCCAACCTTGAGTACATAGCCAAAATCTCTGGGGGGAAGATAGTCAAGGGACGGCTACCTATCTTGACATCTTAATGGCGAAATATGAGTGCGAATAAGTATAAAAATTATGAGGTTACTAGAGTGGTTGATGTGAATCCGCACAAGAAAGTACTAAGCGTGATCCGAAAGCGTGATCGAAAAAATGCACACACACTGGCACTGCTGTTTTTTGATTGGCCTGCAACCAATGATGTGATTGAGCAACTATGTTGTCTCATCACTGATGGGATCAAATCGGATAAGGAGCCAGTGATTTATCCGATTTTGGAAGAGGCATTAGATAAATATAGCGGTGTAGTGTTCCATGCGAACAAACGTAAGTACGAGGACCCGGTAAGACTAGGGGTTTTCTTGGAAACCATCATCACTGAAACAGCTAAAGCGCTAGAAATTGAGATTGAAGATTCACTAGGTAACAAGTGGTCTGTGGAGAAAGGTGAGCCTTTTTCTCACTGGCTTGCAGACCATAAAGGTGAATTATTCATTGTTCCACATCAACATCAGAATGAATGCAAACTTCGCAAGGCTTTGTATCAGTTAGTCGCTAGCGAAAGTGTAAAAACAGTATTAAGGAGAACCAATTATGAAGAAGCCGTTGTGGCTGGTCGCTTGGTTGCTAGTCATTGAAGTCTTGGTGATTCTTTTGCTAGTACCTGGTGATTGGACAGATAAAACAATTCAGCGTGAATCAGAGCTGGTGGAGCAGAACTTAGGCTATGAAGCTAGACAGTGGATTAGTGATACAGCTGGGGACTGGTACAAAACTAGTGTGCTTGATTCTGGCTTTTATGCTGCTATGTATCACACGTTAATTCCAACAGAAGAGGAACGTAGAAAGTCGAAAGGAATGGAGAATATGGGCCAAGCATGGTTCGTTTGGGTGGAGGGGCGAATTGAAGCCTTTACCAATGTAATTTACCAGTTCTACACGCGGTTAGCACTTTTGTCCTCCTGGGCACCGTATCTGCTCATCTTGTTCATCCCGGCGGTTTATGACGGTTTGATGAGTTGGAAGATCAAACGAACCAACTTTGACTATGCGAGCCCTGTTGTCCACCGATATAGCATTCGAGGAACGTTCTTCCTAAGCATGGGGCTGTTTATTACCTTTTTTGCTCCCATAGCTCTAAATCCAATTGTAATCCCCGCTGTGATGATGCTCTGTTGTGTGTTGTTGGGACTTGCATTCGGCAATTTACAAAAACGAGTTTAACCAAAGGATATTCAATATGAAAAAGACTGCTCTAACAATCATTGCCGCATTCATGCTTGCAGGTCCAGCAGTGGCGAAGACAGATAAACCCTATACGGAGGAAGTGGAAACTTTCTTTGAGACCTTCGAACTGATGTGTGAAAGTTGCGCCGAAGTTTCGGAGTTTATGGTTCAGACACTAGAAGAGAAGTGCGATCAACCGATAACCATAGAAAATATTCAGAATGTAACGAAAACACATCCTCTCTATGCATTTCTTCTGGCTATGGGGAACATGAACCCAGATGGAAAACCTCTTAGCTTTCAGTCTGCCGCTGACAACGTGGACTGTAACGATGGAATGAAGTGGGTAGAAAAGACCCAAAGCGCGATGAAAGCAGCATATCAAGAGCAGAAGAAGCAAGCGCAAAACGGATAAGTCACATTACATTGCAAAGGCGGCCATTTGTTGGCCGCTTTTTTGTGTCACTCACTTTCACATGTGAAAGTCTTAATGCTTCCCAAATGGACAAATACAGCGCTGTGAAATGAGCACGAGATCAGGTGAGAATAAAGAAAAATTAAATAGCAATCAGTTGGAGGTTATATGTCTTCTCATACACATACAGCAAATAGCTCTGAACGCTCTGGAGCATCATGGGGCGTAGGGCAAATTATCCTTTGGCAGTTAATCTTTGCCGTAGGTTTCTTTTTTGGTATTCAGTATGGCGATCTTGTTCGCTTGTTTTAACCTTTCACATTACCCGCTCTAAAAACGGCTTTATGCCGTTTCTCTCTTTATAAGACCACTTTTCGCCCAAGTTGCCCAAAAAGGGCGTTAGCCCGTGGCGTGTTTGTTGAAAAAATCTTCCAGAATTGGCGACATTGGAAATTGGAAGAGATATGGAATGAAGCCCGTCAAAATCCCACGTCGTATAGACGAACCGCCGCACATGCTGCTCTGGAGTGCAGATGAGCTGGCTCCTATGCTTCTTGGCCTTGTCATCGGAGTGATGATGGGCAAAGCCTTGATTTTTTTCTTAATCGGCTTGGCCGTGACCAATTTATATCGTCGATTTCGTGATAACCACCCTGATGGGTACATGCTTCACATGCTGTATTGGGGGGGATTCATCGCAACAAAAGCAAAATCTTTGAAAAACCCATTTATCCGGAGGTATTTCCCTTGAATTTAAAGGTGTATTTAAAAACCTGGGAGGGCACTCAGGCTGAAAATAAATGGGGGCGAGTCTTCGTCCTCGGTCTGATCTTCACCGTCTTGCTGCTAGCTGTGAAGTTGTTTAGCAAAGAGACCATTGTGACCGTTCAGCCTTGGACTTTGAATGAAGAAGCTTGGGTATCACAAAAAAATGCCTCTCAATCATACAAAGAGGCGTGGGGATGGGCTCTTGGAACGCTGATGGGTAACGTAACTCCCGGCAACGTTAACTTCATCAAAGAACGTATGGAGCCAATTCTAGCACCGACTATTTATCAAGAGTTTATTGATGCACTTGAAATCCAAGCGCAAGAGATTCAAGCAGACCGAATCACTATGCGATTCGAACCTCGTTTCGTCGAATACGAAGAAACGACTGACAAGGTTTTTGTGTATGGGCACTCCTTTGTTAAGGGGGCTGCTTTTGACGCAAAAGAGCAACGTACAGACAGAACATACGAGTTTGAGCTCCGCGTTTCGAACTATATGCCTGTCCTTGATTATATGACCACGTATGAAGGTCGCCCTCGAACGAAGAGTGTTTTAGACAAATTAGAACGTAAAGAAGAGAGCCGGAGAAAGCGTAATGAAGGTTAATTCGATTGTTTTGGCGCTTTCAATTGCGCTTGGTGTTTCAAGTGCAGTGAATGCATCAGATGATGAAATACCAGTTGTTCCTGTCAGTGTTATGAAGAACAACGTTCCAGCCCCCGTAATCCCTGATTCAGTAGCAAAACAAAGAGCTACAACTACTCAGGCCAATAGCTCGAATTTGGCTGGTGGTTACACTGAAAACTCACAACTGGTTATGGAGCCTGGGGTTAATCAGATCATCCCTATTGCTATCGGTCATCCCAACCGAATCGTTACTCCATTTGGTAAGCCGGAAGTGACGTCAACATCCTTACAGCCGGGGCAAAATAAAGGTGAATGTGGGGAAATATGCATCAAAGAGAATGTTATCTATGTGGCTACGGCAAAAGAATACCCAGTAACCATGTTCATTACAGAAAAGGGCTCAGAAGCTCGTGCGCTGAGTTTAACAATGGTTCCTCAAAGAATCCCACCTCGTGAAGTGTTTTTGAAGCTCGACAATAACAGCTTAATACCTGGCATGTTTGCAAACAACAAAGCTAAAAGCTGGGAGCAAAGTCAGCCATATATCGAAACACTTCGAACAGTATTCAGAAAACTGGCTCTTGGTGAAATCCCTAATGGCTACTCCATGAATCGAACTCCAAGCAATGTTCAATTACCTCAGTGTGCGCAGCCTGGTATTTCAGTCAATTTTGCAAATGGACAAATGATGATGGGGCATCATTTGACTGTATTTGTAGGTATTGCTCGAAACGTCACAAGTGAACCTATTGAGTTCAAAGAGCAATCTTGCGGAAACTGGAGTGTTGCTGGTGTGACTTCATGGCCGCATAAGGTTCTTGAGCCAGGTCAGAAAACCGAAGTGTACGTGGCAGTAAAACAGCGCGAGAAAACCGAATCGGCTACTCGTCGTCCTTCACTGTTGAGCGGAGGAATGTAAACGATGATTAATATGAATTGGTGGAACGAGCTCGATCCAAACAAAAAGCGTTGGGTTGCTGTTGCAGGTGGTGTTTTCGTTCTGTTTGTGGCTGTGAGTCTTTTTTCTGATGAAGGTACAAGTGACTCCAGCAATAAAAGTCGTAAAGAAACCATCCGTCACGTATTAACTGACAAGGGCACTCGTGAAGCGGGTATGGATGCATTGGTTGGCAATCTTAAAACAACGAAAGCTGAACAAGAACAACTGCGACGTGAACTGGACAAAGTAAAACGTGAACTGGAGAACACTAAGTCGAAGGCTGGTGCATCAGTTGATATAGGTAAGGAACTCGAACAGCTGAAACGCGATGTTAAGGAGCTTTCTCAAGAAAATAGAAACTTAGCGCGAGATTTAGAAAAAGCTCAGAAAGACGCTGAAAAACGTTCAGGGAAGCCTACAGCTGGTGGCGCTGAAACTGGTTTGACAGAGGAACAGGGCGCTCAACAAGCTGGTGGATTCACCTCTACCGAAAAGCTTGATTACAAGGACCCTAATGAGTTCTTTAAGAAAGCTCCACTACCAGCTAACTCTCACAGCAAACCAACGGGTAAGGAATCGGATAGATCAGGTAAACCTACCGCTCAACCGGGCATTCGAATTGTTAACTACACAGAATACAACGAAGCAGAAGAGAAAGCGGCGGAAGAGCAGGAGGACCAAGACAACTCTATCTACTTACCTGCGGGTTCAATTCTTACTGGTGTAACGATCACTGGTATGGATGCTCCTACCGCAAAGGGAGCAAGAAAAGACCCTTTCCCAGCAACAATTCGACTCCAGAAGGAAGCTATTTTACCTAACCGATTCAGAGCCGATGTTCGTGAGTGTTTCTTGATTGTATCCGGTTACGGCGATCTGAGCTCAGAAAGGGCATATCTACGAGGCGAGGTTATTTCCTGTGTTCGTGAAGACGGCGGCGTAATTGAGTCTCGCTTGGACGGATATGCAGTGGGTGAAGATGGTAAAGCTGGTGTACGTGGCCGCTTAGTATCTAAACAAGGTGCAATGATAGCCAAATCTTTGACGGCTGGTTTCTTGAGTGGCTTTGCTCAAGCGCTTGATACAAACCCAGTTCCAGTTATCAACACTAATCCAACAGACACACCTGTATATCAACACGTGTTCAATGAAAACACTATGCAGAGTGGTATATCAAAAGGCGCATCAAGTGCGATGGAAAAGGTTGCTCAGTTTTATCTTGATATGGCTGAGGGAATGTTCCCTGTAATAGAGGTCGATGCAGGTCGTCAAATTGACGTAATTATCACCAAGGGGCAGCAACTAAAACTTAAATCGCAGGGGACAAAATAATGACGAAAAAAACACAAAAGCTGACCAGAAAGGGCAGTTTCACAGGGGGCTTTCCAATGGTTAAGCCCATAAAATCTACAGTGTCGATGATTTTGGGCAGCGCTTTATTGCTATCAGGCTGTACCTCAATCGGCAGTGATGAGTATAGCTGTTCAGGTATTCCTGATGGTGTTCAGTGTATGTCAGCGCGAGATGTCTATGCGGCGACAAACGATGGCAATATCCCACGCTCAGTAAAGCCTGGAGAAGAGCCTGTTTCTGTTCCAGGAGAGATAGCCAACTCATCATCGACGGGAGATTCAGTGATAGACAATTACGTCACACCGCGCCTCCCGAATCGTCCGGTGCCTATTCGTACTCCAGCACAGGTCATGCGCATATGGGTAGCCCCTTGGGAGGATACCAATGGTGACTTGATTGTGACTGGGTACGTTTACACCGAAATAGAACCGCGCAAGTGGGTAATTGGGGAAGGGACTCAACAAGATGTACCTATGCTCAAACCCTTGCAAACGATAAAACCCAAAGCTAATTCAGAAACTAAATAGGAGAACTTAGCAAAATGAACGTCACATCCACATCAAACAATAAAGTCAACCTTTTGTTCTGGGTGGCGTTGGCTCTGGTGATCAGTTTTATGTTTGCCAATCAAGCCCACGCTGGTACAGGCGGTACAGAATTTGATGATATCTGGACCACCATTACTGACTGGACTCAAGGTACGCTTGGCCGAATCATCGCAGGTGCAATGATCTTGGTAGGCATCGTTGGTGGCATCGCTCGTCAAAGCTTGATGGCATTTGCGATGGGTATCGGCGGCGGTGTCGGCTTGTACAACAGCCCTACCGTTGTTGAATCTATCATGACAGCAACTCTTGAAACTGCTGACAAAGTTGCCCCAGTTGCAATTCAACTAAGCAACGGATTAGGTATGTGATTTCATACCTAACAGTACTTTGTAAGTACTTGATATAACGGGCAGTTGAATATCTCAACTGCCTTTTTTAAGATTGAAAATCAGGAAAACAATCATGGAAATCACAAATAAGGCTAACAATAAAGCCAATCTTCTTTTCTACGTCGGTTTAGTAATGATCGTTGGACTTATGTTTGCGAACCAAGCTCACGCTGGTACTGGTGGTACAGAGTTCGATGACATTTGGACCACCATCACCGACTGGACTCAAGGTACACTGGGTCGCATCATTGCTGGTTCAATGATTTTGGTAGGTATCGTTGGTGGTATCGCTCGTCAAAGTATCATGGCATTCGCAATGGGTATCGGCGGTGGTGTTGGTCTATACAACAGCCCTACGGTTGTAGAAGCGATTATGACAGCTACATTAGAGTCAGCTGAAAAAATTGCTCCAGCAGCTATTCAGTTCAGTAACGGCTTAGGGCTATAAGGTCTCAATACTCACTTTAACCCCTCCTTTTATACTTGGCATTTTTGGTTTCAGTCGTCAGAAAATGCCAAGTGATTTCCCTCCCAGAAAAACGCTTTAAAAACGCTCAAATTGGGCAGTTACACAGTCTGTGTATAGCCGATTACTCCAGTAACCTCCTGTATTGGGTTCTTGTAACCCTATTCAATAGCTATTGGAGAAAACATTATGAATAAGTTCAAGCTAAGGCTACCAGTCTTGCTTGGTGCGATGGCCGCAATTGCTGCACCATTAGCTCAAGCGGAATTGTTAGAATACAGCTTTAATACACCTGATGGTGCAGAACGCACATTATCTCCAAGCACCGTTTACGCCAACCCAACAGGGAACATAAAGTTCGCGTTGAGTGCAGGGATCGACCGTAAGGTTAAAATCTCTATCGTAAGGCCAGACGGTTCAGTGGTGAATTCGGCTACGAGTCACCTGCTTGGAGGCGCAGACCGTATTACAGTTAATGGAAAGTCCTATTATGGTGCGGAGTTAGAACTAGCCGCTCCGGGGGAGGGAGAGTACTCATTTAAGGCAGAAATTCTTACGTCTGTTGGAGATTCTGTTCAAACAGATACATACCCAATTATTGTAGATATCACACCTCCTGTTATTTCTGGGGAGATTCAGTGGGTCAGAAGTGGTTTTAGTATGGGTAGTATTGATGTCTTTAACCACGGTTATGCGGGTAAAGAGTTGAGATTGGAAGGGATTGATGATGATAGCGGTATATCGTCAGCAAAATTCTTTACCATCGACTCTTCTGGGCAAAAACGAGAAACGAACGCATCCTTGGATACAGTTCAGGGAGTGGCATCTTTACCTGTCGGCAGTGCAGTCAGTAGCTCGATGGCTCCTGAAAATCAAGCAGAGTATACTCTTGGTTTTTCAATCAGTGACGAAGCAGGAAACCAGACAGAAATCAGTAGAGTTTCAACGATTGATAAGGTTGTTCCCCAGGTCTGGACGGAAGTATTCGATAGTTCCGAAGGCATTTGGAAACCCTACACATCGGGTATGAATGTTTATGAAAACCCTGTTCAAATTCGTTACAAACGAAGAAAGCAGGAACATACTGCATTTAATGGAACAAAATATGGATGGGGAGATACAACCTATGATTCGGAAGATAATGAATTTATTTACCGAAATGTAAGTTTAAACTACCCTCAAAAATACTCATATTTCCATTTCTTCACCCAAGCTGGTGGTTACTCAACACATCGTTACGCAGATTTTAATTTTAATCTAGCTGGTGGGGCTTCTCTTGGTCCTAAACCAATAAAGCTTGAATATCATCTAAGTGATGGTGGGTGGGTCTCAAGTGAAAGACCACGCTACTCTCACCCTTACGTGGTGGATAAGGTCCGTATACATTCAGAAGCAAGGCCATATAACCAGAAAGCTTGGCTTAGTGGTTTTGGAGCTTGTGTGATCCCTGCAAATGAAACGTTTTGTGAGGCTGAGGTCAATGTAAGTAGGACATCAGGCGAGGATACAGCCCAATTCAGTATTATGTAGCAAAAGAAGATGGATCATTTTCAGTGCATGGTGGGTATCTGTACACATTTTGGGATATGAATCCACCAACAATAGATAATGTCTCTGTTGATAAAACATTAGGCCAAATGACAGTACGGGTTATTGATAATGATAGAGTCAATAACTGGCAGATAAGTCATTGGGACACTAATGTGTTTAAAGCATATGCTGATAATGGTGAAGAACGGATCGAGCTGCCGCGTTCATCGTACACTTCACCTGACTATAAAACTAAAATTGCGACGTTTGATTTTGCTAGTCTGACCGATGGTAACTATTCCCTGTCTGCCGAAGCGATAGATACCTATGGGAACAGTGCTACGCAAAGTTATGGTGAGCAAATCTTAGTCGATAACACGCCACCAACGTTATCTGTCAATGTTACTGATGATGTCCAGTCTTTGGATGACGTTGTTATCAATCTTTCTGATAACTTAGACAGTACACCGAAGGTAACGTCGATTGCTTTAGTCGGCGGTCCGGCGGATGAATCTGTTCAATTGTCATGGCGTGAAGAGTCAAATGGTCGATTCCGTTTGGAATACCCTGTGATGTTCCCTTCGCTGGCAGAAGGTGAGAGTTATACTCTTACCGTAAAGGCTGTAGATAACCAGAGTAACGAAGCGACAAAAGCCGTAGTGTTTAACTATAAACCTCGTGAAATTACGCTTTCAGGCGGATTTAACGGCAATATGGCTATTCCGGCAGTTCCGTATGAGTTTACCTATGCAGACGGTAAGAACATCATCGAAACTGAACCTCTAACGTTAAGTGATGGTTCGGTCGTAACTGGCTCATACGACGTAATGGTGACATTGCGAAGTGATGCTCAAATTCCTTTGGTGGTAAACGGTATTCGAGTTGAACCAGGCCAAACTGCTGACATTATGAAAAATCATAGCTTTGCTTCTACTGGAGGACGATTAAGTATTCCAGTTCGAGCTGTTGATGGTGCAGATGCTGGCACAGCAAGCCTTTTGGTTATGACTACAGCGCCTAACTCACCAGTTTTGGTAGCCAATATCAAAACATGGAAAGCGAGTGAAAGCTTAACGGCCAATACCTGGGAAGTTCGACAAGTCATCGACAACTTCAATGTCCAAGTCTCTGCCGACTCAGGTGTACCATGTCGCTATTCGACGAACCTGCAAGAAGCTCAATCATCAGATCCTATCAAAGACCCTGTATGTTTTGTTGAGTGGGAGCAGATTCCAGATGAAGCCGAAGTGGTAAACAGTAATCGAGTTGCTGGTATATCTGGTCAAGCATTGCAGATCGGTGAACAGGATGTCACTTATGGTGTATATCTGTTTAACGGCGAAGATAAGGTAAAAATCGGCGGCGGTAACAGAAAGCTAAATGTGGTCTCTGCTTTGGGTTCAGTAACTTACTTACCAGAGTCAGATATTGCTCAAGTAGACCGTGTTATCCAGAACTTAAATGTTCAGTTACGACAAACCTCAGGTCCAAGCTGTATCCTGACGATGGATGCTGAAAAAGCCAAGCAAGATGAGAGTGGACGTGTATCCGAAGCGGCGCACAGAAGCTGCTTATTTGAGTGGAAAGAAGTTCCAGAAGGGCTGCTACAAGATACTCGATACGACACACCAACACTAATTGGTTCATTGGCAGAAAAAGCAACGGTTCCTTTAAGTTGGCGCGTTAGCATTTTCTCTCGTAGTGGAGCTCGTGTAGCGTTAGCGGATGAGACCTTTAACATCGAGGTTGTTGACCCAGCGGTTCCTCAAGTTGATCTGATGACCGATTATCACTTCAAGGACAACATCTACATCGTTCCTATGACTGGTGATTATTTCGGTGATGTCCAAGTGAATGCGAAGCCATCAGACTTGAGGGTTTCTATATCTAGGAACAATGAAACACTTGAGTCAGAAGTGCATTCATCCGGTATGGGTACAGCGATGAAGGTGAATCGTCGTATTCGAACAGATGACCGCAAACTGTGGGAAGAAGTAACTTACCAAGTTGACTCTTCATATGAAAAAGTACCTGAAATTAAGAGCACTAAAGAATATCGACTGATTGCAATGCCAAGCAAAGGTATTCGTCCAATGCTGTCAATGGATGGTAATACTGTTCTCGATATCCAAACGCTGAACGTAAAAGTCGATATACGCGATTTGTACCGTGGGAACGACGAATATGATGAAGCAACTATGGGGCAGTGGAAGGTTCGTCTGTCTCGTCAGATCTCTCCAGGAGAGATTGAACCAATGTCAGAATGGGTGGATGCAGAAAACGGTTCAGCTGAAATAGCAGTTGAAATGTCGAAAGTAGACTCTAGCTACATTCGATTTACCGCAGAAGCGAAGCTTGTTAGCCCAGTTGAAGGATATGAACGTATCGAGGCATCTCCAAGCCCAATTTTTGCTACGGTTCTTCGTGGTAACAAAATTGATGGTGAGGTTACAACTCGTCGTTTATCAGGTGCAGCTCCTTTCAATGCCGCTTTTAAGTTAGGTATTGTCGATCGGCTTGATTATCGTTCAGTTGGAGATGTCTTCTGGGAAGTGAGTAATGACGATGGTCAGACATGGAATGAACATGCTACAGAAGAGCGTAGAAAGTACAGTTTCGTAGAGAGTTTCGGTGTTGGTAAATATCTAGTTCGAGCTAAAGTTGTAAACGTAAACTCGGGCTTAGAAAAGTACACTGAAAATGTAGAAATTGTTTCGTATGAAGCGCTTGAAGTTGATGTTCCTGGTCCTGATACGCTCTTGGTGGGTAGTTCTTCTGAATACTCAGCGACCATTATGGATGGCGAGAACGCATTTGATGCAAGTAAAGCTGTGATTGAGTGGTCAGAAGATGGTGGTAAGACTTACACTACTGCGGCTCCACGTATCACGCTAACCAGAGAAGAACCACAACGAGTTAAGCTAATTGCTCGTGTACGTTCGACGATGGCTCCAGAAGATGATGCGTATGCGTATAGCCAGGCCAAGAAAACCGTAGAGTTTAAAGCTGTTAAAGCTCCGCGTATTCGTATTGATGGACCTCGTTTAGTAGAGAAAGACTTTACTTACAAACTAACCGCAGATACTCGACTGCCTTATCGAGATTTGGATGCCGAAGTTAAGGGTTTCTTCACGCTTCCTGATGGAACCATTATTGAAGGCAACACTGCTGAGTACGTTCCAAATCAAGCAGACTTGGATCAAGCTCGTGTTGAAATCAAATACACAGCATGGATCGACGGTTACAAGGAGTCTTCTACATCGGAAACGGTATACAAAGCTCGCGTATGGCAATATGTCTGGCCTGAGTTTGCACTCAGCTACAGAGCAAATGCAGATGTAGCACCAGCTATTGTTAGCGCTTCTGTTCGTCCTGTTGGATTCCGAGGCAAGCTTGAAGAGCCTACCTACGAATGGATCTTACCGGAAGGTGCAAAGCTTAAAGATCAACGAGACACGTCTCGCTCTTTTGAAATCACAGAGCCGGGCGAGCACCTTGTGAAGGTCATTGTGCGCGATGCTCGTGGTAACGAAGCAGAAGCTCAGTTAGCGATAACGGTAGGTCAAGCTGAAAACTATAAGGTAGAACTAGAATACTCAGGTTCAAATAAGCTAGATCGTGAACCTCTGGATGTTTTGGTTCGTCCATATATTGAAGGTGGACACCCAAGAGACCGAATTAATGTGATGCAGTACACCGTTAATGGGAAGTCTCTTGAAGACACTGGTCGTTATGGAAGAATGACGCTTGACGCGGGAGAACACACAATTAACTTCCGTATTAAGTCTGAAATGGGCAAAGAAGTGGAGAAAGAGTTGAAGATAAAAGTTATCGAAAACCAAGCTCCGGTTTGTTCTATCGACCACAGAGAAAGTACATTCGCATGGCTTGTGTATGCCTCATGTGATGATGTCGATGGTCGTGTGAAAGGATTTGAATGGACGCTTAATGGTGAACCTGTTGCCTCTTCATCACGAAGATTGACGATCAGCAAACGCAGCTATGATGCAATGCCAGAAGTTACTTTGACTGGTATAGATGATGCTGGTGGTCGCAGTGATCCTGTGACCCTTCAATAAAAGTATGACTATCTAAACCAAGCCCGGCACTCGCCGGGCTTTTTTGTCTCTCCGCTCTAATTGACCAAACAGGGCAACTACAGATGCAGGCTTGTATCCATATCCCGAATAAACTGCCAACTGATGAAAAAGTAACTGACGGTTAAAGGATAGGTATGTTGAAACAAGCAATAGCACCAGTGCTCATGCTGCTTAGTACTGTAGCAACAGCGAAAGATTTTACTGCTGCTGATGTGCAGAAAGCAGAGGCAAAGATTACTGGAATGGTTGAGTTGCCAATTTATGGCATCAATGCAGTAGAAAGTGACGGTCAAATCGTGTTTTTGTCAGAGAATGGACGCTTTGTTATTTCAGGACAAATCTACGATCTCTGGCAAAAGAAGCCTCTCAGTACGTTGACAGAAATGCGCGATGTCGCTGACCGATTTAGGCTACGTGACATGAATGTCGATATAGATGCGATGAATGTGGCAAAGCTTGGGACTGGCCCAAAAGAAGTAGTGGTCTTTGTTGACCCTCAGTGTGGTGCCTGCCACCAGCTAATGGAAGAGGCGAAAGCTCTTAAAGATGAATACACGTTTAAGTTTGTCGTGATACCTATTCTTGGTGATAAGTCAAACCGTTTAGCTCGCGCTCTGTCTTGCATAACTGACCAAGATAAAGCGTTTGAAGCGCTTAGCCAAAGAAAGCTTGGTTCCTACCCAACATCATGCAGCAGTAAACGTCATGATCTCACTCTGCTTACCGCACAGTTACTAAATATTCGAGGTGTTCCTTATTTGATTGCACCTGATGGGCGAGTCAACGCTGGCCGACCACAGAATATGGACCTGAAAACATGGCTGGAGAGCGATAAATGAACATTATTACGATAAGAAAAAAGCTCCAAGAAAAGCTTATCCCAGAGCATTTAAGAGCTGCTGGGATTGTCCCCGTGCTTGCGTACTCAGAAGATGATTACACCTTCTTGATGGATGATAAAAGCATTGGCTTTGGTTTCTACTGCCATCCTCTATGCGGGGCTGACGAAAAGATTCAAGAGCGTGTTAATGGTTTTATGAACCAGGAGTACCCGGCCAAAACCACCATGCAGTTTATCTTGTTTCGATCTCCTGACTTAAACCATGAAATGTATCGAATGATGGGGTTACGTGATGGTTACAGAGATGATCTGTTGACCTCTTCAATCGAGCAGCGAATGGAGTTTCTTCAAAAACATACGACCGAGAGAATGGTTGCCAAATGTAAGAAAGGAACATTTGATCTTGGTCTAATCCACGACCTAAAACTGTTCGTCACCGTAAAAGTGCCCATCAAACATGCCAATGAACCGTCTCAGGAAGAACTAGACTCTCTGGCAAACCTACGGACTAAAGTTGAGTCTTCACTAAGAACGATTGGTGTTCACCCTGTCCCCTTAACTGCTGTCGGTTACATCAGAACAATGAATACCATGCTCAATTGGGGGCCTGAGGCATCATGGCGAACAGATGGTTGCGATTGGGAAACAGACAAGCCCATTTGTGAGCAAATTTTTGATTACGGCACAGATTTGGAAGTTGATAAGAGCGGTCTACGTTTAGGCGATTATCACGTTAAGGTTATGTCTGCGAAGAAAATGCCCGACTCTTTCTATTTCGGTGATGCAATCACCTTTGTTGGGGATCTCAGTGGGGGCAACTCAGCTATTCGTGAAAACTACATGGTCGTGACAAACCTGTTTTTCCCAGAGGTTGAAAACACCAAGAATGCACTTGAAAGAAAACGTCAGTTTACAGTAAACCAAGCATACGGGCCTATGCTGAAATTTGTTCCAGTACTTGCTGACAAAAAGCATGACTTTGATGTTTTGTATGAGTCATTAAAAGAAGGCTCAAAACCTGTCCGTGTAAGTTACTCATTGGTGCTTTTTGCTCCTACAGCTGAACGCGCTCAAGCAGCAGCAACAGCGGCGCGTAACATCTGGCGCGAGAACCGCTTCGAGATGATGGAAGACAAATTTATCTCGTTACCAATGTTTATCAATTGCTTGCCATTCTGTACCGACCGAAAAGCCGTAAAAGATCTGTTTCGTTATAAAACCATGACCACTGAACAGGCATCAGTTCTATTACCGGTATTTGGCGAGTGGAAAGGGACTGGCACTTTCCACTCTGCATTGATTTCTCGTAACGGACAGCTAATGAGCTTGTCTTTGCATGATAGCGACACGAACAAAAACTTAGTGGTCGCAGCGGAATCTGGATCGGGTAAAAGTTTCCTTACCAACGAATTGATATTCAGTTACTTGTCTGAGGGGGCTCAAGTTTGGGTTATAGACGCAGGTAAGTCATACAAAGACCTGTGTGAACTGCTGAAAGGGGACTTTGTGCATTTCGCCGAAGGCTCCAACATTTGTTTGAACCCATTTGAACTGATCACGAACTGGAAAGAAGAAGAGGATGGTGTTGTCTCTATCGTCAAAGCTATGGCATCCGAGAAAGGCTTGTTGGATGAATACCAACTCGCAGGTTTAAAGCAAATTATGAACGAGCTCTGGGAAGTTATTGGCCGTGATATGACTGTAGACCACATCGCTGATAAGTGTTGTGAGTCTGATGAGCAACGAATTAAAGACATCGGTCAACAGCTATATGCATTCACATCAAAGGGTAGTTACGGTAGCTACTTCTCTGGTTCGAATAACGTTAACTTCCAAAACCGTTTTACAGTCCTGGAGCTTGATGAGCTACAAGGCCGCAAGCATTTACGTCAGGTTGTTTTGCTGCAAATGATTTACCAGATTCAGCAGGAAATGTTCCTCGGTGAACGTAACCGTAAAAAAGTCGTCATCATTGATGAAGCATGGGATCTGCTTAAAGAGGGTGAAGTTAGTACATTTATGGAACACCAATACCGTAAGGCAAGGAAGTACGGTGGAAGTATTGGTATTTGTACTCAGTCGATCAACGACCTGTATGAAAACCCTGTGGGTCGCGCTATTGCTGAGAACTCAGCTTCCATGTACCTACTTGGTCAGACAGAAGAGTCAGTAGAATCCGTAAAACGAAGTGGCCGTCTGTCTCTTTCCGAAGGTGGTTTCCATACCCTAAAAACTGTTCACACCATTCTAGGTGCTTATTCAGAAATCTTCATTAAATCAAAAGCTGGCATTGGTGTTGGCCGTTTGGTTGTAGGTGATTTCCAAAAACTACTTTATTCAACAGACCCGGATGACATCCGAGATATCAATAAGTATGTAGATCAGGGCTTAAATATCACTGACGCAATACGTCAAGTAATGCATCAACGTGGCATGGCCGCATAACTAAAAAGGAAAGGATGATGAACTTTAAATCAATTTTAATTGCGGCGTTGTTAGGTGCAGCTGGTGGATTTGGTGGTTCTTATTACTTCATGGTCAAAGAAACCGCAGCACTTCATGACCGATTAGCGTTAACGCCTCCAGTAGTTGTTGTGGATTTCACGAAAATTGCGAGCTCATACCCATCCGGAGCTGATGAGGCTGAGATCGAACAATTGATGCTTAAAACAAACAACGCAATCTTCAAACTCAAAGAAGCGGGGTACTTGATTATTGATGGTGCCGCTACTTTAGGTGCCCCTGAGGATATTTATTTACCTTCGGAGGTAATACTGGAATGAAGCTCATTGTTAGAAAAGAATCTTGGAAGCGATTTGCTTTAAAGGCTGCAATTGTACTTGCTCTTCTTTGGGTTGCTGGGACGTCCTTTGCGGGACGTTACCGAATCGGTTATGACCCTCAATTAGAGCGATGTTTACCTAATCATTCTGTCTACCTTATCGACCTAAAAGATAAAGAACTCCATAGAGATGCTATTTACGCCTTTTCAGCAAAGGGTATGGAGCCACTTTATGATGATGGAACAAGGATGTTAAAAGTCCTTTCCGGGATGCCAGGCGATACTGTTGAAGTCAATAAAAACTGGGAAGTTGTAGTGAACGGAGAGGTTAAACAAGTAGGGTTACAACTGGCTAATAAGTTGAATGTTCCTGCTAGTCATTTCTTTGGGAAAGGTGTTCTTCCAGAGAAACATTATTGGTTTCTCGGGGAAAGTATATCGAGTTTTGATTCACGCTATTGGGGAGATGTAAAAGATGAGCAAATCATTGGCCGCGCATATCCGCTTTTCTAAATTGTCTGTATTAGTTGCGGCCCTCATTTCAAGTTCTGTTTTTGCTAGTAACAGTCCTCTAACTAGCGAGGATATGGCTATCATCGAGCAAGGAAGAGAGTTGGCAGAGAAGGCTCGCCAAATGGAAGAGCTTCCTGTTTGGGCGAAGAATAAAAATCTAGATCAATCTCAGGTAGAAGCACGTCAGTTTTTTCAGCAATTACAAGAATCTGACCCCACGCTGAAAGCAATGGCAGAAAGACAGGCCGAAAAAAGTGTCTACACAGGGCACTCCACTCTTATTTTTGCATCTTACTCATTGGGAAAAGAAGGGCTGAAAGACGTCCTTGATACGGCATCAGGTGAAGATGATGTGGTAGTGGTTTTCCGTGGAATTCCGGATGGTATGAGCATTGGTGATGGCATCAAAGCTGTTCAAAAATTAGCAGAGCAAATGGACCCAGTGCCTAATGTCGTTATCAACTCTGTTTTGTTCCAAAAACATAATGTCACGTCAGTACCAACAATAGTCGTGCTTGAAGAAGAAACTAAGCCTGGACACGATCCCAAAGAACTCGCAAAAGTTACAGGTTTATCGACGCTGGAGTGGATAAGAAAAGAGGTGGATGCTGGTGAGTCTGGCGACTTCGGAGTTCGAGGTCCAGCAGTTGAAATTGCGGAGCAAGACTTTATCGAGAGAGCTAAAGCTCAACTAGCGGGTATTGACTGGGAAGAAAAGAAAGATCAGGCAGTAAAGCGGTTTTGGCATAACCAGCAGTTCAACGAAAGACCACGGGCACCACGATATAGAGAGCGATTGCTTGACCCAAGCATATACCTATCGAAGGACATAAGTACCGCTGAGGGAGTTGTGTTTGCTCGTAAAGGTGAGGTTATAAATCCACTTTGCGCTCACGGCGAAGAGTGTAAGCCGGGAACTCGTCAGTTTACTCAGGCCGTTATCATTTTCGACCCTTTAGATAAAAAGCAAATGGAACTGTTGACTGAACTTGTCCCTAAAGTGCAGCAAGAACGTGGGGTTCAAAGAGTCACATATATTGCTACTCAGTTTGAGCGCGATAGTGGTTGGGATTCATATAAACATGTTACGGACACAGTTGACGCTCCTGTTTATCTGCTTACGCCGGATGTAGTTAATCGCTTCCAAGTCGAGTACACGCCAACAGTAATTACAGCTCAAGGGAATAACTTTTTGGTAAGGGAATTTGATGTTAAGGAGGCTGTGGAATGAACCTGATCCCTGCATTTCAGACGATTACCTCAAATGGTAGCAATACTGTTGGAGCAGAAGTACTTTCTAGATGGCACCATCAAGGTCAAGTCTATGGTCCAGCAGACCACAAAACACCGATTAATTGGGGTATGGTGGATTTAGAGATAATGAAATCTCTGATTCCCCTTGTCCCTGTTATCGAAAGGCTTTACCCCAGTATTTTTATTAACGTATCGCCACAGACATTGAGCTTTTCAGACATGCGAATGAAGTGGTTCAAATTGTTGAAAGAGCTTACAGATAAAGCCCCATTCCAAGTAGTTATAGAAATCACGGAAAAGGTAACACCAGAACAGTTGGATAACGCATGGTCCTTACTTAGTCAGTTCAATGTTGCTTTAGCTATGGATGACTTTGGAGAAGATCACTCATCAGTTAGTCGCCTAACATCTTACTCTTGGCAATTTTGCAAAGTTGAAATAGGACAATTGAAGGGTTTGGCAGGTAACGCGGCGGTTCAGTATTGTCGTCTTAACAACATAACACCGATTGCAGAACGAGTTGAAAGTGTAGCTCAATCAGAAGTGGCAAAACTTCTTGGATTAGAGTGGCAGCAAGGTTTTTTGCATGGCAAACCCGTCACGTTCGACCTTGAAGTGAACTCATTAATAAAACAAGCACAAGTATCTGAGCCAGTTAGAGTTGGAGTTATGTCGTGAATAAAATATTGAATTCAATTTTATTAGTGGCCCTATTTGCCTTGGCGGGGACTGCTAAAGCTGATCCAGGATGCCAGAATGCAGAAGTCATTGGCCCTAAACTTTTTACTGATATCTGTTGGTCATGCATATTTCCGATTCGAGTGGCAGGGGCAACAATGAGCGGAGGTGGTGGTTCTTATCCGTCTGATGCAGTTGGGAGCTTTGTGTGCTTGCCAAGATAACAATGGGATACCACGACCAGGTGTAACTACGTCAATGTGGGAACCTGCTCGTTTGGTTGAATTTCAACGAGTTCCAGGGTGCTCTTCTGTGCTTAATGGAACTAGATTCCCCTTTGACAGAACGTTCCAAGGTCATCATGGAGAAGGAACGATGGACGGTGGTGATGGCTCATTTATGCATTATCACTTTTACGCCTTTCCTCTTATGACAATGTTGGAACTGTTCGTGAAGAAGACCTGCAATGCTGATGGTTACTCTGATTTAGATATTATGTACCTGTCCGAGTTAGACCCTACTTGGAACTCTGATGAACTTGCATTTTTTACTAATCCCGAAGCTGCTGCTGTCGCTAATCCTATAGCAGCGGCAGCATGTACAGCTGACGCTGCGGCTGCGAGTATTGGTAAGCCTCTCAAGCAGTTGTTTTGGTGTGCAGGTAGTTGGGGGTCAATTTACCCTTTAAGTGGAAACCAAAATGGTGGAAAAGGGGTGATCAAAGACAGTAGTCTACTTGCAACCCGTGTTCTAACAGCTTTGCATCGTCGAGGTTTGTCATGGAAGACGATGGGTTCTGATGCAATGTGTAATGGTGTCATAAGCCCAACATTACCCAAAACACAATACAAATTTACCTTATTGCATCCAGTCGCAGAAACAAATTCTTCACATGTTATCGGAGAGTCAACGTTAACGTGGGGGATAGGGAAAACAATTCCAGCAATAGGTCAAGATCCTATTTACACGATATGGCGCTGGAATGATTGTTGTAATAACTAAAGCTCAACAAAGAAATCACTAATAACTAGCCCCGTTTTGGGGCTTTTTCTTTATATGGAGGACATGAGCAGCGTAGGTAAACGACCCCAGTGTTGTCCAAAATGGACAGTTCCACAGTCTAAAGAAACTCGGTCGGGCGACTATCATGGCGATATATGTTGAGGGGTAATAAGAACGGGTTACAGGAATAAAGTAATGAGAAATTATACAAGGTTGATGAGGGCTGTCGCTTCTCTGCTAATAGTGACAACCCCTTTCTTGCCGATACATGCCTATGCTAACGGCAATAGCGCTAGTGAGGCAGGACGAGAAGCGCAAGTTTTAGCAAATGATTTAGTGTCTTCGTTCAAGTCCGCTCCAGGAGGAGTTAACAACGGAAATATTAGTTTTCCAACACTTGAAAATGGTCAATTTCAAAATGGTGGTGGAACTATAAATGTAAATGATTTATTTCCGGGTACAAGCAGCTCCAATAGTGACCCTTCAAGTTATTACTTCCCAGATGGAAACCCGAACTTAGGTGAACTAGAAGGTGTCTATAATGACAACAATGGTATGGATTCTATTGGTGGTAATGCAAAAAGCTCTCTATGGAGTGATGCTAATAGTGGGAGCCCCACCATATCAGGAGCAGCCTACAAAGTTCTCTTGGATGCAACAAACCAATCAAAGCCTGATTTCAGCAATGACCCCTTGATGAACCTTAGTAAGAAAACCTATGAAGACATTGATGTGATATCAGAAGGTTTTGGTGATTGTTCTGCTGAAACAATCATTAACAACAATACAATTGCAACGCATATACCAGATTATAGAACTTGTGAAAGGGTAACGGATAAAAGTGCCGATTGTGAAGTGTTGCATGAGTATGACGCTGAAATCATAAAATACCATGATGGCCCATTTAACATTAAGCCGTGTGGGGATGATTGTATTGAACTTTGGATCGGTAAAGTTGGCGATAACTACTGGTCAGGCTGGTGTACAATCTATGAGCAGGCAACACAGGTTAGAGTTGATAATCCTGATGCAATCATTTCAGCGACACTAGAATATGCTAAGTGGGATGACTATATGCAAGTATTAGTAGGTCCTCCTGGCAGTGAAAACAAAGTATGGCAAGGTCCGAATAGTAACTTCCCCCCAGAAACTCCCGGTGCATGTGAGCTAAGTACAAGTTGGCAAACTAACCCCAACACTGATGTGACGTCTCACTTTAAAAACACAAAACCAGGCGATGTGGTTAGTTTTAAAATCAGAGTTTCTGTTGCTGGTAATGGTGAAGGTTTTGGTCGGATAAAAATTAAGTACGATCGTTCAAAAGCAGTATTCAAAGACACATGGACCCCGCAGAGTTGTCTCGATGCAGCTGTAGGTATCCGAGATGGTTTTGCTTCTGGTCAATTCTCTTGTATTGAGCAACCATCTGATGTAAATGCGTCTGGTTGTGTAGTAAAAAATGGATTTAAAGTTTGCGAGGACATGTTGAGTGAGCCTCCTTTGCCTGGGATACCTAAGTTATGCACAAAAGTCAGAGTAAAAGCTGACTATGACTTCTACAAGGGGCAAATGGAGTGTTGGACTGACCCACAAGGAGAAATACAGTGCCCAAATAATCAAGGTGGCAACCTTGATTCATGTAAGGTTCTGGAAGATAACCCGCAGTGCGGTTTTGTTAGTTCTAAGTGTGTGGAAGGTGCTCAGGGAAGTTCAGGAACATGTTATGTGCAAGAAGATACCTTTGATTGCGGGACGGATGTTGATGTACCTACTTTAGACAAAGAAACAAACTTTACATGTGGTGGGCCAATAAAATGCATGGGTGACGAGTGCTTAGACGTTAATAAGACACAAAGTACCGACTTTGCCAGAGCTGCCGCACTGCTGAATGCTGCTCAGTTTATGACACAAGATATGGCGTGTACTGGTACTGATGGTAACGATAACCCAACAGGTACAGAAAACGTTATTTGTAAGGCTTTTGGTGGCGATCCAGGTGAATGTAAAAAAGCTGTTGGGGGGGCTCAGGATTGTTGTGAGAAACCAAGCGGCCTATCTATGGGAGACTATCTGACTCTTATGATGTCAGTTCCTAAACTGGATGGTGCCATTATGTCACTGGATAACGGCAGTGCAATTAAAGGTGCTTATCAAGCCATCCGTGATCCAGCCATTAGTGGTTGGACCGAAATCACCAAGCCGTTCACTTCATATATTGAGAACATTACAGGTGCGATTGACAACTTTACTAAACCAATCACTGACTTGGCAAAAGAGGCAATTCAGGCTCTCAAAGATGAAATCACCAAAATAACCAGTAAAGCTCTAGGGAATGCATCTGCATCAGGAAGCGCTGGTGTACCAGCTGGCGCATCGGAAGGTATGATGGAGCAAATGGTAGGACAACAGGCAGCGAGTGTACTAAGTGGTATTATGGCCGCGTATACCGCTTATGTTGTGGCTATGATGATCATTCAAATAGTTTGGAAGTGTGAAGAAGAAGAGTTTGAATTGAATGCAAAAAGAGCATTGAATAGCTGCACTAAGGTTGGTTCATATTGCAAATCAAAAGTGCTGGGAGCATGTATCGAAAAACGCGAAGCATACTGCTGTTTTAGCTCTCCACTATCACGAATTATTCAGGAGCAAGTAAGACCTCAGTTAGGAATGAACTTCGGCCCTGCAAAAGCTCCTCAGTGCGATGGTATTCCACTGGATCGTTTATCTGAGATTGACTGGACACAGGTAAATCTGGATGAATGGTTAGCTTTGCTGAGAGTTAATGGTCACTTTGACGATCCTGCTGGTATGACTTTAGACCGCCTTACTGGATCTGGTAGTGCGTTTAATGTTGATGGAACTCGACTTAATGCTCAAGAGCGAGCTGAGGAGAGATTGAAGGGGTCTGATCTCGATAAAACAAGAAAAGATGCGGGAGACTCCATCCTTCCAGATACAGGTGCTCCAGGTTATTAAAAAGACCAGTTGTATACACATTAAAGGCGCTCCCATTTTGAGCGCCTTTTTTCTTGTTTGAAATATTCGCTGAACCTGTTAGATTAAATCCATGAGGTTTGAGCGTTTCCCTCGGCATCCACCAGTGCCAAAACGTGATACCGCAAACCAGTTAACCTGAAACTAATGGCTGTGTTTGCGCGAGGTGGACGTAGCAAAAATTTTAAGCCAAGTGAAGGGATTAACTTATGGATACTCCATACCCAATTTATCCGTCTCAAACGGATGCATTCAAAAATATCGCCAAGTCATTTGCATCTCTTATAGCAAAAGAGTCCAAAACCAAAGTTCTGAGCGCATTCAAACGTAATGACTGGCTGGCTCAGTCTTTAGGCTATAAAGGACACGCAGATTTACTTCAATCGACTCAGTTTCGAAAGCAGGCCGACCAAGGCGAACCTTTAAGGTGCTTTCTTCACGAGAGCATTCGAACTGCGATCAGTCAAACATTCTCGTCAAAGATGCCAGATATACCTCCTCAAATTATTGAAAGGGCAAGTTTAGAAATGAAAGACGCCGAAGTGGTTTTGTCTAATACTCACCCAGAAGCAAAATTGCCTATGATGCTTGATGAAGGGAGTAAGTATTTTTCTGGGTCATTCGAGAAAATACGAGATGAAATAAACGCTGCGGCAACGCGAAAAAATTATGTGCCTGTTCTAAAGCTCGATTTTTCAGAATCACCATTCAATGTATACGCAGTACTTATGGAACATTCTGCCCTAAAAGCATTTAAGGTAGATCCTAATCGCCGCGATGTAGAATTGATTTATCTCAAGCCCAAAGGTGATACATCTAGTAGTAATTGGAAAATTAGAGCTTCACTAGATGTTTGGGGAGCGGAAACGATCCCTGCTGACGTGCTAAATGACTGGTGTGTTTTCCGTGACTGGTTATTGCAATTCAATCTCGTTGGCCGTACTCATATCTCTGAGAGATTGAAAGATCATAGATTTATTACTTTCCACACGCAGAGTCATCCTGAATACACACTTGAAAAGTTGTACGGAGATCTGAACAGTGAAGAAGATAAAAATCTGTTGTACGCATTGTTAAACCCTAACAAACGATTGATGAATGATGAATCGTCACGAATTGATAGTCGTGGTAATGGCTTCAACAGTACATTGAAATACTCATCGGAAATTTTAAAGATGATTTCGGGAGAAAAGGGTAGCAACAACCAGCGAGGCTGGACAATTGATGGTGTGTTTGAAAATGAAGCGATAGAACACTATGAGCCCATTCAATCAGGTTATGCTTTCCGATTAAAAGGTATGTCCACGGTAGTTACAGTGACATTGACGCCGAACGCAGAGACTGGCTGGGTCGATTACAAGCTGAGTCACTACATTAAAACTCCAGAACAAATGAGCAAATATGTTCCAAGTAGACAATCGGGTGACTATCTTGAGTATGCCTTGCAACGTGGAGTAACAACGATTACCGATTTTTATAAAATCGCAGTACGCAATGGTCACATTCCAGATGACTCGTGGCTAATAGCGAATAGTTAAAGTTAATGATGACATTTTTGACTTTCACATGTGAAAGTGAGAAACACAAAAAAGCCCTTCTGTTGTAGAAGGGCTCTCAATAGATAACCGACATAAAGCGTTAAGCTGCCTTTTCATCTTCCCCAGATTCAGCATTGTCGGCTTCGGATGCAATTTCTTCATCAGTAGTTTCTTGAGTTGGAGCAGCTGCTTCAACTTCATCTTTCTTGCCTTTGGAGTGCGCTGAGATGCGAGCTCTCTTCTCAATACCAATAATTCGGCCAGCAAGTTTGATTAAGCGTTGTTGCCATTGATAAGTGGCGTCTTTGCGCTGTTTGCTTGTGAGGATACTATTTAGCCATAGAGTATCGACTAACAACATCAAGTTATCTAACTTGCGCACTAGGTGAGCAAATTGAGCTACTTGTGGTGAGTTGATCTCGATATCGTACTGGTTTGGGCTTGTATATTCTGGAGCGCCTTCAATTCCGTTGTCTTCCATCAGCTTTTGTAGCTGATTAGTGGCGGTATCAAGATCAACGGATACTTTCTCGATGTGCTCCTGGATGATGCTTTCTACTTGGTCAATTTCATCTTGTTCACCAATGATTCGCAAAATAACATCAATCGAAAACAGTGAATCGGAAACGCGCTGAAAGCTGCGTTCGACTACACGTTGAGCTTGCAGACTGTTCACTTTCAGCACTCGTTTGAATACAGGGCGAGAAAGGTCCGCATTGTTGCGCTCTTTTTTGGTTGGTTGTTGTTCCAAAGAGGTTTCTGCTAAGTCTGTCATTTCTTTCTCCTTCAATTGAATACAGATACAGATAAACGCAGATACAGGATAAAAGGTCTATTGACGAATCCTTAGCTACAAATGTGCCCAGAACGGGCAGATAGAACGATTTATTACATTTTACGAGAAGTGCTATAGTAAAGACTCTTTAGTCGCTCTGCGGCTTTATGTGAGATAGCTGGTCTCCACAAACAATCAGCATTAATCATATGCCGTATGGCATTTCAAAACCCAATCGGGGGAACAATACCCCGACCAAGGGTGTTGCTCCCCTTAGTTTTATAAGGAGTAACACCATGCACATCATCACTTTCGTTTTTGTTATCGTAGCTAGTCTTGGCGCATTGTACGTAGGAGCAATGGTATTTGCGAAAGCATTTACTTTTCTTGCGTTGCAGTTCCAGAACTTAGGTTTGTTCTTTTGGAACAAAGCGAGTAACAAAGCGCGGTCTGTACAGGCCGTTATCAAAGAAAAAGCTGAACAAAAAGCGAAAGCTGTTCAGACTGCTGTTGTTCCTGAGCCTGCTCAAGAACAACCGACTCCGGCTAAACCTGTCGATGAATATGCTTATCTAGAAATTCCAACGTATATCCGTAAAGGAAAAACGCTGGTTTGGTAAGTAGATCTTTAAGGGTATAGCTCAACCAAAAGACTTGACTGATGAGATGTACAACACGTACATCTCATCTTTCATCTCTAAAAATAAAAACCTGACGGGGGCAACTACCCCGTAGGGGTGAGTTTGTCTCTGTCGTTTAAAAACGTTCAAAAAGGAGACAAATCATGAACAAAATTACATTTACTTTCTGGAAAGCCATCTTGAATGTAGTGCTGGGCTTAGGTACTGGTGCTGTTATTACTGGTGGTATTGGTCTTATGACTGGTGGTGTACATCCCGCAGCTGTGCTCGGAGCTAATGTCGCTGCTGTTGTTATGGGATTAGTTTTCATGGCAGCTTACGTTGTTGGTTCTATCATTCTGGTAGCATTTAGTGACAGTGGATAAATAGGCTCAATTTTGAGCTTAATTTTCGTTAGGATCTGAATGACACTTTGAGGACAGAACAATGACAACAGGAAGCCTGTTATATTTTTCGCTCATCTTGGGGGGCCTGATAGCTATCATTGTTATTGGGTTGATAACCAAGAAGATTGTAGAAAAAAAGTTAAACAAAAAGCACGATAATCGTGATCAGTAATTTAACCCTGGCGGGGGACCTACCCCAGAAGGGATAGGGTATCTCTGCTTAACAAGCAAGGTAACTTATATGAATACTGTACACTTTTGTGGATATGATTGTGATGTAAGAAAGATCCAATATCCAAATCAACAATTAGCTCTAGAGCTGGTGGCCTCGGACACAAAGAATAATAGTCAGCAAGGTATTATTCCTGGAGAGCCAGTTTGTGTTGCAACGGTTTGTTTGCCTGATTTCAAGTTCAAGCCACACCAGTCAGCGATCTCAGAGATTACTCTGAGTTGGCTGGTATTCTGGATGTACTTGAAGAAGCAAAAATTGTTAAACGCACAGGTCAGCAATTACCCACGGGGTATGTATCTGTTCCTGTTGTGAATGTGTTGATTTAGCTTTATAGCCATGATAAACAAGCTCCAATGGGGCTTGTTTTCAAAGCATGTAGTGGTACGTGTTTTGAAAACAAGCGTCATAGGAGTCATGTATGGTAAAAAACATGCCAGTATCAGGTATTGCTTTTAGCGGTACTCAGGTATTTGGCGTTTCAAATTCAAAGCCTCCATAACCTGGCTCTTTGTTACACAATGAAGGACACAGGCTAAGGAGGACAGTTCATGCCAAGTAAGATCCAATACAAATTACGTCCCTTTTTATACAGCAATAGTTCACTGTCTCTGAGTAGCGTGTGTTTCGTTTTCCATTATGTAAATGTTCATTCAAAGCAAATTGGGTCAGGAGAATTATTGCATTGGGGATAAGATAGTATGAGAGTTCACTTGTATGATGATTGCGTGGGTGTGTTGTATTTAGCCAGTGGCCGAACGATATCTATCAATCCACGACAATTTTGTAGTGTTATTGAAGCTCAAGAGGTTATTACTGACTGGGCTAAGCGTTTAGGTATTATTGGTCAAAATGACACTATATCCGCGTATTCATAATCAAATTCGGCCCAGTTTAGGGCCGAACTTACCAAGTCTTTTTAGGCATACGACAATTATGCCTAAAAGATTTTTGCTCTCATCTGAGAGTGAAGATGCGATAGCTGGTCGCTAAAAACAAACAGCAATTAACGTTAATTGAAATAGCCCAACCGGGCACACTTAGCCCGGTACGGGTCTAGGTGTGCCCACAACCAATTAGGAGCGCACCTATGTCTCAACAATATGCAAACTTCAAAGTACGTGATGTTTTTGGTATGCCGGATATTCCGGAAAAGATTCTCGCTAAAGGCTATGCCGATAGCAGCAATCCTTTTATTCCACAAACTCACGCCGATTACGTTTTCCGAAAGGAGTTCTTGAGAGAATGCTTAGCATTTTTGAATGATCCCTGCGGTGATGCGTACTATGTCACCGGACCAACAGGTTCTGGTAAAACTTCTGGCATTACAGAAATTACAGGGCGTCTCAACTGGCCTGTGCAACAAATTACGGCTAATGGTCGTTTAGAGTTCACAGATTTAGTTGGACATCATGCCTTGATTTCACCAAAGCCTGGAGAAACTCCCGTCATGCAATTCATGTATGGCCCTTTAGCAATCGCTATGCGTGAAGGCCATGTCCTCCTCATTAACGAGGTTGATTTGGTTGACCCAGCAGAGCTTTCCGGTTTAAACGACATTCTTGAAGGTCGTCCACTGGTTATCGCTCAGAATGGTGGAGAAATCATCAAACCACATCCAATGTTCCGCGTTATTGTCACTGGTAACAGTACAGGCTCAGGTGATCCATCAGGATTATACCAAGGCGTAATGATGCAGAACTTGGCCGCAATGGATCGTTATCGTTTCTCTGTTGTGCCATATATGGCAGAGCAAGATGAACGCGGCGTTCTGGAGCGAGTAGTTCCTCGTCTTCCTGACAACATTCGTAATGGTATGGTTCGAATTGCTAATGAAATTCGTAAACTATTTATGGGTGAAAACGGGGATGATGGACAAATCAGCATCACAATGTCTACGCGGACACTTGTGCGCTGGGCAAAACTAACGTTGCAATTTCGTGGTGCGCCAAATGCCATTGAGTATGCCTTACAACAATCATTGCTAATCCGAGCCTCAAGTGAGGAGAAAGAAGCTGTCATTCGCATAGCGAAAGACGTTTTCGGTGAGCAGTGGCGATAGGGGGATCTCATGGATACGCAAAACATGATTTGCAAACGTTACATCCGTGAACGTGGAACGACTATCGACAAGGTAATGCTTGGTTACAAGCCAGTTCAATGGTCCATCGATCCTGATGGGCCAACTGAATACCAATTGGTAGAGTTCTTTGAGTTAAACGGGTGGAAAGAGACTATCTTGCTCGATGGGCAGATAATCAGAGCCACCAGCTTAGATACGATTCCTGTCACCGTGAAAGAGAAAGAAAATCAGCATGTTGATGATCTGCTTAAAGAGGGGTACTCCTTCCTCGATGAAGTGCAGGTAAACGCCACAACAAAAGCTGTGTCTTCTCTTGAAGCCGAAACAGAATCAAAAGATGGTTACTCACTGAGCTGGTTGTTGTCATCGCCTGTTGATGCTTCAAATCATGCTCTACTCCGAGGGTTTATTGTCGGGGTCTTTACTGATGGTGCATCAAAGCTTGGCTTCGATGTTGCCAGAGAGAAAGGATCTCAATCTCAATTACCTGATGTTTTAATGAGAACCAATAAAGGGTATGAGCTAACTGTAAAAAGCGGCGCTAGCGAAAACACCATCTGTCCAACGATGTTGGAAGGTGCTGGGACGCTAACTGCTTCGGATGGCTATGAGCCTTTACTGATGTTCATTTATTTACAACGCAGATTTGAGCAGGAGTTTTTTAAAGATGATGAAAAACGCTTGGTTAAAATCTGTGGAGAAGATGGTGATCTGTTTATTTATGACGGATTTGATTCTTTGGAAGGAATATTTTTTGAGTTCGGATGGAATTACAACGAAGTTAGAGAAGCGGCAGAACGTCTTGGTTTAGTCGCCGAACTATTTCGATTGGATAACATTGATTGCGAAACCGAAGATTCCTATTTTTAACCCCTAGAGGGGCACTGTGCCCTAAGGGGTCATGGTGTCCCTTCCATCTCAACGGAGAGAACACCATGTCTACAAAACCAGAAACGAAATCATTAGTTGAAAGAATGGCTCAGCGGTTTGGGGTTGATGCTAAGAAGTTTTTTGAAACTTTAAAGCTAACAGCCTTTAAGCAGCGAGACGGAAGCGCACCAACTGATGAGCAGATGATGGCATTACTCATCGTAGCGGAGCAGTACAATCTGAATCCGTTTACGCGAGAAATATACGCTTTCCCCGATAAAAGCGGCGGCATAGTACCTGTTGTTGGTGTTGATGGCTGGAGCCGGATTGCCAACGAGCACAAGCAATTTGATGGGGTGGAGTTTGAATACTCTGAAAATCTTATTGAAATGCCCGGAGCAAAGGTGAAATGTCCAGAATGGGTGGAGTGTATCGTTTACAGAAAGGACCGTACACGGTCTATACGTATTCGAGAATATCTTGATGAAGTCTATCGTCCACCAGTCGAAGCAACGGGTCAGTACGGTCCTTACACTGTTATTGGCCCTTGGCAGACTCACACGAAACGACAGTTACGACACAAAGGCTTTATCCAAGGTCTGCGTATCGGTTTGGGGTTTTCTGGAATTTACGATCAAGATGAAGCTGAACGCATAATTGAAGGTGAAGCGCATGTTGTATCGTCAGAACAAACCACAAAACAACCAGCTGTCATTGAAGCCTCAAGTCCATTGGCCTTGGAGCATAAAAAGAAAATGGACCCACTTTTAAAACAACTTGCAGATAGAGCTATTGCGCAAAATGCGTGGTCAGCAACTCACGAGTATGTTGAAAGTCGGTTCTCTGGTGCCGAGTTGGAGTATGCGGTTCAATATTTGCGTGATGCAGAGATTGATAGCATGGAACCAGCTGTAACCCAAAAAGCTTCTATCCAGGAAAAGGGAAATGTTGACGATGTTCAATCTGAGTTACCAGATGAGCCGATTCAGCATGATCCTGATCCTATAGAAGAAGGTTTGCACGAACCTGATCCTGAACTGGAAGAGGGTGGTGACGGCAACTACTTTTAACCCCTTGCGGGGGAGTTCCCCCGCGATGGGGACTCCTCCTGTTAAATACAGGAGAGAGCTATGAAAATCGTCAATCTATCTCAAAGGAGCGAACAATGGTTGGAATGGCGTAAAGGTGGTATTACTGCTACTGACGCCTGCATCCTACTAAATCGTTCTCCTTATAAAACGGAATGGCGACTCTGGGCTGAAAAAACAGGCTATGCTCGTGAAGTCGATCTAAGTCTAAACCCTCTGGTGCGCCAAGGGGTTGAAAACGAAGATAAAGCAAGACGTGCATTTGAGGAGAAGTACAATGATATTCTCTTACCTGTTTGTGTCGAGTCAGTTCAATATCCATTGTTTAGAGCATCGCTCGATGGTCTACGAGGCAATGGTGAACCTGCTGAACTGAAATGTCCTAGCGAAACGGTCTGGAACGATGTTTGTTCTGAACTAAAAAACAGCAAGGCTTATCAGTTATATTACCCTCAAGTTCAACATCAGTTGTTAGTTACTGGTGCAAAGCAAGGGTGGCTAGTTTTCTACCGAAATGGGCAACTCAAGGAGTTTGTTATCACCCGAGATGAGCCTATGATAAAAGAAATTGTGGCTAAGGGCACAATCTTCTGGAAAAGAGTCACTGAGCGTAAAGAGCCTGAGAAAGACCCCAAGCGAGATCTTT
The DNA here is from genome assembly GCF_000830505.1 of Vibrio mytili. Classification (GTDB taxonomy): domain Bacteria; phylum Pseudomonadota; class Gammaproteobacteria; order Enterobacterales; family Vibrionaceae; genus Vibrio; species Vibrio mytili. Next base: position 34,993 of record NZ_JXOK01000015.1, on the reverse strand, counting down.
TTATACCGCAAGGTAAGGAAGTGAACGAGTGGATTTACGAAGCGGAGCAGTACCGACTTTATGACGCAGAAATTAAGCAGTTGGAAGATAGGTTGCAAGCGTTGAAAGATAAGCGGCAACCTCACCTTGATAAAATGAAATCTTTGATGGGTGAATATTTCCATGCGGATTATTGCGGTGTAATGATCACTAAGTACAAAGCCGCTGGTCGGGTAAATTACCAAAAGCTACTTGAAGAAAAAGGTTCGAATATTAAGCCTGAGGATTTTAACTCGTATAGAGAGGAGACCTCAGAGCGTTACCGAGTAACGGTTACAGGCTCTGTTAACCCGAGGTACATTCAAGATGAAGAGGTTTTAGCCCCTTTAAACGATGTGTCTCTAGAAGTAGAGTCAGCCTATTTTTAGGCATAAATAACAAGCCCTTTGGGGCTTGTTTCTAAAGCATATCGCGTCAGTGTGTTTTAGAAACAAGCAACAAAGGGCATCTACAATGAAAACACAGAACTTCAAGCTCATGTACCTACATGGTGGCCGCTGGCTAGAACGTATCTACAAAGATACGATTTATGCCAATGTACAAAGAGTGGCAAACTCTTTCCCAAAAAGTGTTACCTGGTACATTGAGCCTATGTGAAATGTAGACATGAAAGGGGGAATGTATTCCCCCCCCTTTTCCATTGAAGATTGCTTTTTCGGTCTTCAACGGAAAAGGACGAATTCTACTCTCATCGAGAGTGAAGACGCGATAGCTGGTCGCTAAAAACAAACAGCATCAAACTCATTTCAATTTAACCCAACAGGGGAGCTTCTCCTGTTCGGAGTTAGCCTCCTGTCTATTGCACTAGGAGGCAACCATGAAAAACTACAAGCTATGTTATAAAAAGAAAGGTTCTCCGAACTGGATGACCCGAGTATTTAATGACACCTTGTACGACAATGTTCAACGTGTTGGAAATTCATTTCCATCCACCTTTACCTGGATGATTATTCCTGCGTAACTCACTTTAACTTTATAGTCCAACCGGGCACATCATGCCCGGTTCGGGACATGGTGTGCTTTCACTTTGCTGGAGAATAAACCATGTCAAAAGTTAAACATCTCGAAAATCTATGCGTTATTAATGCTGATTTTGATATCTGGAGTGGGCAAACTCGTTTGTCTGCATCTGACTTTAAATTGGGTGCTGGTGGTGAAATTCCACCAGAGAAAGTAGCTCAATTAGGGTCGAAAAAAATCTGTGATCCAGCGAAGCTGAAAGGCTTTCATCGCTTGAAAACAGAAACTCGACGTTTTTTGCTTAGCTATGGTATGCCATTCATGAATGGCTATGCTGTACCCGTAGCAAAAACTGATGAGATTTGCGCCAAGTTGGACAAGATTGACGTCGAAGTTCAACAGTTAAAACACGAGTTCGTTACTGGCTACAACAATGCCGTTGATGAATGGTGTCGAGAAAACCCTGAATACGAGACTGCTATTCGTGCTGGAGCTCTTCCTCGTGAAGAAGTAGAAAAACGAATTGGTTTTGAATATCAGGTGTTTATGGTTCAACCTACTCAAGATGAGCAAAGCGCACACAGACTTAATCGTAAGGTTGAGGAGTTGGGCGATGATCTCATTGCTGAGGTGGTAAATGATGCCAATGATTTTTACAACAAACGTTTAGCTGGGAAGATGCATGTAGCAACAGCTACAGGCGCAACGCTAAAAAACCTACGTGATAAAGTGGATGGACTGTCATTTTTGAACAGCGCATTCACTCCGCTCGTTAGCCTGCTCGATCAAACACTAGCAGGGTACGAAAAGCACGGAGCTGGAAAGCGTAATATTGAAGGTATGTTCGTCTTTCAAATTATGGCCGCTGTATTAATCATGTGTGATCGCAAACGTATTCAAGAATACGCTGGTGGTTCGCTTAGTGTTGATGATGTAGCCAAAACCTTGACCAGAGATGAACTCAGCTCATTAGAGTCTGGAGCTTCTGATCAAGAAGATGAAAGTGAAGGTGTTGAGAGTGATGAGGCACTGGAACAACCATACGTTCAAACGCAAAGCCAAGAAGTTAACCAAGAAGATGGTGAACAAGTTAATAACTTAGAACCTGAAACTATTTTGGATGACTTCGAAGCGTTTTTAGCCAACCGCACATCCAGTGCAAACCAAGATGACGAGGAAGATGATGCTTTGGAAGACAAAAGCGATGTCTCTTCTCAGACTCTGTGGGATGCAGACCTAAATTGTGATGACATTCCAGTGGAAGACTATAGCCAAGACCCAGCAGATTATGTTGGCAAGGACTTTGGTCAATCTCACTCTAATGATCATGTTGTAAGTCAACCTGAACAGCAACCAACTGAGCTTGATGATCAGGATTGTTATTTTTAACCCCCTCGGAAGGGACAACCACCTTTCCGAGGGTGGTTTGTTTCTTCTGTCCAAATTGGAGAAGAAATATGTCTAAAAAACGTACTGTTTATAATGCTTTACCCATCGTAGCTGCTGCTTATGGCGAGAAGTTTGGTGTTAAAGTTGCCTTGGGGTCAGATACCGCAAGCACTGATGGTCAAACTATCGTTATTCCAAATGTTCCAGATGACTATCCAAATATGGATGCTGTTTGGGGCTACTTGGCACATGAAGCTGCACACGTTCGGTTTACGGACTTCAATGTAGAAAGGCGACGCGCCTTGCACGCTCACCTAACAAACGTCATTGAAGATTGTCGTATTGAAAGAGCAATGCCTGGGGTCTATCCAGGAACAGCTTTGACACTGCACGAGATGGCTCGATACATGCTTCAAGCAGGCCATTATGAACCCGTGAGAGATGAAGACCACCCGGCATCCATCCTGTCTGCATACTGCTTGTATTGGTTGCAAACAGTTGGTGTAGGTCAAACTGCATTGCAAGAGCGTTTAGATGGCGCAAAAGCTGTGTTTGAAAGAGTTTTCCCTCAAGGTGTTGTTGTAAGGCTTAATGCCTTGCTACGTAAATGTGTGGACGCCAAATCAACTGCAAACGCTGCATCTCTTGCTGATGACATCATTAAGATGATCGAAGAAGAGAAAGATAGTGAAGAGCAGCAAAATCCGAAATCTCAACGTGAGCAATCACCTGAGCAGAAGGATAAAAGTAGTGACGACTCTCAAAGTCCAAATGGGCAGGAACAGTCGTCATCTAATGGCAATGATGAAAATAGCCAAGAACAACAGGGTGGCAGTAGTGGAGCGCAAAGTGAGCAAAATGAAAATAGCCCCGAAGTTCAAGGTAATAATAGTGAAGAGAACGCGAGCGGTAACAGTTCTCCTCCTAATGCTTCTCAATTGCTACAACAAGTACTAAGCGCTGGAAACAGTGATTTGCCTAAAAATGCGCAAGACGCTTTGAAGCAAGAGCTGAATCTGGTAGCCCAGCAAGAAGGTGATGATCGTTACCAAACAGTACGGTCAGCAATGGATATCCATGATCACAAAGAAGCAGGGCAGCGTCTCAATGGAGATGTGAAAAGTACAACTTCAAAAATCCGACAGCAGCTTTATGGATTGGTGCAAGCCAGCCAAAGAACTGCTCATAGGAACCAAAGAAGTGGAAAGCGTGTAGACACTCGTCAACTACATAAAGTTGTCATTGGAGATACTCGTATTTTCCAGAGACCAGAAGCTAAGAAGCGCCCTAATACAGCGGTTCACATTTTGGTCGATATGAGCTCCTCAATGGATAGCCCTGCCGGAAACGGTAAGCGCAGGGAAGATATTGCAAGGGAAGCCTCTTTAGCTATTGCATTAGCTTTAGAAAGCATTCCAGGGGTTAATCCAGCAGTAACGTTTTTCGGTAACAACTCCAATGTTCCTGTGTACAGCGTTGTAAAGCATGGTCAAAAAGTACAAAACCAAACTGGTAAATTTGTCTTCAATTCACGCGGTGGTACACCGATGGCTGAGGGCATTTGGTATAGCGCATTTGAGCTAACCAAAACCAGAGAGGAACGTAAAATGATGATTGTTGTGACAGATGGTGCGCCGAACAATGCACTGGCTTGTCACAAAGTTATCGGACTGTGCGAAGCCAGTGACATAGAAATGATTGGTATTGGTATTGAAACTACAGCCGTTAATCGACTGTTCAATACGAACATTGTCATCGAGGATGCTGCGGATCTACAAAAAACACTGTTTAAGTTAATGGAGCGATCGTTGACCGCTTTTGCTGCTTAATCAGTCCATGTATTGGCCCTATCCCGTCAGGGACGGGGCCTATTCATTTTAGGCGTCTAACTCCCTGATAGGGGGATAGCGTTGTATATTATTAGGGAGTATTTAATCATGATTATTGGGTATCAAATTGAAGATAAGCATGGTCGTAATTGGCATGACAACATTGACCGCGCTGACAACCCCTGCACGGTTCTAAGTTAGCAAAGTGCCATTAAAGAACTTAAAATACTGCAAAAAACCAGACCTGAACGCGACTTTAGAATGATTGCTGTATTAGAGGGTGACATTGAGTATCCATTTTTTGAATGGTCACTTACTGCGGCTAACGATCAGTATAAGACGCTTGGTGTTAGCATTTGTCATATTCCATTAGATGAGCATGAAGCACTAAATGAGCTATCCTATGCTCCAGACTGCAATATGATAATGGGTCGAAATACTGGCTGGCTCATCAAACTGTACGATGAACCTGAGAACAATCTTGGATATAACGGTATGGGGGAAGAATTTCACAATATCTTAGTTTCGGCAGTTAAAGCTGGGTATCGCATGATTGAAATTGATGCTGATGCTCAAGTTCATGACCAGTTCCCAATATTTTAATAACATTTAATACGCCCAGTCTCTTATCTGGGCTTTTACTTCACACACATTTTGAACCTGGTGGGCCAACTACCAGAAATAGGCGTCGGGTTTCCCGGCGCTTTCCTTGAGCCTTTCACTTTCACATGTGAAAGTCGAGAGATTCAAGGAAAGTGCCTTGTGCGCTGATGTGCGATAGCTGGTCGCCAAAAATAAACAGCATTAATTCACTTTTTATCACAGCCCTCGGGCACATCTTGCTCGACGGCATAGGTGTGTCCAATTTTTATGGAGAACAACCATGACTATCGCTCACACCGATACTGACTTGAAAATACAATCAGCTTTCCTTTGCGTTTTGACAGAGGGTTTTGATTATCCTACTGCACAAGATGCCTATGAGGCATATCGTGTGGCCGCAAACGTAGCAATCAAAAATCCAGAGAAGAAAATTTCTGATATGGGAATTAGCCTTTCTGGCCGACTGTTACCATCTCATCTCAAGACCTGCGCAGAGCTTGTCGATAGTGTTGACTATCTGGTTAGCACTATCAGTCTAGGGGTGGAATATTTTCTGGATCTTGCACAAGGCAAACACAGCTTGTTAACGGACCCAGAAAGCCTCATTGAATTAGATGGGGATGTGTTCAGAATCCATGAAACTAAACTTAGTTTGATGTCCATTGAAACTCCGTTGGAGCGTCATATCCCCGTTACCGACCTAGAAACACAAAAAGTTTATGGTTGGACTATTGATGGGGTTCTCGATGTTATTAACCGAGAAAGAAGTCCTGATTGGAGTGATTACACTGAAACAGATTGGGTTGAAGGTTGGAAGGAGTGGGTGGTTCCGGAAGGATACTATCAAATCCAAGAAGAAGATCTGAGACCTGACTACTTCACTGATTACAGTTCTGAGTTGTCGGATGAAAAAGTGTTTACACGTACTAAATCTGTCCAAAAAGAACCAAATGGTACTTTGACGGCAGGTGATGTATACGACTCAATTCATGACGATATGAAGGCTGTAATCGACGGCCCGTATCTGATTAAAGCTAATGGTGCATTAGTGACAGATACGGAACTAGAGGAGGTTTGCTTGACACTCTATTTTGGCGAAAAATACAGCCAAAGTATCATGATCAACTTTGATGAAATCTATAACGGCGTATTCCATGATGATACGACAATAAGTTTTTATTCAGGTTCTTTAAGTGAGCGACTCACATTAACTGTTGAAAAAATGCAGGTTGGTGTGAAGGCGAGCGGAAACATTCTTTCAATAGGTGAAGTCCACTACAACGTCTTTGACGCAACAGGGGAGCATGGAGCTGAAAATGCACTTGAGGCAATGAAAGCTTTGGGTAAACCAATGTTGTCGGCAGAGCAACTGTATAGCTCTCTCAAAGAGTTATGCTCAGAGACAAAAGGGCAATTCCAGATTATGGAAGCCCGGATCTAATACATTAACTCTAACGGGGCAATCACGCCCTGGTAGGCGTTGGTTGCCTCTTCAATTTTATGGAGACAGCCATGAGCACAAAAAACGCACATAAAGCAAAATACCATTTCTATTTCACGACCGCTGTACTGAAACATGCAGAGGACAACCACATCAATATCGGAGATTGTTTTGGGTATGGTGAAGATAACTTTGTTGTAGATCTTTATCCATATTCAAACCTCATCTATAGATGTGATGTGTTGACGAAATAGAAAGAGCCCCAAATAAGTGGAAAGAAAGTGAACTATTTGATTTGGTTGATAATCTTTCAGATTGTTTTTGGGGAATTATAGAGCGAGAAGGGTATGACGAGATGGATGCATCAATGCCATGCTTGGATGAGTTTGAGCTAGATATCAAACGCGCTCTAAATGTATTTGTAGGAATAAATTAAATCCTAAACCCTAAGGGGCCATCAAAGCCTCTAGGGCATTGCTGGCCTCTCAATTTTTAATGGAGGCCATTATGGCAATCGTAAAATTTAACATGAAAGAAGTACAACTGCTGGTGGATGAGCTTAATAAGACGAAAAGTTATTCACCAACAATGGATGATCTCTTTAAGCCTGCTCTATACAAAACAGGCAAAGCTGTTGATTCCAATGGAAACGATGAGGAACACAAAGATTTTGGATGGCCGGACTCCAGCCAGATAGACAAGTCTTTAGTCGAACCGCAGTTGCTATTGGTAAAAGATCAAGGTTTGTATCTTCTGAACAACGCAGATGTAAAAGAAAGTCCTCGCTCAAGAGGTGCTGTTGTCTATGCTCACGGATGTAATCCTGACAAAGATGACGACTTTTACGAAACTGCTCGAATGATATTTGGTGGTGATGATGGCAGCGTATCCATTCCGGTAGGTTGGTTTGACTTAGCGTATAAAGCTAATAAGCGTTATTTCAAGTTAAACGTTGCGCCAACACAAATTTCACTTGTCCTTAAATAACCCTTTCGGGGCCACTTGCCCTGAATGGGCAGTGGTCTCTATTAACTGGAGAATCACAATGACTACACTCGCATCCTTAGAATCAACGCTTAATCATGACATGGCAATGCGCCGTTTCTTAGATACTTTAAACCGTAATGAAATGGAGCGCTTATCTGGTGAGATTCACGCAAAATTCTACTGGAATAAGCGTAATCCACAGTGGTATAGCAGTGACAATGCTCGCTTATTTGCACTGCTGAACCGTGCCAAACGCATCATTAAGAAGCGACTTAAAACAGGACGAGTTAAACCAGAACAAACAGAGCATGGTTCGATTATCGAACGTAGTCACTTTCCACTAGGAGATACACTAACCTTTTGGAATTGCTACCTGAACGACTCTTGGAGAATTGCTCATCAAGACTCGTCATATAGTGCGTTCTGGTATAACGAGCGTGAGCTCAAATTGTGTACCTACTGTGAAGGTGATGTGGTCTTTATGACAGCTCCCAATAAGGAGATATATCGTAAGGATTACGAAAACCTTGATGCATGGTACACCGACAACCTTTAACCCTATAGGGGCACCCATTGCCCCTATAGGGAGCATGGTGTGCCCACCACAAGGAGGACACACCATGTTTACTACATCTGTTTGCTCTTACCCGAATCGTGGTCATTATGGCGACAACAAGTATCGAGGTAATTGCACCGGACACATCATTAAAGACTTTATTGAGTCATATATGATGAAACCTAATGGCTTAGTTGTTGACCCTAGTATTGGGGGAGGAACCAGTACTGAGGTGGCAAATGAACTCAAAGTTCGTTTTATTGGTACAGACTTGCATCAGGGGTTTAATTTGCTGCGAGATGATCTGTCTGCATTTCTTGGGGAGCCAGCCCACCTTATTTGGTGGCACCCCCCTTATGCAGACATGATCACTTTTTCTGGCAATATGTATGGTGAACCCAATAAATGGGATATGAGCCGTCTATCGTTGCCAGAGTTCGTGGAAGCTCTAGAATTAGCCATTATGAATATACATGATGCCTGTGAACCGGGAGGTCACTACGGTATTTTGATGGGAAACCTTCGACGTAAAGGCGAGTATTATAACTTGTCCAGTCTGGTTGAGCGTTTGGCTCCAGGTAAACTCGTTGATGAGATCATCAAGGTACAACACAACTGTGTCTCTGACCGGACCAACTACAGCAATAACAGTAAGCTGGTTCGTATCGCCCATGAAAAGTTACTGGTATTCAAAAAGCAAAATGCATCATCATCGCTTTCGCTTATCCCAGTAGCAGATAAACGTGCGGCCAATATGGTTGGAGTTACATGGAAAGCAGTGTTGCGTCGAGTGTTACAGGGTAAAACCTTATCGTTAGATGCCATTTACCAACAAATTGCACCTTACGCGAAACACCGACAAAACGAACACTGGCAAGCCAAGGTTCGTCAAGTGCTGCAAGATGAACGATATTTTGTTCGAGTGGATTCTGGGGTTTATACCCTAACAGAGTGAAAGCTAATGTTGACACCTAGAAAGGGCAGTTCCACATTAGAAAAATTCTCGAATTTATGTCGAAATACTCTAATACTCTGAGAAATCGGAGTACGTACCGTTTCAGGGTAATAAGCGCAGGGGGAAACGCCCCCTCGCTTTCCAAAGCAGTTTGAACTTACAAAGAGACTTTTTTGGAAAGTGCCTTTGGTGCTTGAGTACGTTAGCTGGACGTCGCAAATAAACAGCAAAATCACATCTATTAACCACCCTGGCGGGGCATGTCGGTGCAAGCTGGTAAGAGGGAACATTTCTTACCGTGCTGAACCTATAGCATATCTTAATGATGGTGAAATTTTGCCTTGCTGTGCTACAGCAACGTCAGATGTAACTGTCGATATCTAACCCCAACCCTGAGGAGCTTTAACCTACGGGTTGGGCTCCTCTTTACAAAGAGGAAATATGTATGACCAATCAATACCATCACGATTTTTACCGCAATAGCACTTTCCCTGTTGTTGTTTATGAATTGTGTGACGAGTCATTAACCATCAAGCCTGTAACAATTGAGGAGTACGGTTTAGCCACTCCAGATTGTACAGAGGAAAGCATTCTTTACTATGCGGAAGGCAAACGTTGCCGTTCGTCTGTAGAACACTTCTTCTTAACTCGTAATGATGCAGAAGAAGCTCTAGAGCGTTTAAGAATGTCCTTAACCACCAAGCCAAAATTAGAAGAACTCGCATACGCCCAAGCAACTGCTCAGTACCTGTCAGAATTAGGAAGTGCTGACAATTGGTTCATGGCTTACGAGTACCTAATAGAATGCGTTGAGAAAGGTGAAGAGCCCGATTTAACTGCATGGCAACCATTTGAACATTGGGAATGGAAAGATATAGCAGATCGTATAGACGATGAGGCTCAATCTATTCTTTCTCTGTTGAAACAGGTGTTAAAACTTGCGAAAGAGGGGATCGTTTATTCGGCCATAAATGACACACTCACAATGGATATGAACCAGCTATGTATGCAAAGCATGGTAGAACTAGGTGCATGTCAGGAGGTGTCCAATGAAGCTGAATAAACGAATAGCTAGTCAAGATGAGCATGGTCGTATTGCCAATATCATTAAATGGTGTAAGCGACACAACCAAACGATCAATGGCTTCCCTTACGGGGATGATTTGGTTGGTTCGGATGGAATTCATCTTGAATTGTTGGTCCCTCAAGGTACTTCTCCTGAGAAGTGTACCGATGCTTTGGTTCAAGGTTACTCAGAGCGAGATGTCGTAACCCATGCGGTGATTGAATGTCCCGCAGATTGGTTTAACGCCAACCTTGAATCTAGGCATTAGATACTGGCTTATAAACTCAGGGAGGTGAGTTATGACCATGCCAAATTCGCAACTAGTTATGTTTGCTGGAAACAACGTGGAAACTGTAGAGGAAGTTCGCTCGATGCAGCTTGCCGTTAGATGTGATGCTTTAAAAGCAAATTCATCGTCGGAAAGAAAAGAGCTCGAATCATTGGAGCTTTGGCTGGAAGAGCAAATTAACTCTCAGATTGTTGGATTTTAACATATGAAACTTAACCCCAAAGGGGCATACCTATGCCCTTTTGGGAGTGGGTTGCCTCTCAATTAAATTTTTAGGAGCAACCCGTGAATACTGCAAGCGTATTAACCTACGATGCACAATTACAACTCCCCTTCATTTTTGATGATCTGCTATTAGAAAATGATGAAGAGCCGATTGAAAAGGTTACTCCCTTAACAATCGTAGCATCATGTTCTGATCGTACAGTCGAGCAAGAGTTTGAAACTGAAATCGAAACTTGGACTGATGGGCAGATTAAAGAGCTAAGAGAGGCATTTTTGCGGTATAGCTTAAATGTCCTTGCTGACGGACGCTCTGGTAAAAAAGCAAAAGATGAAGCTTATGAATGGTTGAACTCTGATGAAGTTCATCCATTTTCATTTGTTACCTGTTGTGTGTTATCTGGTTACGACCCTGATGAAGTGCGTAACCTTTGCCAATACACACTCAGACAGTTAGCTAAAAGAAATAAGTAGCCACCAGGAGGGGGATCACCTGCTGGTGGACTCCTCCAAGTTCGAGGAGATTACAATGACTACTTCACTGAAACAGAAAGCAATTGGATTGGCCGCTGCACATGTCCTTAAATTCAATAATGAATATAAAGGGACATGGTATGACGGCTATTTGCTTTTGCTGGAATGTATGCAGCAAGATCGAGAACCTGAACATTGTGCCATCAGAGATGATGTTGAGTTTTGGTCATGGCATGAGGTAGTGCAATTCATTGATAAAGAGGCTGAAAACATTTGGAAGCCGATGGAAAATGAATTGGCTGACACCAAGCAACTGATTGTTCATGATGCTGCCTCGGGACTTGATAAGTTCTGTGGTATCGACGTTGAACGCTTCGGTGAGCTTGATAAGGCGTGTCAAACTATCGTTCTAAACAAAGCGGTAGTACTTGCTGTAGATAAGGTAAATCGAGATGAACCTGAGAGTGAGCAAACTAAATTCCATGTTCGTTCATATTCTGGACGGTTTATGTATGGTCGTACTTGTCTTGGGATAGATGTCCCCCCAGGAAAAGATCTTTCAGCAGTGGCAAGTTGCATGGGAAATTTATTCAAATTTCTAGGTACACCACGTCAAGATCAAATGGGCAAAGGTACAATCTATTATTGGCCGAATATCGAACAATGTGAATCACACGATGTAGCCTTGTAGGAAACTATAAGGTAGAAATAACAAGCGCAGGGGGAAATGCCCCCTCGCTTTCCAAAGCAGTTTGTACGTACATAGAGACTTTTTTGGAAAGTGCCTTTGGTGCTTGAGTACGTTAGCTGGACGTCGCAAATAAACAGCAATATATCAACCCTGACGGGAGAGCCTCCCGTCGGGAGCTCTCCGTCAATAACCAATAATTGCATGGAGAAGATCATGTCTAAAAACACTAACGATATTTTTACTAATCGCACCCCTTTGGAGTTCTGTGTTTATCCCAAACTAGACCGATGCGTTGGTCTACGTATAGGCTATCCACACTGTCGAGAAGGTGCCAATGGCGTTGTCTGTGAGGTTGAAGCAGAATATCCCACACTAAATACTCATTCGAGTGTAGCGTGGCCTCTGGTTGAAGAACTGAATAGCTACACCATCAAAAAACAGAAACAGATAATCGAGGATATTGATGAGGCTGTTGCTGAACTTTTAATGCACAAAGCCAATCTTCTAGAAAATATTCTAAAGCTAGAAGACGGTGAACTTGATTTAAACGAACAAGCGAAAATGCGCTACGAAGAAAACAGTAAGTCTTCTGTCGCGTGATTAGACTGCTATAGGCAAGGGTGATAACCAATGAATGTAGATCAGTTTATTGACGTGATGGGATTGCGATGCCCTGAGCCATTAATGGTGGTTCGTCGTGCAATTCGTCGTATGGGGCCAGGAGAAACACTCGAAGTGAAAGCTGATGACCCAGCTACCACGAGAGATATACCTGACTTTTGTCGCCACATGGATCATCACCTTGTGGAAAGCGAAGTAACCTCTCCCCCATACAAATACATAATCAAGAAACAAATATAAACCCCATAGGGGCGGAAACGTCCTATGGGATAGTTCCGCTCCTTTAATTTAGGAGAAAGGCATGTATATATCGTTACGAGGTCTAAATCACGAGCAATTAAAGTCCAAGATTATCGACCATCGAACAAAGCGCTCATACACTGTTGAAGAGGCTAATACCCCACTACCCAAACAGTCTATTGTCGAGGTAGGACGGCTTTCCTGTGTGTACACAGGTAAGAAATTGTCCCCAGCAGAAGTAAACGCTTATAACGGTTTTACTGAGGAATACAATCGCAGCACATGGCGGCCAGATCAGGATTTCCTCCTAGATCAGAGACATCGCTTATATCATGCAATTTGTCTCGACAACCTTAAACTTCAAGAATCTGCCTAAACCTATGAGGTAGTTCATTTCAAACACTAGCCCACGGGCGCACTTGTGCCCGTAGGGTACAGGTGTGCTCTTTATCTAAGGAGACACCTATGGCCGCTAAATTTATTGAGTTTGATTCACAAAAAGAAGCTATAAATCATCGAGCTAAAGCGGGGGGCTGGATTTTTTCAGCTTTCAGTGGAAAAGCGATATGGTTTAACACGACATTCACACCTCACAAGATTCTTTTATTGTCTTTCCTGCGTTTGAAGCTCTGGCCTACGAATTAGGCCGAAGCTGCTGGCAGCTGGCGGACAAGACTCCGGTACTAGTCGAAGTGGTGGATACCGAGCAGCCTTATATCGGCGGCGAAGACTTCCACTGGGCTCCGGCTTTAATCGAACGATCAGGAATGCTCAAGCTCGCACCAGCAGGTGAAGCCTTGGGTATGCCTATCAATGTAATGAACAATTCGGTCTATTTCGCTGCGGCGGATGGTCCGGACACAAGTTGCGGTCATCAACCAGCAAAATCAATTCCAATCCAAATGGCTGGAGATGAAATTCGCGTTATGGCCGCTTAACACTACCAATAGCTGAGGTGATTCCCAGAAGGGGTTCCTCAGCCTTACCAGGAGAAATCTATGTGTAAATTATCTATTTATCGTGCTGAACACGGTTCGTATACGGAAGCTCTAAAATGTGCAGCTGTTTACCACTCAACAGGGGATGAGCTTGAACCTGAATTTGTAGATGGTCCAGCTGGTAGAGTGACATATTTAAGTGATATGTATTCTGTCATACAAACAGTTTGCAACGCAGCTGGCCGAGACGATTTGGTCTTCGGTACAGTCATAAACAATATCTTTTGGGAGTTGGATGAGTTAATTGACCACTTTGAAAAGGTAAACCAGTGGCCTTGTGAGAATTACCCTGAGAAGGTTGAAAAGCTTGCTCAAGATGCTCACAAAGGATGTGGACTGATTTATGAACTCTTCGCAAACCGGTATATAGATGCGATTGATAACCTTGTTCTCGACTTACCTAAAGGAGTTAAAGAACAGGTTATCAAGCTTGCTGAAAATTACGGTTACGAAGTCATTACAGCGGAGCAGCAAACTGAAAGCCATGAAGAGCATTGGAATGATGACGTTCATTATTGCTCCCACGGCATAGATGCAAATTGCTGTCCGGCTGGTTGTGGCGATATTGATGATGGGCCATATGACGAAATGCAAGAACCCAGTGGCTATAACGAAGCCGGGGTGATTCATTCACGTATAGAAGGCATCGTCGGAAATATTAAGCAGGGAGAAACTATATCTCCATTAGATTGGTGCATGTTGAAAAAGTATGTCCATGATAATCCAGATGCGTGTTCTTGGTACGATGATTGTTTTGTTGAGCCATTAAATGGTTCACGAGAAACAGTTCGAAGTGCAGGAGAGCTTGTTAAGTATCTTCAAAGACAAATTCTGGATGCTTGCTTCGATTTTCGTTTAAACAAGCGAGTTGAAGCAGCGAAAAGTGAAAATGGTATTTTAATTCATTGTTCTTTATGAATTAACTTACTCTAAGGTGGATGCGGAGCTTGATAGCTCTGCATCCTTACCTCTTGGTGTCATTCTTGACATTTTCTAAAGGCGTTTGTTAGAGACGTTTTTGGAAAGTGCCTTGTGCGCTGATGTGCGATAGCTGGTCGCCAAAAACAAACAGCATTACTAATAACCCTACCGGGGATAGCTCTCCGGCAGGAGGCTATCTCCAAAAACTTATGGAGATATAGATATGTCAAAATTCGATCAAATTGCAACCGTACACAAACTGACAGTTGTTAAACAAGCTGATGAGCATGACTCAGAATTCGATGTTTACTTGTGTGAAGACCAGTTCGGTAACGAATGGGCTTTATCAAAAGAAGGAGAACCTGAGTATGCCGAGTGGGGTGTTTATAATTACATCGTTCGCAACAATGTTTGTATGATCACCACGCCAGTATCAACGCCTTGTATGTCTTGGGAGCTTGCAGATCTTCCCAAAGACTATAAAGGTGAACTACAAGTCGGCATGTCAATTGTCTGATACCTATTAACACAAACCCACAGGGGGAACTGACGCCCTGTGCGGCACAGCTCCCTCTCTAACTCTGGAGAGAGAAATGACTAAATTAAACCGATATGCACTACGAAGCGCGGTAGAGAAGATCGACGGATACTATCTGCCCCGCCCACACGAGCGCAACAAGACTGATGCTTTTGAGCGAGCTAAGCACGATTGCTTAGCAGCCTTACGCCAACAGATTCAAAAGATTGAGTCTATAACGTTTGAACAGTTCACCAGTAAAGATTCGCGCAAGTAGGGAGTAGTGTCATGACAGAAGTGAATAAAACAGAGCGTACTCCAGAGCAAATTGAACTGATCTGGAAGCACACTCATAAAGATATGAAAGGCGTCTCAAATGGTGTGAAAACCATCGTCTACCCAGCTCCTTATAGCTGTCTCGGAACGGTCGAAGACCTGCCTGAGGATGCGTACCAGGACAAGCTACGCTATGCCCGGTACAAGGAATGCTGTGAGAAACGAGATGAGAAGCTGCGGCCAATCATGGTGGAGCATGGTGTCATCGAGCACTTCGATAGCACAATGCAATGGCGTGACGAGCTCGACGACGTAGCGGTGTTTGCTGGATTTACTCTACAGGGTGAAGCTCTGGAAGCTCTGCTGACGGACGTCAAAGCTGCTGACATTACATATCCCAAAACAGCCGGGCTCAAGTACCTTTGATCTGGCATGTAAATTAACCCCAGGGGGAACAAGCGCCCTCTGGGTACTTGTTTTCCCACAACTAAAAGGTGAAGGAAAATGAAAGCATTAACCAGCCAAGAACTAAATATGGCTTTGGCCGCGTTACGTTGGATGCAGGAGACGATGGAGCAATCGAACCCAAAGGAATTGTCTGATTTCTTTGCAAGACTTCCTCATTTTACTGACGAAAAGCCGTTGAGCGGAGAAGAGATCGACACGCTATGCGAAAAGATGTACTCGCTTGACAAACCAGCCTTGCAAACTGATATAACCGATCTGGTCGATGGGTTAGGTGATAAAGTCTCGGCCTCGGTTGAGATAGGCAATATCGGTGGTGAGCTTTTGCTAAGTGCTAAAGGCTACTCAGATTGCAACTCTGAGGATAACGTTGGATTTCCATTGTTGATAGAAAACAACGCTGGAAATCTCCAATTGCGGGTTTGGGCTGATATAAATAAAGAAGATCCGACGCATGTGATCTCCTTACAAGGAGCAAAGAATGAGATGCGTCAGGAGTAATGCTCAATGAGCGGTAAGTGTGGGAATATCCCCGCACTTTCCCAAGCATCCTAGAGCAGGATTCTTCGGAAAGTGCCTTTGGCGCTTATGTGCGATAGCTGGTCGCCAAAAACAAACAGTACTTATTGTAACCCGCGTGGGGATAGTCCCTGCCGGGGGCTATCTCCATTCAACATGGAGATGACAATTATGAAAATTGAATCTGTAGTTCGTCTTCCAATGGAAGATTCAGGTTTAGGTCACAATATCGTCCGGTTAAATAACCGAAACGTAGACTCAAAGAGAAAAGATCCTAATCGTTTCTTTCGACGTGAGCCAGTAGTGATCTATAACCCCGATAACGGCACAAAAGTAATTCGATATGTAATGGGCAACCCAGGAACAATGTCGATTACCAAAAATGCTGTTGGTCTTGATTACGATGCCGTTGATGCTCTTGGAGTGAAATTTAAAGAAGAGGTATCACTGGAAATGCGGAGAGCTCGCTGGTGGGAAATTTACCAGTGGTTCTGGTTCCACCCTGACTTCTCTATTCGCTTATCAATCCGTCTTGGAGTGGTAGGCGCATTACTCGGCATTCTTGGTTTTTTCACTGGGATCACTCCCATCATTTTAGGCTAACGCCTATCCAAAAGCTCAGAAGCTCCAGAAGGGTGCTTCTGAGCCCACTCTAGAAGGAAATAAGCTTATGTATCAATACGATCATAAAAAACGAAATATTATTGTATCGGTTTTGACTGTTGTGGGTAGTTTGTGTGTTTTGGTGCCGCTTTTGGTCGCCATTTCGTTTGACTGGCCCCCGTTACTTACCGATATGGCCGCATGGTTTGAGAATGCAAAACAATATGCAGTAGCGCAGTTCTGGGGGCTCGTATTTGGAGTGCCTTGTTTATACATTGCATATCGCATTTATAATTGGCTGCCGATCATTCCTTAATATTTCAATATCAAACCCACGGGGGTGTATGTCCCTGTGGGGGCGTGCGCCCTCCATACTTTTTACGGAGGATACTATGCAACATCAACTTGACATGCTTGCGTCAGTTTGTGCTGATGAAACACCCGTTATTCATTCGCGCTGCAAATATTGCCAAATTTGGCGGTTCAGCAGCAAAAGTAGTGATCACTAAGCACGGTGGAGAGCTGTATGTGATCAAACACTGGCTGATGTCTGATGTGTGGGATTTTTTATTAAGCTCGGGAGCCGATGCTAAATACCCCTTACCAAGTTATATACGAGGGGGGGTACATTAAACTCCAACCTGATGTGATTAGTGGCTTAGTAAACAAAAACCCCGGCATTTTTGCTGGGGTTTTTTACTTATGAGAACCAAACGCCCTAAAAGGGCAAATAGACGTTTCGTGAACCATTTGGATTGGCGATAGACTAAAAAAAATGTCGGCTTTGCTGACGTTGAAAGGTAGCTGGCCTACAAGCAGCAACTACATTCTGAATGGAATACATTCCATCAGAAATCTGATTAAATATTTCGGTGTCAGGCCGAAAATACACCTCAAGAACAGTCCACAAGGACTCTCACAACTTAACCCACATGGGTACACGGGACCTATGTGGTAACTGTGTACCCTTCAAACTTCATTGGAGGATACTATGTCAAATTCAAACTATGGATTCCTAGCACTTGCTTTGCGTCAACGATTGATAAAACGCTGGTCACTGATGCATTCAGTACAGCCTGAATCAGTCTTGGAGCATAGTGCTACCGTTACGTTGCTTGCTCTTCTCGCTGGTCATGTCGCAAACCAAAAGGGGAACAAGGTCGATCTTGCCAAAATGCTTTCCCACGCAGCACTACATGATGTAGCCGAAGTTCTCTGTCAGGATGTTGTGACGCCAGTAAAAAAGGCTAATGACACTTTGGCGAGGGAGTTCGAGCGACTTGAAAAAGCTGCTGAGGAGCAGTTAATTCACACGCTACCTTTGGAGCTTCAAGGTGCAGTCGCGGAAGCATTTGCCCCAGGTGGCTATGAACAGCAACTGGTGAAAGCCTGCGATACCTACGCTGCATATATCAAGTGCAAACTTGAAGTGGCAGCTGGCAATGCGCTGGAGTTCCAAGATGCTCTCGACAAGATGATTGGCGTTGTATCTCAGTTGAAATCTGATTTCCCTGAGATCGAAGCAATAGATCAATGGTTCGGTGCTGGACTTAACTTGTCAGTAGATAAATTGCTGTCATGTAGCGATGACGAAGGTTGCTACATCAAATTTGTTACTGATCAGCGTCCGGGAGAGCCAGATATTCTTGCTGGAAATGAACAATCAGATCTTATTCTGACAGATCTCGAAGGCAAAGAGCTCAAACGAATCAAGCCAACTGCACCTTGGACTCATGAAACACTTTCCATGTTAACCATCTCTTCGGAATGGGCCCGTATGGGAGTTGAGGCATACCTTGGAAAGCAGTGGGTTGGGAGTACCGAAGTATGAATAATAATGACTTCAAACTAGTACAAAGAAATACAGATGAATGGGACAAAATGTGGAACGAATTGGCCCAACATCCATTAAATAATGGCGACGCGGTTTGTGAAGAGTCAGTTACTGGAGAGTGCTGGCAATACATGGGTACGCAAGGTGGTAAGCACAATTTTCGCCACCGCTGTCACCCTAAAACAGGTTGCCGCCAATACCTAGATATCGACGCTGTGACCGTATAAGTAAACCAATCTTTAAACCCTAACGGGGCATCAAAGCCCCTTTGGGGCCTTGGTGTCCCTCAATGACATATTTGGAGGATTCCATGTCAATTTGTGATGAAGCAATGTCTAAGGCCACTAACAAAGGCTATTTAATAACCGCAGAAGGCTGCACTCCAGTCGATATTCCAAAAGAAGACGGATTACAAACTATGTATAAGCTAATCGGCTGTAGCATGGTCCAGAGCTTTGATTGGGAGCTATCGAATGGAAAAACAGTCAGTCTTTATCTTGATGAAGAAGGACTGTTCAGTAGCGGTATCAAGCTCGGTTGTATATTACATGGTGCAGATTCACCTGTTGTAGGC
Organism: Vibrio mytili; assembly: GCF_000830505.1. Lineage (GTDB taxonomy): Bacteria > Pseudomonadota > Gammaproteobacteria > Enterobacterales > Vibrionaceae > Vibrio > Vibrio mytili. The sequence continues at coordinate 15,924 of NZ_JXOK01000015.1, read as the reverse complement.
AACATCATCGTGCTGGGTACTCCAGATTACAGCGATGGTGAAGGTTATGACACTTCTGCACCGGAAGACTTTGAAGAGCATCAGTTGATCGCTCGGAAAGGTCTTTTGGACATCTGTGCTTAACTATTAAATCCGAAATCATTAAAACCCTAAGGGGGCACCAATCCCTTAGGGGGAGGTGTCTCCTCAAAAAAACAAGGAGATAGCTATGATTAAAACTCATTTCAATAACCAACTGAAAAAACTTGGCTACCCAGAAGGTCTGACAATCGAGTACAGCCTTAGTTACTGTCAAGGTGATGGTATGAGTTTCTATGGAAACCTCGATGAGGATGATGTAGAGAAGCTTATGCTGCGAATTTATGACCAAAATACAGCAGGTGAAAACGCCGTACTTCGCGTAAAAAACCTTTTGGTTCGTAAAGAAGCATTATCTATGTTGGAAATATTAAGGGAAGCAGATATAGGATGTTGCAGAATGTCGATTGAGCGAAACTCTCATGGGCATCGGTACAGCCACTATAACTGCATGGATCTTTGTCATGAAGTCGATTTTGAAAGTTTCTCTGAGGAGCATTTTGAAGCGATTCGTGCCGCTGGTCTGGTAACAGGTGAAGTGACTGATGAGCACATCACTAGATGGCAAAGCATTTGGAACGACTTTGTGAGTCGTCTCGAACATGACATCAAATCTACATCCCAACAGCTTGAAGCCGAAGGCTATGCGCTGGTGGAAGGTACGCCATACGAAGAAGTTGTTTCCTGGGAGTTTAATACAGCTGACTACACAGTCCAGCTTAAAGAGCATCCCGAGCATGACTTTGATATTGGATGCTGGGACGAAGAGTTAGCATTACAAACAATACAGGATATTGTTGATGGTAAGCAGCGCTATCTGAGGTTGGAAGCTAAGATCCTCGACCGAGAGACGGAAGAGGAACTAGCATCTGAATCTATAGGTGGCCTGGTTATAGATGTTAATGACAGAAGTTATGGAAGTTACCGCCGCGAATTGGTCAGTAATGCCATAGCAGAAGTTCGTAAAATACAGCTCAAAAATGCTATATCAGAACATCATCAAATGCAGGAATCGTTAGTTCGTAAAGCGGCCTAACATTTTTACTTAACCCTAGAGGGGGGCTTGCTCCCCTTGTGGGGCAACCCCCTTCGATTTAAATAATTGAAGGAGAAACACTATGGGATTTTTTAGCTGGAAAACGTGTGATTCAAAAGAAAGCATCTCGAATGTATATTCTGGACGTCAAGTTCGCACTGTTTACTTACTACAACCTCATGGTCAGAAACCATTACAGGAAAATGCTTACGAGGGCTATGGCATATTTGGTGGAGTCAACGCCCATGTCTGGCTGGCAAAAGCAAACTTAGATAAGAACATTGCATCTGGAATGGATGACGAAACTTTGCGGATCATAGGGGTTTATCTGAGCTGTGGCTTTGATTTTTACCGAGATAAGAACAAGCAAGTTTATGCTTGTTCAGACAAGGTGATGGTGATAGAAGCTCTTGGCTTGTTTGACTTCCCGATTGTAAAGATAAATGGTTATGATGAAATGTTCACCGTCGATGGAGTATCTGGCACAATGGAACAGCATGAATGGAATGGACGTTTAACAAAGCAAACTCCGCCTTCAATTGCTTATCCTCTGAAATTTTCGTTTAACGAAAATGCGCGATATGAAGCCTATTCGGCATCAGAGTCGTGTGACAAGCAAGGATATTTCTACGATGATTAACAGTGAGGGGCGAAAGCCCCCACTTTCCCTTAGGTGTTATAGAGCACCTAACGGAAAGTGACGAATTCTACTCTCATTGAGAGTGAAGACGCGATAGCTGGTCGCTAAAAACAAACAGCATTCAATTTAAGTGAAAGTTCTCTTTCACCCTTCATAACCCAGTCGGGTACACCAACCCGACATGGGCCAGGTGTACCTGCAAACTGTAGGAGTACACCTATGTCTAACATTGCAATTCTGCAACATCTGCAACAACGTATGCTTGAAATTTCGAATGCGGAAAAACTACCTCTCCATTTCAAATCTAATTTGGAGATTGATGGTAAAGAGCTCGAACGTTTCAAAAGCAACCCAAGCGGTAAATTCGTTTGGTTACTGCGTCCTTCTGGAACTCAAATCGTTCCGGTCGGACTTGGCGTTAATCCCGTTCATATAACGTATTGGATCTGGTCAGAACAAGGACCAGAAACCAAAGCGTTTGTCGTGGATATCAACGCTGGCACCATAGAGAAGATTACTCATGAACAAGCAGAGAGCCTCATTATGATGCCTCCTTGCAAAATCTCTACTCTAATGAGTAAAGAAGAAGTAATCGAGAAAGTAGCTTACGTTCTCCGCGAAGGCGTAAACAGTAAGATTTGGGGAGCTTTTAATCCTCCATCTCTTGATGATTACGCTAAGTGGAATTGGATCGACTGGCTAACTTACTTCAAATCATCAGGTAATCACCTGATGCAATCCTTCTTGGGTAAGGCCATACGCAGAGTTAATGGTCAATAGCCCAAAATCAAACCCCAGCCGGGGAGAGCATCTCCGGTAGGGGAGCCTCCTTGGCTATTTTTTCCCGGTGTCGGGGTTTCCCTAAAGCCCCTGATACGGGGGGACTTAGGGAAGCCTCGATGTCGGGGTTTCAGCTAAGGAGAAACACTATGGATAACTCATATTTCTATAAAGCAGACGAAGTTCGTAGCCTCGCTAAGGGTCAATGGCTTTTCATTTTGGCGCATTTAATGCCTGAACTGGAACCAGCACTCAAAAAAGCGGGAAAGTCCCATGTTACATGTCCGTTTCATGGTGGAAAAAAAGACTTCCGTATGTTCAAAGATGCTCACGAAACAGGTGGTGCTATTTGTTCTTGCGGTTCTTGGCATGATGGCTTTGAGCTATTAAACCAAGCAAGAGGGTGGGATTTTGCTGAATGCCTACAGCAAGTTGGTGACTTGTTGATGGCTCCAAAGCATTTCAAGCGTCAGCAAAGCTCCAATAATACAAGTTCACCGCGCCGAGCACAGCAATCTGCTCCGGCAAAAGTGAATAACACCAAATACGATCCAAATCGTCGCCCTAAGTATCAGGGCACTTTAATTGCTCACGGTCAAGCTCCTTACCAGGACGACCCGATAAATGAACCAAGCTATTTTGCTTACATTCGTTTATCAACGGGCAATGAACGTAAGATTTGGGGCGTTGATCTAGAAAGAGCAATCGGAGAATGCGGTGCTGTATATGGTGATGAAGTCACTCTCACAAATTTGGGACGTGAAGCTGTTACCGTAATGCAGCCTGTATTTGAAGAAGGCACTGGAGAGATCATTGGTGAGAAACCAGTTCAAACACATCGCAATACGTGGTTGGTTGAAGTGAAAACTAAGAGTGTTCGTACTGCTAAACCAGAGTCTGTAGCGCAGGCAAAGGTTTCAAACAGCAGCTATGTCTCTCACTCTGCTCCTGGTTCTTATAACGAAGAGTCATGGGCTGATTCAAATGTTCCGACAGAACAACATGAGGATAATCATTCTTCATGTAGCCCTGTTGAGCATCACCAAGAAGCCGTAGTTGAACAAGAACATTCAGAAAGCAAGGTTGTTCCGCTCTTTGCTGAGCAGTCAAAGCCTTGGTTGATGGAACTTCAAGAGGAAATGCAAAAGAGAGCTCAACGCGAACGTGTTTACAATGCTCGCCTTTGTGAAAAAATTGAGAAGATCTGGAATGAATGTTTGCCCTTTAACTGTGCAGCAGCTGAGCCGTTACGTGCCTATTTCGTCAATCGCAAACTTTTGTTTGCACATGATGTAGTAGAACAGACAGACAGCCTGCGATTCCACCCAAGTATGTCCTATTACGATGAAGATGGTAATGAGGTTGGAAAATTTCCAGCCGCAGTACAAGCCATCCGAGACGCGAAAGGAAACTTGGTTACTTTACATCGTACATATCTGACCAAAAGTGGTAAGAAGGCCAAAGTAGAATGCGCTAAAAAGATGATGCCTGTTCCTGATGGATTGAGTGTCACTGGCGGTGCAGTTCGCTTAGGTATGCCAACAGAAGGAGTATTAGGTTTGGCAGAAGGCTTGGAAACAGCATTGTCTGGGTTCCGTGCTACTCACATCCCTACATGGTCCACAGTGAATGCTACTCTTTTGGAAAACTTTGAAGTTCCAGACGAGTTAGACATCCACACTGTCGTTATCTTTGCAGATAAGGATAAGTCGCTAACAGGGGAACGCTCCGCAAATGTGCTGAAATCTAAGCTTGAAAAGCAAGGATATACAGTTCATGTGCTGTTACCTAAGCTGCCCATTCCACCTCGTGCAAAAGGTATAGATTGGAACGATGTCCTGGTAACTCAAGGACAGATGGGATTCCCGCCGATTAGTACACTCCGCGAGTTTATTGCGCGTAGGGCAGGTGCTTATGGGCGTGTATAACCTAGCAGAAGTAAACACTGAGCCAGGTAACGAAGCTACTTGTCCCTTCTCACCTCCTTTGGGGTGGGAAGGTGATGAGAGCGCCTATCTAGAATTGATGCGTCAACGTTACAAAGACAGAAACTTCAACCAATTAATAATTGGAACTGTCTGGTGTTCAAAAAAAATGGACATACATTACTCTGGGCCGTTTGCAGAACAGGCAGCTCAGATTGTTAATAAACTCCGGTAGCATTTTAGCTACCGGACCATCTAATTACTGAGGGGAACCAAACCTGATGGGTCTGTTCGTCTCACCAAAGGAGAATAACTATGGATATGCCGCAACATCTTCGAAACCCAATGGTAGTTGAAGATGCAATGAAAAAAGCTGAGCCGCTTGCAAAGCAAATGGGGCTTAGTTCTATACCTGACGACATGCTTGAGTTGATCTGTCCGAACTTAACTTTCGCAGGACAATTCACGCCAGGGCTTTACGCAAGATTTCAGAGTGTGAAGCAACTACTGAAATCACTATCGGAACAACACAAACCTAAGCATGGCCATATTGTGAATTTAACGACACAATATGCGAGTTACGAAGAAGCAGTCTTGCTTTTACGTGAAGGTGAAATCAGAGGTGAGAATTTGATAGCTTCTGTGGGTGGAAAAAACCTAGATGATTTCGATATGCGAGATTATGGCATAGCGATGCATGTTGGCTGCGGTGGACCATTTAACCCCATTACTGATAAGCATATTCAAACACTATTCGAGTTCGATATGTTTGAGACTACTTATAACTTTTGGGGAGCTTATTGTGGTAATGGAATGATTGAAGTTACTGTTCCAATGAAGCGATGGTTTTTAACTTTGAATGAATAAATATTAATTTTTCAGTTTAACCCTGGAGGGAGATGTGCCCTCTAGGGGCTCTCTCCTTAAAAACTAAGGAGATAACAATGATTAAGTATATTTTTGGTTCATCCGGTAAATCGATACTTCGCCTCATGACTTGCTTTGATTTTTAACTCAAAAAATTCCCAATCACGATACCCATAGGCGACTTTGTTCAACGTCTTTATTCGGTTGTTCACACCCTCTACTCGACCACTACTCATCCTTTCATCATAAAATGCCAATATCCCATCCTTATGCTTTTTCAGGGTATTAGTAAACTTCTCTAGCATCACAATGCCTGAGTGGTTCGCTTCATCTATCCAACTTTCTAGCCATCTCTCTCCTTCGATCTTTGATGGCTGCGACCACAGCATTCTTAACTTCTCTTTTAAATAATAAACCACCGCTAAGGCTGATTGGCTTCGAGTGCTCGCTCCAACCTCGCTTGGCCCTGCTCATCTAACCTATCCGGATTACTCACCAATAACCAACGAGTATTCTTAAGATATTGAGCGTCATTTTTGCTACTCATCGAATTTTGTAATTCACGCCTGAACGCTGTCAGTTTTTCATTAAATCGCTTCACCACATGGAAGCGGTCAATGACTAACTTAGCCTTCGGAGCGTGCTGTTTTACCGAAGAAATGTATGCCTGACCCATATCGGTGGCGATAGCTTCAATCGGTTTTTTACAGCGCAGCTTCCGTTTCCAAAAACCGTCAAGGCTTTCGGACTTCTTTCCTTTCTCTGTATAAATGACGGCACTTGTTTTCATATCAATCACAACCGTCATGAAGCCACTTTTTGGGCCACAGTAAATCTCATCAATTCCAATGTGAGTGACGTTTTTAAGACAAGGTTGAGAGTATCGTTTTTGCAGGTAATGCTTCTGAATGTCTTTCACTGTATCCCAACAGACACCGCATAGCTTGGCAATGGCACTGATGGTTACGTTCAATGCCGACAGGGAGAGAACATACTGTTCAAAGCCCTTTGTGTAACGGACCTTGGGACGAGGGACAAAATTAAGCGGCAAATACCCGAATGTATTACAAGCTCGGCATTTAATCCGCTGGTTTGCTATCTGGATGTAACAGGGGTTAGTGCCAATTGGGGTAGCAATGAAACGGCGAACCTTACCTCCTTTTTTTTATGACATCACGACTACGGCACGATGGACATTTAATATGAGTATTGTGTGCTATGTGAAAGATGGTTACGTTACCATCAAACTCTGTAGAGCAATAATGGAAAGGGCCGCGTATTCCAAAGCGATGGTAAAGAAGTGAAGTTGACATTAACTAGCTATTTTTAGCGATATGATATCAGAAAAGCCATTCAGGTATCGATTTACCGGATGAACCATATTTTTAACACTTCATTAAGGCAGGAAGTGATTATTGATACCGATAGCAATATTGATGGATATCAATACCACTATATTAATGTTGTTGAACACATTGCTTCTGGTGGAGAGGTTCAAAGGTTTTATCAGGCTGTCGTTGTAACAAAAACTAGTAGTCTTACTTACCACGATAGTTTTGCTACAGACTGGTTTTTGATTAAAAACAATAAACTTTATGTTTGTACTGATGAAAATGGGGAATGTCTTGTTGAATATAGCTCTGAGCATGAAGGCGAAACATTGCCCCTGACTCCTTTTTCCCGAATTGAAATATGTGTAAATAAGAAGGACTCGGCAATTGGATACGCCGTAGCTGAGTTCGCAAAAAGTGTTATAGACAGGGTATTCAATGTCAATGTTGCAAGTATCCCTGTCGTTAACCTGGGATAGTTCAAAAGCGCAGGGGGAAACCCCTCGCTTTCCTAAGCATCCTAAACAGGTTTCTTAGGAAAGTGCCTTGAGCGCTGATGTGCGATAGCTGGTCGCCATAAATAAACAGCATTAATTCACTTTTTATAACCCACGAGGTACATCACCCTCTTGGGGTTGGTGTACCCATTTGAAAGGAGTACACCATATGAACCAAGCACTTCAATTGAACCCAACTCAAGTACGCGAACAAGCATCGGTAAGAAGGCTGGATTTTTAAGGCTTTGTTCATGCATTATAAATCTGCCGAGATTGGGCATTTCCGCGTTAGTTAACTAAGTGTTCTCTGGTGTATAAGTGTAATTCTATAGTAGAACCAAGAGTCTTATTATATGGGCAAGTTAGACGACACCGGAGAGTATTTACCTTTTGCAAAGAAGCATTTGGTATTAGGGAAAGATAACGGCGACACAAACATTAGCCTTAAATCAATTTGGCCGGAACCTAATTAAACATTGATAAACCCCCAGCTCTGCTGGGGTGACTCGCATAGGTTTGACCGTGACAACGGTATGTGTAACTTCTTTGCTCGACCAAAAGTAAAGAGGAAACAACCTATGCGAGACTATAAGAGTCTGTCTCATACTCGATGGGATTGTAAATACCACGTGGTGTTTATCCCGAAGAAAAGACAAAAGATGATTTACGGTGCCATCAGGAAACACTTAGGTGCAACATTTCATGAGTTAGCCAAACGTAAAGGCGTAACGATAGAAGAGGGGCACTTGATGAAAGATCATGTTCATATGTGCATCAGTGTTCCGCCAAAGTATTCTGTATCTAATGTTGTTGGTTATCTCAAAGGCAAGAGCGCTATATCGATAGCTAAGAAGTTTTGAGGTAGGCAGCGAAACTTTAATGGTGAGCACTTCTGGGCTAGGGGGTATTTTGTATCTACAGTCGGTTTGGATGAAGAGACAGTGCTTGAATATATAAGAAATCAAGAACAGGAAGATGAGCACCGTGATCAATTGAAGTTTGGGATCTAGCGCCTTGGGCGCTTACTTAAGCCCTTAGAGGGCGTCATCCAATAAGCCTCCGGCTCTGCCGGAGGTCATTTAACTGGCAAGAATTGTGTGATGATGGTCTGTCAGTTGAAGTATGCGCATATTTATCGGTTTACTATTCTGGTTGGAGGAATAACCCCCGTCCAGCTCAGCCATCTGTCAGTCAAGAGCAATGGACAAACGCATACGAAAAATCACTACTTGTTTTGCAAGAGTTGTTTGAAAACGTAGCTGACAATGATGATGTAAAGTTGCTACCGGAACGATTTCGGAGTCGGATGGGTATCCCTAAGAAAACTGGTAGGCAACATATTAGAGATGTTTACCCATTGTACGCTGTTGGTAGAGGTGAAAATAGAACCTACAAAACTCCGTTTGCCTTGACGCTACGACAATCATCTTTAATTCATTTGCTGCCAAAATTAGGGTGGCCTTATACAATCAAGCCATACAATGTTGACCTATTTCCGGTGGCCTTCGAGGGGGGATTCTACCGACTGTGCTCGATACAAGGAAAACGGTTTGTATATAAAGAAACAGAAGAGTTCCCTAACAAATTCAAAAGTGAAACGGATGCTATAAATGCATTACGTTGTCACATGAATTTAGATGTATCGCCCTATATCCCCAGAAAGAAAATCGAAACGATAAGAAACATACAGCTCAGCTATGATGTTACACCAGAACAATTCATAAACACGTTCAATTTTAGAGGAGTTCAGTTTGGGAGCTCTATGCCAGACAAAGAACGTCAACTGTTTGTAAACAATAGCTTTTATGCATTCAAGGTATTAGCTCATATATTAGAGATACCAGACGGATGGATAGGGCTTGGAGGACAACTTGGCATAGCTTTCGGCGCAAGGGGGCAGGGGAAAGCAAGCGCCCATTATGAGCCAGACCTAAATATCATCAATTTGACTCGGCGGAGTGGACCTGGTGCAATTTCTCACGAGTGGTTCCACGGAGTTGATGCTCTTCTGGCAAGGTCTAGAGGATATGAGGGTAAATTGATCAGTGAGTTTATTACTGGCGTAGACATGGAAAACGCACCTGATAAGTTCAGGAAAAACATTCTCCTTATGAGGAATATCATTACTAAGCAACTTTGCTCTGGTACTAAGTATTTCAATCAATCACAGAAACTGGCAGGCCAGAAGGGAGCGCGAAAATACTGGATAGAAAGAAGCGAGATGTTAGCCAGGGCTTTTGAAGCTTTTGTCCAGGACTCACTTATAAGCAAAGGAATAAGTTGTGATTGGCTTGTTATGGACACTTTACTTTCAGATGTGCCTAAAGAACATCATGACAAGCATCCTTACCCGCAAGGCGATGAACGCAAGAATTTAAACTACTCGATGTTTAATCTAATGAAAGGGATTTGGAGTAATTAGGTTTAGCTTCTTGATAAAAAGTAGTCGAGTAGAGCACCTTTTCTAATCTCCTTTTTTTTAAACTGATCAAGCATATAGAAAAAATCAACATGATCGATACCATACAAGTCAAGGAGAGCTAATGCATCAAATAGGTCAATCCCAGTATGACCATTTTCGAACTTGGAAATGAAAGATTGGTTAACACCGATATGGTTGGCCGCGTCAGCCTGAGATAAGTTGCTTTTTTTCCGAAGCTCCTTAAACAGGTCACAGACAAATAAATATTCACTTCCTCCTTTCTGATAGAAATTCACAAAACACCTTGAAAATTATCTAGTCCACGAGTTACGCATGAACATGCGCGTCAACGAAGCGACAAAATTGGATTTCTCTTGATCATTCATCCGGGAAAAGTTGGCAAGATACATTTCCCGTTGAGTTACGATTGTCATTAGATTTGCCTCTAGCGGAGATGATGAGTCAATCAATAACTGAATGCGTTCAGGGATCTCCTCGGCAGTGCTAATGTCAAAATTTGTATTGTTTAACAAGAACATGCTGTTTCACCCATAAGAACCCCGTAGGATTATACACCCAAAGGTCAATTATTCCGAGTGGAATAATTCGCAAGACTTTAGCCGAAAACCAACCGGATTGGCTGGTGGTGAAATATGCAACCTGAGGGAGGACTTTTTTGTCGCCACAAGCCAATGTGCTCGCACAATAAAGTTTGTTATGCATCCTTGAAAGTGTAACGTCTGTCTTAATGGTTAATATCTACGGTTGTAAGGGTGAACTGAACTAAAGCATAGTTCTTATAGAGGTAGTGCTTTCTGTGCTGATTGGAATCTAACAGAGGCGACAAACAGAGGCGATGTTGCCAAACTCATTTCTGCCCCATTATTAGCTATACCCGTGATCATTGAAGATGCTTGATTTTTTTGGGTAAGCGGATTAAATGGTTGATCTTACCTTTGCATGAGAGTGAGACAGACCGGCATCTCATCGGATTATCTGGTTGATGCTTCACCTACTGCTGGTGCATGTTTCCTTCGCTAATTCCAGCAAGAACCCCACACGCCTCAACTTCCCGGTCATCGTTGCAACTCGCTCTCAGTGAAACGAGTTGTTTCTCAAGCGCTTGCAGAGCGGTTATCTGCGACCGCACATGAGAGATGTGATCATCGAGCAAGGTGTTGACGGCGGTACAAGGCTGATGAGGGTCGTCCTGATAGCTCTGTAGTTCGTGAATCTCAGCCAGTGACAGGCCCAGGATTCTGCAGCGACGGATGAAGGCCAGCCCCTCACCATGCTTCTCGGTATAGACACGGTAACCGTTGTCCTGCCGATCAGGCGGCGGCAACAAGCCCTGCTGTTCATAGAAGCGGATCGTCTGTGTTTCGACCCCTACCAACTGCGCCAACTGACCAATGCGCATCAGCCTCCTCCCCAACGGATTCTTTACTCTATTGACCTTATAGTAGCTTTATAGTTTAAAATGGTACCACAACATTGTTCAAGTGGAGTCGTATCATGAGCAAATCCTGTGGTGGCGCCTGTGGCGGTGATGCAACGTCCGCAGCGGATACCGATATACAGGCCTCCTCCGAGGCGCCAGGGAGATGGGTCAGTGTTTATGCCGTGCCGAAGATGGACTGTCCATCAGAAGAACGAATGATTCGCCTAGCCCTGAACGGCTTTGAGGAGATTCGGGCGCTGTCCTTCGACTTGTCGAACCGCCGGCTGAAGGTCGTGCATGACGGCGAGGTCGAGCCCGTCACCTCGAAACTGAAGACCTTGGGGCTAGGCGCCTCGCTTCAGGAAACCGTCGCTGCAAATCCGGAGACCATCAAAGCCGCCGAGTTTTCGGCAGCTTCTGCTAAGCAAGAATCCGGGACCCTGCGCTGGTTGCTCGGCATCAATGCACTTCTGTTCGTGGTGGAAATGACTGCCGGTCTGATCGCCCGGTCCACCGGCCTGATTGGAGAATCCCTGGACAATTTTGCCGATGCGGCGGTGTACGGGCTTGCCCTTTATGCGGTTGGACATAGCGTGAAAATGCAGGTACGTGCCGCGCATCTTGCTGGTGTACTGCAACTGATCTTGGCTGTGGGCGTGCTCGTAGAGGTGGTGAGACGCTTTGTATTCGGTAGTGAGCCTGAATCGCTGGTGATGATGGCTATCGCATTCGTCGCATTGATTGCCAATACCAGTTGTCTGCTGCTCATATCCAAACATCGGGAAGGTGGGGCGCACATGAAGGCAAGCTGGATATTCTCGGCCAACGACGTGGTGATCAACCTGGGGGTCATCACCGCCGGCGCCCTGGTCGCGTGGACCGGTTCCAATTATCCGGATCTGATTATCGGCACCATCGCGGGGGGCATTGTACTTAACGGTGCCAGACGCATTTTGGCGTTGAAGGGTTAAATAATGCTCATTATTGGCAAAAAGCTCTCGCCGTATGCCCTATTGTCCATATCGGGCCTGCTGGCAGCGTCTGATCAGGCTGTAAAGTGGCTGGTGCAGCAATCAATGGCCTATGGCGAGTATGTTTCGGTGACCCCGTTCTTTAACTGGGTGCACCTATGGAACACCGGTGCCGCATTCAGTCTTTTTGCGAATGGTGGAGGCTGGCAGCGCTACTTTTTTATCGGAATCACGGTAGTGGTCTCGATTTTTCTGATCAAGCTGATCCTTGAAAATCGTCATAAAGGAGAAGCCATCGCTTACAGTCTTATCCTCGGTGGCGCCATGGGTAACCTGATTGACCGGGTCTTTCGCGGCTATGTTGTGGATTCCTTTGATTTCTATTGGCGAGACTGGCATTGGCCGGCCTTCAACCTGGCTGATATTGCAATTGTCCTCGGTGCCTTACTTTTCGTTTCCAGCAGCTTGTTGGGTAAAAAAGCAAACACCAATGCCGAGTCGGATGGATCTGACTGACACCTACGCCTATACAACACCATGACCGAACTTCCCGACAACATCCTTCACCTGCCGCAATACCAAGTACTGGGCTGCAAATCAACCGACGACGAAATGCACTTCCAGGTGGACGTGCCCGATCCCATCGCCTGCGAGGAATGCGGCGTGCAGGGTGAGTTCGTACGGTTCGGCAAGCGTGACGTTCCCTATCGTGATCTGCCCATCCACGGCAAACGGGTCACTCTCTGGGTGGTCCGCCGCCGATACACCTGCCGGGCCTGCAAGACAACATTCAGGCCCCAGCTACCGGAGATGGTGGACGGATTCCGTATGACACTGCGGCTGCATGAGTACGTGGAGAAGGAATCCTTCAACCACCCCTACACCTTTGTGGCGGCACAGACCGGCCTGGACGAGAAGACGGTGCGCGACATCTTCACGCCCGCGCCGAGTTCCTGGGGCGCTGGCACCGCTTCGAGACGCCCCGCATCCTGGGCATTGACGAGCTATACCTGAACAAGCGCTACCGCTGCATTCTGACCAACATTGAGGAGCGAACCCTGCTCGACCTGCTGGCCACCCGCCGCCAGGACGTGGTGACCAACTACCTGATGAAGCTGAAAGACCGGCAGAAGGTCGAGATCGTCAGCATGGACATGTGGAACCCCTACCGGGCAGCGGTCAAGGCTGTGCTGCCCCAGGCCCGTATCGTGTCGATAAGTTCCATGTGGTGCGCATGGCCAACGATGCCCTAGAGAGAGTGCGCAAGGGCCTCAGAAAGGAGCTGAAACCGTCCCAGAGCCGGACTCTCAAGGGAGACCGGAAAATCCTGCTGAAACGCGCTCACGAAGTCTCAGACCGGGAGCGCCTCATCATGGAGACCTGGACAGGCGCGTTCCCGCAACTGCTGGCCGCCTACGAGCACAAGGAGCGCTTCTACGGCATCTGGGACGCCACCACACGGCTCCAGGCAGAAGCCGCCCTGGACGAGTGGATAGCCACCATCCCGAAGGGCCAAAAGGAAGTCTGGAGCGATCTGGTCAGGGCAGTGGGAAACTGGCGCGAAGAGACCATGACCTACTTCGAGACGGACATGCCCGTCACCAACGCTTACACGGAGTCCATCAACCGACTGGCCAAGGACAAGAACCGTGAAGGGCGCGGTTACTCCTTCGAGGTGATGCGGGCACGAATGCTCTACACCACGAAGCACAAGAAGAAGGCACCGACTGCGAAGGTCTCTCCTTTCTACAAGAAAACCATCGGTTACGGACTGCCGGACTTCGCAGAGGAACTCAACTACGGAGTCGATCTATCAACCATCTGAGGGTGGTATCAGATTGATGGGGTGAAGGTGACCCATCAACCATTAAATCCGTATACCCATTTTTTTTAGAATCAGGATCATGCTACGAACCATGAAAATTACACTGACTCCTCAACAGAAACTGCAACTCGAACAAATGCACGATATTGAACGTGATAGTCGAGTTTGCGACCGTATTAAGGCTGTTTTGCTGGCTTCTGAAGGCTGGAGTCAGACCATGATTTCACAAGCTCTTCGGATTCATGAATCCACCGTTGCACGTCACCTTAGCGACTACGTTCTTTCTGAAAAACTTAAGCCTGAAAATGGCGGAAGTCAAAGCAAGCTTTCTGCAACTCAAACCATGCACCTAATCGAGCATTTGACTGAGAGAACCTATCCTCATACTCATCAAATTGTCGCCTACGTTAAAGAGACTTTTGGACTTGATTACACTGTCTCTGGTATGAACAAATGGCTTCACCATAACGGTTTTAGCTACAAGCAACCGAAAGGCGTTCCACATAAGTTTGATGAAGCAAAACAACAAGCTTTCATAGATGCTTACGAAGCGCTAAAGGCAAGTTGTGACGAGGATGAATCGATAGTCTTTATCGATGCTGTTCACCCAACCCTATCAACAAAAATATCTCATGGCTGGATACGAACTGGTCAAGATAAAGTGATTGAAACAACGGGAAATCGCAGTCGATTGAACATTCTTGGCGCACTGAACCTGTCAGATATCGGAGCTACTATTATTGATGATTATGAGAGCATTAACAGTGAAACGATAGTTCGCTTTTTCTGTAAGTTAAGAGAGAGTTATCCGTTAGCTCATAAGCTTCATATCATTTTAGATGGTGCGGGATATCACCGTAGTGACTTGGTCAGAGATGCGGCATTTGTCCTTAATATCGAGCTGCATTATCTTCCACCTTACAGCCCAAACCTCAATCCAATAGAGCGGCTTTGGAAAGTAATGAATGAGAAGTCGAGGAACAACGTTTACTTCAAAAGTAAACGGGACTTCAAGGCAGCAATAGACCAATTTTTTACTGTGACTCTTCCAGAGATCGCAGGCTCTTTGGCATCTCGAATTAATGATAATTTTCAGGTTCTCAAGCCTGCATCTTCAAGTTGATTCGGTATACACTATCTTCTCGTAAGCTCACCTTATGTCGGTATTCTTAGCTTAACGCGACTTCTGGATCCGGCTCTTTGGTCATTTTTCACGCAGATAACCACGAATCATTTCAATAGACCAGAACCATACAATATGACCAAAGATCTCTGAAATGTACTCGCTTGCAGGAAGGTGAGACCAAGTCGGAGTCAGCCCTAGCCACACAAAAACCGTACCATGCGTACAAACAGTGACGATCAAACCCGCCATTACACCTTGCCACATTTTTACTTTTGGAAAAATTTCATCGATCACACAGTAGCCGATGGCAAAAGTCAGAGAAAAAATGATATGAGTAACCATTACTGGGTTGATGATATGTTCAGCAAAAGTATAGACCGTTTGTGTTGGATCAATACCAAGATAATCTCTTAAGAAAATATAAGGAGGGTTAAATTCAGCACGACCATCGCTAATGGTTCTCGGTGGTAATGGGACTTCTGCCCCCCACTTAACAAAGGGGTCTGAAGCCCAATGGAACGAAAACATACGCTAAGCTTCTTACCCCGCTGAACGCTCACTTGCCAACTTTTTAGCAACCCGTATTACTGTACGACCTGAAACATTGGTAAGTTTGGTGGTATCACTGATACTCAGCTTGTTGACTACTCGTAGCTGATAGATTTTTTCGTGTAGTTCTGAATCGGCTTGCCGCCCTCTGTGTTTCCCTTCCTCTTTGGCTTTCTTTATTCCTTCAGCCTGACGGCGGCGGCGATCTTGGTAATCTTTTCTCGCGATAGCAGCTAGCATATCCATCATCATGCTATTTATAGATTTGATCATGGGGTTTTGCGCCCATTTCAGCGAAAAGTCCAATGTGAGCCCTCAGCCTTTTATTTATAAGGGCTGAGGGCTACGGCATATTTTCTTTCTTAGCCCTATAAAATACGAACATATGACAAAATCGCTTGGTGTTCACAAGATTTCTGAACCATTTTTAAGAAGG
>NZ_JXOK01000014.1 GCF_000830505.1 Vibrio mytili | reverse complement strand
TTGATGTTACTCAACCTTCAACCTGCCCATGGCTAGATCACCTGGTTTCGGGTCTATATCCAGAGACTGAACGCCCAGTTAAGACTCGGTTTCCCTACGGCTCCCCTAGATGGTTAACCTTGCCACTGAATATAAGTCGCTGACCCATTATACAAAAGGTACGCAGTCACACCACGAAGGTGCTCCTACTGCTTGTACGTACACGGTTTCAGGTTCTATTTCACTCCCCTCACAGGGGTTCTTTTCGCCTTTCCCTCACGGTACTGGTTCACTATCGGTCAGTCAGTAGTATTTAGCCTTGGAGGATGGTCCCCCCATATTCAGACAGGATATCACGTGTCCCGCCCTACTCGATTTCACTGAATGTGCGTTGTCAACTACGGGGCTATCACCCTGTATCGCCGGACTTTCCAGACCGTTCGTCTAACGCATATAAAGCTTAAGGGCTAGTCCAATTTCGCTCGCCGCTACTTTCGGAATCTCGGTTGATTTCTTTTCCTCGGGGTACTTAGATGTTTCAGTTCCCCCGGTTCGCCTCGCTGCGCTATGTATTCACGCAGCGATACTAGCTTATGCTAGTGGGTTTCCCCATTCGGAAATCCCAGACTCAAGTGGCTTTTACTGCCTAATCTGGGCTTATCGCAAGTTAATACGTCCTTCATCGCCTCTGACTGCCAAGGCATCCACCGTGTACGCTTAGTCACTTAACCATACAACCCGAAGAAGTTTCGAATTGACGTTAAACAACCAAAGTTGTCTCTCATTATTTGAATGAGCGAGAGACA
>NZ_JXOK01000013.1 GCF_000830505.1 Vibrio mytili | reverse complement strand
AAACGAAGTCTGCACTCTTCTTTATGAAGAAAGCACACATTAGAAAGGGAAGCTTAGGCTTCCCTTTTTTGTATCTTCTGTTTAACGATTTTATTTTGTTATAAGCAAAAATAAAGAGCGTGAACTGTTTGTTTTATAAAACAATCTATTAATAGCCTTTTCCTCACCTCATTGACTCTCTTATTTCTAAGTGATTGATCATTCTCTGTCGATTAAAAATTAATATAACTAAATGTTCTTACTTGATCTTGCAATACGACTGGTAACGAGAACTATTCCTGTTTATATTGTGTGTCAACGTTCAATCTTATGGGGTTTGGGTTATGTTTGTATGTCTTTGTCATGGTGTTTCTGACAAGAAGATTAAGAAGCTAGCGATAGATGAAGGCATCACGGATATTCGAGGAATAAAGCGATGTACTGCACTTGGTAGTCAGTGTGGTAAGTGCATTAAACAAGCCAAAGAAATTTTAGCTGAACACAGCATCGAACTAAAACAAGCCAGCTGAGTAACGTAACAATAAGGTACTATACGGCTGCGCCTTTTGACACCTTCTCATTTGCTTCTACATTTATATGAAGTCCAAAAGAGGAGGGAGTAGCCCATGAAAGGCGATCCAATCATTATTCAACATCTCAATAAAGTGCTTGGCAACGAGCTCGTCGCGATAAACCAATATTTTCTTCATGCCCGTATGTACAAAGATTGGGGGTTAAAGCACCTTGCGGACAAGGAGTATCATGAGTCGATAGATGAAATGAAACACGCTGATCACCTCATCGAACGCATTCTTTTTTTAGAGGGGTTACCTAACCTGCAAGATCTCGGCAAGCTGATGATTGGAGAAGACACCAAAGAGATGTTGGAGTGTGATTTGAAGTTAGAGATGGCGGCGATTCCGGATCTCAAAGATGCCATCGCTTACTCTGAAGATATTCGGGATTATGTATCACGTGATTTATTTCAAACGATTCTTGAAGACGAAGAAGAACATGTCGATTGGCTTGAAACTCAATTGGGCTTAATTCAAATGACGGGGATCGAAAACTATCTACAAGCACAATACGTTGACGAAGAATAACTTCGAGCCTTTGGGCTAGATTGAAATACATACGAAAGGATTCAGAAATACTTGACGTAACTCGTTGGGTGTTTCTGATTTGAGTGTCAAAAGTTTATTAATTTTACCTACAATCTTATCTTTGAAGATTTATCGCTATCTTATAGAATTCATTTCCCCCTTACCCTAAAAAGAAAAAAGAGAACCCTCCATGTCCGAAGACAATAGCCCCGCATTAACACCAGAAGAACAACAACGCCAAGACGCGCTGGATTACCATGCATACCCGACCCCAGGGAAAATTGCTGTCGAGCTGACTAAACCCGCCGAGACAGCTGGTGATCTTGCGTTGGCTTATAGTCCTGGAGTCGCAGAGCCAGTACGAGAAATCGCACAAAACCCTGAGAATGTCTATAAGTACACTGCGAAAGGTAATATGGTTGCCGTGATTTCTAATGGTACAGCAATTCTTGGACTGGGCAATCTTGGCCCACTGGCTTCCAAGCCAGTGATGGAAGGTAAAGCTTTACTTTTTAAACGTTTTGCGGGTTTAGATTCGATTGATATCGAAGTGAAACACCGTACGACGGACGAATTTGTGAATACCGTTGCGAGTATCGCGGATACTTTTGGTGGTATCAATCTAGAAGACATTAAAGCACCGGACTGTTTTGAGATTGAAAAGCGCCTTATAGAGCGTTGTGACGTGCCTGTATTTCATGATGATCAACATGGCACGGCCATTGTTACTGCAGCAGGTATGCTGAATGCGATCGAGTTACAAGGAAAGAAATTAGAAGATTCCGTGATCGTTTGCTTGGGAGCTGGGGCAGCGGCAGTCGCTTGTATGGAGCTGTTGATTAAATGTGGCGCGATGCGTGAAAAAATCTACATGCTCGACCGTAAAGGCGTCATTCACACGCGACGTGATGACTTAAATGAATATAAACAGCTATTTGCCAACAACACGGATAAGCGTACGTTAGAAGATGTTATCGAAGGTGCAGATTTGTTCTTAGGCGTATCTGGACCTAACTTGTTACCAGCGGATGCCCTTAAGTTGATGGCGGATAAGCCGATTGTCTTTGCTTGTTCAAACCCAGATCCTGAAATTAAGCCGGAGCTTGCTCATGAAGTGCGTGGTGACTTGATTATGGGTACTGGACGTAGTGATTACCCTAACCAAGTCAACAATGTACTGTGCTTCCCGTTTATTTTCCGTGGTGCTTTGGACGTCCGTGCAAGTGAAATCAATGATGAAATGAAGTTAGCGGCGGTCGAAGCGATTCGTCAATTAGCCAAAGAGCCAGTACCAGACTCAGTGCTCAAAGCCGCGGGGGTCGACAAACTGGTATTTGGCTCAGATTACATCATTCCTAAACCAATGGATGCTCGACTGTTGCCGCGTGTGGCTAAAGCTGTTGCTCAAGCCGCGGTGGATTCTGGGGTAGCTCGTATTGAAATGCCAGAAAATTACATGGCAGAGTAACTATCCTTGATAAATTGATGTACAAAAAATGGGACACCGCGGTGTCCCATTTTTTATGTCATTCTTTCAGCACTATCAACGAAATCATCACTTTTGGATTCAGTTGGCTCTCAAATTACTCAGTCGTCAAATGACTCAAATTCTATCCCCATTTCTGTCATTAGCGCTTTTACTTCTGCTGGGATATCGTCTGGGCGATCTTTACGAAGGTCTTCATCGGTTGGAAGTGGCTGGCCTGTATACGCATGGAGGAATGCTTCGCAGAGCAATTCGCTATTCGTCGCATGGCGTAAGTTATTGATCTGACGGCGGGTGCGCTCATCAGTTAGCACTTTTAACACTTTTAGCGGGATAGACACAGTAATTTTTTTTACTTGCTCGCTTTTCTTTCCATGCTCAGCATAAGGGCTAATGTATTCGCCATTCCAGTCAGCCATTGCGTACCTTCGTTTTAATAATCGATTAAAAATAATAGAGGAGCTGATTTTAGCTGCATTTACTGCCATAAGCAAAGACATATAGACGTCTAGAAGTGTTGACGTCCTATTTTTTGACGAGTAAAGTGAGAGGATAGTAAGGAAAGCGTATCATTTGGTTATATTCGATTAGTTAGATATAGCGCATTCCTATGCATAAGTCATCACCTGTGAAAGGATATCTCCATGAGCACCCGAAAGCCGTCGACCATTGCTGTACGCACTGGTATCGAATCTGACAGCCAATATCGTGCTGTTGTTCCACCAATCTACCTCTCGACGAATTACGGCTTCCCCGCATTTGGTGAAGTACCAAAGTATGATTACACCCGCTCTGGGAACCCGAACCGTGGTTTGCTGGAAACGGCTCTGTCTGAATTAGAGTCGGGCAAAGGAGCAGTGATCACCAATTGTGGTACATCTGCTTTGAATTTATGGGTTTCAGCCTTTGTTGGCCCTGATGATCTTATTGTTGCGCCGAATGATTGCTATGGCGGCACTTACCGGTTGTTTAATACTCGTGCTAACAAAGGCGATTTCAACGTGTTGTTTGTCGATCAAACGGATGAACAAGCACTTGATGCTGCACTGCAGCAAAAACCTAAGCTTATTTTGTTAGAAACACCATCGAACCCATTGGTTCGCGTGGTTGATATTGCTTTAGTCTGCGAAAAAGCCAAACAAGTTGGAGCCTTAGTCGCGGTTGATAATACGTTTTTGACTCCTGTGTACCAGAAGCCGTTAGAGCTCGGCGCCGACTTTGTCATCCACTCTACAACAAAATACATCAACGGCCACTCGGATGTGATTGGTGGGGTGATCATTACTAAAACGCAAGAGCATGCAGAGGAATTAGCGTGGTGGGGGAACTGTATTGGTGCTACGGGGACACCATTCGATAGTTATATGACCCTTAGAGGATTACGTACACTGGGCGCTCGTATGCGAGTGCACGAAGAGAGCTCTCAGCAAATCCTTGATTACTTGCAAAAACAGGCATTAGTGGCAAAAATTTATCACCCAAGCTTGCCGGATCACCCGGGCCATGAAATTGCCAAGAAGCAGCAATCAGGTTTCGGCTCTATGTTGAGCTTTGAGTTTGGCGGTTCGTTTGAGCAACTCAAAGTTTTTGTTAAAGAGCTACAATTATTCTCTCTTGCTGAGTCACTTGGTGGTGTTGAGAGTTTAATTTGTCATCCTGCGTCAATGACACACCGTGCAATGGGTGAAGCCGCTCTGGAAGAAGCCGGTGTATCTCAGCAACTACTGCGACTCTCTGTCGGACTTGAAGACGCGCAAGATCTGATTAACGATTTAGAACAAGCCTTCAATAAAGCGTTACAACCTTAGGAGACGACATTCATGACCGTACAACGTCAGCTACACAAGTTTGGCGGTAGCAGCCTTGCCGATCCGGAATGCTATCTGCGTGTAGTCGGGATTCTTAGAGAATATTCAGCAGAAAACGATCTGGTTGTGGTCTCAGCAGCAGGAAAAACCACCAATCGATTGATCGAGTTCTTAGACGGTTTAAACAAAGATGGTCGTATAGCGCATGAAGCGCTTCAAGCCCTCAGACAGTTCCAAACCGGATTAATTGAGTCACTACTTGAGGGTGAGGTCCAAACTCAGTTATTGGCATTACTTCAAGATGAATTCAGTACTTTGGCAGAGTTAACTGCGCCATTGACTGCTGCAGAGCAAGCTGCGGTGTTGGGGCACGGAGAGGTGTGGTCTTCTCGCTTATTGGCCGCGTTATTATCTCAGCATCAATTGCCAGCAGTCGCGCAAGATGCGCGCGCATTCTTACGTGCAGAAACGGGTACGCAACCTGAAGTGGATCGT
This sequence comes from Vibrio mytili, assembly GCF_000830505.1. Lineage (GTDB taxonomy): Bacteria > Pseudomonadota > Gammaproteobacteria > Enterobacterales > Vibrionaceae > Vibrio > Vibrio mytili. The sequence continues at coordinate 43,904 of NZ_JXOK01000013.1, read as the reverse complement.
GCCAGCTCTTACCCATTGCTCAAAGAGGCCTTGGCTCAGCATAGTCAAAAACGAGTTATTATCACCGGCTTTATGGCACAAAATGATGCAGGCGAAACGGTTCTGCTTGGTCGTAATGGGTCCGATTACTCGGCGACCGTCATTGGTGCTTTAGCGGAAGTGACGACCGTCACTATATGGAGTGATGTGGCAGGGGTATATAGTGCTGATCCTCGATTGGTCGCAGATGCGTGCTTGTTACCATTGCTACGATTAGATGAAGCAAGTGAGCTTGCTCGCTTGGCCGCTCCTGTTTTGCACAGTCGAACCCTTCAACCCGTGGCTCAGAGCACCATGGATCTGAACCTGAAGTGTAGTTATCAGCCAGAATCTGGCTCGACACGTATTGAGCGAGTGTTAGCCTCTGGACGCGGGGCCAAGATCATTACCTCTTTGGATGAAGTGCTGTTGGTGCAGCTGTCGTTTGTTCAAGGCCACGATTTTGAAAAGACGCAAAGTCATGTGCTTAGTGCTTTGCAGCGTGCTCAATTAGAACCTTTGGCTTTTGAAGCGCAATCAGATCAACACACATTACGCCTAGCGTACACCGCAGAAATCGCCGGTGGTGCGTTAAAGTACCTACAAGAATTGGCCATTGAAGCTGAAATTAAGTTGAAGGAAGGTTACTCCTTAGTCGCTGCGGTTGGCGCTGGTGTGACGAAGAATGCTAATCACTGTTTTGGTTTTTATCAGAAATTGAAGCATGCACCAATAGAGTTTATTTCTGAGACCGAATCGGGTCTTAGTCTGGTTGCGGTATTGCGCCGTGCAGATACAGAACCGTTAGTTCAGTCTATCCATAGTCAGTTATTCCAAGCCCAAAAGCGAGTTGCCGTCGCACTGTGTGGTAAGGGCAATATTGGTTCGAGCTGGTTAAGTTTGTTTGCGACACAAAAGGGCGAGCTTGAAAGACGTTATGGATTGAGCTTTGAGTTGGTCGCTGTGATTGATAGTCAGACTTATTGGTTTGATGACCAAGGCATCGATGCTGCGACTGTCTCGGAACGATTCGACGAAGAGGGGATTACCAATAATGGTGCTTGGCTGACTCGTCTGGGTGGTTTACAGAATTACGATGAAGCGGTAGTTCTTGATGTCACTGCGAGTAAAGAACTGGCGAATAGCTACGTCGAGATTGCTCAGCAGGGCATCCATTTGATTTCCGCAAATAAAGTCGCGGGGTCTGCCGACAGTCATTACTACCATCAGGTACAGGATGCGTTTGCTAAAATCGGCCGTCATTGGTTATACAACGCAACCGTCGGCGCAGGGTTACCTATTAACCATACAGTACGTGATCTGCGTGAAAGTGGTGATGAAATTGTGGCGTTGTCAGGTATTTTCTCTGGCACGCTTTCTTGGTTGTTCCAACAATTTGATGGTTCAGTACCATTTAACGAATTGGTCGATTTAGCATGGCAGCAAGGCTTAACGGAGCCAGATCCTCGCTCTGATCTAGATGGTTCTGATGTGATGCGTAAATTGGTGATCTTGGCTCGAGAGTCAGGACTGTCCATTGAACCTGAGAGTGTCAAGGTCGAGTCGCTTGTGCCAGAGGAGCTGCGAACACTGGGGGTGGATGAGTTCTTCGACAATGGTGTGTTATTGAGTGAAACGCTGCAAGAGCGTTTAACCAAAGCACAAAAGAACGATCAGGTACTCCGCTATGTAGCTCGTCTGCAAAAAGGTGGCAAAGCGACCGTCGGGATAGAAGCATTACCACGTGAGCATGCGCTTGCTAACTTGTTGCCGTGTGACAATATCTTCGCCATTGAGAGTAAATGGTATAAAGATAACCCGCTGGTTATTCGTGGTCCTGGTGCAGGGCGGGAAGTGACAGCAGGGGCGATTCAATCGGATTTAAATCGACTTGCAGGGTTGTTATAACGTTTTTGTACTAGCTAAAACCTCGGACATGTTCTGAGGTTTTTTTTATGTGGTTGTGTCATTGTTAATACCGATGATGGTTTAAGTTTGAACTTGAGTTATCCTCATCGTCAGTATGAAAAATATTCATATTTACAAGGTTGACATTAAATCGTATTCAATACATTCTGTGGACATATAGACGTCTAAACGTCGATTTTGAAATTTGATTTGGTGGCGCAGTGCCACATGGAGAGTAAGATGGGTTACACGCACGCAGGTCATATTGACGCTCTAAACCAGAATATTGCTGAGTTGTCAGATAACATTAATGTTTCATTCGAGTTTTTTCCGCCTAGCAGTGAAAAGATGGAAGAAACTCTGTGGAACTCAGTACAGCGTCTTAAAACCCTACAGCCTAAGTTTGTTTCCGTCACTTATGGTGCAAACTCTGGTGAGCGAGACAGAACTCACTCCATTATTAAAGAGATCAAAACTAAAACAGGTTTGGTCGCCGCGCCACATTTAACGTGCATTGACGCTTCGCGTGAAGAGTTGATTAATATTGCTGATGATTACTGGAACAATGGCATCGAAAACATCGTTGCACTTCGTGGTGACATTCCACCAGGTGGCGGTGCGCCTGAGATGTATGCCTCAGATCTGGTTGAGTTGCTGAAGTCCCGCCATGATTTCGATATCTCTGTTGCCGCATTTCCTGAAGTTCACCCAGAAGCGAAAAGTGCACAAGCTGATTTGCTCAACCTGAAACGTAAAGTTGATGCTGGTGCAAACCGTGCGATTACCCAGTTTTTCTTTGATGTAGAGTCTTACCTGCGTTTTCGTGACCGTTGTGTTGCAGCGGGCATTGATGTCGAAATTGTTCCGGGAATACTCCCAGTGTCGAACTTTAAACAAGCGTCTCGATTTGCTGCGCAAAACCATGTCAAAGTTCCTGGCTGGATGAGTCGTCAGTTTGAAGGCTTAGATGATGATCCGGTTACGCGTCAGCTTGTCGGTGCAAGTCAAGCGATTGATATGGTACGAGTGTTAAGTCGCGAAGGGGTAAAAGACTTCCATTTTTACACATTGAACCGTGCTGAAATGACCTATGCGTTATGTCACACACTGGGTGTGCGTCCTCAATCTGCTGTGTAATCCTAATAAGAGCGAATAAAAAAGCTTGCCATTCGGCAAGCTTTTTTCGTTATATTCAAACTCGTCAATCAATAATACCAATCACAGTAAATAAGTGATCAGAAATAGCGTAGGAAAAATGCTTGAGAACAAGGCGCTATTTTCCGATAAGTAGTTATTCTACAATCAAAAATTGCAACGAAGTTATCGAGTATTTTAACAAGCTAGAATGCCCAGTTATTTACTACGATTGGTATAATAATTAACCGATGACTTCAAGCTCAGTCAGCACTTCTTCTGCCCAGGTAATCCACGTTTCACGCAACAGTAGGTTACGGCGCAGTGTTAGGCGTTCCAGACGTGCTTGTTTATCCAGTGTTGAAGGCGTAGCGTAGTAGGCTGCTTCAATTTCTTTGTAGTGAGAAACCAATTTGCGAGACTCTTCTACAAGCTCAGCCAGTTGCTCACGGAACGGTGCTGCAGGCTGAACAGAGCAGGCCATCAACTTCGCCGAGAATTCATCACGAACGGTTGGGTGTGCAGTTGGTTGGTCAAACCATTCTCCTAGCGCGCTACGGCCAGCGTCAGTGATGGAGTACACCTTACGATCTGGTTTGCCTTCTTGCGGTTCTAATACGCAAGTAACCAGCTCCTTCTCAGCCATTTTATTGAGTTCACGATAAACTTGCTGGTGGCTAGCTTTCCAGAAGTAACCGATGCTGGCTGAGAATTCTTTAGTGATATCGTAACCAGTTGCGTCGCGAGTGCTAAGAACAGTTAAGATTACGTGTGGTAATGACATGTCTTTAATCCAATGGTCAATAAACTTGTAAACAAGCTACTTATACTTTCAGCTGTGCTCTTGCTGGCACTTGCGTTTTTTAGTTGTACAAGTAGCACCAACAATGTTGGTCCTGTCACCTTAAAGCCGTTTATCACCTAGAGATGGGAGAGTCCCATCAATGTTGGAGCAAATATGATTGGTTTAATGCGCTCTCAACAAGCGAGTAGTATATAAATAATAAGCATGAAGTGGAATAGTGGGAACAAATTCCGCTAAAAAACTAACATAATACTCATTAGTGTTTGGTTGTAGTGGTTTATGCTGATTTTTTGTTACTTTTTGTTTTATTCTGGTTAGTTTATCTTTTTGTGATGGATAAAAAAGCCGAGCAGTTGCTCGGCCTTGTGTTCAAAGTATCTCTTCGATAATACGTATTAACCTGTATTACGCATACCTGCCGCGATACCAGCAATGGTTACCATCAGTGCTTCTTCTAGTGTTGCAGAAGCCTCTTCCGTTTGACGAGTACGGTACAATAACTCCGCTTGCAGCATATTCAATGGCTCTACGTAGATATTACGTAGGCGAATCGACTCCATGCCCCACGGGTCGTGCTGCATAAGGTTCTCATTGTTTTCTACGTTTAGAACGGCTTTGATATCTTGCTGTAGTTGAGCACGCAGTCTTTCACCAAGCGGACGAAGGGATTCGTCCACAAGACGCAAGTCGTAGTAACGAGCGATATCTATATTACATTTCGAGTAAACCATCTCTAACATGCCAAGGCGAGTAGAGAAGAATGGCCATTCACGACACATCTCTTCGAGTAGCGCTTGGTGACCTTTGTCGATAGAAAACTGGATTGCTTCACCGGCACCTAACCAAGCGGGTAATACCAATCGGTTTTGGCTCCATGAGAAAATCCAAGGAATCGCTCGTAAGCTTTCTACCCCACCTTTAGGGTTACGTTTCGCAGGACGAGAGCCTAGTGGCAGTTTACCTAGCTCGAGTTCTGGTGTCGCTTGGCGGAAGTAAGGGACAAAATCCGGCTCACCGCGTACTACATTGCGGTATGCTTCACAGCTTACTTCAGAAAGCACTTCCATTAGATCGCGCCATTCTTGCTTAGGTTCCGGTGGCGGTAGGAGGTTTGCTTCAAGGATTGCACTGGCGTACAAGTTAAAGCTGTTTACGGCAACCTCTGGTAGCCCGAGTTTAAAGCGAATCATTTCGCCTTGCTCAGTTACGCGTAATCCACCTTTTAGGCTTTGCGGCGGCTGAGACAGTAGTGCAGCATGTGCCGGTGCTCCCCCGCGGCCTACCGTCCCCCCACGGCCGTGGAATAGTGTTAATTCGACGCCTTCTGCTTCCGCAACCTTAACTAACGATTCCATTGCATGGTATTGAGCCCAGCCTGCAGACATAACGCCAGCATCTTTGGCTGAATCCGAGTAGCCAATCATGACCATTTGATGGTTTTGAATGAAACCACGATACAAGTCGATATCCATCAACTGCTTGATGACGGATTCAGCATTATTTAAATCTTCCAGGGTTTCAAACAGTGGACATACATCCATGCGATATGGACACCCGGCTTCTTGCAGTAGCAAGTGTACCGCAAGGACATCGGATGCCGTACGTGCCATCGAAATAACGTAAGCGCCAAATGCATCACGAGATTGCGCGGCAATGATCTTACAGGTATCGAGTACTTCTTGAACGGGTTCTGAAGGCTCCCAGTCTCGTGGTAATAACGGGCGCTTTGAGGCCAATTCGTTAGTTAAAAATGCAATTTTGTCTTGTTCACTCCATTGCTCGTAGTCACCAATGCCAAGGTATCGAGTTAACTCGGACAGTACGTCGGCATGGCGGGTACTTTCTTGGCGGATGTCTAGGCGAACAAGGTGCACACCGAATGCTTTTACTCGGCGCAGTGTATCTAATAATGAACCATCAGCAATCACGCCCATACCGCACTCATGCAACGATTGGTAACAGGCTAAGAGCGGATCCCACAATTGTTCTGCTTTTTGCAGAGGTGCTTTTACTGCCAGTTTTTGACCGTTGATCTTAGCATCTAGAATATCTTTGGTATCGGTCAGAAGGGTACGCAGCTGTTTTAGAATCGCGCGATATGGTTCATGTTGGTCTTCACCGGCAAGCGCACGAACGTCATCGTTACACACGGTCATCGACAATTCGCTGATAAGATCGTTGATATCATTCAGATACAGGTCGGCTGCTTTCCAGCGAGATAGTAGTAATACTTCACGTGTAATCGAATGAGTGACAAACGGGTTGCCATCGCGGTCACCACCCATCCACGAAGAGAAGTGGACTGGGCGAGCGTCAATGGGTAAACCTTCACCGAGGTATGATTCCAGGCGATCGTTCATTTCACGCAGAAATTCAGGTACGGCTTCCCATAGCGAGTTTTCTACAACTGCAAATCCCCATTTTGCTTCATCAAGCGGGGTTGGTCGTTGCTGACGAATGACATCGGAATGCCAGCTCTGTGCGATAAGTTGTTCTAAGCGACGTTCTGTTTTCTTGCGCTCTTTAGAGGACAAGTCGCTTAGTTCAAGTTTTGACAAACACTCGTTGATTTTGACCAGTTTATTGATCATTGTGCGTCGAGTGATTTCTGTTGGATGAGCAGTCAGTACCAATTCGATATTGAGATCGCGTACCGCTTGTGCGGTGTCTAACTTGCTGACATCGTTTTGTACTAATTTAGAGAACAACGAGCTGATTGCATCCGGTTCACAGATGTGCTCTTCACAGTGGCGTGAAATGGTTTGGTATTGCTCTGCGATATTAGTCAAGTTTAGAAATTGGTTAAACGCGCGGGTGACTGGCGTTAATTGCTCATCAGGTAAATGTTTTATTTCTTCTATCAAGCTGTCTTTGTCTGCTTGATTCCCTGCCTGGGCTGATTTGGATAGTTTACGAATTGTTTCCACTTTCTCGAAGATTTCTTCGCCGTGGGCATCACGGATGGTATTACCCAGTAAGTGGCCTAACATGCGCACATTGCTTTTCAGTGCGGCGTATTTCTCGTTCATTTGTCGTCCTGCCTCGTAAAAAAACTACATCCATTTTCCTTGTTAAGATACCAATCTAGCGAAAAGCACTAGTTATAGTCAAATAAAGAACACTAACTTTGTCATTATTCCAACTATCAACTGACTTAGAACAAAAATTCGACGTAATTGGTGTCAGAAGTGAAAATTTATTACAAAATAGCGAGTTAAAGTGGTGTTAAGCATGAGTAAACAGATGTTGTCATTTACACCAGTGCAGCTCATCGGAGCTGCACTAATATTGTCGTTACTGGTCATCACCTGAGGCTCACAACAGCAACCTTGCCGCTAACAACAGTATTTGACCATTGCTTTCGATAAAATATCTATGGTCGGGTCAATAAAATCAAAAGCAAGGAATTCGTCAGGTTGATGGGCTTGGTCAATTGAGCCTGGACCAAGAACTAAGGTTGGACACAGTTGTTGTAAAAATGGCGCCTCTGTACAGTAGTTCACGGTATTTGAAGGGGTTTGACAGATCGTTTCTACGTCACCAATGAATGGATGATCATGTTGGCACTCATAACCCGGAACGGAATCATGCAGCGGAACCACTTCAATACGACCTGGCCATTTGGCTTCTACTTCTTTTAGCGCAGCGCGCAACATGTTCTCTAATCCATCTAAGCTAATGCCTGGCAACGGACGTACGTCATAGTGCAATTCGCAACACCCACAAATTCGGTTAGCACTGTCACCACCATGAATATGGCCCAAGTTCATCGTTGGATTTGGAATAGCAAATCCTGGATGGTGATAATCTTTTACCAACTTGTCGCGCAGTTTCATCATCGCGAACATGACTTCATACATGATTTCAATGGCGTTGACGCCAAGTGCTGGATCCGAAGAGTGCCCGGATTTGCCCGTGACTCGAATTGCATTCGCCACGTGGCCCTTATGTCCGCGAATGGGCACCAAGCTGGTGGGTTCGCCAATGATGCAGTAATCCGGTTTGAATGGCGTATTTTCGGTGAAGTGCTTAGCACCCAACATGGTGGTTTCTTCATCGCAGGTTGCAAGCACATAAAGCGGCTTGGTTTGTTTGCTCCAATCCACTTTTTTTACGGCTTCATATATAAAGGCAAAGAACCCTTTCATATCAGCAGTACCCAGACCGTAAAAGCGATTGTCCTTCTCGGTTAGTTTATGCGGATCAAAGTTCCATCGTCCTTGGTCGAAAGGTACTGTATCACTATGACCTGACAATAATAGGCCACCTTCTCCTTCTCCCATTCGGGCGATCATATTGTGCTTTCCGGGTTCAACTTCTATTACGTCAACAGTGAAACCCAGATCTTTAAACCAAGACGCCAATTTCTCGATAACTTTTGCGTTGCCTTGATCCCAGCTTGGATCAGTAGAGCTGATGGATGAAGTGCTGATGAGCCCTTCATAGACTTCTAGAAACGTTGGTAATTGCATGGAATCTTCAAATCTCCTGTTGACAGACCGAGCACAAAACTGTAAAACACATATTAACTCATATTTAATGAATAAAAAATCAAAATAAAGCGTAAATTAAATATGAATAGTCATTTTGAGCACTAAAAAAGATGGATGTCATAGCATGCTAAAAACCACGATTATCGGAGCCAGCGGTTACACCGGAGCAGAGTTAGCGTTAATGGTTAACAAACACCCAAACCTTACGCTAGCAGGTTTATACGTTTCCGCCAACAGTGTCGATGCTGGAAAAGATATCGCACAGCTACACGGTAAGCTCGCTAGCATCATTGACATGCCAGTCAGCCCGTTAACTGACCCTAAGAAAGTAGCTCAGGAATCAGACGTCGTATTTTTGGCGACCGCACATGAAGTTAGCCATGATCTTGCGCCTATTTTTCTAGAGGCTGGTTGTCAGGTATTCGACCTATCGGGTGCATTCCGCGTTCAAAGTGAAGGATTCTATGACACATTTTATGGCTTCAAGCACCAGTTTAGTCAATGGCTGGATAAAGCTGTATATGGCTTAGCTGAGTGGAATGCAGAAGCGATTAAAACAACCCCACTCGTTGCTGTTGCAGGGTGCTACCCAACCGCATCCCAACTGGCAATCAAGCCTTTATTAGAAGCCGGGTTAGTGGATAACAATCAGTGGCCAGTGATTAACGCCACCAGCGGTGTGTCGGGCGCGGGCAGAAAAGCGTCTATGACCAACAGCTTCTGTGAAGTGAGTTTGCAGCCTTACGGTGTATTTACTCACCGTCACCAACCAGAAATTGCACAACACTTAGGTTGTGATGTGATTTTTACGCCGCATCTAGGCAACTTCAAACGTGGCATTCTTGCGACGATCACGATGAAGTTGGCGCCGGGTGCGACGGAAGAGCAAGTCTATCAAGCGTTTGAACAAGCATACCAAGATAAGCCTGCGGTGCGCTTAAAAGGCGCAGGTATCCCACGCATTCAAGATGTTGAGAATACGCCTTTCTGCGATATCGGCTGGAAGGTTCAGGGCGAGCACATCATCGTGATTTCAGCCATTGATAACTTACTTAAAGGGGCATCGAGTCAAGCGATGCAATGTTTAAATATTCATTACGGTTACCCAGAACTGACAGCGTTGCTGTAGTCGTTGATAGAGGGATAAGCAATGACGCAAACCAATCAAGCTCCATTAGTCATTAAGCTAGGCGGTGCAGCTTTATCTTGCACAAAAACCTTGAGCCAGTTATTTAGTGCCATCGTGGCCTATCAAGACTCTGCGCAGCGACAAATCGCCATCGTTCATGGCGGTGGCTATTTGGTTGATGAGTTGATGACGAAGTTACAGCTCAAAACCGTAAAGAAACATGGTCTGCGAGTTACACCGTACGACCAAATCCCTGTTATTGCTGGTGCATTAGCGGGTACGGCGAACAAATTACTGCAAGGACAAGCGATTGCTAACGGGTTAAATGCAGTCGGCTTGAGCTTGGCTGATGGTGGCCTTTGCCAAGTTGAGGAGCTGGACCCTGAACTGGGTGCGGTCGGCAAAGCCTCACCAGGTGATGCGACACTATTGCAAGCGATATTGAACACCGGTGCACTTCCTATCATCAGTTCTATCGGTTTGACTAACGAAGGCCAGATGATGAATGTCAATGCGGACCAAGCAGCTGTGGCGGTCGCGGGAGCATTGGATGCGGAACTGGTCTTATTGTCTGATGTGAGTGGCGTGTTAGATGGCAAAGGTCATCTGCTCAAAAGTTTGTCAGAAAAAGAAGCGAACGCACTGATCGAAGGGCACGTGATTACTGACGGCATGATCGTCAAAGTTAAAGCTGCGTTGGAGGCTGCCAATGATCTTGGTCGTCCTATCGAGGTGGCAACCTGGCGCTACCCAGAAAAGCTGGTACAGCTATTTGCTGGTCAAAGTATTGGAACACAGTTTTTGCCGAAATAAACCGAATTGAAAAACGAAACGAATCGCAAAAACCGTCTAAGAATTAAATATTTAAAGTAGTTGGCACTGACCGCCAAGAGCAGAGCCAGTTAAGTTTGGAGAAAGAAAATGAGCAAAGTGAACGTAAATAAAGTGGTAGTCGCATACTCTGGCGGTCTAGATACTTCAGTTATTATCCCGTGGTTAAAAGAAAACTATGACTGTGAAGTTGTCGCATTCGTCGCCGATGTAGGTCAGGGCGCTGAAGAGCTAGAAGGGATTGAAGAGAAAGCGAAAGCATCAGGTGCATCTGAATGTTATATCGCTGACCTGAAAGAAGAGATGGTCGCGGAATACATTTACCCAACGTTAAAAACTGGAGCGTACTACGAAGGTAAATACTTATTAGGTACTTCTATGGCGCGTCCAATCATTGCGAAAGCGCAGGTTGAAGTCGCTCGTCAAGTCGGCGCGGACGCGCTTTGCCATGGCTGTACGGGTAAAGGTAATGACCAAGTACGTTTCGAAGGTGCGTTTGCTGCACTTGCACCGGACCTACACGTTATTGCACCTTGGCGTGAATGGGACCTAGTGAGCCGTGAGCAATGCCTAGATTATCTTGCTGAGCGTAATATCCCTTGTACGGCTTCTCTTACTAAAATTTATTCACGTGATGCAAACGCATGGCATATCTCTACAGAGGGTGGCGTGCTAGAAGACACTTGGAATGCTCCAAACGAAGATTGCTGGGCATGGACTGTCGATCCTGAGCAAGCACCAAACGAAGCTGAGTACGTGACGTTAAAAGTCGAGAAAGGCGCGATTGTCGAGGTTGATGGTGAAGCGTTGTCTCCTTATGATGCGTTGGTAACGCTGAACGAGAAAGGTGTTAAACACGGCGTTGGTCGTATCGACATCGTTGAGAACCGTTTAGTCGGTATGAAGTCTCGTGGTTGTTATGAAACTCCGGGAGGCACTATCATGATGGAAGCCCTGCGTGCTGTTGAGCAATTGGTACTGGATAAAGCGTCATTTGAGTTCCGTGAAGAGTTGGGCCTAAAAGCTTCTCACCTTGTATACGACGGTCGTTGGTTCACACCACTATGTAAATCTATCTTAGCGGCTTCTGAAGAGCTGGCTCAGGACGTGAATGGTGAAGTTGTGGTTAAACTGTACAAAGGTCAAGCAACAGTGACGCAAAAACGTTCTGATAACAGCCTTTACTCTGAAGAGTTTGCTACCTTTGGTGAAGATGAAGTTTACGACCAAAGCCATGCTGGTGGTTTCATTCGCCTTTACTCGCTATCAAGCCGCATCCGTGCTTTGAATAGCCAAAAGAAATAAATCGATTTCGACGCATTTAAGAAAGGTCTGCCATTCATAGTGGCAGGCCTTTTTGTTTTTAAGGCATGAAGTCGCGTTGAAGATGATATTTTCGTGAATAAATATGTAAAAAAATTGAATTTATACTTTATTTTTGTCTCAAGTTACCGTAATGTTGGCCTATAAAGTAAATTACTATTAATTTAGTTGTCACTAATTGAAGCACTTTAGAGTAAGCAATAGTCACCAGGAGAAACGCAATGGCATTATGGGGCGGAAGATTTACCCAAGCGGCAGATACCAGATTCAAAGAATTCAACGATTCGTTGCGTTTCGATTACCGATTGGCTGAGCAAGATATCGTTGGCTCAATTGCGTGGTCTAAAGCACTGCTTTCAGTAGATGTATTAACATCAGAAGAGCAGCAAAAGCTTGAGCTTGCCTTAAATGAGCTGAAACTTGAAGTGATGGAAGACCCACATCAGATCCTGCGCTCTGATGCAGAGGATATCCACTCTTGGGTTGAGCAACAATTGATTGGTAAAGTAGGCGATTTAGGTAAAAAGCTTCACACTGGCCGTTCACGTAACGACCAAGTGGCGACTGACCTTAAGCTTTGGTGTCGTCAGCAAGGTCAGCAGTTATTGATTGCTTTAGACCGTCTGCAATCGCAAATGGTTCATGTCGCCAAGCAACACCAAACCACAGTATTACCTGGTTATACTCACTTGCAGCGTGCTCAACCAGTGACCTTCGCACACTGGTGCTTGGCTTACGTTGAAATGTTTGAGCGTGACCATTCTCGCTTGAGCGATGCGCTGCAACGTCTAGATACTTGTCCTTTGGGATCAGGTGCGCTTGCAGGTACTGCCTATCCAATGGATCGTGAGAAGCTAGCGCATAACCTTGGTTTCCACCGCGCGACACGCAACTCTCTTGATTCGGTGTCGGATCGTGATCATGTCATGGAGCTTATGTCGATAGCATCCATTTCAATGCTGCATTTATCCCGTTTGGCAGAAGACATGATTTTCTACAACTCAGGAGAGTCCAATTTCATTGAACTAGCAGATACGGTGACGTCAGGCTCTTCGTTAATGCCTCAAAAGAAAAACCCCGATGCGCTTGAATTGATCCGTGGTAAAACAGGCCGTGTTTACGGTGCGCTATCGGCGATGATGATGACAGTCAAAGCGTTACCACTTGCCTACAACAAAGACATGCAAGAAGACAAAGAAGGCTTGTTTGACGCATTAGATACTTGGAACGACTGCATGGAGATGGCTGCACTCTGCTTTGATGGTATTAAAGTCAACAGCGAGCGTACACTAGAAGCGGCGAAGCAGGGGTATGCAAACGCAACTGAGTTGGCGGATTACCTAGTGGCGAAAGGCATTCCATTCCGTGAAGCGCACCATATTGTTGGTGTCGCAGTTGTCGGTGCAATTGATAAGGGTTGCGCGTTGGAAGAGCTGTCTCTACAAGAGTTAAAAGTCTTTTCAGATGTTATTGAAGACGATGTGTATGAGATTCTGACCATCGAGTCTTGTCTCGAAAAACGTTGTGCGTTAGGGGGCGTGTCTCCTCAACAGGTAGCGTATGCTGTTGACCAAGCGGATAAACGTCTCATTCAGCGTGACAGTTCTGCCGTGAAGGTGCGCCCAGCACGGTTGACGGATATCGAAACACTCGAAGGCATGGTTGCTTACTGGGCCAACTTAGGTGAAAACTTGCCGCGTTCTCGCAATGAGCTCGTTCGAGACATTGGCTCATTTGCCGTTGCAGAGCATCATGGAGAGGTAACGGGTTGCGCTTCGTTATACGTGTATGATTCTGGATTGGCTGAAATTCGATCTCTCGGCATAGAGGCGGGGTGGCAAGGTCAAGGTCAAGGCAGCGCTATCGTTAACTACTTAGTTGATAAAGCGCGTCAAATGGCGATTAAAAAAGTCTTTGTATTGACTCGTACACCAGAGTTCTTTATGAAGCAAAGTTTCTTACCGACATCGAAGTCATTACTGCCGGAGAAAGTACTTAAAGATTGCGACCAGTGTCCTCGTCAACATGCGTGTGATGAGGTAGCGCTCGAGATCAACTTGATGGAAACCTTGATCCAAAAAAGCAATGTTGCCTAGTTAAGTGTTCTTATTCGCTTTCAATGAGATATTTACGTATATCAGCGTTTGCTAAAAAGAACGAAAAAATTTGGAACCTTTCAGAGGAAGCAGGGTCTATTTAAGTACCACTGCTTTTTCTTAGATGAATCTAAGAGAGCCCCAAAACAAAGTTGTTTTTGGGGCTTTTTTCTTTCTGTCGTTTTTCTACTTCTTCTCACTTGTTCCCCCGCTTCCCGCCAGTTTGCCGAATTACTGTGATTGGTATAGTCGTTGATATGTTTTCATCGGTACTTGCTGAATTGTAAATAATTTTGATAGCTGTAATCGTATAGTGTTATTGTTTTGATAGATCTTAACTATCACCAACATAAGTGAACTATGAGTTATGAATATTCGGGACTTTGAGTACTTGGTATCACTTGCTGAACACAAACATTTTCGTAAGGCAGCAGAAGCCTGCTTTGTTAGTCAGCCGACGCTCAGTGGGCAAATTCGTAAGTTAGAAGATGAGCTGGGAACTGCGCTACTCGAGCGTAATAGTCGTCGCGTATTGTTTACTGACTCGGGGTTGCAGTTGGTCGAGCAAGCAAAACGCATTTTGAGTGAAGTGAAAATATTTAAAGATATGGCCAGTGGGCAGAATGGCGCAATGACAGGACCACTGCATATCGGTTTTATTCCTACTGTTGGTCCTTACCTTCTGCCTAAGATTCTACCAAAGCTAAAGCAAGAGTTTCCGGAACTCGAACTCTTTCTGCATGAGGCTCAAACTCATCAGTTAGTGAGTCAGTTGGAAGAAGGGAAATTGGATTGTTTGGTGTTGGCCTCTGTCGCAGAAACTGAGCCATTTAAAGAAATTGATGTGTATAACGAACCGCTAAGTGTGGCGGTACCATGTGATCACGAGTGGGCATCATTCGAGCAAGTCGACATGCAGGCGTTAAAAGGTAAGACGGTGCTGGCTTTGGGCGACGGACACTGTTTGCGTGATCAAGCGTTAGGTTTTTGCTTTGCTGCTGGCGCAAAAGATGATGAACGTTTTAAAGCCACAAGTTTGGAAACACTGCGTAATATGGTCGCAGCAGGTGGCGGAATTACGTTGCTACCACAGCTCTCACTGCCACTTGAGAAACAAAAGGACGGCGTTTGCTATATTCCTGCGGTAAATCCAACACCTTCGCGTCGAATTGTACTTGTTTACCGTCCTGGTTCACCACTACGTAAAAGGTTTGAATCCTTGGCAGAAACAATTAAGGCTATTTTGGCGTCGTCGTCAGTGACTGTGGCAAACTAAAGATAAAGGTTTTATCTAAGCATATATCAATCATAAATAAGGGGAGCCATTTAGGCTCCCCTTGTCTTGTTTATGTTTTGCTTAGTTAGTCGCTTAGAAGAGCTCTTCTGATGCGCCTCCTGTGCCATTGGAGTAAATCGTATCCTCTAGGAAGCTGCCTGAGTATTCGGTTGGCTCAGTGCCTTCCTCGAAGTATTCCAACATGGACGAACCATCAGACTTGTTCGTTAACATCCCGCTATCACGATCAATACGAACTTGCACGATGTTGTCTGGTATGTGTTTGGGTTGTTCTGGCTTGTCTGCTAGCGCGACTTTCATGAAATCAATCCAAGCTGGTTGCGCGGTTTTAGCGCCAGATTCAGCGCCAGAGATTTGCCCTTTACCTAAATTCGTGTTCACTGAGCTGCGACCAAGCGTACGGGAGTGGTCATCAAAGCCAACCCATGCAATAGCCACGATGCCCGGT
Source organism: Vibrio mytili (assembly GCF_000830505.1). Classification (GTDB taxonomy): domain Bacteria; phylum Pseudomonadota; class Gammaproteobacteria; order Enterobacterales; family Vibrionaceae; genus Vibrio; species Vibrio mytili. The sequence goes on along the minus strand of NZ_JXOK01000013.1, from coordinate 28,422 downwards.
CCGTAGCCATTGTACCAAGTATCTCTTGAGTCATTGGTGGTGCCGGTTTTACCACCGATATCACGACGTTCAAGTTTTTGTGCTCGCCAGCCTGTTCCGTTCCAGCCTGTACCGTCACGCCAACTACCGCCTCCCCATACGTTGCTGTACATCATTTCACGCATTAAGAATGCATTGGCTTCGGAAATGACTTGTGGTGCGTAGTGATTTTCTTGGTTCTCAACCGCGTTGTCTGTCGCAGGGCGCTGGATAGCGACATCGTGCTCTCCAAATTCATCAGCAAAGCGATTTCCTTCATATTTCTTCGCCATTTGCGGACAGTTTTGTTGGCAGATGGTTTTAGGGTTCGCTTCAAACAATACGTCACCAAAACTATTTTCAACTCGAGCAATGTAGAACGGCTCGACATAATAGCCACCATTTGCAAACACTGAGTAGCCTTGAGCAACTTTAAGAGGTGTTAAGCTCCCGGCACCAAGCGCGATGGTTTCTGAGCGAGGTACGTGATTGATGTCAAAGCCAAAGCGCGTTAAGTATTGTCGAGTTTCATCTAACCCTACTTCACGTAAAGTACGAACAGCCATCACGTTTTTCGATTGAGCCAAGCCAATGCGCACACGAGTTGGACCGCCATAGGTTGGTGGTGAGTTCTTTGGTCGCCATGCAGAACCTGAACCTGGATCCCATTTGTTAATTGGTGCGTCGTTTATCAGCGACGCTAATGTCAGACCTTTATCCAGAGCCGCTGAGTAAATGAACGGTTTGATACTGGATCCGACTTGGCGCACCGCCATGGTTGCACGGTTAAATTTACTGTGAACAAAGTTAAAACCACCGACGAGAGACAGAATGGCACCATTTTCAGGGTCCATAGCAACAAATGCTGTGTTTGCAGTTGGTACTTGGCTTAATTTCCACTCTTGGGTCGTATTTCCATCTTTATCAGAACTACTCAGTTGACGAACCCAAACTTGCTCACCGGCTGCAATAATTTCTTGCGCTGATTTTGGCGCATAACCTTGACGCTCGGAACTGATGTATTTACGTGCCCAGTTGAGTCCTGACCACGGTATGGTTTGCTCTTGATGATTTTTCACCCAAACCTGTGCAGTTTTACCGTCTACTTTTGTGACTACTGCTGGCAATAGGCGGCCATAGGTTGGTTGTTTTTTAAGGTGCTTTTCTATTTGCTCGGTATCCCAAGCGGTTTCACCTGATTTCCACAATACGCTTTCTGGACCGCGGAAGCCGTGGCGCTCATCATAGGCCAATAAGTTGTTGACGGCCGAGTTGTTCGCGGCGTCTTGCAGCTTAGAGTCTACTGTCATGTAGATATTCAAACCTGAGGTATAGGCATGCTCTTCACCGTATTCCTTCACCGCCCAAGAACGAGCGAGCTCAGCCACATAAGGTGCAGACAGTTCAATCTTTGCACTGTGGTAATGCGCCTCTATCGTTTCACTACGAGCTTCTTCGTACTGCTCTTGCGTAATGTAGTTTTCATCAAGCATACGCATGAGCACCACGTTGCGACGCGCGGTAGCTCGCTCAAGAGAATAGATAGGGTTCATGGTTGATGGCGCCTTTGGCATACCAGCCAATGTCGCAATCTCACTCAAAGTCAATTCGTCAATTTGTTTACCAAAGTAGACTTGAGCAGCAGCACCGAACCCATAAGAGCGATAACCAAGGAAGATTTTATTGACATAGAGCTCCATGATTTCTTGCTTGGTAAGCAGCTGTTCAATACGGATAGCAATAAATATCTCTTTAATTTTACGCATCAGCTTTTTCTCGTTGGACAAGAAAAAGTTACGCGCTAACTGCTGCGTGATGGTACTTGCCCCTTGCTTTGCGGAGCCGGACAGCGCAACGACGACAGCCGCTCGCGTAATACCAATCGGATCGATACCTGGATGTTCGTAAAAACGACTATCTTCGGTTGCGATCAGAGCGTGAATTAAGTCTTGAGGAATTTCTTCGTAAGCAACAGGAATACGACGCTTTTCGCCGAACTGTGCGATCAGCTTCCCATCTTGACTGTACACCGTCATAGGTGTTTGTAATTCAACGTCTTTTAGAGTTGCAACATCTGGCAATTCTGTCTTCACATATTGGTAGAAGCCAAAAATAGTGGTGACTCCAAGAATTATGCAAATCAATGTTAATAATAATAAACGCTTTATGAACTTCACCGGAGAATCCCTGATTGGTTGAGGCTGTGTAACGGCAAACCCTTGTACTCTTAGATTAAAAATTTAGCACATAGAGATATTAACTCTTATTTGGGTGCTAATAACAACCTTTGCACGAAGAAATTTCGGAGCGAGAGTAGAGATGAATAGATTAATCGTTACCGGCTTAGACATCAGTCATAACAGCATCAAAGCCGTCGTACTTAGCCCAAACGAGGACAATTATGCCTTGTTGGGCTACAAAGAAATATTACTTAAAGAGGGTATTGTCGCTGAAAAGAACACCATAAATCATCAAGAAATTGTAAAGACCCTCAAGAAATTGAAAAAAGAGCTTCCTTTTTTAGCAACAAAAGTGGCGGTATCGGTACCTGATAGTTCGGTTATCAGTAAGAAATTACAAATTGATCAAAAGCTTGAAGAGCATGAAATTGAGTTTGCTGTTGTGCAGGCGTTTTCGCACCAGTCCCCTTTCCCTGTCGAAGAACTGAGCTTGGATTTTATCCTCCTAACCGGAGAGGAAGGGTTGCGTGGGTCAAACAGTTATCAAGTCTTTGCAACCCGCAAAGAAGTGGTCGAGGACCGAATTCATGTTTTACAAAAGTCAGGTCTAAACCCGGTATTGGTAGATGTGCACTCTCAAAGCTTAGGAAATATCTGGCAATTAGTGTCTGAGCGTTTTCCTGACAAAAGGCAATATGCTTTGCTGGATGTCGGAACAACGGCCAGCTCTTTCACCATGTTTACTAAAAAAGGCGAGCTGTTCCACAAAGAGTTTGCCTGCTCTAGTTCTGCTAACCATTTACAGCCCGCTATTCCAAGCGAGCCGCTTGATGAAAATGAACAACTGCAAACCGAGCGGTTCAATCGCCAGATGGCTGAGCGTGTTAAGCGTCAGATCCAGTTGTACACCTCCATGAATGGTGAACAAAACATTAAAGGAATCTGGCTATCAGGAGAAGGGGCGGCGACCCCAATGTTGGCAGAAGAGTTATCACATCAACTGGCGATCGAGTGTGAACTGCTCAATCCACTTGGACTGTTTGAGATGAAAGTGTCCAAGCGTAAGCGCAAAGCCGTGGATTGGCACCATTTTTCTGCAGCGGCAGGTTTGGCCATAAGAGGCATTCGCTGGTTAGGAGGTGAACGTGCTTTATAACATTAACTTGCTGCCCTGGAGAGACAACAAAAGGGAAGCACACCGACGTCGTTTTGTTGGAATGGTGATCTTAGGTCTATTTTGTGCCGTCGCTGTTCAATGGGGCGTTGGCAAGTTTTATGAGTACCAGCAAGAACAGCAACAAAGTCGTCTCGATTATCTTACGCAGTACATTGCGGAACTCGACCAACGAATTGAAGCCATGAAAATCGCAGAGCAAGAGCACAGCAAAATCTTAGCGCGCTTAAAAGTGGTAGAAGGGTTGCAAAACGGTCGTAATAAAACCACGGAATTTATGAACCTTATGCCGTCGGTTATCCCTGCAGGTGTATATGTCGACAAGATCAAAATGAACGATCTTGAAATAGAAATTGCAGGTATATCGGACAGCACACCTCGCTTGGCCACCATGCTTGATAATATGGAGCGATCGGCCAAGCTAATGGATGTAGAGATGCACTCTATTGTTCACGGTAAAGCCCGCTTTGGTAAAGAGTTCCAGACTTTCAAGGTGTCCTTCATGTTTAAAGATACAACGCAAGCAAAGGAGGCACATCATGGCTGATTGGCAAGAGCTAGAAATGGATGAAATGGCGGAGTGGCCCTTGGTCCCTCAGCTTATGGTGGTGTTCTTACTGTTTGCGATACTGCAAGGTGCTGGGTACTGGTTTTATTTGCAACCCAAGGACGATCGCCTGAACCATCTAATTCAGCAAGAAGAAACCCTAAAAGTCGCATTACGAATAAAAGCCAACAAAGTCGCCGCCTTGCCTCAACTTCAATCTCAGTTAGATGAGCTGACGACACGCTATGAATTGTTATTACAGCAACTCCCCGCACAGAAAGAGCTTGCGACTATGCTGGCTTCAGTCAATGAGTTAGGTATCGACAACAAACTAACGTTCACCCGTATTGATTGGGGGGAAAAGCAGTCTGAGCAGTTTTTATATCGTCTGCCCTTGAATATCGAGCTAACTGGAAGCTTTCACGATATTGGTCGATTTTCACAGGCTATTGCTACATTGCCTCGTATTATCACATTCAAAGATGTGACTTGGCAGAGGGTGAGTCAGGAAAGTGAAACTCTGCATTTCCGGGTGCGAGCGAATACTTACCAGTTCAAGCCAGAGGAAAAGAAAGATGAAAAATAGATCTTTGCTGATGGCTCTGACTGGTGCGCTACTTATTGGATGCCAAGCCAATGATGACTCACTGACTGACTATATCAATAATGTAGAGAATCAGGCTCGACGTGACGTCGAAAAGCTGAAACCTGCAGAGCAGTATGTCGCTGTTGCCTACGACCCGAAAGTACTACGTGAACCTTTCGAGCTTCCACAAGAGGCAACTATCGCTACTCAACCCGTCGCCAGAGAAGATTGTTGGCAGCCACCCTCGAGGAAGCGAACGGGTAAGTTAGAAAAATTTCCATTAAACCAATTACGTCTAAAAGGTGTGATGGGCATGGGCAATACGGTGTCTGGACTTGTCCAAGCGCCAAATGGCACGGTTTATAAAGTAAAACCCGGTCAATACCTTGGACGTAACAACGGCAAGGTTACCCACGTTAGCCATAACTATTTACTGATCAATGAAACGTTGCCGGATGGTTTGGGCTGCTGGCAAAAGCGTAAAGTTAAGTTGGCTTTGAGATAGCTGCATTTATTTTTTTGATATTGAGTGATGAACATGAGACAAGGATTTATACGTACACCAAGGATGCTAACCGGGCTCTTCTCCTTTTGGTTGTTATTATTTTTTGCCCCGATAGCAGTAGCCGAAAATGCGCCATCGAACGCGCTAAAGAGTATCGACTTTCGCACTAACAAAGATAAAGATGCAGTTATTGTTGTAGAGTTGGCTTCACCTGCGGCTATCGTTGATATTAAACGTGTACAGGAAGGATTGAGCATCGATTTACTGAATACTTCAGTAAAAGATGATCAACTTTACCTGCTTGACGTGAAAGACTTTGCCACGGTGGTCGATGATGTGGAAGTGTTTCGAGAGGTAGCAACTACTCGTCTCGTTGCACATATCAATGAAGAGTATACCCATGATTATCGTCTGAGCGGGCGTTATCTAGAAATCAAAGTCAGCAAGTTGAAGCCCAATGAAAAAGTGCCTGATGAAAGTATCTTAGAAAAAGAGGGCAAGCTGATTTCTATTAACTTCCAAGATATTCCAGTACGAAACGTATTGCAGCTCATTGCGGATTACAACCAATTCAATTTGGTGGTATCGGATTCGGTTGGAGGCAATCTAACGCTGAGACTTGACGGCGTGCCTTGGCAACAGGTTCTCGATATCATTCTGCAAGTAAAAGGGTTGGATAAGCGTGTTGACGGGAATGTGATTCTTGTTGCGCCGACCGATGAGCTTGATCAGCGTGAAAAGATGCAATTGGAAAAACAAAAGCTTGAAGAGGAAATGGGTGAGCTATCATCTGAAATCATCAAGGTGAATTTTGCTAAAGCGTCAGATATTGCGGAAATGATTAATGGGAATGGTAATATCAGTATGCTTTCAGGTCGCGGTAGCATGACTATCGATGAGCGAACCAACTCATTATTGATCCGCGAATTACCTGAAAATATTTCAGTTATCCGTGAAATCATTGAATCTTTGGATATTCCAGTGAAGCAGGTACAGATTGAAGCTCGTATTGTCACAATTAATGAGGGCAATATGGATGAATTAGGTATTCGTTGGGGCTTTAGTTCTATTAATGGTAACAACACGGTCGGTGGCTCTATTGAAAATAACCTAGCCACCATTGGCTTATACGATGGTGGTGATGGCGGAGATGGGGGCAGTAGTGTTGGAATTGATGACTTCCTGAACGTGAACTTAGCAGCCACTAACCCAAATGCAGCCAGTATTGCATTCCAAGTCGCCAAACTGGGGACTGATACGTTACTCGACTTGGAATTATCCGCGTTACAGCAAGAGTCGAAAGCCGAGATTATTTCTAGTCCACGCTTGATCACGACTAACAAAAAGCCTGCCTATATTGAGCAGGGGACGGAAATTCCTTACTTGGAGTCATCATCGAGCGGTGCAACCTCGGTTACCTTTAAAAAAGCCGTTCTCAGCTTGAAAGTCACGCCACAAATTACGCCTGATAACCGTCTGGTATTAGATTTAAGCGTGACGCAGGATAGACCTGGTCAGGTGGTGAAAACCGGGACGGGTGAAGCGGTCGCGATTGATACACAAAGAATTGGTACGCAAGTGCTGGTTAACAACGGTGAAACTGTCGTACTGGGTGGTATTTTCCAGCACAGCATTACCAACTCTGTCGACAAAGTACCATTACTCGGTGATATCCCTTTATTGGGGGCGTTATTTCGCCGAAGTTATGAAAATGTAGGTAAGAGTGAACTGCTGATTTTTGTGACGCCTAAAGTCGTAATTCAATAGTGGTTTTAAGTAAAAAAGGCGATTAGATAAAAAATAAAGTTGCATTAGTGGCACCATGCTTGGATAATTTCGGGTCTTATCACGAATTATCTGTGAGGAATTGGTGCCACAAGCTTGGTAGAACAGCGACTTAGCTGTATTTTCTTGTGGCGATCTTATTGAATCAATGTTGTAAATTACTGCTAAACATGGCTGAAAAACGTAATATTTTCCTTGTTGGCCCTATGGGCGCCGGCAAAAGTACAATTGGTAGACACCTAGCACAGCAACTGCATATGGAGTTCGTTGACTCTGATACAGTGATCGAAGAACGTACTGGTGCAGACATCGCTTGGGTTTTTGATGTAGAAGGCGAAGAAGGCTTCCGCAAGCGCGAAGAAAACGTGCTTGAAGACCTGACTCAAGAGCAAGGCATCGTACTTGCGACAGGTGGTGGTTCTGTAAAGAGCAAAGAGAACCGCAATCGTCTTTCTGCTCGTGGTGTTGTTGTTTATTTAGAAACGACGATAGAGAAGCAATTGGCACGTACTAACCGTGACAAGAAGCGTCCTCTATTGCAAACCGATAAACCACGTGAAGTATTGGAGCAACTTGCTGAGGAACGCAATCCTCTCTACGAAGAAGTGGCTGATTATACTGTTCGCACTGATGATCAAAGTGCAAAAGTGGTAGCCAATCAGATCGTAAAAATGCTAGAAGAGAGATAAGTCTTTATCTTTTTCAAATTGGAGCACACCGATGGAACGGATTACGGTCAATCTAGCAGAGCGTAGCTACCCAATCTCTATAGGCGCCGGGTTATTTGAGGACCCGGCGTACCTTTCTCAAGTTATCTCGAATAAGAATGCAAAGCAAAAAGTCGTTGTGATAAGTAATGTCACAGTCGCGCCTTTGTATGCAGAGAAAATTCTGCGCCAACTCGAACAACTTGGCTGCAATGCGTCCTTGTTAGAGCTGCCTGATGGTGAGCAATACAAAAACTTGGATGTGTTTAACCAAGTGATGAATTTCTTGTTAGAAGGTAACTATGCTCGAGATGTTGTCATCATCGCACTTGGTGGTGGTGTGATCGGCGATTTAGTCGGTTTTGCCTCTGCATGTTATCAACGTGGTGTCGACTTCATTCAAATACCAACCACGTTACTGTCTCAAGTCGACTCATCGGTAGGTGGAAAAACAGCGGTCAATCATCCACTAGGTAAAAACATGATTGGTGCGTTTTACCAACCGAAAGCAGTGGTTATAGATACCAATTGCTTATCGACACTTCCTGAGCGAGAGTTCGCAGCTGGTATGGCCGAAGTGATTAAGTACGGCATTATCTATGACGCAGACTTTTTTGCTTGGCTTGAAGAAAACTTAGAACGTTTGTACGCACTTGATGAAGCAGCGTTAACCTACGCGATTGCGCGTTGTTGTCAGATTAAAGCGGAAGTCGTTGCTCAAGATGAGAAAGAGTCGGGAGTTCGAGCGCTATTGAATTTAGGCCATACGTTTGGCCATGCGATTGAGGCCGAGCTGGGTTATGGTAATTGGCTTCACGGTGAAGCGGTGTCATCCGGTACCGTGATGGCAGCAAAAGCGTCTCAACTCCGAGGGCTCATCTCCGACGATCAGCTCGAACGAATCATTGCCATCCTACGCCGAGCTAAATTACCAGTACATACGCCGGATAGCATGAGCTTCGATGATTTTATTAAGCACATGATGCGTGATAAAAAAGTTCTCTCTGGTCAATTGAGATTAGTACTACCGACAGGTATTGGTTGTGCTGAGGTTATCGCTGATACGACACAGGAAGTGCTACAGCAAGCCATCGATTTTGGTCGGAATATTTAACTTTGTAATGGCGCCGATTTGGCGTCATTTTTTGTTGTTTATGCAGGTTGTTAGATGAGTGGTGCCCACGTTCTGGAATTAGAATCTCAAACCGAGTTACTCGATCGGTTGGGGTTGCTTACCAATTTTGGCTCTAGTTTGGTCGTGATCAATGGTCATGATGGCTATGGGAAATCTTGGTTAGCGCAACGATACCTTGAAGTACGTGCCAGTAACAAGAATCAATGTTTGCTACTTTGTCATAATAATCAAGATGATGAACAACATCGTATACTTATCTTAAACCAGTTAGTATCAGGTGCATTGTTTAATCAACAGGAGCCTTTGCTTGATAGTTTAGAGCGAATTGTCGCTGAAGATCATTGTGATATCGTTATTGTTGTGGACGATGCGCATCGATTGAGTGACGTCCTGATCTCAGAACTATGGATGCTGGTGCTACAAGCTCAACACAAGCCTAACTGGACGATTAACGTTTTGCTGTTTACGCAGTTGGGGCGTTTGGAAGGTGTGCTTTCTCGTCTTAGTTACGGGCAAGAAATGAAACCAGTAGAGCTCGACATCGACTTGCTATCCGAAGTGGAAGCTAGGCACTTCTTTGAGTCTTTAGTTGTTCGGTATGTCGATGATGATTCTGAAAAACGAGTTCGGGATGCATTTAAGAAGGTCGACCCTATACCGGGAGACATCATGGCATTGGGAGAGATGAAAGTGGAAAAACGCGTCGTTATTCGTTCAATCGTTGGTTCACCGCGTAACATCGTGCTGGTGGTCTTGCTGTTGTTGTTATTGGCTGTGGGAGGATATTGGTGGATGTTTAGCCAGCCAAGCCCTAATGATAAAATGCAACAAATTACCGGAAATCTAGAACAAACCGCTATTCCAACCCTATCCGAACCCACCGCTCAGAGCAGTGGTGCGGTAGCGTCATTGGCGGAAGACGATACAGACTCAACAATTGATGAAGCGACGGATGACTCTGATGCTCTTCCTCCAGCGGTTACCGATGAGGTTGCCAGTGTGGGAAGCGAAGACAGACATCAACGTGTGGTGATTGAATCTGACGTCGTGGATGCCTTGCTTGAGGGTAAAGCAGAGCAAGCGGATACAGATAATATTAAACAAGCCGTAACAGAGTCGAACTCTCAAGCTCAAAGTAGCTCTGGATCCTCGTTGATAAAAGTGGTGAAAACGGGTGAAGAAGCAGCAAAAGAAGCGAGCTCAACACCGTCAAATAACGCGCAAGCAACATCCAATACTAGCAGTCCAGCGGTTAAATTTTCGTTTGCCCGAGAGGAGTTAAACGCGCTTTCTCCACGAGCTTATACTTTGCAACTCGGGGCAATGACAAGAATGCAGGATGTACAGGCATTTCTCGATAAGCACCAATTGAATAATCAGGTTCGTGTTTATCCAACGATTCGTAGTGGGAAGGACTGGTACATCATTACGTATAAAGATTATCCAACCATTCAGCAGGCACGAGATGCGGTGGAAGCGTTACCTGATTCTCTTAAGTCAGTGAGTCCATGGGCAAAATCATTAGGACAAGTTCAGCGCGAAATTGAACGCGCGAAATAATCCTGAGCTTCGCAAAAAAATATGTTACATTCCGCAACCTTAATTTTTGGTCGATAGATAGAGCAGTAGATGAAAAAGCAACGTGCCTTTCTCAAGTGGGCTGGAGGAAAATACGGACTGGTTGAAGACATTCAACGTCATTTACCGCCAGCTCGAAAGCTAGTTGAACCTTTTGTTGGTGCGGGCTCTATTTTTTTGAATACGGATTATGATCAGTATCTGCTTGCTGATATCAATCCAGATTTGATTAATCTCTATAACCTACTCAAAGAGCGCCCTGAAGAATATATCACCGAAGCTAAGCGTTGGTTTATTGCCGAGAATAATCGTAAGGAAGCCTATCTGAGCGTGCGTGCTGAGTTTAATAATACCGATGACGTGATGTATCGTTCACTGGCCTTCCTTTACATGAACCGTTTTGGGTTTAATGGTTTATGCCGCTACAACAAAAAAGGTGGCTTTAACGTCCCGTTTGGTTCGTATAAAAAGCCTTACTTTCCTGAAGCGGAATTAGAGTTTTTTGCAGAAAAAGCTAAAAAAGCCACCTTTGTTTGTGAAGGCTACCCTGAAACGTTCCGTCGTGCTCGCAAAGGCAGTGTGGTTTACTGTGATCCACCGTATGCGCCACTTTCGAATACGGCAAACTTCACTTCGTATGCAGGTAATGGTTTTACACTAGATGATCAAGCTGCGCTGGCTGATGTTGCTGAACGAACCGCAACCGAGCGGGGGATACCTGTTCTGATCTCCAACCATGACACCACATTAACGCGTCGTTTGTATCACGGTGCGGATCTGAGTGTGGTCAAGGTGAAACGTACCATTAGCCGCAATGGCAACGGACGTAATAAAGTCGATGAGCTATTGGCTCTGTTTCAGGTCCCCGATTCATACCACCCGACATCTTAGCTCTCACACTATTTCATCTAAATAGTGGATCTCCCCACTGGCTTCGGTAGAATTGCGCGAAAATTGGTTTGCTGTTTTTGCTCATCACTACTGAGGTCAGGTATGAAAGATTTTCTTATTGCTCCATCCATTTTGTCTGCGGATTTTGCACGTCTTGGTGAAGACGTCGAAAAAGTACTTGCGGCGGGGGCGGATGTGGTACATTTCGATGTTATGGATAACCACTACGTGCCAAACCTGACTTTTGGTGCGCCTATATGTAAAGCGCTGCGCGATTATGGGATTACCGCACCCATCGATGTCCATTTGATGGTTAAGCCCGTAGACCGCATTATCCCTGATTTTGCTAAAGCCGGTGCCTCTATGATCACCTTCCATATTGAAGCGTCTGAGCATGTTGATCGCACACTGCAACTTATCAAAGAGCATGGCTGTAAAGCGGGTGTTGTGCTAAACCCAGCTACACCACTGGCAAGTCTTGAGTTCATTATGGATAAAGTTGATATGATTCTTCTTATGTCAGTGAACCCTGGTTTTGGCGGGCAGTCGTTTATTCCTCATACGTTGGATAAGTTACGTGCTGTACGTAAAATGATTGATGAGTCGGGCCGCGATATTCGTTTAGAAATTGATGGTGGCGTAAAAGTTGATAACATCCGTGAAATCGCTGAGGCAGGTGCGGATATGTTTGTCGCGGGCTCTGCGATTTTTGGTCAGCCAGATTATAAAGCGGTGATCGATCAAATGCGTGCGCAACTGGAAGAAGTAAAATAAGCCATTTAACTTGTTGATTCACAAGGTCGCGACTCGTTTGGCGGCCTTTGTCGTTTCTGGCGCCGGCAAGAAATAAAATATCCATAACGCTGAGCAAATAATCACTTGCCTAATTTGCGCCCTTTCTGTACTATTCGTGCTCCTTAAAACTCAGTCAATTATCTTTAGTTCCTTGCTTCCTCTGGACGACTGAGCCAATTGTGGAAGCTGAATAATCCGTAAGGAGCAACCCATGCGTCATTACGAAATCGTATTCATGGTGCACCCAGATCAAAGCGAGCAAGTTGCTGGCATGATCGAGCGTTACACTGGTTCTATCACTGAAGCTGGCGGTACTATCCACCGTCTAGAAGATTGGGGTCGTCGTCAACTGGCTTACCCAATCAACAAGCTTCACAAAGCTCACTACGTTCTAATGAACGTTGAAGCTGACCAAGCTGTAATTGATGAGCTAGAAACTGCTTTCCGTTTCAACGATGCAGTTCTACGTAACATGATCATGCGTACTAAAGCAGCGATCACTGAGCAATCTATCATGCTTAAGCAAAAAGAAGAGCGTGCTCCACGTCGTGAAGAGCGTTCTGAAGCTAAGCCTGAAGCTAAGTCAGAAGCTGCTGAGTAAGTTCTGTTATGACCAATCGAATGGAGCTGAGTGGCACCATTGCCAAGCCGCCCATTCGTAGTAAAAGCCCAAGTGGAATTGAACACTGTCGGTTTTGGCTAGAGCATCGCTCTACTGTTATCGAGGCTGATTTACCGAGACAAGTTTATTGTCGTATGCCGGTAGTTGTCAGCGGGGTGGGGTCACAAGCACTAACTCAGAATTTAGTACCAGGCAGTAACATTAAGGTAAGTGGTTTTGTTGCTTATCAAACTGGCCGAAATGGCGTAGGAAAATTAGTGTTACATGCCGACAACATTACTCAAATTTAAGATCAGGAGATAGCCCATGGCTCGTTTCTTCCGTCGTCGTAAATTCTGCCGTTTTACTGCAGAAGGCGTACAAGAGATTGATTACAAAGACGTAGCAACTCTTAAAAACTACATCACTGAAGCTGGTAAAATCGTACCTAGCCGTATCACTGGTACAAGCGCTAAGTACCAGCGTCAACTAGCACGTGCTATCAAGCGTTCACGCTACCTAGCTCTACTACCGTACACTGACAAGCATCAGTAATCGGTTCCGTTTATTAAGAAAGAGGATTAAGCAATGCAAGTTATTCTACTTGATAAAATCGGTAACCTAGGTGGTCTTGGCGATACAGTTAACGTTAAATCTGGTTACGCGCGTAACTTCCTTATCCCACAGGGTAAAGCAGTTATGGCGACTAAAGGCAACGTTGAAATGTTCGAAGCACGTCGTGCTGAACTAGAAGCTAAAGTTGCTGAGCAACTAGCTGCTGCTGAAGCTCGCGCTGAGAAAGTTAACGCTCTAGAAGCTGTTGTTATCGCTTCTAAAGCTGGTGACGAAGGCAAACTATTCGGTTCTATCGGTACTCGTGACATCGCTGACGCTATTACAGCGGCAGGCGTTGAAGTTGCTAAGAGCGAAGTTCGCCTTCCTGAAGGTGCTCTACGTACAACTGGTGAATTCGAAATCAGCGTTCAACTTCACTCTGAAGTTTTCGCTACTGCGAAAGTACAGGTTGTTGCTGCTGAGTAATTCAGTATCAAGACGAAATAGTAAAAAGCACCTCCTAGGAGGTGCTTTTTTTATGTCTGGGATCTGATATTTAGAGGGGGTTACTGTGTTGGATATTAGAACGCAAACAACAGGTTAACAGAAAAGATACTGTCCGCCTTGCTCAAACCTTCCGGCACTTTATCGTGGTATTGACGTGAATGAGTCAGTTTCAAAGCGATATCTTCAGTGATTTCATTAATTGCACTGATTTCACTATCTACATTGAGGTTACTTTTACCCGTAATCATAGTGATGTTGGTTGTAAAGCTTAAGTTATCTAATGCTTGCCATGAAGCGCTGACATTACTCCGAAAAATCCCTTCACGAACGATATCAGGGAAGATAATGTCGTCGTCATCGATCTCATCCAAATTTGGCTCTTGGTAGCGAAAACCAGGACCGACCTCAACTTCTAATGTGAAGTTTTGCGTGTAAGCAAACTGATAACCCAAACCACCGGATAAAGTATAGTCTTTGTAATACGCACTATAGCGAGAATCAACGCCTTTAAAGCTGCCATACAAGTAGGTTTTGGGGCCTAACTTGTAATCGCTTTGCATTGAGTAAGTAGAGGAACGCTTATCTTCCTCGCCGTCTTTATAAAGGTTGTAGTATTTCCACTCCCCATAAGAACGGTGTCGACCAGATGTATATTCAGCACTCAAACGAGCATTCAGGGAACGAGAGTCCGTGTTACCTGTGTGAGCTTGATAGCCAAACTCAACCTCGGTGCTGAGTGGATTAGGCGTATCAATATTTTGCTCTGGCTGTACTGATTCATTAGCATACGATGCTCCCATGCATAGTGCGCTAAAGCTAAGTAGCCAGTATCGGGACACATAAACCTCGAACGTTATTAACAGAAAGGGCATGATACTGATACAGATACTGACTTTGGTCAATGGTTGGTTAAATTTTATTAGATCTGGTGACCTCTAACCCATCATAAAAATCCGTTTTTCGGTGATATTTTGCGGGAAATACATTTGAAAGTCGCCGTTTACAGTGTTGTTTTTCCTCTGTGGGGGAGGTGAGAAATATCGACACTTTTTGGTTATTGTTATTCTGATTCTTAACAACTAATTTTCTCTTCAAGCAAGCATCTCAGATGGGTTAAGGTTATAATCCCCTGTTATCAGTAGTTATAGAGCAAAATCATGGCGGAAAATAGAAATCGCAAACCTTCAGACAGTCAGGTCGAAGCACTCAAAGTGCCGCCTCACTCATTAGAAGCAGAGCAATCAGTGATCGGTGGTCTCTTACTCGACAACGAACGTTGGGATACCGTCGCAGAGCGCGTTGTCAGCAGTGATTTCTACAGTCGCCCACACCGTCTTATTTTCGAGGGGGTAAAAACCATCCTCGAACAAGGTAAGCCGCTTGACCTGATCACGTTGTCGGAATACCTCGAGCGTCATGAGCAGTTAGACGATGTTGGCGGTTTTGCATACCTTGCCGACTTAGCTAAAAATACGCCAAGTGCGGCAAACATTAATGCGTATGCGGATATTGTTGCTGAGCGAGCAATCGTACGTGGTTTAATTGGCGTCGCCAATGAGATCGCGGATGCGGGTTATGATCCTCAAGGGCGGAGCTCTGAAGATTTGATTGACCTAGCGGAGAGTAAAGTATTTGCTATCGCTGAGTCTCGAACTAGCGAGAACGAAGGGCCGCAAAATGTCGACAACATCTTGGAGAAAACCTTAGAACGGATCGAGTTGTTGTATAAAACGCCACAAGATGGCGTCACTGGTGTTGACACCGGATTTACCGACCTCAACAAGAAAACCGCTGGTTTACAAGGCTCTGACTTGGTTATCGTTGCCGCACGTCCTTCGATGGGTAAAACCACTTTTGCGATGAACTTGTGTGAAAATGCAGCCATGCAACAAGACAAACCGGTACTGATCTTTTCACTAGAGATGCCTGCAGAACAGTTGATGATGCGTATGTTGGCTTCCCTTTCTCGTGTTGACCAAACCAAAATTCGTACAGGTCAGCTTGATGATGAAGATTGGGCAAGGATATCTTCTAGTATGGGGATTCTCATGCAGAAGAAGAATATGTACATCGATGACAGCTCAGGTTTAACACCAACTGAAGTTCGTTCGCGTGCCCGTCGTGTTGCACGTGAACATGGCGGTTTATCCATGATCATGGTCGACTACCTACAATTGATGCGAGTCCCTGCGTTAACGGATAACCGTACTCTGGAAATCGCAGAAATATCTCGCTCGCTTAAGGCGCTCGCGAAAGAATTGAATGTACCTGTTGTTGCACTATCCCAGTTAAACCGTTCCCTAGAGCAACGATCGGATAAACGACCAGTGAACTCAGATTTGCGTGAATCAGGCTCTATCGAGCAGGACGCGGACTTAATCATGTTTATCTATCGTGATGAGGTTTACCATCCAGATAGTCCATACAAAGGTACGGCTGAAATCATTTTGGGTAAACAGCGTAATGGTCCTATTGGCTCGGTGCGCTTGACATTCCAAGGACAGCACTCGCGTTTTGATAATTACGCTGGTCCTGCGTTTGATATTGATGATGAGTAATGCAATGAGTTATATGAAAGCAGCTAGGGCATGCATTGATTTATCGGCGCTGCAGCACAACTTACAAAGAGTTAAAGCTCAAGCACCAGATAGCAAAGTGATGGCGGTAGTGAAAGCCAATGGTTATGGGCATGGATTGCGTCATGTGGCAAATAGCGCCATGGCTGCGGATGGCTATGGTGTGGCACGAATCGAAGAGGCACTGCAGTTAAGAGCCTGTGGCGTCGTGAAACCGATCTTGTTGCTCGAAGGTTTTTATTCATCAGGCGATTTACCAGTTTTAGTGACGAATAACATTCAGACCGTAGTGCACTGTGAGGAGCAAGTCATCGCACTTGAGCAGGCTGAATTAGACAATCCGGTGGTCGTTTGGCTCAAGATCGACAGTGGGATGCATCGTTTAGGTGTGCGCCCTGAACAATTTGAACAACTGACATCGCGACTGAATGAATGTGTGAATGTTGCCAAACCGCTGCGTTACATCAGTCATTTTGGCTGTGCTGACGAGTTGGAAAGTGATATTACCCTACAACAAATTGAGTTGTTTAATTCTTTAACTGCGGGCTGTGAAGGGGAACGCTCACTGGCTGCATCATCAGGGTTACTCGCATGGCCACAAAGTCAATTAGATTGGGTTCGTCCGGGAATCATCATGTACGGTGTTTCTCCGTTTGATGATAAAACCGCTCAAGAGCTAGGTTATCGACCGGTGATGACTCTGAAATCTCACCTTATCGCCGTTCGCGAAGTGAAAAAGGGAGAGAGCGTCGGTTATGGTGGTCTGTGGACCAGTGAGCGAGACACCCAAGTGGGGGTTATTGCGATTGGCTATGGCGATGGTTACCCTAGAACCGCCCCGAATGGTACACCCGTTTGGGTCAACGGACGCAAGGTTCCAATCGCAGGGCGAGTTTCAATGGATATGCTTACCGTTGATTTAGGACCTGATGCCACGGACAAAGTCGGTGATGAAGCGATACTTTGGGGTAACGAGTTACCCGTAGAAGAAGTCGCGAACCACATTGGCACCATTGCCTATGAGTTGGTCACCAAACTCACGCCTCGCGTTGATATGGAATATTCCAAATAAATAATCAGAACCGAAGTAGAAGCAACTTTCATTAGGCTAATCCAGTTAAAAAACTTATCGGGATTAGCCTTAAATTTATCTTTTTACTCGTTACTCACCATTGATGGTCGCAATAATACGGCGACTGCCGCCAAAGTCGCGATGCTCTCCCAAGTAAATTCCTTGCCAGGTTCCTAGTGCTAACTGGCCATTTTGGATCGGAATTGTCACACAGCTGCCAAGTGTTGATGCTTTAATGTGTGCGGGCATATCGTCATCCCCTTCATAAGTATGCTGATAATACGGCGCTCGCTCAGGGACGAATTTATTGAAATGGGATTCCATATCGGTACGCACGGTTGGATCCGCATTTTCATTTAGGGTCAAACTAGCGGAAGTATGTTGAATAAATAGGTGTAACAAACCTACTGAAAGTGAGTTGATTTGTGGCAGTTGTTGTTCAATTTCATCAGTAATTAAGTGAAACCCGCGATGTTTTGCTTTTAAATGTAATGTTTTTTGCGCCCACATAAGTCTTCCTTTGGACATTTCTAATTTGGCGTCTATCCTATTCCAATTAGAGCCTGTTAAAATGTAGAACATTTATCATAGGCGAATGGTAGAAAACAGGCTAGCTAACGTGACCTAACTCAATGCGAGGGTATGCGCTCTCGGTCATAATTGGCGACTGAAAATAAATTACAAAGACTTGTTTTGTGGCCAAATGCCCAAACATCTCAATAATATTCACTTTTTTGCTAAATCGGGGATTCCGCAGTTTCGCTAGACTGTAAGGAATGGAACCTACTGTAACATCGGGATAAATACCATGTTGAAAAACATCAATCCAACGCAAACACAAGCGTGGAAAGCGCTTACTGCGCATTTTGAATCTGCGCAAGATATGGACCTTAAAGCGCTATTTGCTCAAGACGCTGCTCGTTTTGACAACTATTCAGTCCATTTTGGCGCTGATATTCTGGTCGACTATTCAAAAAACCTCATCAATGAGGAAACACTTAAGCATCTATCGCGCTTGCGAAAGAAACTGAGCTCAAATCTGCAATTGAAGCGATGTTCAGTGGTGACGCTATCAACCAAACGGAAGGTCGCGCGGTTCTTCATACTGCTTTGCGTAACCGTTCCAATACGCCAGTTCTTGTTGATGGCGAAGATGTGATGCCAGCAGTGAACGCAGTTCTAGAGAAAATAAAATCGTTCACTGAGCGTGTTATCGGTGGTGAATGGAAAGGTTACACAGGTAAAGCGATCACGGACATCGTTAACATTGGTATCGGCGGTTCTGACCTAGGTCCCTACATGGTGACAGAAGCTTTGGCGCCATACAAAAACCACCTAAACCTACACTTTGTTTCGAACGTTGATGGTACACACATCGTTGAAACCTTAAAGAAGGTTGATCCAGAAACTACGCTGTTCTTGATTGCATCTAAAACATTTACGACGCAAGAAACCATGACGAACGCACACTCTGCTCGTGATTGGTTCCTTGAAACAGCAGGCGATCAAGCTCATGTGGCGAAGCACTTTGCCGCGCTTTCAACTAACGCGACTGCAGTTTCTGAATTCGGTATCGATACCGATAACATGTTTGAGTTCTGGGATTGGGTTGGCGGTCGCTACTCGCTTTGGTCTGCTATCGGTCTTTCAATTGCACTTGCAGTAGGTTACGACAACTTTGTTGAGCTACTTGATGGCGCACACGAGATGGATAAGCACTTCGTATCAACAGAGCTAGAAAGCAATATCCCAGTAATTCTTGCGCTTATCGGTATTTGGTACAACAACTTCCATGGCGCAGAGTCGGAAGCTATCCTACCTTATGACCAGTACATGCACCGTTTCGCGGCGTACTTCCAGCAAGGCAATATGGAATCAAACGGTAAGTACGTTGACCGAGATGGCAACGCAGTGACTTACCAAACTGGCCCTATCATCTGGGGTGAGCCAGGCACTAACGGCCAGCACGCGTTCTACCAGCTTATCCACCAGGGTACTAAGCTGATTCCATGTGATTTTATTGCACCGGCTATTAGTCACAACCCAACCAGCGATCATCATCAGAAATTGATGTCGAACTTCTTTGCACAAACAGAAGCCCTTGCGTTTGGTAAGAGTGAAGAAACAGTAAAAGAAGAGTTGGTTCTTGCAGGTAAAGGTGCGGAAGAAGTTGCGGCTATTGCGCCGTTCAAAGTATTTGAAGGTAACCGCCCGACTAACTCTATCTTGGTTAAGCAAATCACACCTCGTACTTTAGGTAACCTGATCGCGATGTACGAACACAAGATTTTTGTACAAGGGGTAATCTGGAATATCTTCAGTTTTGACCAATGGGGCGTTGAGTTAGGCAAGCAGCTAGCTAACCAGATCTTGCCAGAGCTAGCTGATGACGCTCAAATCAGCTCACACGATAGTTCAACCAACGGTTTGATCAATGCATTCAAAGCTTATAAAGCATAATGTTTGATTGGGTTACTACTAAAAAGACCAGCCATAGGCTGGTCTTTTTGTTGATATTTATTGCGCTTTTAGGCTTGGAACCGGGCTATTCGAAGCAGATTTCGATAAAAGCGTTGCCCCATTGAGAGGTAAACGGCATGATGATGATAGAACCCTCACACTTGTGACGGATTGTATGACCTTTGCCTGATACCACGACAGGTGTCGCCATATCAAAATCGAAACCGCTCTCTGCCAGAATACGTTTCGCCCCACCTGTAACCATGTTGGTGATTTCACCAACCATGTCAGTGACTTCTTCATTGAGCCCATTTGGTCGCTCACCAAGCATATTATGCATGATTTCAAGTGCTAGCGCTTCATCAAAGGTAATCGACATGGAGCCACGTGTTTGTGGACCAACCATGCCAATAAGACCAGAAACGTCACCACGTGCGATCTCATCTTTTTTGATTCGAGGTTTTTGTGGCTTCAGCTCAAGAGAAGCCATGGTTTTTAGAACATTCATTAAAGAAGCTAAAAACGGATTTACAAATTCAGCACGCATAATTTCTTCTATACTTTTTCTTTCGTCTTAGACGAACACGCTTGGCACTCGCCATGGGTTTCAATAACTTGATTAGTTAGTTTGAATCCAAGCTTTTCTGCATTTTCTGCGAGTAAGGATATCAATGTCTCATCTTCGAGTTCAACGACATCACCACATTTATCACAAATAAGCAGTTGGAAAAAGTGTTGCTGGTTATTAAATGAACAACAGGTGATAAAACTGTTGGTGGACTCTACTCTGTGAATGAAGCCTTGTTCAAGAAGAAAATCTAACGCTCTATACACCGTCGGCGGCTTAGCCTGAGGCTCACTGACTTTTAATTGTTCTAACAACTCATACGCACTTGAGGCACTGCGGCTCGAGCAGATGAGTTCAAAAACTCGTCGGCGTTGCGGAGTCAATCTAACCCCACGCTCTGCGCAAATATGTTCAACTTGTTCAATGATTGTTGGACTCAAACCTTCCACCATAATTATCCGAGTAATATATTTCTATATACGAAGATGATATTCGCTTAGAAAAACTCATTTTACCTGCTATCAGATCGAAAATCATGAGATAAAGTCAGTTGAAAGCAATTGGCAAGGTAAGTGGTGTCACAAAATAACATAACGATAGTGATATGTAGCGACTCTGAACGGGTTACGCGTGAGGAAATGTGAGGCATTGTCTCGGATACTGGCACCTTGAAGTGACTGGGTATACAATACCCGACTTATTTTTTGAGCGAGCCGTTACGCTCAACCTTGGCAATATAAAAAGGGTGTTTAAATCATGACTCATTCGTGCAGGCTCTCAGTAGCTCCGATGCTTGACTGGACTGACCGTCATTGTCGCTACTTCCATCGCTTAATGACTAAAGAAACCCTACTGTACACTGAGATGGTGACCACAGGGGCGATCATTCATGGAAAAGGAGATTTTCTTGCTTATAACGAAGAGGAGCATCCCATTGCCCTTCAGTTAGGTGGTTCGAATCCGGAGGATTTAGCCAAATGTGCCAAGCTCGCGCAAGAGCGTGGCTATGATGAGGTTAACTTAAATGTCGGTTGCCCTTCAGACAGAGTACAAAATGGCCGCTTTGGTGCTTGTTTGATGGCAGAACCACAATTGGTCGCAGATTGCGTTGCGTCAATGAAAGATGTGGTTGATATCCCCGTCACTGTTAAAACGCGAATTGGTATTGATGAGCAAGATTCTTATCAATTCTTGACGGACTTTATCTCAATCGTGTCCGAGAAAGGTGGTTGTGAGCAATTTACTATTCACGCACGCAAAGCTTGGTTGAGTGGCCTGAGTCCGAAAGAGAACCGTGAGATTCCACCACTGGATTACCCTCGCGCTTATCAATTGAAGAAAGACTTTTCGCATTTGACCCTCGCCATTAATGGTGGCGTCAAGTCATTAGAAGAAGCAAAGGAGCATCTTCAACATCTGGATGGCGTCATGATCGGACGTGAAGCATACCAAAGCCCTTATATACTTGCGTCAGTGGACCAAGAACTGTTTGGCTGTGACTCACCGATTAAGAAGCGCAGTGAAATTGTCGAAGAAATGTATCCGTATATTGAGGCTCAATTGGCAAAGGGTGCATACCTTGGTCATATTACACGTCATATGCTGGGGTTGTTTCAAAGCATGCCAGGTGCTCGTCAGTGGCGTCGCTACATCAGTGAAAATGCTCATAAACCAGGCTCGGGACTAGAAGTATTACAAGCCGCATTGGCAAAAATCCCCAAAGAGCTGAATGTGTAAAATTCACCATAGATTGGTCACAATCACCAATATATAAAAATAAAGCTAGAGTGTGTTATTCACTCTAGCTTTATTTTTATATTAAGATCAGTAGGTTGGATGTTTTATAATAGTTGGTACGGAAACTGCTCTAAATGATTAGAAAATGATTGGAGAAATGATTATGTTAGAGCTGATCTTTATTTTAGTTTTTATCGCAACTTTACTTGTTACAGGTATCACTATGATGACGGTTTTTGTTGCTACAGGTATCGCTTTGGTCGTCATGTTCTTGCTGGGCATGCTTGGTATGGTTTTTAAGTTATTGCCTTGGTTAATCGTAATAGCCTTAGGTATTTGGTTTTTTAAAAGTGTTGTCGCTCAACCACGCTACAAGTAACGAGATCTTGGATTTATTTGATAGGGCTGACTAAGAATATGATACTATTTACGTACAATAACGATATGCAAGCATCTTGAAGTCGCTTGTTTAAATGGGTAAACCCTCAGTTATCTCGGAGTAAATACGACAATGACAAATAAAGCGACCATCGCTTTAACAGCACTATCGTTAGCCGCGTCTCTTCCTACTTTTGCGGGGAATTCTGTAACCACAAAAGCTGGTGCAGAAGTGTGGTTGGCAGACACAAAAGTAAATGAAGTAAGAAGAGAGCGCCATACTACAGGATCTTTCTATGCATCAATTGAACACGGTGTAAAATACGTTCCGAATGCTCGCCTGCGCTACTCTAGTATCGATGCCGACTACATGGGGTTCGATAAATTGGATCTTACGTTGTATTACCAATTATTAGAGCATGACTTGCTGCATTTTGATGCGGGGATTAGTTTCAGTGATTTAAGTGACACAAAGTACATTAATGCCGCTGACGATAGCAACTCAGATTTCGATAAGTTTGTTTGGGCATGGTATGGCTACGCTGAGATTAATGTTCCCGATACTCACTTTGACGTGATTGGTGAAGTAAGCTTTGGTGATAACCATGGTATCAAGAGTACAGATTTCATTGCGGGTGTGCAGTATCGGCTCCCCTTAAACGCCTCTCAGCTTGCTTTCAAAGGTGGGTATCGTGTCATTGACCTCGAATCAGAAACGTTTATATCCGATTTAGGGAAAGAGTATATTTTTGCCGATGGCTTCTTTTTCGGTGCTGAGTATCAGTTCTAAAGTCTATTCTCCAAAGCGGATGAAAGTGCTGCCTGTCGGGTATTTTAAAACGTCGCATTATAAGCGACGTTTTTTTATACCACTTTATTATATCTCCTCAATTTTTTTCCCTCTTTTCTTCAGTTAGACCATGCTTATCTAGGATCAATATGAAAGTTAGAGCAGGGATGGCGATGACCGTAAATGAATTAAGACATCTATTTCGTGAAAACCAGCTTGTCGAGGCGATTATTGAGCCATCTATTCAAGAAGGAGGATGGGTTGTGGAGTTCAGGCATGCACGGGGTGGTTTCGTGCTTTTAACCGACAGTCATGGTGAAGAATGTCTTTATGAAGACTTAGACACGGCTTCAAAATCGGCGATGGCGGTGGGCTTTCAGCAAGTCCGAATTGAAGACCGTTGAGCAAATTATAGGCCATGCTTACTTCCAAAAAGTTATAAAACATTCACTTCTATTCTTTCTTGTTATTAAAGAGAGTGGGTACTCTATCGTCACGCAATGAATAGGGATGTCGTGACAATGTCTTTCCAAAAGAATGAGTATTCTCGAAATAATATGTCTGAAAATAACAACGGGCAAACTGGAGCCTCTCCAATTTTAAGCCCGCTGAATGACCAACAAATCAACTCACTTCAACAAACTGTCTCAGAACTGTCTTCACAACAACTTGCTTGGGTGAGTGGATATTTTTGGGGGTTAGCGCAACATCAAACGAGTGCCGCAGCGACGCCCGTTGCTCAAGCTGGATTAGCAGTATCTGCTCAGCCAGCAGGTAAGCTGACTATCATTTTTGCTTCTCAAACCGGTAATGCCAAAGGGGTTGCCGAAGCGTTGGAGCAAGAAGCAAAAGCAGAAGGGATTGCCGTTGAATTGTTTGATGCCAGTGATTACAAAGGTAAGAATCTCGCTAAAGAGACGCATGTAATCATCGTCGCTTCGACGAATGGTGAAGGTGAAGCCCCAGACAACGCAATTGAGTTGCATGAGTTTTTGCAATCTAAAAAAGCACCAAAGCTGGAAAATCTACAATATGGCGTGGTTGCGCTTGGTGATTCGAGCTATGAGTTTTTCTGCCAGACAGGTAAAGACTTTGATGCTTATTTGTCAAAATTAGGTGCAAAACCTTTTATTGATCGTATTGATTGTGATGTTGATTATGAAGCCGAGGCTTCAGAGTGGCGAAAAAATGCTTTAGCAAAAGTGAAAGAGACACTGTCGACTGGCAATGAAGCGGACGTCGTGCAACTCCCTGTGGGTCAAGCTGCGACAGCGCATTCTCAATACAGCAAGCAAAACCCGTACACCGCGACATTACTGACCAGTCAAAAAATCACCGGTCGTGATTCAGGTAAAGATGTCCGTCACGTTGAGATCGACTTAGAGGGCTCAGGTCTCACATATCAGCCAGGTGATGCGCTAGGTGTATGGTTCGAAAACAGCTCCGAATTGGCAAACGCCATTCTTGGTAAAGTTGGATTGTCTGGTGTGGAAACCGTTGACGTTGATGGTGAAAGCTTATCGGTTCACAGCGCCCTAGTTGGTAAGTATGAAATTACGACATCAAACCCTCAACTGGTAACTAAGTTTGCCGAGTTATCGGGTAGCAAAAAATTACAAAAGCTCGTTGAAGATAAAGATAAGCTCCGTGAGTACGCCGCTACCACTCAGATTGTTGACGTTCTTTCAGAGAAGAAAACCAAGCTCACTGCCGATGAGCTGGTAGGGTTACTTCGTCGCTTGACACCGCGTCTGTATTCAATTGCATCAAGCCAAACAGAAGTCGATGAAGAAGTACATTTGACGGTAGGCCTGGTTGAGTACGATCACAACGAAGAAAAACGTTACGGTGGAGCGTCTAGCTTCCTGACTCAACGACTAGAAGAGGGCGGAGAAGTAAAAGTCTTTATTGAGCATAATAATAACTTCAAACTTCCAGAAGATAATAATACACCTATTCTAATGATTGGTCCTGGTACCGGTATTGCGCCGTTCCGCAGTTTTATTCAAGAGCGTGAAAACCGAGATGCGGAAGGTAAGAGCTGGTTGTTTTTTGGCGATCGCACTTTCACACAAGATTTCTTGTACCAGGTGGAGTGGCAGAAGTATCTAAAATCGGGCGCGTTAAGCCGATTGGATGTTGCTTTTAGCCGTGACCAGGCGGAAAAGGTGTACGTACAGCACCGCATTCTAGAAAATGCTGCACAAGTATGGCAATGGATTCAGGACGGTGCATATATCTACGTGTGTGGAGATGCAACACGTATGGCTAAAGATGTCCATGACGCACTTATTATCGTTGCTGAGCAGGAAGGTAAAATGCCTCGCGACGATGCTGAACAATTTATTAATGACTTACGTAAAGCGAAACGTTATCAAAGGGATGTGTACTAATGACTTTTTCTATTGAAAATAATAAGCAGGTTGTATTAGGCGAAGAGTTAGGAACACTGTCAGATAACGAGCGCCTTAAAGGTCAAAGTAACTTACTACGGGGAACCATAGAGCAAGATTTACAGGATCGCATAACGGGTGGGTTTACGGCAGATAACTTCCAACTGATTCGCTTCCATGGTATGTATCAACAAGATGATCGTGATATTCGTAATGAGCGAACCAAGCAAAAACTGGAACCGCTTCATAATGTGATGCTTCGTGCTCGTATGCCTGGCGGTATCATTACTCCAAAACAGTGGTTAGCGATTGATAAGTTTGCGACGGAGCACTCTCTATATGGAAGTATCCGTCTGACTACACGCCAAACGTTCCAGTTCCACGGTGTACTGAAGCCAAACATCAAGTTGATGCACCAAACGCTGAACAGTATTGGTATTGACTCTATTGCAACGGCGGGTGACGTTAACCGTAACGTGTTGTGCACTACTAACCCTGTAGAATCTGAGCTTCACCAAGAAGCGTATGAATGGGCGAAGAAGATCAGTGAGCATCTTCTACCAAAAACGCGCGCTTATGCTGAAATTTGGTTAGACGGCGAGAAAGTTGAATCAACAGAAGAAGACGAGCCAATTCTTGGTAAAAACTACTTACCACGCAAGTTTAAGACAACCGTTGTCATCCCTCCACAAAATGATGTGGATGTGCATGCGAACGACCTGAACTTTGTCGCTATTGCTGATAATGGAAAATTAGTTGGTTTCAACGTGCTCGTTGGGGGTGGTCTGGCAATGACGCATGGCGATACGTCCACTTACGCTCGTCGTGCGGATGATTTCGGTTTTGTTTCTCTAGACAAGACACTCGATGTTGCAGCAGCAGTTGTAACAACTCAGCGTGATTGGGGTAACCGTTCAAACCGTAAGAACGCCAAAACTAAGTACACGCTAGATCGTGTCGGTATTGATGTTTTTAAAGCCGAAGTAGAAAAGCGTGCTGGTATTCAGTTTGAAGCAAGTCGTCCTTATGAGTTTACTGAACGGGGCGACCGCATTGGTTGGGTAGAAGGTATTGATGGCAAGTTCCACCTAGCAATGTTTATCGAAAATGGTCGCTTATTGGACTACCCAGGTAAGCCACTAAAAACGGGTGTCGCTGAAATCGCGAAAATTCACAAAGGTGATTTCCGCATGACAGCTAACCAAAACCTGATTGTTGCTGGGGTGCCGGCTGATCAAAAAGAGCTGATCGAGAAGATCGCTCGTGAGCATGGCTTAGTGGATGATAGCGTCAGTGAACAGCGTAAAAACTCAATGGCGTGTGTGGCGTTCCCGACCTGCCCTCTTGCCATGCTGAAGCCGAACGTTTCCTACCTCAGTTTGTAACTGATGTAGAAGGTATCCTAGAAAAACATGGTTTACCTGAAGGCGACAACATCATCCTGCGTGTTACTGGCTGTCCAAATGGCTGTGGCCGTGCAATGCTGGCTGAAATTGGTTTAGTCGGTAAAGCTCCAGGTCGTTATAACCTTCACCTAGGTGGTAACCGAGCGGGTACACGTATTCCGAAGATGTATAAAGAGAACATCACTGACAAACAGATACTAGAAGAGATTGATCAGCTCGTAGGCCGTTGGGCCGCTGAGCGTGAGGCTGGCGAAGGATTTGGTGATTTTGCAATTCGCGCTGGCATCATTCAAGAAGTCAAAGTATCTAAGAGGGATTTGCATGCTTGATTCTGTAGCTTCCAAACCGGAGCTGGCAGAGTTGCTGACATTAACAAAGACGGAGCAAATCCTCCGTCTTGCTCAAATCAATGTCGAACTCGAACAGCTTTCGGCACAAGAGCGAGTAAAATGGTCGTTGGAAAACTTAGCTGGAGAGTTTGCGGTCTCTTCAAGCTTCGGTATCCAAGCGGCAGTTATGCTCCATCTTGTCACCCAAGTAAAACCAGATATGCCTGTGATCTTAACTGATACGGGGTATTTATTTGCGGAAACGTATCGCTTTATTGACGAGTTAACCGAACAGCTTAACCTCAATCTAAAAGTATTCCGAGCAAAGGAAAGTGCTCAATGGCAGGAAGCTCGCTATGGAAAACTTTGGGAGCAGGGTGTTGAAGGGATCGAAAAATATAATAAGCTCAATAAAGTTGAGCCAATGCGCCGAGCGTTAAAAGAGCTGAATGTCAGCACTTGGCTTTCCGGTTTACGCAGGGAGCAAAGTAAGTCTCGTTCAGGACTGCCAATATTGTCTATCCAAAATGGTGTGTTTAAGTTCTTACCCGTTATCGATTGGACAAATAAAGACGTTCATTACTATTTAGAGCAGCACGGACTCTCATATCACCCTTTATGGGATGAAGGATATCTTTCTGTAGGCGATACACATACAACTCGTAAGTGGGAGCCGGAATGTCAGAAGAAGAAACCCGTTTCTTTGGTTTGAAACGAGAGTGTGGCCTCCACGAAGATGATGGTTCTGAACAGGATGGTTCTGGTATATAACTTCAGAGCGCCCCCTATTAATAAAGAAAGCTGCTGTTAAGCAGCTTCTTTATTAATAGGGGATAAAAGCACCTGTTTGGGATAGTTTTGTGGATAACTTGTTTATTGCTTTGGGGTAAAGTTGGATAAATAAGGGTTTGATCGAAAACTCATCGTTTAACCATTATTTTTGCAATTTTTGAAAAATAACGCTTGCCAACGTGAGCGCGATCTCTATAATGCCACCTCGTCGACAGGGCAAGGGCTCACAAGGGTTCAAGCAAAGTTGACAAGGCCAATAAGTAAAACGAAATAATTTGAAAAAGTGTTTGACACTAAAAATTATCTCGCTAGAATGGCCGCCTCTTCCGAAGTGGTGTGAGTCACAAAGAAGAGCGC
>NZ_JXOK01000012.1 GCF_000830505.1 Vibrio mytili | reverse complement strand
GGCTTTAAATTAATATTTTTAGGTTTCAAAACCTGAAATAAAGTTGTCTTTACCTTTAAAAAGGTGAGCAACGATTAAAGAGTCCGTTTGTAAAGAAAGCGGGCTTTTTTGGTCCTAAGAGATACCACAATGCTGATATAGCTCAGGTGGTAGAGCGCATCCTTGGTAAGGATGAGGTCCCCAGTTCGAGTCTGGGTATCAGCACCATTTACAAAAAAGAATTTTACTTGGCGACCATAGCGCTTTGGACCCACCTGATTTCCATCCCGAACTCAGAAGTGAAACGAAGTAGCGTCGATGGTAGTGTGGGGTTTCCCCATGTGAGAGTAGAACATCGCCAGGTTCTTATTAGACTCAAACGTTTAACCAATGCGGAGCGGTAGTTCAGTTGGTTAGAATACCGGCCTGTCACGCCGGGGGTCGCGGGTTCGAGTCCCGTCCGCTCCGCCACTTATACGAAGCCTCAGTCGAAAGACTGGGGCTTTTTACGTTCATGTGAGCATGTTTCGCCCTTCGGACGAATAAGTCCCGGTCGTGTGCAATCCCAGACAGTCTGCGGCTTATATCAATCTTCAGCCTTATCTTCACTATTTGGGCTGTCACCCTTGTTGGTTTTGAAGTCAAATACTGACTTCTCCTAATCAAAAAGCACGAAACGCTTTGTTGGATTATTCAGGGGCTATATATAATTGGTTATTGTGACCAGCATTACTTCCTATCCATTCTAGATCTTCATTGCTTTGAAAAATACGATCGTCACTTCGCAAGCAAACATAATTTAATTTTTACTGATAGGGGCTGATCTTGGCTGTATCGATGTGTGAGGAAGGGAGGGTGTGATGCTCTGCTCGCTTATAAGGCGCTGTGTTGAGTGTTAATAACTAGGTAAGGTGGTCTAATCTCCATACCAATTGGAGCAAATGACCGGACATTATTCATCATCTCTGGTCAACAGAGCCTAGGCAATTGCGCCGCTTTTAGTTCGCAAAAAGTTGAAGTGGAGTTAGGAGTCATTGAAAATGTTTGCCTCACTCTCAGCCATTTTTATTTTTGCTATTTCTGAACGCGTATTTACGGTAGATGGTATAAAAGTTAGATATAAAAAAAGCCGCATCAAGTGATGCGGCTTTCT
>NZ_JXOK01000011.1 GCF_000830505.1 Vibrio mytili | reverse complement strand
GGGAGTTAGCATGAGGATTTCAGGCTTTTCCTTGTACTGATCCATGTGGTTTTCTCATACTTCAATTACGTTACATCTTAGATTACTAATAAACGACTAGTACTATTTCTGTATCTAATCACTAGGTTGTCAGAGTAAATTCATTTGAGAAACATTTACAATACAAATGTATTAAAAGTGGGACAATAAAAACAAGTTCTCAAGTTTGAGACAAAATCGCACTAATAAATCATTATTGAATACAAGGATTTATAGAAATGACCAAATCGCCCTAAATTTTTGAGTGATTGTTTGGGATTTTGAGAGAAGACCCACTAAATACCGAAGGTATTGGTAGCTTAAAACCATAATTCCAGTGAATACTCTCGGTAAAAATGAGAGAGTGAAAAAGGTCATCCAATAAACCATCCTTATTGAAACAATAAAGATCCATTATATTAACTTTTTCACTACAAATAAGCGTCGTAGAACTACTTATATAATTGAGGGAGTTTCAGAAAAATTTTCTTCAGCCCAAATCAAAGCCTGAACCCGATTTTTTACATCAATTTTCTTAAAGATGTTATGTAAATGGGTTTTAACCGTATTTTCACTGACAAACAGCTGCTCAGCGATTTGTTGATTAGACGCCCCTCTCGAAAGGAAGGTAATAATTTGTTGCTCTCTTTTAGTCAAGATGGCAGGTGTGTTCTTATTCATCGGTTTGCTGTGACGACGAAGATGGGTGATATATTGCTGAGAGAACTTTCTACTAAACCACATATCTCCCTCCAGCACTTTCTCGATACCGACTTGAAGCGTTTTAATATCATCAGAAGTATAAAAGATACCCGCTAAGGAACCCCAAACAAATAACTGATCGGTAGATATGGTTTTCTCGCAATTTATAAGAATTTCAAGCGTGCTCTTAAGCTCACCTGTTTTAAACTCCATATAGCGAGTGAAAACCTCATCACTAACAACACTATAATCTAAAATAATGGCCGAAACTGATTGATATTCAACTGATTGATCTGCCAATGAACAGCTAGAAAGGCACTCTGGAGTGATCAGAAAAACATTAATACCGAGCTTTGTCTCCAATACATCTTTCAACAAAGACGACTGCAGGCTTCCCTCTGTAATTAAAATGATCTCTTTCTTATCTTGTTGCGCCATCCGTTGTGCATTCCTTTAGTAGTTTCGATTTAACTACGCAATAGATTTAGTTATAGAGCTAGTATTGTCAAGTATGAAAATAACTAGCACTATTTCTCAACTTACTGAAATGGCTTGCTTTTTTAGAGTGTAGGTATGACAAGTATTAAAAAAGGGAGTAAGCCTCCCTTTTTACCTAACCAGGCATATGTCTCAATAAACTATCGCTTCTTTAGGTAACCTAACAAACTCTACCTTCGAAAAAGCGGCGACCTTCTGAGCATCTTATTAAGCATATTAGTCTCTAGTTCATGTTACAATAATTATAAAAATCAGTAGATTAGTGAATCGGCACTGCGTTTTTCTGATTAAACTTACCAAAATATTGCTCTAGAACTTCCGGAGTCAATTTACCTTCGGCTTCTAGTTTTTTCAGCTCTGCTGCGATTTCCTTTTGCTCTTCCAGAGAAGGAAGCTTCACTTCTTCTTCCTGCCCTACTTCCTGAGAAATCTGCTCTAGCTCTTTTTCGAAGTCGTTCATAATACTTACCTAAGTTGAGTCATTAAACTTGTTACTCTGTTTATTCTAACCAACTCTATAGCTTGAAGCTACCTACCATCTCATCAAGACGCGCTGAGAGTTGCTGAAGATCGTGGCTTGCAGAAGCCAACTCTTCCGCCGTCGCGGTTGTCATCTCATTGATCGCATTGATTTCTTCAATATTCTGATTGATGGCGTGGACAACCGTAGATTGCTCTTCAGTTGCAGTTGCTACTTGTGTATTCCGATCAGAAATATCCGCAATTCGCTCAGAGATATTCACCAACACAGAAACGGCTTCGTCGGTAGAAGCAACCCCTTCAAACGTCACGGCTTTACCCGCTTCCATAGCATTCACAGCATCTTGAGCATCACTTTGTAGTTGGTTGATCATTTTCTGAATTTCTTCAGTGGAATCGGCCGTTCGCGATGCCAAATTTCGCACTTCATCGGCGACAACAGCAAAACCACGTCCTTGCTCCCCTGCTCGCGCCGCCTCTATAGCAGCATTTAGGGCAAGTAAATTCGTCTGATCTGAAATGTCGCGAATAACCCCCAGGATCGAACCTATATCTTTGGTTGTAGAAGCCAACTGAGTCACAACAACATTGGTCGTTTCAACGTCTACCGCAAGTCGACTGATCACATCTTTCGCTTTTATTACGACTTGATGACCAGTTTGAGTGTTATCAGAAGCGGTATTAGCGGTGTCTGCGGCTGTCGCAGCATTCGACGCAATCTCACTGATCGTTGCCCCCATTTGGTTTATGGCAGTAACGACTTGAAGCGTCTGGTCGCGCTGCTCTTGACTGTTGTTGTGGGTCGATGTCGCTTTACTCGATACACTCGATGCAGACTGGCTCAAAGCGCCACTGGTTAAAGCGACTTCTTTCATCGTGGTATGGATTTTTTCAATAAAACCGTTAAAACCTTTCGACAATTGCGCCATTTCGTCATTACCATGTATGACAATACGCTGAGCCAAATCTCCGTCTCCTTGACCTAGATCTGTGAAGCGATTTGCAATCTCTCGAATAGGTTTGGTAATACTGTTGGCGAGTACGATACCCATCAGAATAAATATCACTGCTACAACCACTGTGGTGACGAGTATTTTCTGTCCCGTTGCATTTAAATCCGCGAAGACTTCATCAACCGGAACAACGCCAATAACGAACCAGTTCATCGAGGGTACGTACAAGCTGGATACAAAATTGTCTCGGCCTTCAAACTCCACCTCAATCAAGTTAAAGCTGTTTTTATTCAATAAGTTGTTTGCATCATTTCCAAATAGCTGAACGACAGAAGTTTGATTTTTTTGCTTGTCACGGTGAATTTGAATCTCGCCTTTATCATTTGTCAGAAATACGTAACCCGTTTTTTCAATTTTGAAACCATTCAGCAAAGACACCATATCGCTCATTGATTTCGATAAACCCGACATGGAAATGCCATTGGTGTCCTGGAAATTGGCGAACATTTTTACGTCGCCATTCGCTTCTTGGAATACACTGACCGAGTTTTCATTCCCGGCAGACGTGAAATCAAAAAACCATGCATCTTGTGTGAGATTCAGTTGACGCAAGAAACCATTCTGATTCCAGTAGTATCCTGTGTGTCGATTTGCAACCGAGGCGTCATTCAAATCGTACTGAGCTTTTACATTGTTCAACTCACGGACAAGTTGTTCCTCACTTGACGAGTCATTGATCGAATCAGAGAGTGCCTCAACAACGAACTCATTCATTGCTAATTGTTTCGCAGCTCTCTGCATTTGAACTACTTCACGGTCTATTTCAGTATTAATCTGTTGCAACATAGAAGGCAGCTCGATATCAATCAGTCGATGGTTTAATACTGCTCTCGCTTGATACTGAGCCATAACTCCAACCACAATGGTTGAAGCGAGTACGGCAAAAGTAATACCGAGTACAACTTTTTGTTTAATACTAAGAGAGTGAAGTTTCAGCATG
The DNA here is from genome assembly GCF_000830505.1 of Vibrio mytili. Classification (GTDB taxonomy): domain Bacteria; phylum Pseudomonadota; class Gammaproteobacteria; order Enterobacterales; family Vibrionaceae; genus Vibrio; species Vibrio mytili. The sequence goes on along the minus strand of NZ_JXOK01000011.1, from coordinate 5,208 downwards.
TTTGGGCCTTTTAAATGATTCATCATTCATGTGTCATATCAGTCACAGGCAAACTCATTCGCGAGAAATATGCAGCTGTGCAGAATGTATATCGACCACAATTAGAAAAACTCGAGTTATTTCTCACTATTTCATGAAAAATATATGTAACACACTATAATTTAAGCGATTTCCGCCTTATACATTGCTTGCCATTCCGTATGACGCCATATAAATTCTTAACATTCTTCGGAACTTTTTACGGGTTGGGAATGACCAATATTCACAATGAAAATGATATGGATACTGAGAGTCCAAACATGCATAAAACTAACTTCGATACTCTCCAGCGCTATTTAGAGTCTCAAATCATTGGCCAACAAGAGCTGGTAAAACAGTTATTGATCGCGCTCCTTGCTGATGGGCATATTTTGGTTGAAGGGCCTCCGGGGTTAGCCAAGACCCGTGCGGTAAAATCACTCTCGGACTGTGTTGAAGGCGACTTTCATCGCATTCAATTTACTCCAGATCTGTTACCTGCAGACTTAACGGGTACAGATATCTTCAGACCAGAAACAGGTGAGTTTACTTTTCAGTCCGGTCCTATATTTAATTCACTCATCCTTGCCGATGAAATCAACCGTGCACCAGCGAAAGTACAAGCGGCCATGTTAGAAGCCATGGCAGAAAAGCAAGTCACGGCTGGCCGTAAGACATATATGTTGCCCGATCTGTTTTTGGTGATGGCCACGCAGAACCCAATTGAGCAAGAAGGTACCTATCCACTGCCTGAGGCTCAGTTAGACCGATTTTTATTACACTTAGAAGTGGCATACCCGGACACGGAACATGAACTGGCTATATTAAGAATTAATCGTGGTGAAGCGAAAGGTGAAGCGAACCTCGAACGCCCTAGTATCAGCCAGCAAGATATTTTCACTGCACGAGCTGAAGTCCTTAACATTCATATGGCCGAGACAATTGAGCAATACATTGTTCGCCTCGTTATGGCTACGAGACAAGCCACAGAATACGATCTTGAATTAGATAAATGGTTGGCTATGGGCGTCAGTCCACGCGCGACTATCGCCTTAGATCGTTGTGCTAGAGCTCATGCTTGGTTAGCAGGACGTGATTTTGTTTCACCTGAAGATGTGCAAGCAATGGCTTACCCTGTGTTACGCCACCGATTGTTGCTAAGTTACCATGCGCAAGCGGAAGGTATCACCGCGAATCAAGTTATCGATAAGCTGTTAAACCTTGTTGGTAGTGCATGAAGCAGGTGAGTCATATGTCGGCAACACATTCATTGCCACCTCATGCTAATGGGGTGACATTAACGCTTGAAGAACTGCTGCATTATCGGACCCAGTCTGTACGTTGGATGCCACCTGCTCAAAGCATTTGGTCACAGATGAGCGGCAGCCATATCAGTCGCCAAAAAGGTCGAGGCATGGACTTTATGGAAGTCCGACAATATCAACCTGGTGATGATATTCGCAGCATCGACTGGCGTGTCACCGCGCGCACGGGGAAAGCACATACAAAGCTGTTCTCAGAAGATAAAGAACAAGCCGTAATCTTATACATAGACCTGAGCTCGAGCCTCTATTTCGGTTCTAAATATGTCTTAAAATCAGTGCAGTTAGCCCACTTCGCGAGTGTACTGATTTGGCTCACTTTAGCGAAGAAAGATAGAATCGGAGCGATCATCGACAATGGGCATCAATGTCTGGAGTTCCGCCCAGCCTCTCTACAAAAGCAAGGGCTGAGAATTTTGCATGCCATTCTCGACATCCACAACCGTCAACTCGACCTAAAAGAGCAAAATACGCTTCGTACCTCATCTTATGCCAATGCTATCGAAATCTTGCATACGCTAACACCAAAAGGTAGCGAAGTCATAATGCTGAGTGACTTTGCTCACATCACGGATATCGAACTTGCCCAGCTTAGTCGGTTAAAACAACACAATAGTGTGCGTGTCGTGCAGTTTTATGACCCATTAGAGCGAGGTGAAACCGACTTCAGAGGCCAAGCTAAAGCCTCAGATGGCCGTCGAACGCAATGGTTTGACTTTGCATCTAAAGGGCAACGCAAAGAGTTGGAATCACATTTTACCCAGCACCAAGAGTCCATCAAAAAACAATGCCACAGGATGTCGATTCCATTTAGTAGCTTGTGTAGTGGTTCGCCTCTCGTCCAACAATTGAGTTAAATAACCAGATAAGTGAGTGATAAAATGAGCACCTTAACTCCAAATCACTAATCAAACGTAAATTAAGCAGTAATAACAATGACAACAAATACCCAAAGCCTAGACCTTGAACCTTTAATGTTACCGAATGCGCCTGATTGGTTCCCACTTGCTTGGGGATGGTGGGCATTACTGACTGGTATTATTTTCATCCTTTTGAGTGTATGTTTTTATTACAAGTGGCGTAAAAAGCGCTTACGAGCAAAAAAAACCGCATTAAGACTTTTAACTACATCAACGAATACTCCTTCCTCCGCTTTAGAAATTCTTCGTCAAGCAGCGCTAAGCTACTTCCCGCGTGAAGTGATAGCCCCTTTGACAGGAACGGCATGGTATGAGTTTCTTGATAAGCAAACCGATGAAAATCGCTTTGTCGATAAACAACAACAGTGGCAAGCCGCCTTATATCAAAAATCCGATCAAGAACAACATCAATCCTTAGTTGATGATTGCACATTCTGGATCAACCACGCTTTGCCACCGAAGAAAAAGGCGAGAAAACGTGAATGAGCAAACCTTCGTGACAATACTGAATCAGTGGCTACACATTGAGTTAGTATGGTGGTGGGCACTTGCATTGCTTCCTCTGCCCGTAGTGCTTTACAAACTGTTGCCAGAAGAGAAACAACAAGCGGATATACAACTGGCTTATCTGCCTAATAGTCAACAGCATAACAGACCTAACCAATGGCTAAGAAAAGTGCTGTCGGCTTGCATATGGGGACTGTTAGTTATCGCTTGTGCTCGCCCTGTCTGGTATGGCGATCCTGTCGAGTTTCAACCAAAGTATCGTGACCTCATGTTAGTGGTTGACCTCTCCGGTTCAATGCAAAAAGAAGACATGAACTTAGACGATGAATATATCGATCGTCTGACTGCAGTGAAAAGGGTACTCACTGACTTCACCGCTAAGCGGAAGGGCGATCGTTTAGGACTCGTTCTCTTCGGTGATCATGCCTATTTACAAACCCCACTTACCGCAGATCGTCAGACCGTTATTCAACAAATTAATCAGACCGTTATCGGTTTAGTTGGCCAACGCACTGCCATAGGCGACGGTATTGGTTTGGCAACCAAGACATTTGTCGATAGCGACGCGCCTCAGCGAGTGATTATTTTACTCAGTGATGGCAGCAATACTGCGGGTGTTCTCGATCCTATTGAAGCCGCCGAAATCGCCAAAAAGTATAACGCAACCATCTACACCGTGGGTGTAGGCGCAGGTGAAATGAGGGTGAAAGAGTTCTTCATGACGCGCAAAGTCAATACCGCAGCAGATCTTGATGAGCAAACACTCACTCAAATTGCAACGATGACAGGCGGTCAGTATTTTCGAGCAAGGGACACAGCTGAGCTAGAGAAAATATACGACACGATCAATCAACTGGAACCTGTATCTACCGACACACAAACTTGGCGACCACAACAAGAGTGGTTCCCATACCCACTAGGCGCAGCATTGTTCCTTTCGGTGTGGTTATTCCTACTAAGGAGAAAGCATGGCTGAGTTTATTTTCCTTCATCCTTATTGGTTAATTGGGCTAATCGCTATCCCTGTGGTGCTCAAGTTCAATCAAAAACTGACCGCAAGTCAATCCTCGCTTATCGCTCCTCATTTGGCGAAAGTACTTGGGCACTCCAGTCAATCAAAGCACTACTTGAGTATTTGGGGATTCAGTTGGGCAATAGCATGCATCGCACTTGCCGGTCCTAGTTGGCAATCCAATACTCGGCCAAGTTTCGAGCTCAGCCAAAATCGTATCTTGGTGTTGGATATGTCACGATCTATGTATGCCACGGATATTAAGCCGAATCGATTGGCACAAACCCGTTACAAGGCCCTTGATTTACTTCCACACTGGAAGGAAGGCTCAACAGGTTTAGTTGCCTATGCAGGTGACGCTTATAGCTTAAGTCCACTTACGAAAGACTCAAATACGCTGGCTGGCATTATCGAAAACCTATCACCAGATTTGATGCCTTTCCAGGGAGCAAATTTACCCGCAGCCATTGATTTGGCATTGAGTCAATTTACGCAAGCTGGTGTTAATCAAGGTGACATCATTGTTCTCGCTGATGATCTCGATGACTCTGAACTTTCAGCATCATTGGCATCATTACAAGGAACAAACGTTCGTGTATCTGTTCTCGCTGTTGGCACGGCGGACGGCGCTCCTATCGCCTTACCTGACGGCGTTTTACTAAAAAACCGCCAAGGTACAACAGTGGTAGCGAAAACACATTTGAAAAACCTACAAACACTAACCAAGCAGTCTGGTGGCATCTTTGTTCCTATTCAGTACAACAACCGGGACATTGAGAACATTGCAGCCTTTACCAACAAAGCAGGTCAAAATCTCGCAGCGAAACAAAATGACAACATGAAAGCCGATACACGTATAAACGGGGGTTTTTGGCTGTTGCCACTCGTGCTGTTGCCCGCAGCCTTATTGTTTCGCCGAGGTTTGATATGGATGTTTGCTATGACTCTCTTACCAATGACCTGGACGCCTGACGCTCAAGCGAGTCCGTTTCTCAATCCAGATCAGCAAGGTGCTCAACTCTTCATGCAAGGAGAGTATGAGCAAGCCCAAAAGCAGTTTACTGACCCCAACTGGAAAGGTGCAGCCAGTTATGAAGCAGGGGATTATGAAGCGGCCATTGCTGCATTTTCTGGAAACTCATCAATAGACGGACGATATAACCTTGCGAACGCACTGGCACAAAATGGTCAATTGCAAGAAGCGGCTGATTTATACAACACCTTACTGCAAGAAAAGCCTGATTTTGAGGCTGCTAGGAAAAATCTGTCGGTTGTAGAGGAGAAACTGAAGCAACAGCAGAAACAGCAGCAACAGCAGCAACAGCAGCAACAGCAACAGCAACAGCAACAGCAACAGCAACAGCAACAGCAACAGCAACAGCAACAGCAACAGCAACAGCAACAGCAACAGCAACAGCAACAGCAACAG